>CAZPBG010000001.1:0-178258 GCA_964584885.1 uncultured Vampirovibrio sp.
GGCTCACGATAAAGAAATGGATTGCTTCACTTCGTTCGCAATGACAGGGCGCAAAGCTACTGGCTGTACGTCATTGCGAGAAAATCGTCAGATTTTCGTGGCAATCCAGTATATAAAATTACGTTAATCACGAATCACGATTCACTTCAAAGACCGTACCCCTCCTAACCTGTCTTGGATTATTCGGGGTGTCGACGGAGTAACGTCCGACCGACACCTTACGGGCTAGACCTTCGGTCGTCGCCCTACCGAAAATCCGCTCCCCCTTAGGGGAGGAACTCCCGTAAACACTTAGTCACTTAATCACTTCGAAAACTGTACCCCACCTAACCTCCCCCTTTGGGGAGGAACATCCTGTAGATACCATTCAATTACTTAACCCCCGATTCACGGCTCACGATTCACGACTCACGAAACCCCAATTGTTAAGCAAATTGAAAAATTGTTACAATCGGTGCAAATATAGTTGTAATAATGTTTTTGGTGATATTAGTGCATCACAGTATAGCAAATTTTTAAATTTAACGGGTTTAATAATAGCAATTAGGTTATAAAAATGAAAGGCATACTAAATGATTAATCCTGTAAATTTTAAAGGAGCTGTTCCAATTAAGCAAGATATCGAAACAAACACAACGACAACACCAAATTTTAAAGGAAATGAGTCAAATTCTCTAGAAAAAAATCCTGAAAATGATTCTTTTGAAAAAGAAAACCATACAGTAAGAAATATTGCAATCGGTATGGTTGTTGCATTAGGACTTGCAGCTGCAGCAGATGGAATTTTTAATCATGGTAAATACTTAAAGAGAATATTCAGCAAGGCAGAAACTGCTGCTAAAGAAAGCGCAGAAGGTGCAAAACCGAATACAGGAAACGCTGCTAGTAAAGCAGAAGAAAGTGTAAAAAAGGGTACTGAAGGAACAAAAGCAAAACCGGAACCAAAAACTCAGAAAACGGCTGATTCCAAAGGAGAATCTGAGTCTAAGTTGCAAGGAACACCTGAACAAAAGCCGGAACAAAAAGGAAAAACTATAACTAAGGCAAAGAATACTCCGAAAACAAATACTGAGCCGAAAGTAAAAGTTGAATCTGAACAAAAAACAAAAGCAAAACAGGAACAGAAACCTACGGTTGATACTGAGGTGTCTTCAAATACTGTCGCAGATAAAAAAGCCCCATTAAAGGATAAATCTGAATCAAATATTGGGAAATTGGGTGCTGCCTCTGCAGCTGGAGTAGTTGGTTTTGGATTATGTAATAATGCGTCAACAGAAGAAACGACATTGAATAATGAACTCTTTGAACCAATTCAAAATAATGAAGTTGAACTTGTTACAGACAATTGGGTAGAAGCGCAAAAAGAACAAGAAGAGAAAAGAAGAAAACAAAAAGAAGATGAAGATTTATTAATGGCAAGTGTAATTGCTACAGATTTGATAAATAATGAATCTGATAATAATTTTGGTTATAATGATAGCTTTAATAATGATTATATGAGTAATGAAAACGGCTATTTTAGTTCAGACACTTATTCTTCGGATAGTTTTGCAGCCGATGACTTTACATCAGATAGTTTCTTTTCTGACGGTGATTTGTTCTAATCGAAGAATTTAGCAGATTATAGTCAACCAAAAGTTTTATAAAATATGCAACATTTTCTTAAGTGAAGGTTGCATATTTTACAATGGTTAAAACAACAAAACTTAGTTTATCTTAGAATTTCTTTAAATGAGCATACGCAGCATCCATTGCTTTTTTGCCCAATTTGCCAAAATCTATTGTATACATTGTGCTTTCGCCAATTTGTATAACATCGGTTATATGACCAATACCGAGCTTTTCGTGAAATACTCGCTCGCCTACATTAAAATAATATTGAGTAGCAGTATTCTTTAGTTCTTCAGCTTTTGCCTGTTCTTCTGCTTGACGAGCTTGTTCTTTTTTTCGCTCTTCAAGTCTTTGCTTCATAATATTGTTTTCAAAGAAAGCTTTTATTTTTTCTTCTTCTTTTTGTTTGTTAATCGGATTTTTATTTACAAAAGCTTTATTTGGAGTGCGTTTTACCACATTTGTTGTTTTGTTAGTATTTGGAGCTACAAAGTTCTTGCCAAAACCGGTTGAATTTGATGCAATACTTGATTTTGGTTGTCCAAAATTCGAACCAAAACTTGTAACAGGTTTCACATAGCCATCTGATGTTACATTTGAACGAGATTGACTCCTTGCTCCATCACGAGGAGATAGCGAATTTGCACGTGACTTAACAGCGCTTGTAAATGTGCTTCTATGTTCAGAATATCCGCTTGATTCTTGAACTTCTAAAAGATGTTGCGGTATTTCTTCTATAAATTGGCTAGGTGAATAATATTTGTATTCACCCCACATTTGACGTCTTTTTGCGGTTGTCAAATACAATTTTGTTTCTGCACGAGTAATCCCTACGTACATAAGTCGACGTTCTTCTTCCAATTCTGACATTATGTTCATTGTTCTTGCAGAAGGGAATATTCCTTGGTCGCATCCAGCCAAAAATACAATAGGAAATTCCAAACCTTTAGAGGCATGTAAAGTCATCAGAGTAACATTATTGGCAATTTCTTCCATTCCATCAATATCGGATACCAAAGATACCTGAGTCAAGAATTCGCCTAGTACGTTGTCTTGTTCTTCCGGTTCAAACTCGTTTGCTACGTTTACAAGTTCCTGCAAGTTTTCTATTCTTGTTTGGTCTTCATCTGTACCAGATGCTTGTAGTTCTCTTAGATACCCGCTTCTTTCCAAAATTAAACTCAAAAACTCAGGCAATTGATATTTAGACTGAGCTTCTTGGAATTTCATCACAAGAGTTGAAAAATCTTTTAACTTGGTAGCTGTGCCGGATTTTATTGTTGAAATGTTATCAACATCTAAAATAGCAGAGAATAAACTCATATCATTTTGATCAGCATATTCTTGTAAATGTTTTAAAGTTGTTTCACCGATAGCACGCTTCGGAACATTAATTATTCTACGCAAAGATTGTGAATCGTCAACGTTATGTATTAATTTTAAATAAGCAATTGCATCCTTAATTTCTTTACGGTCATAGAATTTAAGACCACCATATATTCTATAAGGAACTCCGGCAGCAATAAGAGCTTCTTCTAATGCACGTGACTGAGCATTTGTTCTGTATAAAATTGAGAACTGATTGTAATTATCGGATGTTGAAGTAATTGTTTTTACAATATAATTGGCCTCATCTGCTTCATCTTGAGCTTCATAATATGTAATTTTTTCTCCGTCACCTTTTTGAGAGTAAAGAACCTTATCAACACGCTCTTGGTTGTTCTCAATAACTGCGTTTGCGGCATTAAGAATATTTGCGGTTGAACGATAATTTTGTTCAAGTTTTACGATTTTAGCATCAGGAAAATCTTTTTGGAAATTCATGATAATTCTAAAATCAGCGCCACGCCAACTATAAATTGATTGGTCAACATCACCCACTACGCAAAGTGAGCGTTCTTGCGGAATAAATGAGTCCATGTTTGTGTATAACGCATTAACC
Source organism: uncultured Vampirovibrio sp. (assembly GCA_964584885.1). Lineage (GTDB taxonomy): Bacteria > Cyanobacteriota > Vampirovibrionia > Gastranaerophilales > Gastranaerophilaceae > CAG-196. The sequence goes on from CAZPBG010000001.1 coordinate 3,554, forward strand.
AATTGGTATTGAGCTTGGTTTGTATCTTGGTACTCATCAACCATAATATGTTGGAATTTATCATAATATTTTTTTCTAACTTCAGGATTTTGTTCCAAAAGTTTAACAGCAAGCATGAGCATGTCGTCAAAATCTATTGCATTATTGTTGTTAAGTGCATTTTCATATGCTTCAAAAACTTTCGCTATATTTTGTGATTTAAAATCACGTGCAAATGTTGCAAAAGTATATGCATCTTGCATTTTGTTTTTAGCATTTGAAATCACTGTCTTTATTAATTTTGGAGCATAAATTTTGTCATCCAAATTAAGTTTTTTGACAGCTTGTTTTATTACCGCTAAAGAGTCTGTTTCATCATAGATTGTAAAATTCTTATCGAGCTTTTTGCCTGACGGGAATTGATAGTTTTCAATATCTTGCCTTAAAATCCGTCCGCAAATACTGTGGAATGTACCTACCCACATATATTTCACAACATTTTCACCCAATATAGAAGAAAGACGTTCTTTCATTTCTCTAGCTGCCTTGTTGGTAAAAGTTACAGCAAGAATTTTACCAGCTATTGCGCCTTGTTGTATCATATACGCTATACGAGTTGTTAAAACTCTTGTCTTACCACTGCCGGCTCCTGCCAGTATTAATAAAGCTCCTTCGGTAGTTTTTGCAGCATCTTGCTGTTCGGCGTTTAGTGTTTGTAAAATATTTTCCATTCCCCTATTCCCAAATGCGTAATTTTATGCTAATATAGATAAGCATACACAAAATAAGTAATATTTGCAATTAATAAAGGTGGTACAATGATTGAAATTTTAAATTCTATGGATGATGAACAGAAACAACCCTCAATAATGGTTCCTATGGGTGATTTAGATGTTGCTGAGCATAATCCGGATTCGGTTGATGAATTAGCTATGGAACTTGCAACAATAAAACAACCGGCGAAAAGAATTGCAATCATTGGTTCTCGTAACTTAGCTATCACTCACCAGCAAATGATTGAAACTCTTGCAACAGCTCTTGTTATGCAAGGTAACACAATTATTACATCAGGTGGTTCTTGTGGTACTAACGCAGCAGCTATCAGAGGTGCAATGAAATCAAATCCTGATAAATTAAAGGTTATTTTACCTCAAACAATTGGACAACAACCTTCTGATGTTCAAGACCAATTAATTGGTGTTCCAAATATCGTTGAACACTCTGATAGAGCTATGATGACTTTGGCTGATGCTTCTCGTGTATGTAACAGAGAAATTATTGATGATTGTAACCAACTTATTTGTTTCTTGTCACATACAAGCCGTACATTACATACTGCGGTTGATTATGCAGAAGAAAATCATAAAGTTGTTACAGTATTTTATCTAGACTAGGGGTACGTATAATTAACCCTTTGTAGTAAGTAACGGATTAAAGCTTTAGGAATTGTATTATGGATTTAATAAAAAAACTCACAGGGAAAAACCCTTCTGAGTATGAAGTTGTCGCAAAAAATCTTGTGAATAATTCTGATAAAGAGTTGTTTGCTAATTTGGTTAAGCAAGATGATTTTTTGTTTGATTTTATAAAAAGCAATGTCGCAAAACGTATTCAATCAGCTTGCAATAAAGATAATTATAAAAATTTATTAAATTTTCTTGAATATTATTCAGCAAGTTATGACACAATGATTGCAAGTGTTTTGAACTCGTTTGGTTCTCAAGAAATATATGAAGAACTAAAAGAAATTTTCAACAATGGCTCTGATGCTCAAAAAGCATATATTGTTAAGTATTTTACATTCGTTCCTGATATGGCAAGAGAATTACTTCCACAAATAAGACAGGAAGCTAAGTCTGAATTTGAACCTCTTTCAATGAACTCAATAGAATTATTGTCAATCTTAAATGATGATATTTCAAAATTTGAAGCGCTAGCAGGGTTGGAAAGTGATGATGAGTTTGTTCAATACGATGCCATAAAATTCTTGGTAATTTATCAAGCAAAAGATGCTTTCGAAAAGATTTTTGAAGTGATGAAAAAATCTTCTTTGTCAGAAAATATTGCAGCTGAAATCTCATATTTAATCCCTCTTGAAGAGTTGATTGAAAGAGATTTAGAAGCTGCTTGCTTAGTTTTGTGTAATATTATAAATGCAATTCCGGATATTATTTCACCAGCTTCAATTTGTGATTTCGGGTTGTATGAAATTTTTAAAAAATTACCGCTTACAAGCTCAACAGCAGTTGTATTAAGACTCGCAAAAGAAAAATTTGAAGAACTACTTTCAAATGATGAGTATTTGTTTGATTGTGATAAGAACACAAAAGATGAAGCAAAAGCGATTAACGATTATCTTAAAGGAATTAATACTCATCAACTAAAAAGCTTGTTTTACGATGAACTTTATGAAGACAGTGATTTTGTTTTCTTCGCTCTAAATTATGTTGATGAAGTTGAAGAGCTTGAAACCTTGATTGATAGTACAAATCAAACCTTGATATTAAAGGTTTTAACACTTCTTAAAGAAAAAAATAAATTAACATCTGAACATAAAGAATTTGCGTTACATAAGATTACTTGTGATAGCATTAGAGTGATTGTTCAAGCGTTATAAATAAATTCTAACAATTATCTGTGATAATTATGTTTAATAGTGTTTTTTATACAGCACGGTGAGTTTCTTTTGTCGGCACAAGAATTACGATTTGTTAATAAATTTGATAAAAAAGCAATTAAAAAATACTTTAAAATCAGTAAATAAAAAAACTCACCTATTACAGGTGAGTTTTTTATTTGTTATCAAATTCATTATACAGCGTATACAGAAACTTGTTTTCTGTCACGTCTGTGTGATTCAAATTGAACTTTTCCATCAATTAAAGCGAATAAAGTATCATCAGAACCAATTCCTACATTGTTTCCTGGATGAACTTTTGTTCCTCTTTGACGAACAATTATATTGCCGGCTTTAACGATTTCACCGCCGAATTTCTTCACACCTAAACGCTTCGCTTCTGAATCACGACCGTTACGGGTGGAACCCATACCTTTCTTATGTGCCATTTTTATTCTCCTTTTTTAATAATCTTTGTTTAGCTGACCTCGGTTTGTTTATTAGATTTTATTATTCCGAGTCAATAACTGCAACTCTTATCCGCAAACGGACTTGAGTTTGTTACTATGCTTCTGTAGTTTCTGCTTCTGCTTTAGCTTTTGAAGCTGTTGTTCTTATTTTGTTAATCATTACACGAGCAAAACCTTGTCTGTGACCATATTTTCTTCTGTAACCTTTTTTAGGTCTTTGTTTGTAAACAATAATTTTCTTTGCTCTATCAGTTTTTACAACAGTACCTTCTACAGTTGCTTTTTCAACATATGGTTGTCCAACTTTTGATTTTTTGCCATTAACAATCATAACAACTTTATCAAAAACAACCTTTGCATCTTTTTCTTCGCCTAATAATTCAACGTCAACATAACGTCCTTCTTCAACTTGGTATTGTTTACCACCTGTTTCGACTATTGCGTACATTGTATTTCCTTTCTTTTTGAGGAATCGTAGGAGATAAATCTTTATATTATCTGCCGTTTGGATACGATTAACCTATCTAATACTATTTACACTCTATTTGTACCATAACCAGAATTGTAGTGTCAAGTATTTTTGCGATAATCTTGAGTTTTTAAAGAACTACAATTAGCAGCAAATTCGTATAAATCGACAAAATATTATAAAACACTTGCAAAATTCTTTAACTTCTATTAAGATATATATATAAATATTAAGAAATTCAAAGAAATGTAACATGATTTAAAGGGTGGTAGCATGGCGGAAAATGAAGAATTACAAGAAGAGTTGAATGAAGGTGAAGTTCGTCAGAAGATATTAGTAGCTGATGATGAAGCCAGTATTCGTAGAATCCTTGAAACTCGTCTAAAAATGGTAGGTTATGACGTTGTTGTAGCAGAAGACGGCGAAGAAGCTGTTGATGTGTTTAACAAAACAAATCCTGATTTGGTTGTTTTAGATGTCATGATGCCTAAAATGGACGGTTATGGTGTAACAAGAGAAATTAGAAGAACCTCTGATGTTCCGATTATAATTTTAACGGCGTTAGGTGATGTTTCAGAAAGAATTACAGGATTAGAGTTGGGTGCTGATGATTATGTTATAAAACCATTCAGTCCAAAAGAATTAGAAGCAAGAGTAAAGGCGGTTTTAAGAAGAACTATTTCAAAAGATGTTATTATTCCTGCAAGTTCAGCAGCTGGCGCAGCACCTGTGTCCGGCAAATCTGCTAAAAACGTTATTACTACTGGTTGTATAAAAATTGATACAGCTAGAAGACAAGTTTATAGAAAAAATGAGCGTATCAGATTGACCGGTATGGAATTCAGTTTGTTAGAATTATTGGTAAACAATTCAGGTCAAGCATATTCAAGAAACGAAATTTTGCAACATGTTTGGTCATATCCTGCAGATCATAGAATTGATACTCGTGTAGTAGATGTTCATATTTCAAGATTGCGTTCTAAATTGGAAGCAGATCCGACAAATCCGGAGTTGATATTAACGGCTCGTGGAATAGGTTATATGTTCCAAAGAATAAATTAAAAATTAAAACGACTCCTTTTAGGGGTCGTTTTTTTATACAATTAATTTATCTGATGGGCTAATTGCAAACAGTAACAAAATCACCAATTATTCTATTATGAAAAAAATTATTATTACTGTTTTATTTTTGTTATTAAGTTTGCCAACTTTTGCTTTTGATAGGGACGAACAAGCGGTTGTAAGTTTGTATAAAAAAATAAATCCTGCAATTGTCTGCGTTGATTCTCAAATATCTGACGGTTTATCTTGCGGTACAGGTTGTATTATTGATAAAAGCGGGTTAATTTTAACCAGTGCACATGTTATTGAAAGCGAAAGTGTAGTTGTAACAATGTCAAATGGACAGAATTATACAGCAAAAGTTGTAAAGAAATTCGGTGAAAATAAAGATATTGCACTATTAAAAATAAATACTTCTTATGAATTAAAAACAGTTAAGCTTGGAAATTCAGAAAAAATTAAAGTTGGACAAAAAGTTCTTGCGATTGGAAACCCATTTGGATTTAATGGTACTCTAACGCAAGGAATTATATCCAGAATTGATTATTCAAAGAACAGAATTCAGACTGATGCTGCAATTAACCCCGGCTCATCAGGAGGTCCATTATTAAATAAGCGTGGTGAAATAATAGGAATTAATCAGGCAATATATAATCCGGATAATAATATTTCAAACATTGGTATTGGTTTTGCCATTCCCATAAATTTGGTCAAAGAGTACTTGAAAGAAGATTATGCTATATAGTATTATTAGTACACGGAGGGAATTATGAAATTTTTACACACAATGATTAGAGTTAAAGATATTGATGCATCTTTAAAATTTTACACAGAAGTTCTTGATATGGAACTTGATCATAAAAAAAGACTGGATGATTGTTGGTTGTATTTCTTGAACGATAAAGAAAAAACTTGTCAACTGGAGTTAACTTATAATGATGAAACACCAGAAGGTGGATATCAAATGGGAACCGGATTTGGACATTTGGCATTTGAAGTTGAATCACTTGATGATTTTACCGTTAAAATTGCAAAACTTGGCTATGAGTACTTGTATGAACCATTTGATTTGAATGGCAAAGGAAGCAAAATAGCATTTCTAAACGATCCTGACGGCTACGAAATTGAATTAATAGAAAAAGTTGTTTGGTAAAATAAGCAAATAAAAACCCTGAAATAGTTAGTTTATTTTCAGGGTTTTTGTTTTTTTTGTTGTAATTGTTTCTTATATTAAACCAAGCCTAACGCTTTTTTGTACCATGAGAAGGATTCTAATTCTGTACCATTAAAAGTTGTTTTGACTTGTTGTTTTTTAAGATAATTCTCAAATTCATCATTAAACGCAGACTTAACTGTCTTTTTTACTTCACATACGGTAACGCTCATTTTCGTTTCCTCCTATATTATAAGTTACACACTATTTGTTATATATGAAAACACCTTTCGGTGGAATTGTTACAGTTAAACTACATTTCTTTAGCGTATATTCTAACATAAAAAAAGTATCTCTGCAATTGATTTAAGAAAAAATCACTCTCAAGAATTACTTATATCTAATACAATTTGGTAAGTTTTTGTTGATAAAAAGAGTTGTTTATTGTACTCTTATTTTGTGGATAATGAAACGTTGGATTATGTTGCAATAATGGAGAGATGCGGAGTCGGAAAGTCTTCCGCTCAAGATGTTGTCAAAAATATTGCTAATTTAGAAGAATTCTATGATTCAACGGATTTGATAAATATTTACAACTATTTTTTAACCAATATTACTGAACCTGAAATTTTAGTTCAAGTGATAAAATTTACGGATGCACACAGAGCAGTTTCAACAATGAATATATTACTCGATATGTTAACGCTTGGAGTTAATTCTGATGATGAAGACAGCTTGGTAAATGTTCGCATAATGTGTGCAAAAGCAATTGCTAACTACAAGGATACTTCAACAGTTACAACATTTTTAGCTTGCTTAAACAACAAAAATGAACATTACAGAGTTCGTTTGGCTTGTGCGGATGCTTTAGGCAGAATTGGTGATAAGTACGCAGTCAAACCACTTATTGATTTAGTTGAAGACGAAGAAGAAAAATCTGTTTATCTAAAAGAATCTGCAACTTTTGCATTGGGGTTATTAGGTGATACAACGGCAATTGACCCGTTAGTGTCTATTTTAGAAGCGAAACAAGGATTTTTGGATAAATTTACTTTTTTGAAAGAAAAAATTGTTGAAGCATTGGGAAAACTAAACACTAATAACAAAAAGGTTTTGAAAGCTTTAAAAAATTCATTAATGGATTCATCTCCAATGGTTAGAATAAATGCAATTGAAGCAATTATGAACAGTGACGATGAAAACTCTGTTGAACTTATCAAACCGTGCTTGAATGATGATGACGATGAAGTTAAGAAAAATGCACTCATAGCATTATACAACCTTTGCGGAAGAGATATATTGGACGAAGTACTTGAACTTCCTATCTATAGCGAATTTGTAAAGAACGAAGCTCAAGAATTGATAAACGAATATGAGGAAGAAGATGAGTAACGGTTCAATAATTTTACTATCGGGAGGGTTAGATTCTCTTGTAGCGTTAGGATTTTCAAAAAAATACACTAATTATAATGTAAAATTAGCATTAACTTTTGATTATGGACAAAAGTCAGTTGAACAAGAAATTACAACCTCTGCGAATATTTGTAAATACTATGGAATTGAACATAAAATTATAAAATTGGATTGGCTCAAAGAAATTACAAAAACTGCATTGGTTTCACAATCAGATATTCCAAGTGAAGATTTACACACAAAAACAAGCGCTGAATCTGTATGGGTACCAAACAGAAACGCTTTGTTTTTAAATATTGCTGCAAGTTTCTGTGATTCATTCGGTTTTGAACATATTTTATATGGAGCTAACAAAGAAGAAGCCGGAACTTTTCTAGATAATACAGAAGAGTTTAGAGCACAGGCAACTGAACTGTTTAAAACATCTACACTTGTTCATCCAACGGTCGTTGCCCCCTTGATTAATTATTCCAAGGATGATATAGTAAGAATTGCAGTTAAGGATAAAATGCCTTTAGAGTTGGTGAGGAGCTGTTATAATTCGGGAGTAAAACATTGTGGCAAATGTGAGTCCTGCAAATACCTAAAACGAGCTTTAAAAGCTAATAACTGCACGGAGTATATTAAATTATTATTTGAAGAGAATGAAGACTAAATTTATAAAAGATGAAATTAAATACATAGGTTCACAACTTGCACCTCATTGGATTTATAAGAATTTTAATATTCAAGGGGATTCTATAGTTGCTTTTATTGGTGAATGCAAAGTTGATTTAACCGAAATGGTTGATATTGAAGATGTTATTAATAAGGAGCCTATTTATAGCAAACTTATGCTAAGTTTTATATCTGAACAGTTTGGTATTGGACTCGTTGAAGGAGTTTTAAGACAACGCTTACTAATAACTATAATTAAAGAATTATTAGAAGAAAAAGGTGTTTTTGTTGTTAGAAATGGTGATGATTTAATGATTGATGGTAGAAAATTATCAGTTTCTATTGCAACAAAATCTATAACTTCTGTTCTAATTCATACAGGTTTAAATATTTTGTCCGAAGGAGCTCCTGTAAAAGCTTCCGGATTAAAAAGCGAACTTGGAATTGATAATATTGAAGAATTTGCTGTAGAAGTAATGAAAAGATACTCCGAAGAGCTAGATGATATTGTGTTAGCATCTTCAAAAGTCAGAGGGGTTTAATTATGGCTGCCGGCTACAAAAAATATATGAAGAAAAACGCAACTAAAGATTACGGCTTATTAAAGATTTTTGTAATCTCGTTCTTTGGGATGTTATTGGTATTCACTTTTTTGATAAAAACACTATCACCAGCAGTTGATGTTTCAATTGGAGGAGATAAGGAAGAAGTAGAATATGATAACGTTGATGAAATGAAAAAGATTGTTGACGGTAGACTTGCTATGATACAAGATGAAGACCAAGGTAAAAATTTTTCTGATTTAATGAAAAATGCTGAAGATGAACCGGTTGTTTCTGATGTTGTAACTTCTGAACCACAAACAGAAAATTTAAACATTGAAGTGCAACCGCAAGTTCCTGCTGCAGACCCTGTTTATAAAGTATTTATCGGTACATATACATCAGCAGAACAAGCAAAAGTTGCAAAAGATATTATTATTGAAAGTGGTTCTAATCTAAGTCCGATTGTTAAGTGTATTGGTTCAAATAATTACACTCTTCAAGTGGGCATTTTTAAAAACAAACAAAGTGCTGAAGGGCTCTTGTATACTATTCAACAGAACCATTTGCCGGGAAGAATTGTACAAGATTTTTAATTGTAAAAAAAATCTTTACATCGTGAAACATTTTAACTAATTTCAAATGTTTTATGTTACATTATAGAAAAGAGAAATCCGTAAGAGGAATTAAGACTATCACAGGTTAATATAGGAGAAGTTTGATGCCTAATTATTTGACAAAGGAAGAGATAAGACAATGGAGAAGTTCTTTGGAAAAAATTACGCTGGAAGAGTTTGCAGCTAGATTAGGAAAAAGTGTAGAAGAGAGCAAGCCAACTAATGATGTAGTTGATATTGTTATGTCAAAAGGCACGTCTTCTACTACAAATACAAATACAAGTGACGGTTTTTCTGCAATTGCAGAGCGTGCATTTAAACGTGAACGTCAAATTTCGCATACGCCATTTTCTATTGGAAAAATGGATTTACAAAAAGACGCAAAGCCTGTTCAGACTTTTGTTCCTCAAAAGAAAGATGATGTTTTAAAAGATATTGTTAATAAGACATTGGAAAAAGATATAAAAACTAAAAAACAATCAAGTGAAACTGTTCTTGAAAAGGTAGAAGAACTTTCATCGAAGAATACTGATATTAATATTGTTCTAAAGAAATCACTTACTGACAGAGAACAATTAGTATTCGAATATTTCTTAAATAATGTAGGTAAAACGGTTTTTGCAAAGGATTTGGCTGAACTACTTGAATTACCTAGAGATTATGTATATAAATATATTAAAAACTTGAGAGCAAAAATTGAAGGTGACAAATTAAGAAATGTACCTTCAGGTGGTTTTGTTTTAGCAGAGAATTAATGGAAATAGTAAATCTACTGGAATTTTTAAATAAAGCGAGAAATGTGTACACTTTAGATTATGCAGTGTGCGACAGTGAGCTTGTTAATTTTTTGGATTTATTAACTGAAGATGCCGATTTTACTAAAAAAATTGACTTAGGTATTATGTATCTTTATCAAAGGAACATAGGTCAATATACAATTATTGACGGTGTAAACAGGCTTATTTCGTTATCATTGTTATTGCACGCAGTTTGTGAGTGTTACAAAAAGACTTCTGCAAAAAATGACAAAGCAATTCACACAATTCGTTCTAAATATTTATTAGACGGAGAAAAATCTAAATTAAGACTTCCAGCTGAACAACAAATTATTTATGATAAAATTCTGTTTGGAGATCGTTTATCAGGAAAAGAAAAGAACTCTCCGTTATTTATCTTATTGCACAATTTTTGGTCACAAATAAAAGAAGAAAAACTTCAAGCTGCAAATATTTTTAATATGCTTGGCAAGATTACTGTTTATATTGTTGATACAGACAAAGTTTCAAAAAGAGATCTTTATTATAATTTAAACAAAAATAATCCTAGAATTAATCAATTACACTTAGTTGAAGACTATTTAGCTTCATTAGGTTTAAAAGAGCAATGGAATAGTTTTAGGCAAATTTACAACAATAATGAAACTGACATAATTCAATTTTTCAAAGATTATTTTGTTACAAAGTTCAATTTTAAAGAATTTAATAAACATAGACTTTATGAGATTTTTGTCAATTATTTTGAAACAATGTTGCAATATATGTCAGAAGATGCTTTGATGTCAAAAATGGCTCGTTCTGCAAGGCTATACAGAGATATTTTGAACGTAAGCTTTGACAACGATAGTTTTAGAGCAGCTTTGGTTAAAATTAAGATGCATAACGGTGAAGACACTTATGCTTATCTATTAAGTATTTATGAAGATTACTGCGATAATAATATAACAGAAGCGACTTTTTTAGAAATTTTATCAACAATTGATGAATATCTCAAAAACCGCTTAAAAACCCCAAATGACGTAGCGTTTAACGAATTAATCAATTATCTTAATGCATTTTTGGCATGTAAATAATTGTAAATTGGAAAATACATTAACAACTTTTTTCTCGCTCTTGCTATACTTATAATATGTATTCTTATTAATTGATAGCGAAGGAGATATTTATGAAAAAGATTGTTGCCAGTATCGAAAATTCTTTTAATGAACTATTTACGCTTGAGAGTATTATTAAATTAACAAAAGAGTCCTGTTTAGACAAAGAATTTACATCTATATATTATGAGCTTTCCGGTGAGCACAAAAATATTTTAAGTGCTGAACGAAACAATTACATAAATATGCTAACTTTAGCTTTAGATAAAATATCAAACCTAAAGCAAATAATCTTAACCGCAGAAAAAGAAGCTTACGAACTAGAGCAAAACTCCAACTATAGCGGCAGAAAGATAACAGCTTAATGTACCACAGATTAAAGCTCTTAAACCTAATCTAGCTAAGTTTTTTCTTTGATTTGGTGCTAACTCACCAATACCACCAATTTGTATAGCGATTGAACCAAAGTTACCAAAAGAACAAAGTGCAAAACTTGCTATCATAAAGCTCTTAGGGTCAATAACCGCTTTCAAAGGCGCTAATTGAACATACGCAACCATTTCGTTTAAAACTAATTTTGTACCCATTAAAGCACCAACTGTTGATGCATCGTGAAGAGGTACACCCAGTATAATCGCAAATACTGAGAAAATTTTACCCAAAATAAGTTTTAATGATAAATGAGATAAACAAGCAAAATGTGAACACCCCGGAATATTGTTATATAAAAATCCTCCGGTCAAACCTAGAATCCAATCAATAAAAGCAACCAACGCTACTAATGCAACAATCATAGCAGAAACATTAATCGCAACTTTCATACCTTCTGATGCGCCACTTGAAATACCGTCAAAAACATTTGTAAAAGGTTTTCTTCTTGATATACGAATATTATCACGTGTTTCAGGTTCACCTGTCTCAGGATAAACAATTTTTGTCAAAATAAGAGCACCAGGAGCTGCCATAATACAAGATGCAAGCAAATAATGAGCTGGAATACCCATTCCAATATAAATAGGCATAATTGCACCGGAAATACATGCCATTGAACCAGCCATTGAAGCAAGTAACTCTGAACGAGTTAACTTTTCCAAATAAGGTTTTATCATTATTTGAGCAACAATTTGTCCAACAAATGCACTTGCTACGTTTGAAAGAGCTTCTGCACCTGATACATGCATAAATTTATTCATTGCTTTACCAAGAACTGCAACAACTCTTTGCATAATTCCATAATAATAAAGTATATTAACAAGAACCATCATAAATATACTTGAACAAATTAATTGCAAAGCAAAAATACTATAATTGTTACCAAACAACTCAGCAAGCCTGCTATTATTCATTAGAGGACCAAAAACAAAAGATCCTCCTTCGTACGCAAATTCAAGAATTTTACGAATAAATTCACCGATTAATAAGAACATTTTTTGCCCAAGAGGAACTTTAAAAATAAAAACAGCTAGGAGTACTTGTAACAAGAAACCCATGCCAACAGTTTTATAGTTGATAGCCTTTCTATTATTTGATAGTCCATAACAAATCAAAAATATTACGACTATACCTATTAAACCAATAAATCTTTCCATTTAAACTCCTAACTTATTATTTACCTTTAAATAGCATTAATATAATCCAAAATTTCTTCTTCTGTATTCATTTCAGTAGTACAAACCAAAACTTTCGTATCATCAAGTTTTATACCGCCTAAAATTCTTTCATTTTTTAAATTTGCAAGAAATTCATCAGAATTTTGGACTTCGATAACAAATTCATTAAAGAAATTTTTATTCAATGTTTTGATACCACGACCTGCTAACATTTTTGACAACGCATGTGCTATATTAGCAGACATTATTGAAGTTTGTTTAAATCCGGCTTCTCCTACCAAACTCAAATACAATGTTGCTGATAAAGCAATTAACGATTGATTTGAACAAATATTACTTGTCGCTTTTTCTCTCTTAATATGTTGTTCACGAGTTTGTATAGTCAATGTATAAGCATCTTTACTATCTTTATCAACGGTTTTACCAACTAAACGTCCAGGTAATTGACGCATATAAGCTTCTTTGCAAGCCATAAATCCGGCATGAGGTCCTCCAAAATTCATTGGGATACCCAATGGTTGAATATCACCAACCACGATATCAGCTTCTCTTGGAGGTTCTAAAACAGCCAACGAACTCAAATTCGCACACACAATTGAAGTTGTATCAAGCTTTTTGATTTCTGAAATTTCTCCATAATAATCCGGATTTTGGATTAATACACAGCAACAATCAGAAACTGACTCTGGAAGTTCTTCAAACAATTCTAATTCAATATTTTGTGCCCATAGATAAGTTTTAACAACTTCTTTATATTCAGGATTTAATCTGTTTGAAACAAGTGCTTTATTTTTCTTTCCTCTAGCTATTCTGTGTGCCATCAAAATAGCTTCAGCACAAGCAGAACCACCATCATACATAGAAGCATTCGCAATATCCATGCCGGTAAGTCGAGAAATCATTGTTTGATATTCATAAATTATCTGCAAAGTTCCTTGAGAAATTTCAGGTTGGTAAGGTGTATATGCAGTTAAGAATTCAAATCTTTGTGCAACATAATTTACGGCAGCCGGAATAAATTTGTTATAAACCCCACCGCCTAAAAAATTTGCATATTCAATCTGATTTTTTCTCGCTAAAGCTTTCACCTCTTTTTGAGCAACCATTTCACTCAAAGGATTTCCTAAATTAAATTCTTTGAACTTAATCGGAACTTGGCTAAATAAGTCTTCTACAGAACTACAATTAACCATTTCAAGCATTTTATTGCGAACTTCGTCCGTATGTGCCGTAAAATTTTTCATTAATTATTCCACTTCTTCTTTATAATCTGAGTAATCCAATAAATCAGCAAATTCTACTTGATCAGCATCTGATTCAATTTTGATAAACCACTTATCAGCATGTGTTTCATCATTTAGAAGTTCAGGACTGTTAACAATTTCTTCGTTAACTTCAACAACTTTACCGGAAATTGGCATATAGATTTCAGAAGCTGCTTTTACAGACTCAATAGTAGCAAAAACTTCATTTTTAGCAAATTCAGTTCCTACTTCAGGCAATTCAACAAATACGATATCACCTAGTTGTTCTATCGCATAATCTGTAATACCAACTTCATAGACATCACCTTGTTCTAATACATATTCATGAGTTTTAGTACATAAGATACTTTCGTTCATCTAAACTATTCTCCTTTTTATATTATCCTTTATTTCTTTTTGTTACAAAAGGTTTATTAATTATTTCAGCATTGTATAATTTTTCTCTTATTAATACTTGAATTGTAGAGCCTACAGCTAAATTGTCAAGAGTTTTTACATAAGCTAAACCTATATTATCTCCTCTTGTTGGTGAAACTCCGCCACTGGTAACAATTCCAACCTTTTCATTATTATAATATACTTCATAGCCATGTCTTGCAATACCTCTGTCCAACATTTTAAATCCGATTAATTTTTTAGACACTCCATTTTTTAACTGTTCTTCAATAATTGCCTTACCATTATAATCTTCTTGTTTGTCTTTTGGTACAGACCAACTTAAACCTGCTTCTATCGGAGTTGTATTTTCATCCAAATCGTTTCCATATAAATGTAATGCAGCTTCCAATCTTAGTGTATCTCTAGCTCCTAATCCAATAGGCTTAATATTATACTCTTTTCCTTCTTCCAATAATTTATCCCAAACAAAATTTGCATCTTTATTTTTGAGAAGAAGTTCTACACCATCTTCTCCAGTATAACCGGTTCTTGATATCCATAAATCAATTCCCCAAATATTATCCTGTTTAATAGAGAAAAATGGAGGTAAATTATCAACACCAAAACTCTTAATTAATTCACAAGCTTTTGGACCTTGAACTGCAATTAATGAATAATTATGAGATTCATTTATAATTTCTATATCAAAATCAACTGCATTAATACTCATCCAATTAATATCTTCATCTACTCTTGATGCATTTGCAATTATTAAATATTTTTCATCTTCTAATTTATAAATAATCAAATCATCAATCAAACCGCCATTCGTATTTGTCAATTGGCAGTATACAGCTTTTAAATCAGCTAATTTTGAAATATTCTGCGGAACAATTTTATTCAAAAATTTGAGAGCATCTTTTCCCTTAACAATAATCTCACCCATATGTGATACATCAAAAATTCCAATAGTTTCTCTAACTGTTTTGTGCTCATCGATAATTGATGTATATTGTACAGGCATGTGCCAACCTGCAAAATCAACCATCTTAGCACCAAGTGCCACATGTTTATCGTGTAAAATTGTTTGTTTTGTCATAAACTCCCCCAATCATATAAATATATTGTCTTAGTAAATAAGATAACTGTCAATAGAGTTTACATTTCATCATCTAGCTTAACATTATTTTTTCAAGTTTAAGAACGGCATTTTCCACGCTATCATTAATTATTTGATAATCAAATTGTTTAGAGTTTTCCATTTCGGATTTCACTGTTTGAAGTCGTTTTTGAATTGCTTCTTCTGTTTCTGTATGACGACCACGTAGACGAGCTTCAAGTTCTTCAAATGACGGTGGAAGTATAAAAATTAATTGTGCTTCCGGCATGAATTTTTTGACATTCAATGCACCTTGCGTGTCAATTTCCAAAATCATATTTTTGCCTTCTCTGAGTTTTGTTTCTACATATGCTTTTTGAGTCCCATACATATTACCCGAAAACTCTGCCCATTCTAAAAACTCATTATTATTTATACAAGACTTAAATTCTTCTTTTGTTAAAAAGAAATAATTAACTCCATGTTTTTCACCCTCTCTTGGAGAGCGGGTTGTGCAAGAAACAGAAAGCTTAAAATCAGAATGTCTATTTAAGAATTCTTTAATAACAGTACCTTTGCCTACACCAGATGAGCCTGAAATTACAAACAATTTAGCCATTTTAGACATCCTCTCTTAAACTTTCATGTACAGTAGTCGCAAAATTCATATCGTTAGACTTTGTTAGTTTTACTTCTTCAACTTTGTTGCAATAAGCTTCTGCAACTGATTTTGATTGAGTTTTTAACTCTGAAACAACAGCTTTTGTTAATTCCGGCATGTCATCTTTTACCGTACAAACTTCTATATAGCAAAGTTTATTCATTATTTGAGTAACTTTTAAAGCTTTATCAAAATCATCTTCTGTACTTACTCTAGTGGACCAAACATCACCGTCAAAAACTCTTGCAAATTTTGAATAATTCATTTGCATAATATCATTGAATTTGTCGTCAGGACTGTCTGACAACAGTCTTTCAATTGTATAACCATTGTTATTTATAACGATAATAACAGGCTTTAAACCACGTCTAAGCATATTGCCGACTTCCATAGCCGTAAGCTGATGTGAACCTTCTCCTGTTATTAAAACAACTCTATGATTAGGGTTTGCGACACATGCCCCAAGTGCCGCCGGAGTTGCCCAGCCGATTGAACCCCATAAAGTTTGTGTATGTAATTCTGTATTGTTAGGGAATTTTATTTGCACAACACCATTCGGTACAATACCCGTTTCAGCAATAACAATATCATTTTCTTTTATAAATTCTTGTAATCTTGGATAAATATAATTTGATGTCAAAGCTTCTTTTGTAGTTTCAACCTTATCATATCCAAAAGGAACTTTGTCGACATTATAATCTTTTGTTTCTACTGCTTCTGTTAATGCTTCTAAAACATCTGACATTTTAACATTATCAAATCTTTCACCCTCTACATAGGTATGTGTGCCATAAATTGCAATATGTGAATTAATTTTGTATGGGAGATTGAAGCCAAAAGAATTCAAATCACTATATACTGGACCAACAGCAATTAAACAATCTGTTTTTTCTAATCGTTCTTGAGCGTTTTTATTTCCATATTTACTTAAATATGTGCCAAGATAATTTGGGCAATCGTTGTTAAAAAGTCCTGTTCCCATTAAAAAATTAGTTGCCGGAATTCCTGATTTTTCTACAAATTCTCTAAATTCTAAACGAGCATCATATCTTTTTACAAGAACATCACCTAAGACTACGGGTTTGTATGAATTCTTAATTTTTCTTGCTATTTTAGCAACAACATTTTCTAAAACAGCCTTATCACTTGTCCACTCGTAATCAACTTCTCTATCTGAAATTTCCATTTTTGCAATATCAACCGGAATTGCAATATAAACAGGTCTTTTTTCTTTTACAAAGACTTTTAAAACTCTGTCAATTTCCATTTTTGCATTATCACGATTAAGAAATGCTGTCGTTTCAACAACCGATTTGTGAGCTTTTTCAAAAGCAAGTGTATCCACATTTTGTAAATTATGATGAACCAGAGTTTTTTCTTCTATACATTTTGTAGACGGAGCTCCAACAATAGATATTACAGGAATATTTTCTGCATAACTACCGGCTATAGCATTAATTGCACTAAGTTCGCCTACTCCGTAAGTTGTAACTAATGCGCCATAACCACGTTGTCTTGCGTAGCCGTCAGCTGCATATCCTGCATTAAGTTCATTTGTGCAACCAATCCAATTTGTATTTGGATTATGCTCTATTGCATAAAGAATGTTAAAATTATAATCTCCGGGGAGTCCAAAAAAATCGTTTACTCCAAGTTCTTCCAATTTCTTAATTAAATATTCGGCCGTATTCATGTATATTTTCCTCTGATTTTTATACATAATATCAAAAATAAATTTGCATAACAAGTGTTATTCTATATATGAGTCGTGAATTGAGGGGTACTTTTTAAAGTGATTAAGTGACAAAGCGGTAAACGCAGTTGTCGCTTCGCCCCTTGCGGGAGAAGCCGAGCGAAGCTCTGATGAGGGGGAAACTCACAAAATTAAAAACCACATTCCAAACAGTGCATAGATATATTCTCTTTACATCCAAAACATACAAAACAAGGTAACATTTTGTATAAAATGTTACCTTTGAGAAAAAGCTTAAAACCCACGTTGGAAGCGGGAAAGCACGGGTACGAAAAATGCCGAGCCTATCGGAACGAATAATCAATTTTAACATAAATTATATTGTCATCCTGAACAGCTTGAAAATTACAAATAATTAGCGAATAAAAATAAATGTTGTCGATCTAGTAAAAACGACAACATTTATTTTTATTATTTATCGATAAATTATTTAGAATAATAATCTAAACAATAAAAATCTCTTATTCAATTTTTCTGAGAATTTTTTTAGATTTTCTACAGTTTCAGACGTATCGTTAACAATTTGTTTTAAGTTATCTTTGTCCCCTTTACCATTTACTGTTTCAAGTGCTTTAGTAACTTCACACATTGTAATATTCAAATTATCAACTGAATCGTTAAGTTTTTTCTTTAAATCTTCATCTTTTGTCATTGAATTTACTGATGCGGAAATCTCATTTATATTCTTCATTGCACCATTCAAATCTTCTGCAAACGCTTTTGCATCAACAGACCCAATAATTGGAGCTAAGCTTTTTGATAGTTTATTAATTGAGTCAGCTGTATTATATAAGGCAGGTTTAAATCTTTCATCAGATACTATGCCGTTAATATTTGTAGCCAATCTGTTAAAGTTGTTTGTAGCGTCTGTCATCATCCAAATCATTGCGTCTAAGTCGTTTTTAGATGTATCAATAAGTTTTTCTGCTTTTTCCAATGTCGTAGTTGCTTGAGCCGTCAACTCTTTGAAGTTTTCAACTGACTTGGTCAAATCTGCAATCATACCGTCGCTCAACAATTCATTAACTATTCGATTTGTTTCGGTTAATGATTCAGCAGCTTTGTATTGCAAATCCATAAAATCTGCAATTCTCATAGGCTCAATAACCGTGTAAGGAGAAGTTTGTTGAGGATAAGGTAATGGTGTATTGTCCAAAGGTTCAATTCTCAATCTTTTTACACCATTTTCAGCAATAATTTTTCCACGCATAAATTCAGGAATAATTAACCCCGGAAGATTAATAAAATAGTCCACTTTATATGCATAATTTGTTTTTATTGTATCTTTTAATGCATCAGGAACAAGCTTTGAAGTCATAATTTGAGATTTTTTTACTTTTCCCACATTATAATATTTATCATCAAGTTTTATTTCTACATCTGCGTCTGATTGCAACAATTCATTATTAACAACAGGAATATATACTGAATGCGTTTTTGGAGGAGTAATTTCCAAGAACTGTTCCCCGATTAACCCTGATTGTTGAATTGATAACATAGAAGCCTTTGGAATTGTTATATTAGGCATTGTAATAACAAATCTCATTCTTACGTAGCTTTTTTCATCTTCTACAACCGGAATAATTTCTTCTACCTGTCCAACTCTTAGTCCCATCATCTGTACCCCAGACCCTGGGCGCATGCCGTTTACGTCTTTAAATTGCACTTCAATTCTTTCCGCTGATGAAAACGAACGACCTTTTACCCACAAAACCGTGAATAAAAATATTGATAATGCTACAAGTGTTAGTATTCCAACTTTAAATGATGATGAAAGTTTCATTTTGCTATATTCTCCTGCCTCTTAGGCTTGTAATTTCATTGGTCCTTCAATAGACGCATTTACAAATTGTTTTGTGTATTCGGTATTTTCCTGACATAACTCTTCAGGAGTTCCCTCAAACACTGCTTTACCATTATACAACATCAAAACTGAGTCTGCAGTCCTCCTAATTGTTGACATTTGGTGAGTGACAACAATAGATGCAGCATTAGTTTCATTCTTGAGTCGTACAATATAATCTTCTATTAATGTTGAAGAAATCGGGTCTAACCCAGCTGTCGGTTCATCATAAAGAATAATCTTCGGTTCGGTTACAATCGCACGTGCAAAACTTACACGTTTTTGCATGCCACCTGATAATTCTGACGGGAATTTCTCTTCTATTCCTGATAAACCTACAAGTTCTAATTTTTCTGCAACAATTTTTTCTAATTCTTTTCTTGTGTATTTATTGCGTAATTCTTTTCTTTCTTGAAGAGCAAAAGAAATATTATCAAACACATTTAGAGAATCAAATAATGCCGAGTATTGGAAAACCATTGCAACATCACCACCGGTTGTAATAATTTCTCCTCCGTCTTTGTCTATAAGACCACTTATCAGTTTAAGAACAGTACTTTTTCCTGAACCGCTAAAACCGACTATAGAAAGAATTTTGCCGTCTTCAACTTTAAATGACAAATTATCTATAATTGTTTTTTTATCAAAAGTTTTTGTTAAATTTTTTACTTCAATACCCATAATTCGTGAATAGTGATTAGTGAATCGTGAATCGATATTTTAATATATCACTTATTTCCTTTCTTCTTTCTTTTTTGTCACTCAGCCACATAGTAGCCAAGTAACTTATTAGTAAAAATACACCGCTGCAAATATTAAGTCTAGAATTACAATAGCTACAAAAGACCAAACAACCGCTTTTGTAGTTGCAATTCCGACCCCTTTTGCTCCGTCTTTAGCCGCCATTCCACAAGAACAGCTTATTAGTGCGATTGCAAACCCAAAACTTACCGCTTTAAGTATACAAACGTTTAAATCATGCATATTTAATCCGAACCACACTGAATCAAAATACGCTTTATATGATAATTCGGAAGTTACGTTTGAAGCAACAGCACCTCCGACAATACCAAACAATGATGAAACAATTACTACCAAAGGCATCATAAGCGTTCCGGCAATAATTCTTGGAGTGAATAAATATTGAACAGGATTTACTTTCAAAACTTTAATCGCATCAATTTGTTCGGTTACTTTCATGGTTGCGATTTCTGAAGCAAGCGAAGAGCCTATCATTGATATAATTGCAAATCCCGCCATGATAACACCCTCTTCTCTTACAGTAAGAATTGCAATAAGCATGCCGACAAAGTTCCCTCCACCTTGTTTCACCATTTCTCCGGCAACTTGCATAGCAATAATAATAGAAGTCATGCCGACTATTGATAACGTTATTGGAAGAGATGAAACTCCAAAACGAGAACACTGCTCAATAATTTCTTTTAAAGAAGTATTTAATTTTGGTAAGCCTTTCAAAACTTCCCAACAATAGAGCATAATATCACCGAGCGTAGAAACAAATTCATTTACTTGCGCCTCTAAAAGCTTAAATAATTTATATGTATATGTAGCTTTGTAATATACTCTCATCACAGCTATTATAGCAAACACAAAATGTTAAAACAATTATTAATTAAAGTTTGTATATCAAAAAAGTGGGCTAATTATTAAGAAATGTAACAATGTTGATTAAGAAGTGAAATTTTTAATCATATCAATACTTTATATATATACAAGATATAAATCATAATTTTAATTCTTTTCCAATTTTAATTTCCCCCTAAATTATTTCCCCCGCTTCTCCAAATGAGAAGCATTTTCTTTTTAAGAAGAAGAGATTATACAAAATTGTATTGATAAAAAAAGGATTTGGTAAAACCAAATCCTTTTTTAAACTATTTTGTTGTTTGTATGAACAAACTTATTAAGTCATTAAGTGCAGAATATTGCTTTTGATAGCTTTGAGATTGTTTTTCCAATGTTAAAATCTGTTTTTTATATTCTTGGATAGAGCTTTGACATTCTCTTGCTGAAACCTTTAAGCTTTCCTGTACCTGTTGAGCATCTTGAAGAACACTTTTCATTGAAATACCCAATGCTTCCATTGTTTGTTTAATAATTTGTGCTCCTGTATGACGAGAAACTCCGCTTGGTAACTGTGAAATTAGTTTTTTTAGAACCGCAATATTTGCCGGCATTTCAAAAGATTCAGATGTGTTTTCTAATGTAGGTGCTGTAACAGCTGAAACCGGAGCATCTTCTATATCATCAAAGAAATTTGTTTTTGCAGGTTTTGCAGGTTCAGCAAAAAAATCATCGTTTGCATTAAAAACACTGTCATTAACAGGTTCATCAAACAAAGAAGTAGCTTCTTCTTCTGCCGCTATATCAATATTTTCGGCTTGCTTTTTTAATGCTTCTACAATTTTTTTTCCAACGCTTTCATTGTTCATTGTTTATACTCCCTCGTAATTTTTTTACTGAATTTATTATATGTTAAACATTTTTAAAGTCCAATTAAAAACATGATTATTGTTATTTTTCGTAATATAATATAAAAAAAGGCGGAGGGATTTATGAAAAAAGATATTGATTGGGCCAACTTAGGATTTGGTTATGTAAAAACAGATTATCGTTTTATATCTAATTATAAAGACGGAGCATGGGATGACGGAGTTTTATCAACAGATGAAACAGTTACGATAAATGAAAGTGCTGGAGTTCTACAATATGCTCAAACCTGTTTTGAAGGATTAAAAGCTTATAGAACTGTAGATGGCAATGTGGTGTGTTTTAGACCCGATTTAAATGCAAAAAGAATGGCTGATTCTTGTCACCGCCTTGAAATGCCTGTTTATGATGAAGAAAAATTTGTAGAGGCAGTAAAAAAAGTTGTAAAAGCAAATATTGATTTCGTACCTCCATTTGGTTCAGGTGCAACGCTTTACCTTAGACCTTACATGTTTGCTTCTAATGCTGTAATAGGTGTAAAACCAGCTACAGAATATCAATTTAGAATTTTTGCGACACCTGTCGGACCTTATTTTAAAGGTGGTGTAAAACCGATTACTCTAAGAGTTCCGGATTTTGACAGAGCCGCTCCTCGAGGAACAGGACATGTAAAAGCCGGTTTAAATTATGCAATGAGCCTTCATGCAATTGTTGATGCTCATAATCAAGGCTACAACGAAAATATGTATTTAGATTCAAAAACAAATACAAAAGTTGAAGAAACAGGTGGTGCTAATATCATTTTTGTTACAAAAGATAATACTGTTGTAACCCCTAAATCAAGTACAATTTTACCTTCAATCACACGCCGTTCTCTAATGTATGTTGCTGAACATTATTTAGGACTTAAAGCCGAAGAACGTGAAGTTTATATTGATGAAGTAAAAGATTTTAAAGAATGTGCTCTTTGTGGGACAGCAGCAGTACTTTCTCCGGTTGGAAAAGTAGTTAATCATGGCGAAGAAATCTTATTACCTTCCGGTATGAACAGTATGGGTGAAATTACCCAAAAACTTTATGATACATTAACAGGCATTCAAATGGGTAAAATCGAAGCCCCTGAAGGTTGGATAACAGTTATTGATTAATAATATTAATAAAAGAATAAGAAGCGGTGTAAGTGATACTTGCACCGCTTCTTGTCATCTTATGATTATATAGTAAAGTTTTGTAACAAATAAATTAAAAAGTGAAATCAAAAAATATTTATATACTTTATATATATGTAAGATGTAAAAAAGAAAATTAAATCCTTTTCCTAACTAATTTCCCTAAAAATATTTCCACCGCTTCTCCAAATTGAGAAGCTTTTTTTTATTTATTAGAAATAGGAATTTTTGAATTTCCTATATATGTTTTATATTTTTTATCTTTATAAAGGTATATTTCTATGGTATAGTTTTCTAATTCCTTGCGTGTAAATATTTTCTTTTTAAATTTAACATCAACAAGATTTGGTTGTTCTGCAAACATCAAAAGGGGATTGTTTTTGTCAGCAATTTTTTTTGTTACACATTCCAAAACTTTGCCGTTAGAAGTTAAGATAAAATCGGCATATAAATTTATTATATCAGAATTTGATACATTAGAAAAAGCATATTTGGGTGAAAGAGGATATGTAAATAGTTTCTTTTTAAGTACAAACGTTAGCAAGTCAACGTTTATATCGTTTTTATAAATGACCTTATTTTTTATGAACATATCTATTGAATGAACTTTGTACCTATATAAACTCGCTTCAGTCGGACGATTATCTAAGCTCGCAATATTAGCAGCTTTTAAATACGCATTTCCATACAAATTGTTATCAACATCTTGGGGACGCTCTTCTAAAAGTTTTTCTATGTATTTAACTGCTTCTTCCGGATTGGAATCAGAAAGAATAATTGCCAACTTGTATCGTATATTATAATTATCAGGTGCATATTTTTCTGCTTTTTTTAAAAACCTTACTGCATCGGAATTCATTCCGTTTTTGACAATAATATCTGCAGCTTGTATATAAGAATTTACAATTCTGCATTCAATAGACTCTTGTATAGTTCTATCTTTCTTAGAGAATTTATTGTAATAAAAAGCAGCTTTTTCATAATTTCTTGCAGCTGTTAAAAATTTACCTTTAGAGTAATATTTATCTCCAATAACAATGTATGAACGAGTTTTAAATTTGATTAGCTGTTTATTTGTTCGGTCCTTTATACTTAGCAATATGGCTTCTGCTTCTTTTATTTTGTCTTGGTAAACCAATACACAAATCAACTTATAATACGGAACAAACATCCCAGGTTTTGATTTCTCGACTGCAAGCTCATATGCTAACTGTGCATTCTTATAATCACCGGCTGTTTCATATAATTCACCAATATGCAGACATACAGAATATTTTTTGGCAGATAAATTTTTCATTAAATCTGTATTTTCAATCAACTGCTGTGCAAATTTTCTATCCATATCCCATTTGGCATCAGGTGTTAATGATATATTTTTAATCATTTCATTTCTTGCATGTATAGCTAATGAAGATGTAAGAACAACTGAAAACAATACAGAAACACCAACTGTTCTCAAATATTCAGTAATTATTTGAGTTTTAGTTTTTGTAAAATTATATTTTGAAGATTTTGTTTTTTCTTTAATCATTCAATTCCTGCATTGTTAGAGAATCTGTAGAACAGATTTCTGTTAATTTATCATAAACCTCATTCATCGCTTTCTTTTGATTTAGTTCAAAACGAGATGAAATTTTTATTTTTTCAGGATTTTCAATAAGTTTTTTTGATGAAAATTCTTCTACATTATCAACCACATCAACTAAGCACTCTTTAAGAGCCTTCGCATCGCACTCATTACAATAAATTGTAACTTTAAATCTTTTTGCTCTTTTAATACTTGTCGGCAAAAAACGTCTTTCAAATACTCGGATTATGGTCAAAACAGCAACGCTTAAAATTGTTGTAAGAACTGCAACTTCATACATTCCAACACCGCATGTCATGCCAATAGCAGCACTAATCCAAAGAGTAGCCGCTGTTGTTAAACCAATAATCATTGGGCCGTTTCTCAATACAGCACCGGCACCGATAAACCCGATACCTGATACGATTTGAGCTGCAACACGTCCCGAATCTCTTATTCCGGTCGCTTGTGGAACAATTACATTATCTCCGTCTACGAAAGTCGGAAATCCGTATATTGAAATAATTGTAAAAATACAAGCTCCCAAACATACTAGAATATGAGTTCTCAAACCTGCATATTTATTTGTAAGTTCTCTTTCTAAACCTAGCAAAAATCCTAAAACTATAGCAGTAAGTATTCTTATAACAAAATCTGTACTAAAATCCATTTATTCTCTCCCATTTATCTACAATCATACAATATGAAGCTCTGTTTGACAACAATAAAAAAAAGAATAATATACAAAGTTTATTGTTTTTGTTATTATTATAAAACATTAGAGGAGTGATAAGAATGGAAATTAGACAAGAATTTTTGGAACAAGCTATGCAATTGACTCGTAATGCGGATTTCTTACCAGACGGGGCTCAAGGTTTAGCCGCAAAATTGCAACACGCACATGATACAAACACACCGTTAAGAATTAAATTAGGTATGGATCCTACTCGTCCTGATTTACACTTAGGTCATACTGTTGTTATGAGAAAGTTGCGTGAATTCCAACAACTAGGTCATAAGATTGTTCTTCTTGTCGGTGGTGCAACTGCTATGATTGGTGACCCATCAGGGAAATCAGAAACAAGACCTGCTTTGACTAAAGAACAGGTTGAATCTAACGCACAAACTTATTTTGACCAAATGTCAAAAGTTTTGGATATTTCAAATGCTGAAGTTGTAAACAATGCTGATTGGTTACACAAAATGAGTTTTACAGAACTTTTGCAACTTGCAGGTAAAATTACGGTTGCTCAAATGATGACTCGTGATGACTTTGCAAAACGCTATTCTGAGGGTAAGCCGATTGCTATTCACGAATTTTTCTATCCTCTTATGCAAGCTTATGATTCAGTTGCGATTGATGCTGATATTGAATTAGGCGGAACTGACCAAAGATTTAACACTCTTTTAGGTAGAGATATTCAAACAGCTTATGGCAAAAAATATCCTCAACACGTAATGTTGTTACCTCTTTTAGAAGGCACTGACGGGGTTGTAAAAATGTCAAAAACTTATCCTGAACACTGTATTTCTTTGACAGACACTGCAAAAGATATGTTTGGCAAGTTAATGAGCATTCCTGATACTTTGATTACTCGTTATTATTCACTTTTAACCGATGTTCCTCAATCTGAATTGGTTGAAATGGATAAACAAATCGAATCAGGTTCTGTAAATCCACGTAATATCAAAATGCGTTTAGCTCATATGATTACGGAAGAATATCACGGAAAAGACGGTGCTGATAAGGCTCAAGAAGATTTTATCAATGTTGTATCCAACAAGGGAATTCCTGATGATATTGAAAGTGTTAAGATTGACACAGATACAAACATTTTGGATTTACTAGTAAAACTTTCTTTTGTACAAAGCAAGAGTGAAGCAAAACGACTTATCCAAGGCGGTGGAGTAAAACTTGATGGAGAAAAAATTTCTGATATGAATTTTGTTGTTACTCAAAATATGGACAAAGTACTTCAAGCAGGTAAAAGAAAATTCGCTAAATTGGTATAGTTTAACTTTACTTTAGAAGAGGATTAATAAATGTTTTTTGATAATATCTTAGATACTATCGGTAATACACCGATGGTAAATTATACAGATAATATTTTCCTAAAACTGGAAAACTTTAATCCGTCAGGTTCGATTAAAGACAGAGCTTCATATAACATGATAAAATCTGCTCTTGAAAGAGGCGAAATAGATAAAGATACTGTAATAATTGAACCAACCAGCGGAAATACAGGCGTTGGGCTTGCAATGGTTTGTGCGGTTTTGGGTTTAAAACTCATTATTTGTATGCCTGAAAGTATGTCAGAAGAACGTCGTAAATTCATCTCTGTTTATGGAGCGGAACTCGTTTTAACTCCCACTTCAGAAGGCATGAAAGGTGCTGTTGATAAAGCCTTTGAACTAAAGAACACTTATGCAAATAGTTGGATTCCTATGCAATTTGCAAATCCTGACAACCCAAAAGCACACGAGCAGACTGCTAAAGAAATTTTGGACGATACAGGACGAAATGTCGATATTGTAGTTGCAGGAATTGGCACAGGCGGAACAGCTTTTGGTTTGAAAGAATATTTAACCGGAGTTCAAGTTTATGGAGTTGAGCCGGCAGAAAGCCCATTATTTACGGACGGAAAAGCTCGACCACACAAAATACAAGGTATTGGAGCAAATTTTATACCTGAAATAGCGAAAAACGGAAAAACTCTTGATGGAATTTTAACCGTAGAGGGTGATGATGCAATTGAAAAAGCTAAAGAATTAGCAAAAAAACATGGAATATTTTGCGGAATTTCTGCAGGGGCAAACGTTGTAGCCGCAGAAGAACTTGCAGAAAAATATCCTGAAAAAATAATTGTTGCAATCATTCCTGATAGTGGTGATAGGTATTTATCAGTATTCTAAATCGTGTTAGTACACTGACAATGAAAATAAATAAGGAAACATTATGCTTATACGTGCAATTAACAAAATAAAAGAAGATATTAAGGTCATTTACGAAAAAGACCCGGCAGCTAATAATATTGCAGAAGTGATATTTTGTTATCCTGGGTTTCAGGCTCTTTTAATGCATAGAATTGCACATAAACTCGCTTATTGGGGAGTTCCTTTTTTACCAAGATTAATTTCTTATTGGACAAGAATTTTTACGGGCATTGAAATCCACCCAAAAGCTACTATTGGTAATAGATTTTTTATTGACCACGGAGAAGGTGTTGTAATTGGTGAAACTACGATAATTGGTGATGATGTTCTTATTTATCAACAAGTTACACTGGGTGGAACAGGAAATGAACACGGGAAACGTCACCCAACCATAGGAAATAACGTTATTGTCGGAGCAGGAGCAAAGGTTTTAGGTAATATCACTATCGGAGATAACGTAAGAATAGGTGCAGGCTCGGTTGTAGTAGAGGATGTTCCTGAAATGTCAACCGTTGTTGGCATCCCTGGGAGAGTAGTTCATCAACAATGTATAACAGAAGATGGGGTTCTTATGCATAATAGAATTCCGGATCCAATCAAATGCGAACTTAATCGCTTGAAATATGAAGTTCAAGAATTAAAAGAAAAACTAAAAGTATAAGATGTTCCTGAAATGTTAACCGTTGTTATAAATTTATAATTTTACAAGTGAAACTATTTGTTTAATGTCATTAAAATCAGAGTCAGCGGTTAATGACAACCTTAAACGAGAAGTTCCCTCCGGCACTGTTGGTGGGCGAATTGCTGGAATATAATATCCCATAGCTTTAAGTTTTTCAGTAACTTTTAGAGTTTGTTCATTCGTTCCGATTATAATCGGGATTATGTGAGTCCCTTTTTTACCGAGCAATTCATGTGTTTTTGCAGTAATTTTGTTTAATTTATTTTTTTGTTCCAATAAATAATCTTTCTTTTCAGTTAGCAACCAATTTGACCAAGCAATATTCAATGGTGGAATTGAAGTTGAAAATATAAAAGAACGTGATTTATTCACTAAATACTGTATAATTTCCTTATTAGACACACAAAAAGCGCCAAACGAGCCAACAGCTTTCCCAAACGTTGCAGTTATAATATCAACATCTTTGTTATAAGAAATTCCGGCTAAAGTATCACCGTAAGCACAAAATGCGTGAGCTTCATCTATCATTAATAAACAATTATATTTATTTTTTAATTCAATCAATTTATCTAAATTAACAACATCTCCATCCATTGAAAAAACTGATTCAGAAACGATTATTGCTCGTTTATATTGATTACGTTTTGCTTTTAAAAGTCGTTCTAAGTGATCATAATCAAAATGCTTGTATCTGATAAAATCTCCTTCAGAAAGTCGCATTCCATCAATAATACTTGCATGATTAAGTTTATCTGAAAATACAACATCACCTTTGCCGTTTAGAGCCGAAATTACACCTAAATTACACTGATAGCCCGTATTGAATATAAGACAAGCTTTTTTGTTGAAAAAATTAGCAACAGTGGTTTCAAGTTCTTTAAATTCTATAGAAGAACCGCTTAATAATCGAGCTGATGCGGATGATAATAAATAGTGCTTTGGTGTGTCTAAAAACTCATTAATTAGCTCTTGCTTAGTACTTATGCCTAAATAATCATTAGATGCGAAATTTATATATTCTACACCGTCTACAACAATTTTACCGTCACTTTTACTGTCTATAGACGGAATATGTCTTAAATTTCCTTTTTCTTCCAGAATTCTTAATTCTTCTCTAATTCTTTGCATTTAAAATTTCCTTGGCTTTTTCTAATTGAATATCCTTTTTGTTATTATTCAAATAGAAATCATATTCATTTCCAACTTCTACATCGGGTTTTATGCCGAGTTTATTAATATCTGTGCCATTTGGAGTCAAATATCGAGCAATCGTCACGTTTATCCCTGTTTGATTTGGAAGTGGAACAACTTTTTGTACCAAACCTTTGCCGAATGTCTTTTTACCAACAAGTTTCGCTTTCTTGTAGTCTTTTAATGCACCCGATAAAATCTCGCTAGCACTTGCACTTGCTCCATTTACTAACACTACAACAGGTTTATCTAGTAATTTTGTGGTGTTGTTAGCATTTATAGATTTTTTATAGCCGTTTCTATAAATAATTTCTACAATTTCACCGTCATTTATAAACATGTTTGCTATAAAAACCGCATTATCCAATAAACCGCCGGTATTTCCACGCAAATCTATTATTATAGAATCTGTGTTTTTTGTGTTTTCCAACGCTTCTACAAACTCATTTGGAGTAGTTCCGCCCATAAAACTAATAATCTGAATATAACCGATATGATTATCTAAAACAGAACTTTTTACATTTTTTATCTTTATTTCTTTACGTTTGATTTTTTTTGTAAGTTTTTTCCCGTCACGAAGAATAGAAAGCTCAACAACACTATTTTCAGGACCTCTTACAAGCGTTGCTACTTCTGAAACGTTCATTCCATTGGTTTCTTTACCATCAACTGCAGTTATAATATCACCTTGTTTTAATCCGGAATAGTCTGCGGGTGTTGCCGGTATTACATTAAACACCTCTATTTTACCTGAATTAGAATATATATTAACCCCAATTCCATAGATTTTTGAGGTAATAGAAGTTGTTAAATCCTCAAAATCTTTTTTTGACATAAATCTTGTATAAGGATCATTTAGACTCGCAACCATTGAATCAATTGCAACTTTGGCATCGTCTTCTGTCTTAATTTTACCTTGATAATGAGATTTCCAACGGTACCAATTTTGATGATTTAATTCTGAGTCATAATAGTCTTTATAAACTATTTTCCAAGTTTTATCAAAGAGTTTTTGCGGTTGCACTACTTCATTATTATACAAAGATTGTGTCGCAAAAAATGAATTTGCCCGTAACAGAGTATTCATAAATACTTTGTTAAATATAACTAAAATGAGTATTAATAATAATGATATTGTAACGTGTTTAAGTTTCATACTAACTATTTAACCGCAACAACGGACTGCAATCAATATACTTTTGCTTTAAAAAGCATGCTTATTCAAATATTAGGTAAAATATTATTGCGCACTAAATCCCGGAGAAGTTAAAGGTAAATTTTTATATCCCTCATTGGCATATACGGTTTTCTTAATGTATTTATTAGTATAGTTACCTTTTTCAAGCAGTTGTTTTAGAATGTTTTCTCTCATTACAAGAGAAGATTCTAAATTATTAGATTTTGGATAACGTTTAAGCATTTCGCACCAAACATTTGCTTCAAGTGTCCAGGCAAAAGTTTCTTCACTTAGCGAATTATATTCATCCTGATGCAACGCTTCGTGAGCCAATAGAGCTGCTAATGCTGCAGGTGGAGCTTCTCTATGCTTAGGGTTAATATAAATAAACAGTTTATTTTTCTTTTTCCAACCTACTGCATCAAAAGAGGAATACGCTTCATTTAATTCACTTAAGTCTTTAAACTCAATTTTTATCGGGTATTGAGTCAAATTATACCCCATAATAGCTTTCCTTGAAAAATCTGCGCTTGTACCTTTCATCATGTCTAATGCAACATGAAATATTTGCTCATTTGAAATCTTTTTATATTCATCAGTTAAGCTATCAATGTATTCTTGTGTATATTTTTCCGGTAATTCTATATTTGGCGGAATTGGCTCTATTGAAGCAGCAAAAGCTGTATTAGCCGCCATTATAACCCCAATTAATAATATTAAAAGCTTTTTCATCTTATCTAAAACCTCGCTTTTTATATTATATACTTTTATTCTTAATAAAGTCAAAATATCCTTTAAAACCTCGTATATTGTAATAATAACGGGCTTTTGGTATAATTTACTTATGAGGGATTATGAGTTTTATTATACACAAGACGGCTCTGTAGGGCTTTATTCGTACGCTGATAACGATGTTTATCACTCTAAATTCGGCGCTCTGACTGAAGCATGGGAAAAATTCATTATTCCGGCTCAGATAGAAAAGAAGCTTAACAAACAAGACTGTATAAGAGTTTTGGATGTTTGCTACGGTATTGGATATAATACAAAAGCTTTGATGAGTTATGTTATTAATTCTGATGAAAAATATTTAAAACAAAAAAATATTTTTAAAATATTTTTTGAAAAAATTTATAAAAAAATAAAAAAATTTTTTAAGAAAAAACTTTTGTGTACCGATTGTAGCGTTTCGATAGATGACAATAATATTACTAATAAAGATATAATATTATCAGAACCTATCGAAACGATAAATGCTAATAATTTATCTAAGATCAAAATAGATTGCTTAGAGATTAATGACGAACTTGTAAAAATTTCTCCTTTTTTAAAAACAGTATTAACACCACAAGAAATTTATACAAAAATTATTCCGCCAATTTTACAATGCTATGATTTGTATTGGAAGATTAAAAAATTATTGGCAAAAACCGCACATATTTTTTTACCTAAAAATAGTAAAGAAATAACGGAGCTTTTAGAATTAAAATTTAATAATGACTATGATGAAATCAAACGAGAATATAAAATTCATAAACTTGTTAACTATATATTAGTAGATGCATTACTTGATTATTATAAAGAAGATTTTATAACTAAGGTTTTCAAAAAAAACGTACTTACAAGAAGAAAAAAGAAATTTTTAAGCAATTCTCTTATAAAATATGCCCAATTAAAACAAAATCATAGGTATAAATTGTTGTCTAAGATAAATTTATTCGCCTATTTACATAATATATATTATGAGTATTTATCGAAACGGTATAAAAAAATCAAATTTAAGACCATTAAGAGCCTTTTTGAGCTCGATTTCCACGTAAAAGATGCTCGAAAGACTATTTTAGAAATTAATGACGAATATGACTATGTATTTCTGGACGCATTTACTTACTCAAAAGCGCCTGAATTATGGTCGGTTGAATTTATAAGAGAAATAACAAATCATTTGGACAATTCGGGTATTATCATGACTTATTCAAATTCTGCATTAGTCAGAAATACTTTTTTAGAAAATAATTTATATGTCGGAAAAATAAAAGACGAAAAAACAGGAAAATTTATTGGTACTGTTGCATCAAAAGATAAGAATTTAATAGAGCATCCGCTTACACCTTATGAAATAGGGTTATGCAACACCAAAGCAGGTATTCCTTATCATGATCCGACTTTAAGTCTTGATAAAAAAGAAATTTTAAAACGGAGAGAACAAGAGTTTAAATCAAGCGATTTAATGTCTTCTTCAATGTATATGAAGCTCAGAAAAACAAGGAGTTTAGTAGATGAATAATGTTAAATACGATTTAGTTGTCGTGGGTGGTGGAACTGCCGGTGTTAGTTGTGCTTGGAATGCAGCTAAACGAGGTTTAAAAACTCTTATTATTGAAAAAAACTCTTTTTTGGGTGGTTCTATCACGTCATCATTGGTTATTCCGGCTATGAAAACCTCTGATAATGCGATTAATACTGATTTTTTCAATGCTTTATATGATAAACTCTACTCTTTGGGTGGTGCAATTACCTATAAAGACGGTAACAAAGGTTGGTTTAATCCTGAGTTAACAAAAATTGCGCTTGACATGTTAATGAAAGATGTAAATGTTGATGTAATGTATGAGATAAATAATTTATCGGTATCTATCGATAAGATAGATGATAATAATATTTATATTCTTCACGGCGAAATATTATCGTCACCTATCGAAACGAAATATCTTGTAGACTCAACGGGTGATGCAAAAATTTGTGAAAAATTAAATTGTGATTTTTTAGAAAATATTGGAGAAAATCAACCAAAAAGTTTAAGATTTATTATGTCAGGAATAAATATTTCTGAATTTTCAAAATGGTTGTTAGAGTTTGATACAGACCGAAATGTTACAACAGCTTGTACTGTAGATGGGAAAACGTACTTGTCTACAGCGTATACGTGGGATGAGGGCGCAAAGTGGGCTTTAAAACCTTTGTTTGAGCAAGCTATAGCCAACGGTGACATAACAAAAGCGGATTCAAACTATTTTCAGGTGTTTTCTGTAGCCGGAACATCTGACTCTATTGCATTTAATGCGCCACGATTGATAGCGAATGAGAGTTATACAGAAGCAAGATTAAGCATTTATAGATTGTCTAACTTTTGCAAAAAATATCTTCCGGGATTTGAAGATGCTTATATATCATCAATCGCAAACTCAATGGGGGTAAGGGTTTCAAGACGTGTAAAAGGTCGATATATTTATACTTATGAAGACTTAATATCAGGAAAAAAATTCGATAATTCGATATTGATTTCTAATTACCCTGTCGATATTCATTCTGATAAAAAAGATAAATCCTTGTTAGAAAAGGTTTATAAAGAGTATCAATTACCATTAGAGTCATTAATGGTTGATGGTTTTGAGAATTTATTTGTAATAGGACGTTGCCTTTCGGCTGATTTTAAATCTCAAGCAGCTTTGAGAATAATTCCAACTTGTTTTTCAATGGGTGAAGGTTTGGCTAAATATTTAGCAAACAACGATTATTAAAACAGTTAACAATACAATTCTTTTGTTTTTGCTCTAACTTCTTCGTCAATTGCAAAGATTTCATCCAATGACAGAGAGTCTACAGGTGAGTGCATTTCTAGCATTTTTTCAACAATATCAATAATATCAAACAGTTTAATTTTACCTTCTAAAAATGCAAAAACAGCTTCTTCATTCGCAGCATTCATACATACAGGAAGAGAACCACCGGCTCTGCCACATTCATAAGCAATTTTTAAAGCCTTGAATTTATTCCAATCAGGCGCTTCGAAGTCTAATCTTGCAATTTCGGAGAAACTAAAACTCTTTGATTTAATGCCCTCATATCGTTCCGGATAGGTTATAGCATATTGAATAGGAATATGCATACTTGGTAAGCCTAACTGCGCTATAACGCTTCCATCCACATACTCAATAGCAGAATGCACTATACTTTGAGGGTGCACAACTACATCGATTTTGTCATAATCCATGCCAAACAAATGGTGAGCTTCTATAACCTCTAAACCTTTATTCATAAGAGTTGCACTGTCGACAGTTATTTTTCGGCCCATATTCCAACGAGGATGCGCCAAAGCTTGTTCTACGGTTGCATTTTTCATGTCATCAAGTGATTTATGTAAAAATGGTCCACCGGATGCTGTTATTATAAGTTTTTCCACCTGTGAAATATTTTTTATACACTGATGGATTGCACAATGTTCACTATCAACAGGAATAATGTTCACACCTTTCAATTTAGCTAAAGGCATTACAATATCACCCGCCATGACAAGCGTTTCTTTGTTTGCAAGAGCAATATCAATACCATTATTGATAGCAGTTATTGTTGGTCTAAGTCCAACTCGCCCTGATACGGCAACTAAAATTATATCATTACTTTTATCAGAACATATTTCTTCTAATGTTCTATATTCTGCACCTTCTATTAATTCAGGTTTTGCAGCATAAGCATATTTTGGCTTAAACTTAGCAATTTGCTTATTTAATAAATCTATATTAGAGCCACCAGCAAGTGATACAATTTCAAACTTGTCAGCAAGTTTTTCTATAACTTCCAGTGCTTGTCTTCCGATTGAACCGGTTGACCCAAGTATACTAATTCTTCTTCTCATAAATAAATTATACAACAAATAATATAAAAACTTATAAAATAAAAAAGACCCATTTCTGAGTCTTCTTTATTTTGCGCTTGGCGCGATTCGAACGCGCGACCTATCCCTTAAAAGGGGAGTGCTCTACCTGCTGAGCTACAAGCGCATAAACTTGATTTTCCGGCTATGCGGTCAACCTGACCACAAGATATATGTTAGCAAGAACAAAATTCACTGTCAAGCTTTTTATTTATCCTTTTTATTTCACTAATTATAGATTTGATTTCATCAGATATATCGGACTCTTCCGTGATTTTTTCTCGTACAAGCTTCGCAAATTCTGCTTTCTTAAACTCATGCAAGCCTCTTGTTTTAAAAATTTCTTCTAAAATTTTAGCTGTTGGCATGTCAATATTTAAATCGGTTTCATTTATAGATAAAAAGTTTTCAAAATGAGAATTCACTGTTTTTACAATCAAAGATTTTGGTAATAAATCCTCAAACTCACCGCATGACACAAGATGAATGCAATCAATATCACGTAAACGTGGCTCAATCTGCCTGATATTTTCTTCTGCATCTTTATCTAGAAGCACAAAAATCGGCAGTTTCACTTCTTGAGTAAGCTTGTAATACATTTTCACAACTTGATTTTTGCCACCTGCCGCAATAATTTGTATTCCCTCTGAATAAAAATCATGCCCAAGATAACGAGAAAATGCCGGCAAAAGAATTTCTTCAGTAATACCTTCTGCTAATATTATTTTTTTTAAAGGGTATTTCAAAAACTTCGCCTGACGTAGTTCGATAGATTGTTTCTTTGCACTCTCAATATCAGAATTTCCCAAAATCGTAATAATTTCACGCAACCATTTTAAATTTACCGGACAATCTTCCGAAATTAAATCTGCAACTCCAAGGTAATTAATATCATTATTTAAGAGCTTTTGTGTTTCAACATCATTAACAAAAACACTATTTTCATAATCTTGTAAAAAAATATTTATATTTTTATTTAAATTGTTATAAGAAGTATATATTGATAAAGAGTCATTAATTATTACAGAAACAAGTTTTGATATTAAGCTAAAATCCAATTTTTCAATATCATTTCTTTTGTATTTAGGCTCAATAAGATTGTTAACAAGTATATCAGAAAATACTCTCAAGTATTTTTCTTTTGTTGGCTTAAACCGTGTCAAACGGTCTAATGATATAATTATTTGGTCTTTTGATAATTTCTTAAATCTCATTTGTTTATATTTTAAGATAAATAATTGTAAAGTTTTGTAACAAAATTGTCTTATTTACGCAATTTTACTTTGAGTATATACTTTATATATTTAAGAGTATAAAATTTATAGGAATATAAAAGAACAATGGCACTACTATTAGCAATGTATCAAAAAATGAGATTGATTCGAGAAAAGAATCAACTTGTGCTTGATCAATCAAAGATATCAAGCAAGCTAAAACGTGTGCAAAAAAACATTGAAAAAACTCAAAAGTATTATACAAGTTTATTTACAAAACTAGACAATGATGCAAAACGTATGCAGAATAATGCTACGATTACAATTAATAATATGTTTGGTTTTGGTTCTAATCAAATGGGAATGAATCCATACAACTATAGCGGTTTAAGCAATAGTGCATTAATGACAATTGTTGATTGTTTACGACAAGGTAAAGCAATGACTGTCAGTGCAGACAAGAAAGATCAATACATAAATTCAGGTTTATATCAAGAGGGCACACCACCTGACGGTGTAACTCTTCAAGAAGGACAAGTTTATTTAACTCCAATTCAAATGGATCCGAGCGTTGCTCAGGCAATGGTTCAAGAATTCATAAATGGAACATTATTTAAACAATACTGTGTAAGTGGCTCTAATGAACAAGCCAAAAATGATGCGGGACTACTTTTATATGGTAGAAATGGTGGATATACAGAGGCACACCTTGAGTTATTCAACATAGCAAAAGGCTATGCAACTCAACGAGAAAATATGATGCGTACACAATGTAGTGACATGCAAATGTCTTCTCAAAATAATATTTCAATCTGGTTGGAAGCGAAAAAAGCAGAGTTGGAAGATCAACAAGATGCAGCATTGGAACCTCTCAACTACGAAGATACAATGTTACAACTCGAAAAAGACCAAAAGGATGCAAGACTACAAATGATCAACTCAGAAATCGAAACTTATACACAACTTGTATCTCAAGAAGTCAAAAACTCAACTCCGACATTCGGACTTGCTTAATAATAATTATAATCATAAAACTAAAAGAATCACCTCAAAAGGTGGTTCTTTTAGTTAAGTATATATTTTTTTCATCTTGTAGTAAAATGTTTGTATGAACAAAAAAATATTAGGGACAACATGTACTTTACTATTGGCTGTGGTATTGACGCAGTCACCTATTTTTGCAGCATCTGCAGCTGCTTTTTCTCAACATTATGATGCAGCTCAAACCTTTCTTAATCAAGGTCAATACTCATCAGCTGTTGTTGAGTTCAGAAAAGCTTTGCGTATAAACTTTTTGGACAATTCTGCCCGCATCGGCTTAATAAACTCATATTTGGCTCGTGCAACTTATTACGCAAATCAAGAAAAAAGCTATGAAAAAGCTGCGAATGATTTTAGAAGTGCATTATTTTACCTAAAAATATATCCGACAAAAGAACAATCTGTACAGAATTCTGCTGCGATGATAGCTTCTGCGCAAGAAAATCTAAACCAATGTTTGAATGTAATCAGCTTTGACAAAACAGCTTCTTCAAGATACAAAAAAGCTGAAGAACTTCGTGCAATGGGAAATTTCTCTGCTGCTGCTTATGAGTTCTCTATGGCAGCCCAAAATCAAAAATTTGCGGCAGAAGCCAATATTCAGATTGCGGATTTATTAAAATTATTAGCAAATGAACAACGTTCTGCTGATTATTACAAAATAGCTTTAGACCTAAATCCATCAAACAGTCTTTTGCGAATGAAATATGCAAGAACATTAGACAAACTTGGTCGTTATGATGAAGCCGTAACTCAATACAATGCTGCATTGTCTTACAGCAAAGGTGACATGGAAGTTCTTTATGCGCTGGAAAGAATTTATCTAAAGAAGCTTGCACAAACTCCATCTGATGCAGAATTAAATGCCAATATCGGAGCAATAAAACAAGCTCAGGGTGATTTTGAAAGTGCTTTGGCATACTACAACAAAGCAGAACAACTTAATCCAAGTAACGTAAATACTAGATTGAATGTCGGAACACTTTTCCAACAAAAAAAAGAATACCTAAAAGCAATCAAATCATACGATTCAGTTCTAACGCTTTATCCTGATAACGTACAAGCAAATTTATATAAAGCTCAAGCATTATCAGAAATGGGGAATAAAAAAGAAGCTCTAACTCTATATAAAAGGGTATTGTCACTAGATCCGGCAAATGCTACAGCTAAAGCTGAAATTGCAGGTGTTATGCGTGATGCAATGTCACCGCAAGAGTATATTGCTTATCTAACACAAAATCCTGATAAAACGAATTTTTCACTATTGTATGATTATGCTTACAAATTACACAAAGAAAACAAGACTGATATTGCAATAACGGCTTATAAAGCAGTTATTGATGCAAATCCGTCAAACATTGATGCTTATGTGAATTTAGCTATTTGTTATGCTGCGCAAAACGATTACAAAAATGCTCAGAGTATTTTGAATACGGCTAAAGCTAAATTCCCTACAAACAATTTAGTCCTAAAAACATTAAAAGACGTTCAAAATGATTCGTTATCAACAGCCTTATCAGAAGCTTCTTACAGTTATGAGAACAAAGATTATAAAAAAGCTTTATCACAATATTTAGCAATTAATCCTGCAACTGAAGATTCACTTTTAGGAGCTGCAGCATGTTATCAAGCATTAGAAAACTTTGATAAAGCGATTGAAACTTATTCAAAAGCAGAAAAAATAGCTCCGAATAACGCTGAAATACCTTATTATATAGGTTATTTGTATTCTGAACAACAAAAATGGGTTCAGGCTGAAACTTATCTTAAAAAAGCTGTAAAATTAAACCCTCAATCTGAAGCTAAAAATCTTTTGCCTTATGTTTTACAGAATTATTCTGCTGTAGCATTAGCAGATGCAATTGCTCTTTTTGAAAAAAACAACTTTGAATCAGCATTAACTAAGTTTAACGATTTATTAAAAAAAGAGTCTAACAATGCCTATGCTTATTATTATAGAGGGTTAATCTATGATGAGCAGAAAAAGCCTCAACTTGCAATAAATGATTATTTACAAGTATTGAAATTTACAAAAGAACTGCCAATAGCTAATTACATGCTTGCAATCGACTATGACGGTTTAGAAAATTACAAAGAAGCATACAAATATTATAATAATTTCATTTCGGATTATTCAACAGAAGATGAATATCTACAGTATGCAAAATCAAGGATGGAAGAATTAAAACAATATGTTGGCGGATAAAGTTAGAACCCTTATTGCAAGTAGAGTTTCACTTGCTCCAATGGCTGGAATTACTGATTATGTTTTGCGCTCTTTAATAAGAGAGCATTCAAAAAACTGCCTTTTAACAACGGAAATGATTAGTTCAGAAGCTTTGACACAAGTTAAGGACACTGATATTGTAAAACGTGATGAAAATCACTCTCCTATATCATACCAATTAAGTGGTCACAAGCCTAAAATGATGGCTGATAGCGCCGAATATTTGCAAAGATTTGCCGATATGATTGACATAAATATGGGATGTCCGGTTAACAAAGTTGTAAAAGGCACAGACGGCGCTGCTTTAATGCGAAATATAGATTTAGCACAAGAGATTGTAAAAACGGTTAAATCACAGATTTCAATTCCACTAAGTGTAAAATTTAGACTTGGTTACACAATGGATGAATTGAATTTTGTTGAATATGGTCAAAAAATGCAAGAAGCAGGTGCGGATTTTATCACAATTCACGGCAGAACACGTTCTCAAATGTACGGCGGAAAAGCTGATTGGAAAAAGATTTCAGAGTTAAAACGCAATATTGATATTCCGGTATTTGCTAATGGAGATATTGTTTCAATAGAAACGGCTGTTCAATGTTTAGAAGACTCACAAGCTGACGGAATTGCAATCGGTCGTGGGGTGTTAGGAGATGTTACTCTAATATCAAGAATTGAAAAATATTTAGCAACAGGTGAATATATTCAACCTCCAACTTTGGAACAAAAAATTGAAGACATGAAAAAACATCTTCTTAAAGAAATCGAATTTAGAGGAGAAGCTGTCGGTATAAAATTTGTAAGGAAATTC
Source organism: uncultured Vampirovibrio sp. (assembly GCA_964584885.1). Classification (GTDB taxonomy): domain Bacteria; phylum Cyanobacteriota; class Vampirovibrionia; order Gastranaerophilales; family Gastranaerophilaceae; genus CAG-196. The sequence continues at coordinate 44,130 of CAZPBG010000001.1, forward strand.
TATCCATATTATGTCAACGGATTTCAAGGCGCATCAAAATGCAGAGGACAACTTGTCATGATGGATGACTTGAAAGAAATTATGGCACTATTAGATAAAATCCTTGTTGCAAATTAAAAATATTTTCTAAATAATTTAACACCAAGTACAAGCGCAACCAGTCCACAAAACCATTTTAAAAAGGTCTTACCGGCTTTATTTTTTTCTCTTTTTGCATCTTGATTAATATTGTTATTTAAAGCTCGCCAACGCTTATCTAAATCTTTATTTGTACAAAGATTGTAAGAAGGCAGTTGCGCCGGCGGTTGTGCAACAATACGCTTAGGGCGCTCTGCCTTAAGGTTAGATATATAATTTTGATTTGTCTGTATTTCAGTCATTTTTAAAACAATTCTCCGTACCTGAGAAGTTTATGTAAATTCGTTCTAGGAAGATACATCATTCCAATCTGTGGCGGGATATCCGGTATTTTTTTGATTAAACATTCCTCCATATATTCGTTAGCACCTTTCTCCATAAACCTAAATCCGAGTTTATAGAAGAACAGAGCAGGAGAAGATTCTTTCCAAACAGGAGAGGAGAAGGTAACAATCCTACCATCTGCCATATTATCAAACATTGCCTTTTCCGCAAGTTGTTTTATTGCCTCCGTTCCTAAGCCACATCGAGCTTTTGGAGATTGTATATAATCAATAACATAACAGTTTTTGAGATATTTCATTTTACGTTTTGGTGGAGAAGCAAGTTGGAAGAAGTTATGACCAGCCTCATAACCGCTATTGTTACATTCTTCTTCAACTATATCAACATAATTGTCATCAATATCACCAACAATGGCAATATTATCACCACGTTTAAATTTTTTGACTCGCAGAGTAGCCTTTTCTTTTATAAATGGTGTTTTAAAACTAAGTATTGGTGGCATCGCAAAACTCATACGTGACTGCGTTGCCTTTGCGACATTCACTTGTTGTAGCGAAGTGTCAACACTTGCAATGTTGTTAATCATAATAAACCTAACCTATAATCTAACCTTATATATATAAAGTAAAATACCTGACAAAAATTGCTTTTTTATCAGGTATTTTGTTAAGATTTATTACATTTACCTTTTATTAAATTGCAAAACCCAGTCTGTTAAATATATCTTTGTAAGAGTATATTGGACCGCCTTCTCTTGCCCAGTCAAAGTTTGCAGTCATCATGCTTTCGACAACAGATTTAAATTTATTATCATCAGCATGCATATCAACACCAGCTTGAATTGCTTTTGCATAATTTTGGGCATTCAAGCCAATTTGATCTCTTGCAGGATTAAAATCAGCTACAATAACATTAAGTCCTTCTTTTAAATCAGCTGCCAAGCCACCTGTTTTATTAACAATAGAACCTGCTCCTGAGAACATACCGATTTCTTTGTGAGATAATCCACAAGGCTCAAACCAACTAGGCATTAATGACCAGTCAGTAATCAGTTTAGATAAGTCAAAACGTCCAGGTTCTGAGAACAAGTTCGCAAATACTATCCTTTTTGCTGCATCCGGATTTGTTTTTGCTATTTCTCGTTTTGCATCAAGAATAGCTTCTTTATATTTTGCATCCCCTATCCCTTGAATATAGAATACCGGATATTCAGAACCTTTGTAACCTTTATAGAATTCTTTCATAGATTCAGCAAGAATATCTAAACCTTTTTGGTCAACAATTCTACCGGCTGATACGAATACGGGAGTTTTCTCTGTTACACCGGTTAAGTCTGTTTCAAGTGGCATTTCTATTTGCATAGGATTTTTAGGATTTTCAAGATTTCTAGCAGCATTAATATCGTCTTTCATTTTTTGAATTGCAGCCATTTTATTCTTGTTATGCCATTCTAATTTATCTGCTCCAGGTTGATAAGGTACAAATGTATTTTCAGGCAAGTTTAAATTTCTTTCAATTTCTCTTGCTTTGTTTGCAGTTAAAGTATTGTTAGCTCTGTCTGCGCCATTTGTAATACCAATCAATGTTGGATTTGCACTCTTAATTTCAGATACCTTAATTCCGTTTTGAGCTGCTATCTGTCTTAAGTTTTCAAGATCATTATAATAACCAATTCTTGCTCTAAACTTAAATAATTCAACTCTATCTTTTCCAAATTCATAGATAGAGGCAATTTCTTTTGCATAACCGTCTGATACAGGAACTAATACATCTGAATATGCAATTGCCATCATTTGTGGATTTACATCAGTACCCTCCATTAAACCATTCCACAAATTACTGCTTAAACCGCCATTTTGATTTTTTACAAATAGGTTTGGCATGTGTGAATTTTCAACAATCTCTGCAGAATGTTCTCCAAACAAAACATTAAGAAGTTTTGATTGAGAATTCCAATTTCTACCAGTCAATTCAGCATTGTGAATAATAGTCACAATTGGTGTACTATACAATTTTTCTGCAACATTTTTATTCAAATCACCATAGTATTTTTTTGCAGTTGTTAATTGACGCATCATTGCAGATATTGGACCACTTTGCCAATCGTTACCTAAAATTAAATCAGCACCTAATTGTCCGTTTGCTTCATCTAAAAGTTTTTGTCTTTGTTGCTGTAATGCATTAATTTTATCTTGATTTTTTTCTTTAGCAATTTTACCTGAAATCGTTTCAGCTTCTCTAAGATAATTTTCTCTTGCTGTTTCAGCTTTCGTTATATTTTCATAGAAGAATTTTGAAAAATATACAAATCTTTCGGTTTCACCGGAAGCTATTGCCACATCATTATAGATATTTGATGTTTTATCAATAGGAACATTCAAATCGAATTTTCCACCTTTGCCGTTATCATATAGAACCGTACGAATATTAGCAAAAGCCTTCATATTTCCATCTTTATCTTTTTCTAAAACTAGAGTTCCCCAGTTTCTAGTTTCATTAGGTTTCATTGAATTAATGATTTCCTTAACTTTTGGTGAAGAATTTTCGCTAATAACCTTATAATCTAATGGAATTTTTCTCTCTGCCATATACATATCGACTTTTTGAACAGATTCAGTTGAATCAGATAAAATTCTTACATCCATAGAATTAATTTTTTTCAAGCTTGCAATCAAATCTGTTTTATTATCAATTTGTTTCCCATTTTCTGTTTTAATTGTGTTCTGTATGTATCTATATGTTCCATCTGATTGAGGTATGATATCATTAAATTTTTCAGTATAAACAGTTTTTACAGAACTTTTTTCTACCGCACCACGATAAAGCGGAATATCTACAACAATTGAAACATTTTGTTTGCCTGCAACAAGTCTTGCAATATTATCAGCTATTTCTTTTGGAACAGCTGCCATGCCACCGGTGCTTGCAAACCCTTTGAATTCAGAAGTTGGAATTCTCATAACAGCATGCTCTGGCATCTGTTTTAAACCTTCAGACAATCCAAACATTCTGTGAGCAGCTTCTGATTGTAACGCAGCATGGAAGGTTTCTCTTTCAGCACCTTGTAGTGGATTTAAAATGTTGGCTAGCACAAAATCTTTTCCGTTTACATTAACAAGGGTGCTTGGAAATGCCCCTTTAGACGCAGATTGAGATACAACACCGCTTAATGCTTCTCTTAGCGAATTAATTTGTTCAACTAACTCTTCTTTGTTAGATTGATTAACTTTATCCGCTAGTTCATTCAATTTATTTGTTAATTCATTTATTTTTCCGGTTATCTCAGGCGCAGAAGTGCGATTTTTTAATTCATTTTGAAGTTTCTCTATTTCTGTTTTTAGAGCATCAATTCCAGCTTCAGGAGCTTTTTTACCACCACGAGTAAGTGCTATTGCTGAAACCCCTAATGAGGCAATCGCTACAGCTGCGGTTATCAATGGTAATGAGCTTTTCTTTGGAGGTTCTGACGCAATTGCATCCGGTTTAGATATAACCTTTTCTTTAACATTCCCCTCGTCGCTCGATTTAAAATTCAAATAAGTCAAATTAATTGGCTCAGTACGCATACGCAACCTCCATATAATACAAACACAGTTATTATATATATTGAAATACAAACATAGATAATTTTGCTTATACAAAAGGATAATATTTTAAAAGTTTTACAAAAGTACACATTTTAATGCATATTACTGGGAAATCCTTTTTAGCAGTCTATTGTATTCATTAATAAGCAATTGTTTCGGAGGGTAGTTTTCGATAAAATCCCAAGGTAATTCATCCGTAAATTCAAATCCGTCAATGGTTTTACCGAGTTTTCCTTTAAATACTGATTTATAAGCACCCAATTTTCCACCTTGTTTGTAAACTTCAATTAATAGTTCTGCTAAATTTTCATCTCCACGAGAAATAACCGTTTGCCAAAAATCCCATTTTGCACTTGAAAACTTTGAAGAAATTCCCATTTTTGCAAATTCTTTTTCCAAAAATTTTTGTTTTTTCTCTAAACTCTTTGTATCTTCTCTCTTTGACCATTGAAAAGGAGTTTGTGGCTTAGGTACAAATGTTGAAAAAGAAAACGTTATATCAAAACCTTTATTTTCAGATTTTAGTTTTTGAGCCAGCTTCAAAAATTCTTCAATATCATCTTGAGTTTCGTTTGGAATTCCTATCATTGAATAAATTTTCAACCCTCTTAATCCGCTTTCTCGAGCAATTTTTACCGCATTTAAGATTTGTTCTTCTTTCAAATTTTTATTAATAAACTTTCGCAATCTTTCGCTAGCAGCTTCGATAGCTATTGTAGATGTTTTTTGACCACCTTGAACAAGGATTTTAACCAATTCAGGAGTTACAGAGTCAGTTCTTAATGACGAAATTCCTAACTCAAGCTCAATACCGGAGTCCATTTTTTCTTTCAAATACTGCATTATCCTGTCAAAATCAGGATGTGCACTTATTTGAGCACCTAACAAAGCAATTTTATTTGTTTGTTTCAATCCTATTTCAATCGCTTCAATGATTTTTTCGTATTCATAATGTCTAAAAGGCAGATTTAAATAAGATGCCGTACAAAAAGCACATCTATTCATACATCCACGAGCAACTTCAATTATAAATGTGTTTTTGAAATAACTTTTTTCACTCAAAACAGGTGTATAAATAACTCTGTTTAATTCTTCAGTAACTTTTTTAACTTTTTCACTGATATTAGGAACATAAACTCCTTCTATTTCAGCAAGTTTTTCTAAAATAGTTTGTCTATCAGTGTTCATTTTAAGAACATCACAAACTTTAAGATTTACGGTTTCACCATCACCTATAATCATAAAATCAAAGATTTTTTTCAAAGGTTCCGGATTTGTTGTAATAACCGGTCCTCCGGCAAAAATTAGCGGATAATTTTCGTCACGCTCATCTGCTAAAAGTGGAATGTTATTTTTTTCTAAAATTTCAAAAACACCCATAAAATCAAAATCAAACGAAAGCGAAAAAGCAACCGCATCAGTATCTTTGGTGTTAAAACACGGATTGTCAGTTGAAATTCTTGTTCCGCCAATAAGCTTATATAACCACATATACCCCAATGAAGAGAGTGCAAACTCTTCTATTGCAGGATATGCCATTATTAAGTTTAAATCTGTTTTTGTCATAAGTTTAATTCATGTTTTTAATATAAAGTTCTTCTATTAAAACACAAACTGTAGCAGCTATTGCCGGAGCAAAAATTACCCCAACAACTCCTAAATGTTGTGCTGTAATAAACAAGAACAAATAAATAATTAAAGGATGTAAATCCAAGAATTTTCCAAAAATATAAGGTCTAACAAAATTGTTTTCAGCTAATTGTGCAATTGCAAACACTACACAGATTAGAGCTAATGTTAAAGCTCCAGTTTTTGCAGATGCAACAAGACAAATTACAAGAGCTAACGCCGGACCTACAACAGGAATTATATCAAGAATAGCGGTTATTAGACCTAAAAGTACTGCATAATCAACTCCGATTAAAAGAAGTCCTATTGTCATAATAATACCAACACTTGACATAGTAACAATTTGAGCAGTTACATAACCACCAATTTTTTGTGAAATTGTTTCAATAATTTCATCGGCTTTATCTTTCATATTTGTAGGGAAAAGACTCATATAAGCTTTTTTTACAGTTTCTTTATCTGCCATAAAATAGAAGATTATAATTAAAGCCGCTATAAAATAAACTATTGCTTGAGCAAAGTTTACACTCAAATTAATAGATTTATTAACAAAATCTGACGTAAATCCGGAAGCTGAAGATATAAAATCTCCAATATCAATTTGAGCAAGTTGAGATTTATTTATAAATGGCAATGTTGCTACAAAATCTTTAACAAAATCAATATATTGTGGAACGTGTTGCACAAAAGATTTAATTTCATATCCGCCCATAACAATTAGCGGAATAAAAAATGCACCAATTACTACAAGTAAGAAAAATAAAACAATTCCTGCAGAAACCGTGCGATTAAATTTCTTAGAAATTTTATCCACAAGCGGATTTAAAGAACATGCAATAACATAAGATGCAAAGAATAATATAGCTATATCTTTTATAGATGCGATGAATTTAATTAATAAAATCATTACAATAAAAAATATAATATTCTTTGTAGTTAAATATTTTTGAAAAAGATTATCAAACATAGCAACTCCTCCAATTTCAATATTACCATAAAATATGCTAAAATATATCTATGGAAATTTTATTAGATATTAAAAACTTGTCAATTGAATACAAGAGTATAAAAAATGATAACAATTCAGTTGTAAAAGCTGTTAATAATGTATCATTGCAACTCCAAAGAGGCGAAATCTACGCTTTAGCCGGAGAATCCGGTTGTGGTAAATCTACATTGGCTAAAGCCATTACAAAACTTGTGCCAATAAAATCCGGAGATATTTTTTATGAAAATAGAAATATTTACGATATCAAAAAAGAATATCCGACAAATGTTCAAATGGTGTTTCAAAATCCTTATTCAAGCCTAAATCCAAGGAGGAAAATAAAAGATATTTTAATAGAACCCTTAGACATAAATACAAAATTGGCAAAAACAGAAAAAGAAACTCTTGTAGAGGAAGTTATGTCTGATGTTGGCTTGCAATTGTCTGCACTAAATAATTACCCTCACGAATTTTCTGGTGGGCAAAGACAGCGAATAGCGATAGCCAGAGCTTTAATTCTTAATCCAAAGTTACTGATAGCAGACGAGCCTGTTAGTGCACTTGATGCGAGTATTCAAGCCCAAATTATTAATTTACTAAAAGATTTACGTCAAAAAAGAGATTTGACTATTTTATTTATTTCTCACGATATGAATGTTATTAAATACTTAGCAGATAGAATAGGTATAATGCACAACGGAAGCCTTGTTGAAGAAAATTATGCAGGCACAGTTTTCCGTTATCCAAAAGATGATTACACGAAAAAACTTTTGAATGCTGTTCCTGTATTGCGAAAATAAATCAGTTCTATTTTTTATGTTAGAATTGTTTTATGCAAAAAGGTCAAATTTTTAAAATTCATTCGGACTTTTACTATGTAGAATCTGAAAATAAGCATTACGAGTGTAAACTTAGGGAAGTAATAAAAAAACAAAAACAAAAAGTTTTTGTAGGAGATTTTGTTGAATTTGAAAATGGCGCAATTGTTAACATTTTACCAAGGCAAAATTTTATTACTCGCCCAACAGTTGCGAATGTTGATCAGGTTATTATTATTTCTGCAGTTAAAGAGCCTGAATTGAGCTTTTTGCAATTAAATCGATATATCGCATTTGCAAAATATCATAACCTTAAAACAGTGCTTTGTTTTAACAAAAATGATTTATCTGATGATGACAAAACTATTGAAAAAGTATTCTCAATATATGAACCTCTAGGGTTTGATATTTTGTTTACATCTGCGCTTGAAGGATTTGGTTTAGAAGAATTTAAAGAAATTTTAAATGGAAAAACTTCCGTTTTGTGTGGTTCTTCGGGAGTTGGGAAATCAAGTTTGATAAATGCAGTAAGTGGAATTAATCTCAGAACAAAAGAAGTAAGTGAAAAAACTGGTCGTGGTACTCATACAACTCGCCATAGTGAAATTATATCAATTGCAGAAAATACAAGAATAGTTGATACTCCGGGGTTCAGTAATTTAAAATTTGATTTTTTGCTACCAAATGAAGTAGATACCCTGTTTGCAGAAATTCATCCGTACAAAGAGTACTGTAAATTTCAAGATTGCTTGCATAATAATGAAACTGATTGTGCTGTAAAAGCTCATTTAGGCGAAATTGACATGACTCGATATGAAAGCTATATTGCTTTTGTAGAAGAAGCGAAAGAGTACAAAGAAAAAGTTAAGTATCAAGGAGTTAAATCAGAAACTTCACACAAACAAACTCATTCAAAAACAGCTGTAAAAATAAGTTCAAGAAAACGTCAAAGCGCTCGTAATACGCTTAAACAAAATATTTATAAGGACATTGAAGATGAAGGAATTAATTAGTTTAATTGATAAAAAATTAGATGAATACATGCCGATTATTTATCCGGAAGACATTTTCAAGGCAATGAAATATACGCTTATGCTTCCCGGGAAAAGATTACGTCCGGTAATGTGCCTAGAAACAGCAAGAATGCTTGGTGGAAATATCGAAAACACATTACCAACAGCTTGTGCAATTGAAATGCTTCATTGTCAAAGTTTAATCCATGATGATTTACCTTGTATGGATAATGATGATTTCAGGAGAGGAAAACCCTCTAATCATAAAGTTTTTGGAGAAGCTAACGCAGTGCTTGCAGGAGATGCATTGTTAACATTTGCACCACAATTAATAATTGAAAAATCTATTAATTTAAGCAAAGAAACTATTTTGCAACTGGTTCATGAATTTGTAAAATGGGGTGGTGCTTATGCACTTATTGCAGGTCAAGTTGTCGATATTGAATCAGAAGGTGGAAAATACGTAAAAACACCGGAAGAAACGTTAAACTTTATTCATATGAATAAAACTGCAGCATTGTTCCGTTTAGCTATAAGAAGTGGGGCAATTACAGCTAATACTGATGAAACAACTCTGAGCGAATTAGATAATTTTGCATCAAAATTCGGATTATTATTCCAAATTTATGATGATATAATGGACGAAATTTCTACATTTGAAGAATTAGGTAAAACTGTTGGCAAAGATAAAAACAGCGGAAAGCTTACATATGTTTCGCTTTACGGTTTAGATGAAGCTAAAAATAAATTCAATTCGCTAATTCAAGAATGTTATGATATAATTGGCAAGTACAATTCCAAAATTTTTACGGAAATATTAAATAAGTTAAGAGATAGAATATCGGGAGTATAAATGAATTTAAATCAAATTTACGGATCAGGTTATGAAGTTATATTTGTTGCATTTTCGGGTATATTGTTAGCTCAGATTGCAAAATTTTTCTTGCATTTAATTGTAAAAAGAAAAGTTGATTTAAGATTATTTACTACAACCGGCGGTATGCCAAGTTCTCACGCTGCCGGAGTTATGGGTTTATCAACAACTGTAGGATTAATAAAAGGCTTTAGCTCGATAGAATTTGCGATTGCATTAGGGTATGCGTTCATTGTAATGTATGATGCTGCCGGAGTAAGACGAGCAGCCGGAAAACAAGCAGCATGCTTAAATAGAATAATCATGGATATCTATAAACAAGATCTTGCTGAGGCTGGCGGAAAATTAAAAGAACTTTTGGGTCATACTCCGCTACAAGTAGTTATAGGTGCTCTTTGTGGTATTGCTTATGCATATGGAATACACTATTATCTGTTAAAATTTGTTGTATAAATGACTTAATTTATGCTAATATATCTTCAAAAGGAATAGTATTTTGTCAAATAATTTACCTAATAAAGAAGAGTATGAAAAGATTTCCGAATGGTTAGATATTTACCATTCGATTTCTGATAAAGATAAAAGAAAAGAAATTCGTTCTAACATTGTATCAAAGATGTTTCCGGTGGTAAAACACATTGCAAAGACAATTGCTAGACGTTCTTATGACCCGATTGATGATTTGGTTCAAGCCGGTTCTATAGGTTTATTACGTGCAATTGACAAATACCAAAAAGAAATAAATGACAATTTTAGAGTTTATGCGGGTTATTTTATCATTGGAGAAATGAAACATTATTTACGTGATAAATTAAATATGATAAGAGTTCCGGCATACGTTCAAGAACTTACAATTCGTATTAATAACTTTACAAGCACTTTAACCCAAGAAGAATTATTAACATTGACAAGTGATGAAGTAGCTTCTGCATTAGAAGTTTCTACTAAACAAGTTGATTTTGCAATGCAAATGGATAGAAGAAAACATACTGTATCATTGGAAGATGTTTTCAAATCCGGTGATGATAGTATGGGATATGAAGAAGTTTTGGCATCGGATGATTATAAAGAGCGTCTTGAATATGCTGATGCGAAAATTATTTTTAATGATGTCTTTGAAAAACTGCCGGTAGAAGAACGTTTGTTACTTGAAATGTACTACAAGCGTGATATGAGTCAAAAAGAAATTGCAGCCACTCTAAAGCTCACTCCGGTTGTTGTTTCTAGAAAAATCAAAAAAGTGTTTGAACTAATTTGCAATCATTTATGGGAAAATCCGGAGTTTAAAGAACGGTTACAGAATGATTTTGATATTGAAAAGGATTTTTAATGGAACCATTTTTGAATAACTATGTAATATTTTGGGTTTGCATCATTGGTTTATGCATGGGAAGTTTTTTCAATGTCGTAATACTTCGTTCATTGAGTGGCGAAAGTATTGTATTCCCTCCCTCTAAATGTCCAAAATGCGGGAATAGATTAAAACCTTGGCATAATATTCCGGTTCTATCATATTTGTTTTTAAGAGGGAAATGCGCATTTTGCAAAGAAAAAATAAGTATTCAATATCCTATTATTGAATTAGTAACAATGGGGCTTTATTTGTGGTCTTACCTGAGTTTTGGATTAACTTTCAAAACGCTTTTTGTTATTATAATTCTATCAGCCTTATTAATAATGACTGTAACTGACCTTAAAGAAAAATTAGTAGATTGTAATATCGCAATAGGTTTAGGAATTGTTGGATTAATATATAATCACAATTGGGATGCTGTCTTAGCAGTTATTACAGCAATCATTCTCTTTGAAGTGATTGCCAGAATTGGTTATTTGTTTACTAAAGACAGAGCTTTTGGAGAAGCTGATACTTATGTTGCAGCTGCGTTGGCGGCTTGTTTTGGCTTTTCCGGCATGTGGATGTTTCTACTATATTCATTAATTGCCTCAATGATATTTACAATTCCTACGTTTTTATACAATCAGTTCAAAAACAACAACAAGTCTGTTTGTATACTATCTTTAATTTTCGCTTTATCAGTCATATCATTCAAATTTGTTATTGAAAATTACATAATATTAGCCTTTGTTGGCTTGAGCGGTTTAGGTTTATGTTTATTAATATTAAAAGGTTTAAGAAAAGAACCTTGTCCTTTATATTTACCGCTTGTACCGGCTTTTGCCTTAGGCGCATTGTATTTTATATTCTTTTAATATAAAATCCTTGGTATGATAAATAGTGTATCGTATCCAAATCAAACTAGAAATTATTGTATTTTTGATGAGTCAAGATTAAAGAAAAATCTCGATGAAATCAAAAATTCATTAGAAAATCCAAAATCCGAAGACGAGGTTTTGGAGGATTTGTACTCTTTAAATTTAATGTTAGATAATGGTAACACCAAAGTTGCGGAACTTTATCCAACGCTTTCTAAATACAACAATACAAAAAGTCCTAACATTCAAACCTTTTTAGCCGGAATTTACAGAAAAACGAAAATCCCTGATGCCTTTGGTCCACTGTGCGTAATGCTTATACAAAATGCAATAAACCCACCACAAAACTGTCCTTTCGACCCTAATGAAGAAATCGGTGGAGCAATTTTAGATTACTTGGCATAACTATACTCATGCTAATAGCAAATTTTTAATTGTTTACGTTTTTAGAATAAAAGTGTAAAGAATAAAGAAAGGCTTAATATGAATATCACACCAATTAACAATAATTTCTCTCAACATATAAAACTTTTAAATAAAAACAACTTAAAAACAGACTCACAAAACTCTACTGAACTATCATCAATGAGTGAAATTACAGGAAGAAGCCTTATCAATTTCAAAAGTGCACAATTACACAAACTTGATAAAGTTTTTATAAACAATATTGCAACAGAATTAAAATTTTCAAAAGAAAATATTACACAATTTACTCAAATTCTTTCTGATTTTTTAAAAAAAGGATGTTACAAATCTTTGGGAGATATAGCAGGAGAAGAAAATATCGATATACAATGCGATTTTATTGATGAATTTATTGAAAAATTTAAGATTTCAGATGATAAGATTCGAGAATACTTTATTGATGAATTTACAAATCGTTGTGATGACAAGGACAATTATACACCAAGTAGTTTTGCAAATTTTAACAAAGAAAACATTAGATTTGAAAATTTATTTATAAATACCATTGACACTTTAAGAAATGACACCGACAAATTTAATAATATTATCGCAGTAAACATCGGCTTAAATAAAGAACAATCTGACGAATTCAAGTCCATAGTATCGGATTATCTAAAATCTAATAATATGTTGTCATTAAGAGCAATGAAAGGTGATGACTATCTTAATGAACAAAGTGAACTTGTATCAATATTATCAGCTAAATTTGATCTCACCGAAAACGAAGAAGATATATTAAGCACTGAAATGATAAATTTTATTTACTCTAAAGCCGGTAATTATATTCCAGTTACAACATATATTGACAAAGATTTTGATATATTTAATGCAATTTGTGAAAAAAACAACATTGACGAACAAGCAAGAATGGAAATATTTATTAATCTTAAAGACGTTGCTTTAAAAAATAATGCTTCTAACTTATTTGAAATATTTACAAATCCAAACATCAATGATAAATATATTTCATCACTACCTATAGATTTTCTAATAGATTTATCAACATCCTCTAAAAATAATTTAAAAATAAAAAAACACCCTCAAAGGGATAAATTCTACAATAATCTTAGAGATAACATTATATTGGAAAACTTACAGGAAAAGTACAATCTTTCCCAAACAGCTTTAGAAAATATCCAAAAAGAAATTTCAAAACGCAGAAGCGACAATACGGAGATTAAAAGTATTGAACAATTGGCATACGAAATTGCTGACAAATACAATCTTAATTCCGGCGCAGAAAAAGAAATTAAAAACATTATACTAAGCTCTGATACCCTTGATTATAGAGCATTAGATGTTTACTTTATTAACAAACTTACAAACTCACACTAAACAACCATTGCCCATTTCAAGAGCTTTCATGTTCAATGGTAAGAATTGTTTTTTCTTTTCACCCAAAACTTTTTCTACACCTTTTGCCAAGAATTCTTGTTCAACAATATTGCAAACAGATGATAAAACACCCAATGAAACCATATTTGTAACCTTGCCATTACCCAAATCATTTGCAATTTTTGTCATTGGAGCAAATACGTAATTTATATCATTTCTTGGCTTTGTTTCTGCTACAAGAGTTGAGTTTGCAACAATTGTTCCACCTGATTTTACTCTTTCTACAAATTTATCAAAAGATTGTTGGTTCAAAACAAGTGCAAAATCGGTATCTTGTTTGTGTACAGAACTAACTTCTGAATCTGATACTACGATTTCACAATTTACAGTTCCACCGCGCATTTCTGCACCATAACATGGATACCAAGTAACATTTTTACCACTCAACATAAACGCATTTGCCAAAATCGTACCTGCTAAAAGTACCCCTTGTCCACCAAAACCAGCTATTATAAAATTCTTTTCCATATTTTTTATCCTTTTGTCGGCGCACATTTCATAATTCTACCAGTTTGTCTTCTCATCCGTCCGTGCGCCTCTTGAACAGACTCCGTGCTGGTTCACGTGCTTATTTATCCTTTTGTCGGCGCACATTTTCTAATTTTACCAGTTTATCTTCTCATCCGTCCGTGCGCCTCTTGAACAGACTTCGTGCTTGTACACACTTAATTCATTATTTTCTCTATTTGGAGTGAGCTTTCCCCCTATTGTATAGTCACGTCCTTAAATACTCCTAATGGGAATACAGGCATCATTTCTTCTTTAACCCTCTTGTGAGCATCCTCTGGTGACATATGCCAGTTTGTTGGGCAAGATGAAAGGATTTCCACAAATCCAAATCCTAAACCTTTTTCTTGAACCTCAAACGCTTTTTTAATTGCCTGTTTAGCTTGATTTATATGAGGAATTGTATCTAATGCAACCCTTGCTGAATAAGCCGTTCCGTCACATAATGCAATGTGTTCCGCAATTTTTATTGGATAACCGTTATAATCAATATTTCTACCACTAGGAGAAGTTGTTGTAACTTGTCCCATTATCGTAGTAGGTCCCATTTGCCCACCGGTCATGCCATAAGTTGTATTATTAATACAAATTGCAGAAACTTTTTCCCCTCTCAAAGCTGTGTGCATAGATTCAGCCAACCCGATTGAAGCGAAATCTCCGTCACCTTGATATGTAAACACAAATTTATCAGGATTTGCACGTTTAACACCTGTTGCAGAAGCACATGCTCTTCCATGAGGAGCTTCAACGCAGTCTACATCCAAAAAGTCGTATAAAAACACAGAGCAACCGATTGATGTTGAGCAAATCGTTTTTTCTCTCAAATTCATTTCATCAATAAGTTCTGCAACTAATCTTATAGCTACACCATGATCGCACCCTGGGCAAAAAGTATATCTAAAATCTTTTTTCATTGATTTTGGAATTCCAAATACTTGTTGCATTTCTTTTTTCTCACTAAACACTTGCTGCATGGCGCACCTCTTTTTCTACTCCGCTAACAATTTCTTCTACGCTTAACCATTCACCAACCGGTCTATTGATTAAACTTACATTGGATTTGCCGTTAACAGCATATTTAACATCCTTAAACATTTGTCCCATGTTCATCTCTACAACTACAAAATCTTTACCTTGACTTGCTAGTTCATGAATTCTCTTTTCAGGGAACGGTGACAATGTAACAGGTCTAAAACATCCAACCTTCAAACCTTTTTGACGCAATACTTTCATTGCAGCCTTGATATTTCTTGTCATTGAACCAAATGCCGTAAGAATAACATCTGCATCTTCAACTTCAAATTCTTCATAAGTTGTTTCATTTTCAGCAATAACTTCAAACTTTTTAAACAAATCATAAATTCGTTGATTTTGTTTCTTTTCATCAGGTCCTAACGAATAAATCGCTCTACCCTCTCTTCCTTTAGCACCAGTTAAAGCCCATGACGAAACGTCAACATCAGGATAAGGATTTTCACCAAACGATGCCGGTTCCATCATTTGACCCAATAAACCATCTGCAAGCAATATAACAGGATTTCTGTATTTTTGTGCCAAATAGAATGACCTGTATGTCAAATCAATACACTCTTGAACCGTTGATGGTGCTAAAACAATAATTTTGTAATCACCATTTCCACCACCATAAACTGATTGGTTATAATCACCTTGAGCCGGATAAATATAACCCAATCCCGGACCTGCTCTCATTACGTTAACTAATACAACCGGAACTTCATCACCACAAGCATATGAAAGTGCTTCTTGCATCAATGCTACTGCGCATGATGATGACGTTGTCATGGCTTTTACACCTGTTGAAACTGCCCCAATAACCATATTTATTGCTGCTAATTCACTTTCTGCACAAACAAAGCCTCTTCCCAATTCAGGCATTTTAGCACTCAAATACTCTCCAATTTCTGTTTGTGGTGTCATAGGGTAACCAAAGTAACACTGACAACCAGCATTGATTGCTGCCTGAGCAATGGCATAATTCCCCTTTATTAAAACTTTTTCATCTTTTCCCATTAAATATTTCTCCATTAAAAAGTAGCTCAAAATCAGCTATATACTACTTAAATACCTCAATTGCCATATCAGGGCATCTCTTTGCACACATTGCACAACCTAAGCATTCGTTGTTTTTATCATCAAACTCTACAAGATAATCGCCAAGACGATTTGTCTTTTCAGATTTCTTTATGAGTCCCTTTGGACAAGTGTTTACGCATAAATAACATGATTTGCAACGTGAATTGTTAATTTTTATTAAGCTCATACCTAACTCCTACTCTTTCCATAAGTATAGCATTAATAATATTTTCAGACCCCTAATGTAAAGAATTGTAAAAATATACTCACTAAAGTGAAATTAATTTTGGGTATGTGGAATTAGAAAACTATGAGAGCAAGGAAGGCTCTTGGGAAAGTTAAGCCAGAAAGGAGTATGAAAATGGCACTTACAATTAACACAAACATCTCATCAATCGTTGCACAAAGAAACCTATCAAAAGCAACATCGTCATTAAATCAAGCTATTGAAAGAATGACAACAGGGTACAAAATCAACCATGCAAGTGACAACGCTGCAGGTTATTCTATCGCTCGTAACTGGGAAACTCAATTAGGTTCTCTTGATGTAGCAGCTGATAACGCAGCTACAGGTGCTGACATGTTAACTACTTTAGAAGATACTTATACTTTGGTAACTTCTCACTTGCAACGTGTTAGAGATTTAACAGAGCAAGCTGCAAACGGAACTTATGGTTCTCAATCATTAAAAGCTATTCAATCTGAAATTACTGCTAGACTTGAAGAAGTTGACCGTATTTCTGCAAACTGTGAATTCAACGGCAGAAAAATGATGGACGGTTCTATGGACGCAGGTATTAGCTTACAAGTTGGCTTATACAGTGGCGCAGACAGCCAAATTGAGCTTAAAGGTGATTTATTCAAAGAATGTACCATAGCTGAAATGTTTAAAACATATGGTAATGTTACAAATGCTGATATTGAAAAAGTAGCACAACAATGTGCCGGCATTGATGAAAACGGAAATATTGTTGGTAAACAAGCTGAAATGTTAGACAAAATCGATAATGTAATCAACGAACTTTCAAGCCGTGTAACAACTCTAGGTTCTGCTCAAAACAGAATTGATTCAGCTATCGAGTCTATCGGGGTTCAGTCTGAAAACATCACATCTTCTCTATCAACTCTTAGAGATGCCGATGTTGCTGAAGAATCTTCTAACTTCATTCAAGCTCAAATTCTTCAACAAGCTGCTTCAACATTGTTATCAACAGCAAACCAAACTCCTTCAATCGCCCTAAATTTATTATAATAAGGGTCGGAGCACATTCAACAAGGCTACTAGGTAAAAGTAAAACCACAAGTGCTCCTCAAAACAAAACAACAAGACCTTCGAGTTGGTTAAGCTACACTCCACGGGTCGGAGCACATTCAACAAGGCTACTAGGTAAACGTAAAATCCCAAGTGCTCCTCAAAATAGATTGAAGGCAAGATTCAAAAATATATATTTACTAAAGCCGGACAAAAGTTCGGCTTTTTTTATTGTACTTTTTTAAAATACTTATTATAATAAAAGCATGCTAAAAAAATTATTTATAATACTTACAATACTCACATGCGGTATAGCATTTGCTACAGAACCACAACTAAGAGATTATGACGAAATTACAATTTCTGCAGGTTATCATATTCCGGTTATGAATTTGCAAGAGTTTTCTACTGCGTATACAGAGGAAGGCGAAACGCTCAAATTTGTTACAACTAATGACATATTTGTATTTAACTCAAATGTTATACCTCAAGGATGTAAAATCACTGGTTATATAGAGAAAAAAAACGAACCTATTCGTGGTACAAATGCTGCAATGAAAGTATTTTTAAATAAGCTCTATTTGCCTGATGGTTTTGAAATACCTATAAAAGCTTATATTCAAACTTCAAATGATAACAAAATTGGCGGAGAATTAACCGCCCCCGAAACATATAACAGAATTCCACATTATCAACGTTGGTCTATGTTTAAAGCTATGGGGGTATTACAATGTGTTCCCGGTGCTCAAAGACGGATGGGAGAACACATTACAATATCTTCAGGCGCTAATCTTAAAATAGTGTTAGTTGCACCAATTTATATTACGCACACATTAACAAATTGACAAACCGCTTACTAAGCCATAAAATATTATAAGGGAGATGAGGTATAAATTATGAAAAAAATGTTGATTACAGGGTTATTAATTTGTACATGCGCAATGAATACTGCACTAAGTGCAACTAATTATTCATTTCAACAAACAGGAGTAAACGTACCTCAATATCCACAGAATAATACTTTGCATGGGAATGTTGTTATGGTTCCGGCAGGCACGGAAATGAAAGTTGTTCTAACAACTCCTATTTCTTCTGAATATACAACCGTTGGACAAACTGTTTCTATGGCTCTTTGTGATGATTTTTATTACAACAACCAGCTTGTTGCTCCGGCAGGAAGCACCGTTTATGGAACTGTAATAGAATCCTCAAAAGCAAAACGTGGAAGCATAAATGGCAAACTTTGCGTGCGTTTCAATAAAATAAGAACTCCTTATGGTTCAGAGATACCTATTTCAGGAGTTATTAAAACAGACGATATGTCAGGAGTTTTAGTTGGTGGAACAAAATTTGATACAACTAAAGAATATGCAAAAGATATGGCTGTAGGTTCTGCATCAGGTGCTTTATCAGGATTAGTGTTTGGTGCTTTAGCAGGTGGAAACGTAGGAAGAGGAGCTGCTTTAGGAACTGCAGTTGGAGCAGGTGGAGGTTTAGTAAAATCCGTTTGGGATAAAGGGGTTGATGTAGAAATTCCATCAAGTGCAGCTATTGACTTGATTTTAACTCAACCTGTAACTGTAAATTCATCATCTTATTATTATGAAAATTAGCAAATAGGATAATTTAAAAATGCTATAAACAAATTATTCTAAAGAGTGGTATTAGAGAGATAAAAAAGTGTCATTAATTAACAAAAAAAGTTTTATACTAGACGAAGAGGAAGAACAAGACTTAAAGCCATATGAGCTACCAACTCTTGTAACAACAAAACCTGAAGCTATTCCTGTAAGAAAATCATTAACAATTGCTACAGTTTTGCATCCGGCAGTTGTAGGTTTGATTTGGTTGATTTCTATTATTTTAATGTTAATGGGAATAAATCTTGGAATGCTAAAAAAAATCACACCGACACCAAAGAAAGACATAGAATTTGTGTTGGTTGATAAACCGGGAACTCCAAGAAATCCGAATACAAAAAATCGTGCAGATATAAATTCAAGAAGTGGCGGAATTAACGATCCTAAGAGAAAAGTTTCAATGCCATCACCTGCACCTAAAAAGCAACAAAAGCCGTCTGCTGCGGCATCAAGTGCTAATAAAATAATAAAAAAACAACAGCAACAAAAACAACAACAGGTGCAACAAGCGATTAAAAAGCCTACTCAGCAACCAAAAGCACAAACTCAGCAGGCAAATAAAACGCAGCAACAAGCTCCTGTTGCTAAGCCGTCGCCGGCAAAACCAGCGCCACCTACTGCAAGACCTAGTGCTAAACCGATGTCAACGACAGCTCCTGTAGCAAAACCGTCAACACCGTTTACGGTTGCTGCACCAAAAGGTGCTCCAGTTGGAAAAGCACTTGCTACTGGACCGGTTGGTGGAACGTCAGCTCCTACAGGTATTTCTAAATCCGGTGGAGGTGCTTCATCAGGTGGGGGTTCAGGAGCATATGCTCCAAGACCGTCATTGTCACCGTCAGTAGGCTCAGGTGGTAGCGGGCAATTGTCAAGAGGTTCTTCTGCCGGCGGAACAGGTAATGTGGGTAATCCCGGAGGTGGAGGCGGAGCTCCAGGCATAGATGCATTAAGAGAACCTGATTTCGGACCATATATGAGAGAACTTCAGAGAAGAATAAAACTTAACTGGGATCCTCCAAAGGGTAATGAAAGCAAAACAGTTGTTTTATTGTTTAAGATAGCAAAAGACGGCAGATTAATTTCAAGCCGAGTGCATAAATCATCAGGCTTACCGTCAGCCGATCAGGCGGCTTTAAAAGCAGTTGAGTTAACAGCTCCATTCAGACCGTTACCGGCTGATTTTAAAGGACAAAGTATTGATATTCAGTTTACTTTTGACTACAGAGTATTCGGGGCATCAAGATATTAAGTGCGAACCAGCGCAAAATCCGTTCAAGAGGTGCACGGACGGAGGGCAAAACAATCTGGTGGGAATACAAAATGTGCACCGACCAAAGGGTGAAACCGAAAAGTGCGAACCAGCGCAAAATCCGTTCAAGAGGTGCACGGACGGAAGATAAAACAATCTGGTGGGAATACAAAATGTGCACCGACCAAAGGGTGAAAAAAATGGATTTATTATTACATTCAATTCAATTAGACTGGCCGGTATTATTACCGATTTTTCTATGCTCAATTTTGACAGTATTTGTAGCGATTGACAGAGGAGCTTACTACAACTCAAACAAAAGAAATGTTATCGAACTTATTCCGAGATTGCAACGAGAATTAGCGAAAGACAATTTAATGGGAGCTCAAAACATTGCAGTACAATGCGGTGGTATTATTGGTGAAGTAACAGAAGAAGCCGTAAGAATTCTTTCTGAACAAAAGAAAGGTTTTTCAAGAGCTTTTGATATTGCGGCAAGCTTAGCAACAAGAAAACTTGAACACAGATTAACAATTTTAGGTACAATTGGTGGTGTAGCGCCGTTTTTAGGTTTGTTTGGCACAGTAGTAAGAATACTTTATACATTCCAAGACTTGGCATCACAAGGCAACCAATCTGCGGCGGTTGCGATGGGTATTGGTTCAGCACTGATTGCAACAGCATTTGGTTTAGGCGTAGCTATTTTAGCTGTAGTTTGTTATAACACATTCCAATCTACAGTTAAGAGATTTGAAGACGACTTCCAATTAATCAAATTGTTGTTCTTGAGCTTTGTAGATTCAGAAGAAGGTACAAACGAGGGAGTTAAATCAGCATCATCAAGCGTAGCATTATAATCACTTGTAGGTGACAATCCGCAAGCATATTGTCAAAAAGGTGCATTGGCAAAATATACGAAAAAGTAGACTTTAGACAAACGTTTGCACCGACTAAAGGTTAAAATCGAGAAGTGATAACCAGCGTGAAATCTGTTCAAGAGGTGCACGGACGGAGGTAAAAACAAACTGGTAGGAATACAAAATGTGCACCGACCAAAGGTTAAAATCGAGAAGTGATAACCAGCGTGAAATCTGTTCAAGAGGTGCACGGACGGAGGTAAAAACAAACTGGTAGGAATACAAAATGTGCACCGACCAAAGGTTAAAAAATGGGAATTAAATCAGGCAAAAAAGCATTATTTACAGAGATTAATATAACACCGCTGACGGATATATTTTTGGTGTTACTTATCATTATGATGGTTGTAGCTCCGACATTTCAGTCTGTCGATAACTCAATTACAATTCCGGAGGTTAATAGCGGAACATCTATTGAACAGGGAAAAGTTGTTGTTTCAGTAACTAAGGACGGAACTATTTATGTTGATTCAAAAAAATCATCAAGCGAGGTATTGGTTTCAGATTTAGTAGCGGCAAAAGGTGAAAATGCGACTCCTGAGGTAGTAGTTAAAGCCGATGAAAAAGTAAAAAGCTCTGTAATAATGGAAATTATGGATGCTGCCCAAGATGCACAGTATAAGAAACTGATTGTTGCCGGAGAGCCTTTGAACAAAAAAGATCAGAAAAAATTAGAACAAGAGTCTACTAAAAATTACACATCGAATAATATTCTAGAAGGTGGATCAACACCATTACCACAAGAAAACCAATATGAGGACTGGAGCGAATAATGAGAGATAGTTTTAATGAGATAAATATTACACCGCTAACAGATATATTCTTGGTTTTGTTGATTATAATGATGGTTATTGCACCACTACTTGACCAACAAGGGTTAAACTTGGCTGTTCCGGAAGTTGTAAATGAAGAACAGATAATGAAAGATTCCAAAATTATGAATGTTGCAGTAACATCTGATAATAAAATATTTTGGGATGGTCAGGAAATTGAAACAACAGATTTAGAAAAAACATTTAGTGCTCAGTCTAAAAATTATCCTGACGGTTTATTAATACAAGCTGATGATGATTCTGAACACGGTACAATCGTAAAAGTTATGGATAGCGCAAGAAATGTTGGTATAACAAGTATTTCTTTATCAAGAGGATAGAATTTAAATCATGTAAAAAAACACCTTTCATTTTTGAAAGGTGTTTTTAGTTTTATAAATTATAAAGATTAACCTTCAAACTGTTCTGCAACTTCAAACGGTTGTTCAGCAAGTTTTAAAGTTTCTCTGTCGATAATCCCTCTTTTTAATTCTGTAAAAGAAGCTTTTTGAGAGTTAAACATTTTTTTCAAGAATTCGTATGCAACTTTTGGATCACATTTTGTACCACAAGTAAACAAATCAACAGCTGCATAACCTAATTCCGGCCACGTATGAATTGCCAAATGACTTTCCGAAATAATAACAACACCGCTCACACCGTACGGATTAAACATATGAAAACATTTTTGTACAATTGTTGCTCCGCATTCAAGAGCTGCATCAACCATATGTTTTTCTACTTTATCAATGTTATTCAAAACATTTGAATCACATTCAAAAAACTCTGCTAGGACATGTTGCCCTAAATTCACTCTGTCTAAATGTTGTTCTTCCAGTGCGTCAATTGAAGATGAAACTATTGCCAATTCATGTGCCTCCTTTATATTTTCTAAACTAGTAACCTTTTATATATTACTATAAAAACCGAAAAATTTGTACTTTTTACACTTTTTCTTTAATTAATATATTCGATAATAACTAAAATAGGTTAAAGCTCAATAATATTCTAAAAAAACTCGCATTTACAAAAGTTAATATTATGTAATTTTAAGCCGTTTTTATTAACCCGGGTTCTGCATCAGAACCTGTTACTTTTTTACGGAGCATAAATGTAGCTTTTGGTAATGCTACAGCGAGTAGAAAACTGCTTATTGCAACATTTGCTATAATATTACCTGATTTTACTTTTAGGGCTTTTTTAGCGAATTTCTCAACATCATTTGTTGATTTTGCTTGTTTAGCAAATTTTTCTATTTCTTTTTGGAATTTTTTGATTTTATTTTCGTCAACATATGAACGAGGATCACGAATTCCATTTTCAAGATAATTAACTCCACAATATTCACTTACCAATTTTGAAAATTTTTCTTTAGGATTTTTATCTAAAAACTCAATAATATCTTCTTTTGGCAATTTAAGAGTACCTTCCTTTATAGATTTTATAAATTCTTTATCGTTTAAAATTTTTGGATCAAGATTTACATTTGTATTAAACAATTTGCTTGAAATTTTATCAAAACCTTCTGCTAAAATAAGTGGAGCAACAAAGTTTAAAAACATCATACCACCCATTTTGAAAGCCATTTCCATTTTTTCAAACTTATTTCTTGCAGTTGCCACACGACCAACAGTTAGCCCACCGTCTGTAATTGCCATTTTATTAACTGTTGACATGTTAGCAAGTGTTGTAGAAAGACCGCCTTTAAATGTTAAATTTTTATTTTCATTTTGAGTATTTTCTTGTTGCTTACTCAATTTTTCTTGTTCTTGCTTATTACGAATTTTTTCTGTTAGTGCAAAATTCGCTTTTGGCAAGAAATAACCCATTAAAGCTACCGGTATTGCAGTTGATAAAACAAATTTCGCAGCAAGAAGTTTTTCAAAAGTTTTACGATTTTTTAAAACTTTTTCCATTTCTTTAACTTCTTTTGAAGCAGTCGATTTAAACTTATCAATATTAAACTGCATGCCTTGTTTATTATTTTCTTTAAACAATGCAGGATTAATTTTTGGATTGTAACCGAGTTTCTTTATAGCTTTATTACAAAGATAATCCATTAAAGGAATTCCGCCAAGCCAAATAGCAGACGTGCCGTATTCATCAATCAATCTTTCTCTTACAGCATTATGAGCCATTTGCTTGGAATCTTTAAGGTTTTGATAATAAGTCATCCCAACTTTAGAAGGGATTTCAATACCACAATCCCTCACAAGCAATGGATAGATGCTCGAGTTGTTTCCTATAGCTGATATTATATTTACTAGTGACATTTATAAATTTCTCCATTTAGTGCTCTTTACGACCCTCTAAATATCCCGAAAGAGCCTTTATGGAGTTTTATTTAAAACGAGGCATCAAAACTCCAAGCCCTTTCGGGTTTATATGAGTATGATGATGTTTTAAAATATATGCCATAATAAATTCCCTTTGCTAGTTGATGTTAACACGATGTTATATTAGTGTCAACCCTTTGTCCTCATAAGATTTTCAAAAATATGATAAACATTTTCTCTATATACATTTGCTTCTAGAGAAGTATTAAACGCTCCATCCCAATGTCGTTCACATTCTGTCCAAGCTCCTGAGCCACTCATTTGTTTTGTATGCATCATCAATTCTTTAGTATTTGAGAATGGCGAGAGTGGCATTATATCGTGCAACTGCATAAACGTAGGAAGTTTTTCTCCAACATTATTATACCCAAACAAACAAGAATTTATTCGATTTAATCTAGTATTAAAATCTGCTCCACCGGTATCATTATCATTTGAAACTTCCGGACCGGCTGCGTATTCTCCTGACCAAGCTTGATTTTGTGATTCCCAGCGTACACTCTCGAAATTATCTGCTCTGCCCCAATCAGTGCCTGCTGTAAAACCCATTTCTTTGTATTCTTGACGATTATCGCATTTTTCTCCAATAAAAGCTATATCATGACGTCCGGTTCTATTACGAACTTCGTACAATATATATGACATTTGACCTTTATTTGGAAGTGCACCTATTCCACAATATCCATTGCCATCAGTTATATGTTTTGCACTATCAAAATATATTGCATCAAAACCCAATTCCACTGCCCATACACAAGCATCAATATATGCTTTCTCGTGATGATACCAGTCAAATGGTTGTCCTTGAACTCTCAACTGTCCAGCTGACAAAGGCAATCTAAAACCGGTTTTAAACCCTAATAGATGTGCTGCATCATTAAAAGCTTTTACTTGTTCATCAGCGCCCATTTTTCCATTTAAACCGTCACAAGTTAGTGTTTTACTAATTCCTCTATGTAAATCTGCACAATATAGAGAATCTCCATTGCCATACCCATCACCATAAAAAGAAGGATACAATTGAGATAATATTATACAATTAGCGAAAGAATTTGGTGAAGTAGGCATCGCAGGAAGCAATTTCATAGTTTGTAATAAGCCTTCTGAAACTCTTCCATTATCGTATTTAGCAACCACTCTAGGATTAATTTCTATATAATTTGCATGCCTTCCCCACTTATCACCAAAATTAGGTGACGGGATGTATGGTGGAATTCCCGGATATTGATGATTTGGTTTAATTAATGTGCATATTGACTGAACAGCTTGCTCTGCAGTTCTTTTTAATAATTCTGCCGGATGAGCATTTACCCATTTTTTTATTCCGACTTGATATAAATGGGAATGAGTCCAATTATCTTCAAAAACATCACTTTTACCGGATACATTATAAAACAATTTCTTTAAGGGTTGTTTATCTCCATAATATCCCCTAAATACAATTTGAGCACGGTTTATATTTGCCAATTGAAAATCATATACACCAAATGAATTTTCTGCTTGCAAATCTGTTCTTTTTTTCTCCTTTTTTGGAGTTTGATAACTGTAGAAGTCCGTCTTAACAGGACTTATTTTTAATAAATTATTCACACTTCCCCTTTATAATACACACAATTATAGCAAAACTTATAAATCTTATTTTTTGTCACTCACGTAACCAAAATTCTTTAATAATTTATCTTTCTTTCGCCAATCTTTTTCAATTTTTACCTCTAATGATAAAAAGACTTTTTTATCAACAATAGATTCTAATTCAATTCTCGCTTCTGTACCAATCTTCTTGAGCAATGAACCGCCTTTACCAATCAGAATTCCTTTTTGGCTCTTTTGCTCGCAATATATCGTTGCATAAATTCTATCAATGTCATCTGTTTCTTCGTACTTATCAATAGTAATCGCAACTGAATGCGGAATTTCATCTTGAGTATTCAACAATATTTTTTCTCTAACAATTTCTTCTGCTACAGAGCGCATGCTTTCTTCTGTTACAACATCATCAGGATATAATTTTTCACCTTCCGGTAACTTTTTGAAAATATTTGAAATTAAAGTATCTTTGTTTCGTCCGGTTTTCGCTGAAATTCTTATCACTGGGACATTTTCATCAAAAAGAAGTTTGTAAGACATCAAGTTTTCTTCAACTTTTTGTTGATTTTTTATTTTATCAACTTTGTTCATAACTAAAATCACAGGTATTTTAGTATCTTTTAAAAGATTTTCAACAATCCATTTATCACCCTTGCCTGCCGGTTCTGAACCGTCTACCAAAAATAATATTAAATCAGCATCAGGTAATGCAAACTTTGCTTCATCCATCAAGAATTCACCAAGTTTGTTTAACGGTCGATGTACCCCAGGTGTATCAACAAAAATAACTTGTCCTTGCTCTTCTGTTAATATACCTTTAATACGTTTTCTTGTAGTTTGAGCTTTATCAGTAGTTATAACAATCTTTTGCCCCAAAATTTGGTTTAAAAGGGTTGATTTACCTACATTCGGTCTTCCAATAATTGATACAAAACCACACTTCATAACTACTACAACCTCATTAAGCCTTCTTTATTTCCGTTAATGTCGGATCTAATAATCTTCTGCCAACATTATCAAAATTTATTGAATACAGAGTCTTTGTACCATATTTAATCATTTTTTCAACAGTTCCATTACCATATTTAGCATGAACAACCAAGTCACCCTGCTCAATAGGATCAGACATAACCCTATCCTCATTAGGAATATCAGCTTCATAAACCGGTATTATAGGTGTTTTTGTATTTTTTGTTTCCAAAATATCATCAGCAGTTTCTTCATTATTTAGAGAAACATCGTTTACTTCTTCTAGTGGTTCTAAAAAACCGTCTTCAGACTCATCTGCAAATTCTTCCGGCAATTCTTCAAAAGAGTCATCCAATAATACCTCTTCTGTTTCATCAGTCAAAGCATCATTATTTAGTTCATCAATAAAGTCCAAATCAGAGTCAGAAATCGAGTCTTCTTTCATTGTTGTAAATACTTTATCAACATCCTCTACAATTTGTTTGTCCAAATCCTCTTCTGATAAAGGTGCTTCTTCACCCTCAAAATCGACAAGGATAGTATCTTCACCAAGTTCAGACTCATCTAATTGAGAATTATCCAGTTCAATAATATCACCTAAATCATCTTCATCTGTAATGGTAATAACTTCAGGCTCTTTTGATGTTTCTTCTTGATGAATTTCATCGTATTCCTGAGCATCTAAAAATTCGCCTAACTCATCTGAAATTATTTCATTTTCATTATCAGATTGCTCTACAATATCAATCTGTTCAATATCAGAAACATCTGCTCCTACTTGTATTTGTTCATCATCATCTAATGCGTCTGAAGAGATATCATTTGGCAAATTATTAGCGAATTCTTCTTCAATTTCAACAACTTCGTCCTCTGTCAAATCTGAAATTTCTTCAGGGACTTCTATTGCTTGAATTTCATCAACTTCAGTATGAAATTCACTTTCATCATTAAAAGACAGTTCAGATTCAGGTTCAGGTACAGGTTCTGATGTATCAATTATAATATCATCAGTACTTTGCTCTATGCTATCATCCAATGAAAGTTCCAATTCTGTTTCCGGAGATAGGGTTTCGATAGTATCAAGCTCTTGTGGTAATTCATCTACAACGGAAACATCTTGAACCACATCATCTTCATCTTCGAATAAATTTACACTAGAGGTTATTTCATCAGAAGTAGAAACCTCTTGTGAAATCTTATTAATCAAGTCATCCGCTTTTTGTTCTATGACTTTTTCAGTGTCAATTTCTTGAATTTCTTCTGCTACATCTAAGTCTTCTAAATCATCATCCGTAGACAAAACTTCCGGTTCAAGAACCATTTCATCTTCATTATCAATCAAATCCTCTTCAACCGATGATGCTTCTGTAGATTCAATAATGTCCTTTGCTGAGTTCATTTCTTCTACAACTTCTGCACTTACAACAGGAAGATTAACAATTGCCTCTAAAGTTGACACAAACGGAATATAATTAGTACCTTCACCGACTAGAAGATAAGTACCTTTTGGCATTGAATTTAAGAAAGTTGAATAAATCTTAAATATATTTTTACTAATAAATGTAGGTTCAATAATGAAATTATCAAACATTGATTTAATTTCGTTAATATATTTGAATTTTGAATGAGTAATAAATGTTATCGGAACTTTACTTTCATCTAAAATCAGCTTTATATTCTTTTTGTTTAGCATATTTGAAGCTTCAACAAATACTTGAGTATTAGTATCCAACAACGAATAAATAGTTTCCAAATATCGATTTTGGAATACCGAATCAAGCTTTGACAAATCTATTACAACAATATTTTCATTTAATATTTTCTCTAGGTTTTGTGAATCTTTAGCTGTAGCTGCAAAATACCCTTGTTGAGCAAATCTCGCAAGTTTATTTTTTAAAACTAATAGCTTAAATACGTGCTGTTTATCAACCATATCATCAACAATTGATTTTAAAGCATCAAAAGGTAAGAATGGGACAGCCTTTGAATATTCTGACAAGTCATTAAATATTTCTTTGATTAGAGATTTGCTATCAGAAGTAGCATCATTCAAACAGTCTTCATACATAAACTCTAAAGACTCTGTATTAAGAGGTAGTTTAAAATCTACTCCTGCTACATATTTTTGTCCTTCAACAATTCCAAGCATATCAAGAACAACAACTTTACCCAATTGTGCGAATTGTTTTGTTAAGTTAGATAAAATTCTATTATTAGCAATTGTTGAGTCAACAGAAACTAACATTTTCTTATCAAAACAAGATTTATCAACTAAAATATCTTCACTTGCTTCAATAAATTTACCGGCTATTATCGGAGTTTTGTAAGCTATTGATTTACTCATAATATCAAAAGTAAATTCAACAATTTCAGAGTCTTTAGACGGAATACTTTTGTCATATTGTCTAAAAGTGCCGTCATACAAAAATAAAATTTTGGCAAATGCAAAACAGCCATTTTCCGTTCTGTTTGTTTGTATAACTTGCGCAATATAACGTTTATCCGTATCATTAATTTGCAAAAAAGATGATATTGCGACTTTATTGTCTGTTTCTATTTTTATAAAACTATCTCTAACTTCTATAATTCTCATTACAAAACCTCTAGATTAAATCATATCATAAATATAAATTAGATATTAAATATTTTTACAAATTTTAAAACAATAGCGAAGAAAAAGCTGAAAATTACACGACTTGAACATTGTTACTCTTTGTGATTAAATACAAACTATGAGAGAAATTAAATTAGCTAACGGCATCAATGCCTGTATTAAGAAAAATGAAGACACACCAAGAATTGCTTTATCTTTAAATTTTTCAATTCTTGAACCGGAAAAGTTTGCCGGACAATATCTGTTGATGAATAGACTTTTGCTCAAAGGTACAAAAAAATATTCGTCTGAAGAATTATCTGCAGTTCTTGATGAAAACGCAATTGAATTATACACAGAAATGAAATATGATTATCTTCGTTTTAGATTTGTAGCTCTAAATGAAGATTTTGAGTTTGCTCTTTCTATTTTGTCTGATATTATTCAAAATTCTACGTTTGAAGAATTTGAAAAAGAAAAAACAAAATTGAAAGGTGAAATATTTGCAGAATTAGATTCAGCAAAAGTAAAAGTTTCTGATTTATTTACAAAAACAATTTACAAAAATCATTTTTACGGTCACAGTTGCACTGTTGTTTTGGATGAAATTGATAATGTAACTTTAGATGATGTAAAAAATGCTTACAATAACATCTTGGAACATTCTCAAAAGACACTTGCACTTGTTGGCGACATTGATACTAATAATGCTGAAAATATTTTAAACAAATATTTAGGAGAATTACCTGCTCCAACTGATGAGCCATCAAAGATTTCAGCACCTGAAAAATTAAAAAATGAATATGTAGAGTTAATAAAACCTGATGCTCAACAAGCTCAAATTATTCAAGGTTGGCAAGTTGCTCAAATCGGTAGTGATGATTATGCAAAACTTATGCTTTTGAATGTAATTTTGGGAGCTAGTGGGCTTTCTTCTAGATTATTCTTGGAGCTTAGAGAGAAAAAAGGTCTTGCTTATACAGTAAGAACTTCCTATGAAAACCACTCTAAATGCGCTGTATTTACTATTTATATCGGCACTGAACCGTCAAATATTCAAACTTCTATTGATGGATTTAAGATTGAAATCGAAAAAATTAAAAATGAATTAATTTCAGATGAAGAATTGCATAATGCAAAAAATAATATAATCGGCAAACAGCAATTTATTACGGAAACAAATTCACAACAAGCTAATTTAATGGCTTATTATGCAATTTCAGGTAAACCATTTGAGTATCAAAAAGAAGTTGTAGAAGCTTTGCACAAAGTTACACCACAAGATCTAAAAGATTGTGCAAACAAATATTTCACTGATGATTATGTATTATCGATACTTAAACCGTAAAAGCAAATGAGGCAGATTGACAAATGAAACTTTATGGTAATACTAGTAATCCTGCTGTTTTAGTTATCGGAGTTTTTCACGGTGATGAGCCACAAGGCGAATATTTGATTAATCAGTATTTGAGCAAAAAATCTCAGACAAATCTTTTGATGATACCAAGATTAAATTCTTGTGATACAAGAGTCAATAAAAATGGTGTAGATTTAAATAGAAATTTCCCGACAAAGAACTGGGAGTTTTCTGATAAAAATGAGTATTTTGGTGGAACTAGTCCTGCAAGTGAAGATGAAACAAAATTTATTATAAATACAGTGGAAAAATTCAATCCAAAAATAATTTTGACTCTTCATGCACCATACAAAATTGTAAACTACGATGGCGGAGATATAATGGGATTAGAAATCGTTGAAAAGATTTCTAAAATAATGAATTATCCCATAGAACCGTCAATCGGATACCCAACACCAGGGAGTTTTGGTACTTGGGCAGGTATTGAAAAAGGAATTCTAACAATTACTCTAGAATTAGATGAAGAAATTGATGTAACAGAGTTAGAAACTCCCGTTTTTAAAGTTTTTGAATTATTAGAAGGTATTTAGAATATGGAAAAGATTAAAGAATTAGTTTCTAAAAACGAAATAAAACATATAGCCATTATTATGGACGGAAATCGCCGTTGGGCAAAGGAAAGAAACTTACCGTCAGCCGTAGGTCATAAAAAAGGAGTTGATGCTCTAAAGACAACAATGCGAGCTTGTGACGATTTCGGGATAAAATATCTTACAGTTTATGCGTTTTCTACAGAAAATTGGAATAGAAAACCCGAAGAAGTAAATTTTTTAATGGATTTATTGGGACAAACTCTTAAAAACGAATTAAAAGAAATGCATGAAAACAATGTTGTGATTTCATTTATTGGTGACATTTCTCAACTTAGTGATAAATTGCAAAAAATTCTTGCAAATGCAGTAGAAACAACAAAAAACAATACTGGTGTAAATCTTCAAATCGCATTTAACTATGGTTCAAGAGCAGAAATTAAAAAAGCAGTACAAGAAATCGTTGATAGCGGAATAAAAGAAATAACGGAAGATTTAATCAGCAAGCATCTTTATACAGCTAACATACCTGATCCGGACTTATTAATCAGAACCGGCGGAGAAATGAGAGTTTCGAATTATTTGTTATGGCAAATTGCTTACTCTGAGTTTATAGTTTTAAAAGAATTTTGGCCGGAATTCAATAAAGAAACGTTGGCAAAATGTATAGAAGAATTCAACAATCGCAACCGTAGATTTGGCGGTTAATTATTGTAATATTTAACTATTATTAAGAGGGGTGGATAAGCTTATACATTGTCCACCCCATTAGTTTAAAATTATTATTTTAAAGCAACTGTAATATCAGCTTCAATTGCTACTTTGCCGTCTACATAACCTACACCGTGGCATTTGCAGATAGGACCTTTTACCTTAGTCATTTCCACATGCATTTCTAATCTGTCACCAGGTCTTACGATGCTTTTCCATCTAACATTGTCAGCCCCTGCATATAGAGTCAATTTACCTTTGTATTCAGGCATACTCATTACAATTGGAGCAGAACATTGTGCCAAAGCTTCAAGTTGCAATACACCAGGCATTACAGGGTTACCAGGGAAGTGACCTTGGAAAAATTCTTCGTTCATTGTAAGGTTTTTGTAACCTTTGGCATATTTTCCAGGAACACATTCTGTAATTCTATCAACAAGTAAGAACGGATATCTGTGAGGAATCATATCCATTAATTGCATAACGTCATAAGTTAAAATTTCTTCTGTCATTTTTATCTCCTTTTTTTAATTTTTTGTCGGTTGACATTTGTGTTATTTCTAGCCTGAATAGTGACTACTGGTCAACCTCTGTTGTATTTGCTACCAGTTGGTTCGCACCGGTAGAGCTTATATTTTGATTAATTTTTGTTTGAGTACTTGCGCAACTTTGCAGTGAACTGCATGACCGGCTTCTTTAACAAGGATTTGAGCTCTCATATTGAGCGGAGAAACCCCTGTTAAATATAAATCTCCGAACATATCAAGAATTTTGTGTTTTACTGGTTCAAATTCTGAACGCAATTCGGTCGTATACCCAACATCTTTTAGCCCAACTGTGTTGTCAATGGTAACTCCTCGACCAAATCCCATCATTTGATATTTTTTCAAGTCTTTATAAAAACCAAAAGTTCTAGCTTCTATAATTTCATCAACATTCTTCGGATTAAAACTTACCCAACGATTTCTCAAGTCAGGATGGTCATAATTAACTGCATAATTTATAGTTAATTCTTTATCAGGCAAAATTACCATACTAGTTTTACCGTTCAAGTAGTAAACTGGTTCTGAAACCGTGTACAAGTCTTTGTTCTCACCTTCTATTCCTGCTTGCTTAAATAATTCAACCCAAGTTTTTGAACTTCCGTCTAAAATCGGGAATTCCGTTTCTGAAAGATAAACATCGATTGAATTTATCTTCAACAATGCACAAGCTGCCATAAAGTGTTCACAAAGCATTGCTTTATATTTGTAATCACCTAACAAAGTTCTATGCTCTTTGCTACACAAAGTAACACAATGGTCTGTTGAATGTAAATTTTCAATACTCGCATCAAAACAAACATCCGCACCTTTTGAAAAGATTCTGATTTTTCCGGCTTGAGATGGTTTAATCACAACCTCACAAGGCTTATTTTTCATAAGCGAATTGCCTGATGTTTTAATTTCGTTTTTTATTGTTACCATTTTATTCGGTGAATAAGTAATTAAGTGAATAAGCAACAAGTGGATTCTAATTTAAAATTTCCCACTTCAATACTTATTTCTTTTACTACCTAAGCACATTTCCTCCTTTTTCTATACTAGTGGTTAAGGCATAAAACATGTAGTTTTACTTATCAGCCCCATCACTTCCCCCTTCTTCTAAGAAAGTTTTTAGAAGTGGTTCATACTTTTTGAACTTGGAAATCAAATCACCGGCATCTTTCATAATTTTAAGTTGCTTGATGAATTCTTTTCTTGGAACTGCAGGAGCGCCAACTACAATTGATTTTGCAGGGAAGCTCTTAGTAACACCGGCTTTTGCAGCAATAATTGTATCATCACCAATTGAAATGTGGTCAGCCAAACCTGCTTGACCTGCGATAACTACTCTATCACCGATTACACAGCTACCTGCAATACCAACTTGTGAAACAATCATACAACCTTTACCAACACGGCAATTATGACCAATCATGACAAGGTCATCAATTTTTGTATTATCACCAATTGTTGTATTTTCAATAGTACCTCTGTCAATTGCAGTATTTGCACCAATTTCAACATTGTTGCCAATAACTACTGAACCGATAGAAGGGATTTTGAAAATAACTTGATTTACGTCATTTTCTTTAATTTCACCATCTTGGCGAGCTTGTTCAATGTTGTTTGGATTTTCTGTTACAAAACTAAATCCGTCAGCACCTAAAGAAACACCGTGATGAAGAATTACGTCATTACCAACTTTTACTCTATCACCAATATTTACACCGGCATGGAAGAAACATTTGTTACCGATAATTGCGCCATTACCGATATAACTATTTGCTAAAATCTTTGTATTATCACCAATTACAGCATTTTCAGCTACAACAACGTTAGCTCCTAAAGAAACATTTTCTCCCAATTTTGCAGACGGATGAACTGTTGCAGTAGGATGAATTCCACTATTTGTGTGTGGTTCTTCGTAAAACATTGTAATTAATTTCATCATAGCTAAACGCGGTCTTTCAACTTCAATAGTTGTAAAACCGTCAATATTAACTCCTAATGGAACTAAGGCAGCTTGAGCTTTTGTAGAAGCTAAGTTTGCAATTTCGTCTTCACCTAGAGCCAATGCCAAAGTGTTTTCATCAGCTAAAGCCGGTGGTGCAATATTTGTAATAGCAACGTCTTTTGCTTTAGATAGCATACCGCCTGTAATTTGTGCAATTTGTTCTAATGTAAAAGTTTTCATAATAAACCCCTTTATATTCAATTTTACCTGTAATTATTATTTAATCTGGAGTATACTTACCCCTCAATATAAACTATCCGTTAATTTTCTTTATAACGTTTGTTGTAGATTTACCTTGTACAAATTCAATAAATTCTACTTTTATATTATTTTTCAAGACGATTTCTCTTTCCGGCAACGTTTCTAAGGTATAATCAGCTCCCTTTGTATAAACATCCGGTTTTATATCCTCCAATAATTTTGCAGGAGATTTCTCTTCAAATAATACCACATAATCGACACAACTCAAAGCACTTAATATTTCAGCCCTATCTTCTTCACAATTAATAGGTCTGTCATCGCCTTTTATTGATTTGACTGACTTGTCAGAATTCAACATCACTATTAAATAATCCGCAAACTCTTTTGTTTTTTGTAAATATCTTACATGCCCTACATGCAAAATATCAAAACATCCGTTTGTAACAACATAAGTTTTACCTTCTTGTTGACCTTTGCGAACAATATCAATTATTTCTTGTTTAGAAACAAGTTGTCCCATTATTTACCCCACAATTCCATTTCAATAACTTTTTTACAAATTCTAACGGTATTCAAGGCTGCGCCAATTCTTATATTATCAGCAACGCACCACAATGAAATTCCATTATTAAATGCCAAATTCTTTCTTATTCTGCCTACAAAAACAGGGTCAACACCACTTGCATCCCTAGTTGTAGGGTATTCAAACTCATCTGGATTATCAATAACTTTTACTCCATAAGAGTTTTTAAGTATTTCTCTTATTTCACTAGGTTCAACATTTTCTCCAAATTCAATATCAACCGCTTCTGAGTGACCGTTAAACACAGGAACTCTCGCTGCGGTACAAGAAATTGGAGTTTCCGGAGCTAAATGAAGAATTTTCTTTGTTTCATTAACAACTTTCATTTCTTCTTTTGTGTAACCGTTATCACAAAATACGTCAATTTGAGGTATTACGTTAAACGAAATCGGTTTTTTGAAACATTTATTTTCAAAAACTTCACCTTTAAGATTAGCTTCTGTATCAGCTCTTAATTCATTTATAGCAGCAAGTCCCGCTCCTGATACTGCTTGATAAGTTGATACAATAAGTCTTTTTATACCAAATCTTTTATTCAAAGGTTCTAGAACCAACATCAATTGAGAAGTCGAACAATTTGGATTTGCAATAATTCCTTTATGTTGTCTTAAATCTTCATCATTAACTCCTGCTATAACAAGCGGAACATCTTTATCCATACGGAATGCAGATGAGTTATCAATAATTAAACCACCACGTTTTACAATTTCAGGAGCAAATTTTTGGCTTGTAGAACCACCGGCTGAAGCCATTACAATATCAACACCATTAAAAGATTCAGGTGTAGCTTCTTCAACTGTGTATTCTTTCCCTTTAAAAGACAATTTTGAACCGGCACTGCGTGAACTTGATAAAAACTTAATCGTTTCAAATTCAACTCCTAGTTCTTCCGTAATCTTTGTAATTTCTCTACCTACAACACCTGTTGCGCCTAGAATTGCTATATTTGGTTTTTTCATAATTTCCTCTATTTCAAAATATTCTCAAGTCCATAAATAAATTCACTATGTTCATTAACATATCTTGTTGCAAGCAAAACACCTGCCATATAGCACTCTCGGTTCATAGAATCATGCCTTAAAGTCATAATTTGACCGTTTGCACCAAAAAGAACCTCTTGTGATGCGATATACCCCGGCATTCGAACAGAATGGATGTGAATATTATTATAAGAAACACCACCTCTTGAACCCTCTATTGTTTCCTTTTCAGGACAATTTCCGGTTGTAAAATCAGTGTTTGCTTCTGACATCATTAACGCTGTTTTAACCGCAGTACCTGATGGAGCATCTTTTTTCTGATTGTGATGTAATTCTATTATTTCCGCATTATCAAAATATTTAGAAGCCATTTGCGCAAATTTCATTAACAAAACTGCTCCAGTTGAAAAATTAGGTGCAATCAAGCATGCTGTAATAGTTTTAGCACTCAAGTTTTTTAATTCTTCTATTTGTTCATCTTTTAAACCTGTTGTACCAATTACAATATTTATTCCATTATTCAAACAGTAAAGCGCATTTTCATAAATTGATGCAGGTTGAGTAAAATCAATTAAAACATCTATTTTTACTGAGTTTTTAGCATCTTGAATAGTTGCAAATTGTCCATTAAAAATATCAATTTGAGCAACAAGTGTCATATCTTCAGCAGCATTAACCGCTTTAACGACTTCCTGTCCCATTTTACCGTTAGAACCGCAAACAGCTACATTAATCATAGAATAATTCTCCCCCTTAACATTTGCTCCTAAATTATACAACAAAAAAAATCTAATAAATACAATAGTTTTGAGCTTTCATTGTAAAGTTTTGTTAATTTATGTAACAATATGAAGCCATAATTGATATAAAAAATATATATGTGGAATAAGTAAAGTATAATCTCTTTTCTTTATTTTCTCCTCCACTCCTTTATCTAACGAAAGTTAAAGACCGCAAGATGCGGTTTTTTTTTGCAACAAATTATTTAAGAATTTCTTTTTTCCAACGGAAATAGAAATAAAAAGCCAATAACAAATAAACACTCCACATAATAATAGTTGAGTAGACTCTAGCACCGTTGTATGCAACAATGCACCATAAAATGAGTGAGAATAAGTTTACAATCATCCAAAAAATCCATTGTTCAATTGCACGTTTTACGGTTAAATACATTCCACCGATTGAGCAAACGGTTGTTACACTATCTAAAATTGGATGTGTATCATTAAAATATTTTAAAACTATTGATGTTATAAAAATTAGTACTAAGGTTAGAATTGTTAAAATTTTGAGTTCATTCTTTGGCAAAAAACGTTTTACAATATCACTTTTACCTTCTTTTAAATTTTTATTCCATTGAAAAAATCCCAAAATTTGCATTGGGATATAATAACAAAGGTATAAAAGAAGATTACCCCACAACATATTTTGGAATGAAAGGTAAGAATAAAATCCGGAACCTGTTACACCAAAGAAGTAACAAATCGGATAACCTTTTCCGGCAATAAAAGTATAAGTAATTCCACAAATCGCATTTATTGCAGCAGCAATACTGTCATTGCGATAAATTGCGTGTAATACTATAAATAGAATTACAGAACTCAAAAAAACTATTTCGGATAACTTCCAACCTTTAATCTTAGTCATATTTATGTTATCTAATAAACAAAGATGAAAGTAAATTCTAAAACAAGGGATATCTCATTTAACGGATTTTATAATAACAATGCTCTGAAAAAAGGGCTCGAGTTTGCTGCTGACAAAGGAGCTTTATTTGCTGCTGCCACTACGCTAACGTTGTCTTTAACAGCTCGCCCTGCTGCAATTTTATTAACCCCAAATACAGATAAAGAAAACAAAAAACTCGCTTTTTCAAAATCTTTAGCATCGACTTTTATTGGTTACGTGATGATGTATGCGTTATCAAAACCTTTGTCAAATAAAATAAAAAATATTGATAAAAACCTTGCAAAATCTTCAATTGAGAATTTAAAAGACGGTGCGGAAAGTCTTTCAAAGTCTAAAGCATATATTTTAGCCACACAAATATTTAAACTTG
The DNA here is from genome assembly GCA_964584885.1 of uncultured Vampirovibrio sp. GTDB lineage: Bacteria > Cyanobacteriota > Vampirovibrionia > Gastranaerophilales > Gastranaerophilaceae > CAG-196. The sequence goes on from CAZPBG010000001.1 coordinate 82,511, forward strand.
GTATAGGCTTAGTTGCATCTATTCCAAAAGCAATGCTTACTGCAGCAAGTGTTCCGATTGTTATGGACAAAATTTTTCCAAATAACAACAAGGATTTGAGTTTCAGAGGTAAAAACTCGGATTTAATCACAAAAACCTTAAATAATAAAAAATATCAAGATTTTGCAAAAAAATATAAAGACTCAAATTTCCCCTTACATATAATTTCAGCAACTGACGCTTTGACAACAGGAACTTTTATTTATCAGACTCAAAAAAGCAATAAAATTGATAAACAAAGAAAAAATCCTCTATGTTATAATGCAGCAATTTCAACAGGACTAAGTATTTTATCAAGTTATTTTATTGATAAACTTACGAATAAACCAACTGAAAAATTTGTAAAAAAATTTATTGAAGCAAATAAAAATGACCCAAAACTCGACAAATATCTTGAGGGAATAAAAATTGCTAAACCAATACTTATTTTGGGTGGGATTTATTACATCGCAATTCCGTTTGTTTCAACCTACTTAGCTGATAGAGTCGGTTTTGGAGGGAGATTTAATGAAAATGATAAACGGAATAACAATCAAGCACGCTAATGCAAAAATTCTAAAAGTATCAATATAAGCCCACAACCTTGATTGTTGTAAAAGTTGGTTATAAAGCATTGTTTTTGCCATATAAATTCCTTGATTAATATCAACTTGACCAAATGCTGCAGCCATAGATGAAATTCTTTCAGAGAAATTTGAATTTGTATCAGCAAGATTACCAACCATCATAATTTGGTGAGTTTGAGAAGCACGTGAAATCATTGTTGTAGACAATGACGTTCCAATTGCACCGCCAATATTTTGTAATAAATTTTGTAAACCTGATGCGTTTGTAATTTTAGTATAATGCAACGTTGAGAATGATAAAGTAGTTAAAGTTGTCATTCCTAAGCACATACCAGCGCCAAATAATGCATTCGGAAGCGCTATATTTTGTAAGTTTATATTTAAGTTTATAGAACCAAAAAACATTCCACCTACGGCAATTAAGCAAATTCCGGTAATAGCAAACTTCTTATCGCTAATAATTGCTAATGGTACTAAAAGGGTATATGAAACCATCGCAAAAATACTTCCCAAACCTCTTGAACCCATTGAAAGTCCGCTTAAATAAGATGTATAACCCAACAAAGATTGCAGCATAGAGGGTAATAGTGCTGCAGAAGCTAAAAATACTGCCATCATTACTACCTTTGCAAAAGTTCCGAATAAGAAATTTTTATCTTTTAAAACTGATAAATCTACTAATGGATTTTTTCCTTTGAATTGCGAAATAAAGAATAACACACCAAATATACAAGATATCGCTGTTAACCAACATATCCAAGGACAACCGAACCAATCTTCATCATTACCTTTATCCAAAACGATTTGCAAACATACCAACCATATGCTTAAAAATGATAATCCCCAATAATCACAAGTAACATTTTGTTGTTTTTTTGCGTAAGGTGGATCTTCTAATAACTTTTGAGTCATAAATAAACAAAATATCCCAATTGGTAAATTTATCAAATATATCCAGTGCCATGACCAGTTTTCAGTAATCCAACCGCCAACAATCGGTCCAATTGTCGGTGCAAAAATGATAGTCAGTACAAATAAAGCCATTGATTGAGATCGTTTTTCAGGAGGAAAACTTTCCAAACAAATAGCTTGAGCTAAAGGAAGAAGACTTCCTCCTCCCAGGCCTTGTATAAAACGTGTAATTACAATCATTGTCATTGATTGTGAAATCCCACATAAAACAGAAGAAATTGTAAATACGCTTATACAAAGCAAAAAGTAGTTTTTTCTACCAAGAAGTTTACAGAAAAAATCAACTGTAGGAATAATTATTCCTGAAGCTATTAAATAACTAGTTACAATCCATGTTGATTCATTTTGGCTGGCAGAGAATGAACCTGCAATATACATTAACGCTACATTAGAAACAGTTTCATCCAACGCAAACATAAAAACTGATATTATTACAGGAATAATCATTAACCATGGGTTAATCGACGGTTTCCAATCTGTCATTCCGGATGTATTATTCATTAATAGCTCCTTTTCATGCGTATTTCCACAGATATTTTTTATATCCGACCGATTTTATCGTATTAAATTTAAAAATGCAAGCTATATGTTAACCATAAGTTTACAATAATAAAAAGAACGCTTATGCGTTCTTTTTATTGTTTATTTATTAAAAATAAAGGTTTTTATGCACCTAAATATTTATCAAATTGAGCTTTGTCTTCATCACTCAATTCACTTCTTATAATACTAATAGATTTAAACAAAGTATCATTTGATTGATCTTTTACTGAAAGTTTATTCCATAATTGAGCAAATTGCATTGCATATGTGCGTTTTTGATCAGGTGTTGTTGCTATACGGTATCTTTGGATTGCAGCTCTTATATCGCCTTTTGACACCTTAGCGTCAGAATTAAGTTCATTGTTTTCATTGAACTTCGTATTATAATCATTTTCACCTGTTTGTTGCCAATTGTGTCCGTCTGCTTTGTCTAACAAATTATCATCAGATTTTGTTTTATTTTCAGTTTCAATAGCCTCTATTTTATTTGTTACAGCTTGTAATTCACGTTCTTTAGCCTCTTTTGCCTTTTTTGCATCTTCCATTTCGTTTTTAGCTGTTTCCATTGCAGTTTTCAAGTCGTCTTTTTTATCCCAAGCTTGTACGAATGCATATGCCTCATTGTATTGATCTTTAGTTGGCTTATCTGTCCCTTCTGGAAGAGTACTAGCCGTGTAATTCGCTAATATAATTTTAGCATCTGCATAATCCGCCTGAGTTTTTCCTTTTATAACTTCTGCATTTGCTTCATAAGCAGAATTTGCTGTATTATAAACACTTTCTTTCTTTTGGAATGCTTCACTTAATTTATCCACATCACCTTGCAATTTTGTTTCTTCAGCTTTTAATTTGTCTAATTCTGACTCTGGTGTGTTTTCTTTTTGAGTTTGTTTTGATTGAATTACAGAACCAAGGAAACCAAACAAGGAATTGACAAGGACACCACCGACAGCTGCTCCAGCCATTCTGTCGTAATTGTAAGAGCCATCGCAATTTGTAAACATATTACAACCGCCAAAGATACTGTTCATACCAAAACCACTAAAGCCGCAACCGCTACCTAAGAAGTTCTGATACCCCATATTGGAGCCCATACCTAGCATATTCAATTGTGAATAATTACCAAATAACATTTTTGAACTTTCCATCTTTTTGTCTTACATATATATTAAGTATATAAAAAAGACTCAATTTCACAACTGAGTCTTTTTGTTACAAAACTTAATATTTTATTATTAATATTATAATTTTTCAGGATTTCTTAGTGGTATTAATCTGTCTAAGTCAGAATTTATACTAAAGTAAAATCTTGCGGTATTGTTACTGTATTCATGTTTTAGAGGGAAACCAACACCAATTTGTGCAGTTAACCAATCAGTAAAGTTCATATATGTACCAAAGCCCACACTGTGCAAGAAAGTATCGCCATTTCCGTAGGCATTGCTGTTGTTACCAACCCAACCGTAATCATAGAATACCGCTAAACGTAATCTGTCATCAAGCCAAGGACAAACTTTGTCTAACAAAGGAACCGGAGTTCTATATTCCAAAGTACCTGAGAAACCATAATCCCCTAACATTTCAGCAGGTTGATAACCTCTTAATGTATAAGGACCACCAATTTGCATCTGTTCAGCTGCAAACAAATTGTTTGGAGAATATTGGCCACCAATTCTTACAACACCCATACTTCTTGAGAATAGTCTTTGAACACGAGTTGCATTCGCACCAATTTTAAAGAATGTTGTATCAGCATTTGATAAATTGGTTTTATCTGTACCGGACATACCAAAGTCAACGTTCATATTACCAATCCAACGACCATAGCTGTCATCCGTCATGCCATATAAACCGGTACGCCATACGTGTAGGTTATAATCAGAGAAATAAGATCTTGCCCCACCGGTCATCAATGTGGTATTTGCATTTACAAAATCATAACCTGTATATAAGAATAAATCAGATTTAGCAGTTTGTACAAGCGGATGAGTTAATTTAAAGAAATAGCTTTGAGCATTACCTTTAGCACCCAATGATTTATATGGACCGCCTAATCTTACGTGTGAATCCGTAAAGTCAAATGATAAACGAGTACCGTAAGAACTTACAGGTAAAGAATAACCTGCCATCCAACCAGTTGAACCTGATGAAAGAATTGTTCCACCATAAATTTTATCACCCAAACCGGTTAAGTTATCCATACCAACAAGGAATGAAACTCTTTGTGCACCTGTATAAGATCTACCATAATCGTCATAAGCGAAGTTTAAATTAACTGGAAATCTATCTCTTACATTCAAGGTTAGCACAGTATTCTCATCGCCTTCAGGTTGACGTTCAACTTCTGTTTGAACTTGAACATAATCTTCCCTGTTGATTTCTTTCATTGCTCTTTGAAGGTTTTTAGCATTAAATACATCCCCTTCTCTAAGTCCTGCTTTACCCATAATAATATGTTTCAAATACCATTCACGAGTCCATTTTTCGCCGTCAATATTCATATCTCCGACTTTACTTTCTACAATTTTAATTGTAGCAACACCGTCAACGATTCTTTGAGGCGGTACAGTCGCATAAGAAGTCAAATAACCTTTTGAATGATATAAATTTGTTACTTTTGAACAAACTTCCAATAATTCATCAAAGAAAATATCTTCACCAATAACTTCCAAGCCTAAGTGTTGAAGATCTTCTTCCGTAATATCTTTTACTGTATTTCCTTCAAAATTTATGCGTTCTAATAAGAAGTGCGGATTGTATAGAACACCTGTTCTTTGAACATCTTCTTCTACAGTTGCATCATAAATTCTTTCATCATCAGTCACATGGTCTAGTGATTGAACATAACTCTTTTCAAGTTGATATCCATCAATTAGTTGCATTTCCATCTTGTTGTAAACACCGGCATTATAAGTATCAAGTTGAGCTGCATAAGGATTAGCTCCTGCCTTACAAGCCGAAAGCAAGAAAAACAACGCAAGCAAATAACTAAATTGTTTTTTCATAAGTCCGAATTCCTAATATATAATAATGGGTTATACTTTGTCCTATATAACATCTTATTTTAAATAAAACATTAAAACAAATTTTATTGTTATATATATTACAAAATATTGCAAAACCAAGATAATATTAACACATTTTACAATTCATGTAAATATCAATTTTAGTTTAAAATTCCTACAAAAAGAGGATTTTATCTCTTATGTAAATTTTTGTAACAATTTTTATAGAAATTGATATAAATAATTCAATATATGGAATAAGTAAACTGAAAGGAGTATTTTCTTGATACAAGCGATTGGAGCAATCGGTCATTATGATGATCCGGAATACATTCGAATAATAACAGAATTGCGCAAACTTGGAATAACACCCAGTGGGAACAAAAACATTGACCGTGCAAAATTAATTCAAGAAAAAAATCGTCTTGAAGAAAAGTTTTCACTCGAAAATTATCAACCAAACGTTAATACATCAGAACGTGAAAAATTGGAAGAAGAACGAACCGGAGCAACTGCATTAGCAGAAATTAATAAAATTTTATTGGGATTGTAAATTAAGCAATATTTATTATCTCAGATACTCGCCAACTATTGACTTTATCCTTGAAGTGTTACCCTTAAAGTATGGCTAAGAAGATTTTTATAACTGCTACCGGAACAGATATTGGCAAAACATATGTTTCAGCGTTAATAATAAAAAAAATGATAGAGGCAGGGTTTAATTGTGGTTATTACAAACCTGTTTTGAGCGGGGTTTTTGAGTTAGGCGGAAAACTTGTTGAAAGCGACCCCAATTATGTAATAGATGTAGCAAAAATCCCGACTACAGCAGACGAATGCGTATCTTATTGGTGGAAAGAAGCTGTTTCTCCTCATTTAGCTGCAAAACGAGTTAATCAAAAAATAGATATTGATAAAATCAAGTACGACTTTTCTCAAATGAACAAAAAATATGATTATCTATTGATTGAGGGAGCTGGTGGGATTACTTGTCCTCTAAAAATAGAAAAAGATGAAAAATATTTACTTAAAGATTTAATTTGGGAGTTGGGATTAAGCACTATAATTGTTGCTGACGCAGGATTAGGTACAATAAATTCAACACTTTTGACAGTTGAATATGCTCGTGCTAATGGAATTGAAGTTGAAGGAATTATTCTAAACAACTATGAGTCAGATAACTTTATGCATTGGGACAATTTAGAACAAGTAGAAAATTTAACCGGAGTCAATGTTATTGCAACCGTTTCAAGAAACAGTAACAACATTGTGCTTTTAGAAGGATTATTTAAGGAATAAACAATGAATTGGCAAGAAGAAGATTTAAAATATATATGGCATCCATGTTCACAGATGAAAGACTACGAAACACTTCCACCTATCGTAATTGAACGAGGCGAAGGCATAAACCTTTATGACACAAACGGCAAGTGCTATAAAGACGTCATAAGTTCTTGGTGGTGCAATCTTCTTGGACATTGCAATCCTAGAATTAACAATGCAGTAAAGAAACAAATTGATACCCTTGAACACGTTATTTTTGCTAATTTTTCACACAAAACAGTTATTACACTTTGTCAAGAATTAATGAAAGTTTTACCAAAAGGTCTTTGCAAATTCAATTTTGCGGATAACGGCTCTTCAGCAATTGAAATGTCATTAAAAATGAGTTTTCAATATCATTATCAAACAGGAAACCCACAGAAAAAAAGATTTATGGCATTATCCGATGCTTACCATGGAGAAACTCTTGGTGCTCTTGCAGTTGGCGGAGTTGACTTGTATTCAGAATTATACAAACCTATTATGATGGATGTTTTGAGAGTTGATGCACCGGATTGTTTCAGATGTCCATATGGAAAATGTCGAGATAACTGTAATTGTGAATGTTTTAAAAAAGCAGAAGAATTATTTGCAAAACATGGAGATGAAACTGCAGCAATAATTGCAGAACCGCTTTTACAAGGTTCTGCAGGCATGAAAGTTTATCCGCCATTATATCTTACAAAACTACGAAAACTTTGTGATAAATATAATGTTCATTTAATAGCAGATGAAATAGCCACAGGATATGGTCGTACAGGTAAAATGTTTGCGTTTGACCATGCCGGAGTCAGCCCTGATATTATGTGTCTTTCAAAAGGATTAACCGGCGGTTATATGCCTATGGCAATTGCAATTACGACACAAGAAATTTATGATGCTTTTTATGACGATTATTTAAAAGGCAAGGCATTTATGCATTCACATACTTATGCCGGAAACCCTCTTGCCTGTTCTGCAGCGGTAGAAGTTCTTAAAATACTCAAAGATGAACAAATTATTGAAAAAGCAAATAAGCGTGCAAAGTATTTTAATCAAATTATCAAAGAAAAATTTTTACCGTTAGAAAATGTTGGAGAAGTTCGCTCAATTGGTTTGATTAATGCAATTGAACTTGTAAAAAACAAAGAAACAAAAGAACCGTTGGATTACACAAAAAGAACAGGTTATCAGATTTACAAAAAAGCTCTTGAAAAGGGTGTATTGCTTCGACCTTTAGGAGATATAATATATTTCAATCCGCCATTAATTATAGAAGAAGATGATATGGATTTTGTAACTGATGTTGCATTGGATTGCACACTAAATCAATTAAAATCTATGTAGCAAAAAAATATCTTTATAAGTTTTTTGTTAGTATGCGCATAAATCATATTTCTCAATTACAACCAACAAGTTTTCCACAATTCAAATCTTCTTCAACCTGTTATATGCTGGCTGATAAGAAAGAAATGGGTACATTTACGTGGTTTTTTAGAGAAGATGTGAACTGGAAAGATTTCATAAAATATCAATTAGAACATTTTAAAGACAAAAACAAAGTCAACATCGTTCAATTTGGAGCTTCAGATGGAACAGAAGCGTATACATATTTAATGTCATTAATGGAGTTTTCAGATAATAAAAATACAGATAAATTTTATCCAATAAAAGCTTACGATATAAATGATAAAATGGTAAAAAATGCAACTCGAGGATTTGTAAATATCAATCCGGAAGACGAAGTAGCTATGAGCAAAATGAATATAAAATCTAAAAAATACTTCGAAAGACCTGAAACACATCCTTACTCATCTGCACCAAATCAACTATTCGTAGCAAAACCCGTTTTACAAAAAAAAGTGGATTTCAATCAGGGTGACATGTTCAAACTTTTACCACAAATAAAAGATGACTCTAATACAATACTACTTTGTAGAAATTGCTTAGGATATTTTACAGAAGAATTTGACAGCTTTACCGAACAAGCCTCCAAAGTCCTTAAAAAAGGAAGCCTTTTGGTTGTAGGAAATTTAGAACGTGGAGAAAAAGCCTTTGAGAATAGTTTCAGAGCGCATCAATTTCAAGAGATTATGAAAAATGTTTTCGTAAAACTATAATACTTTCTCTGTATGACTTACAATCTTCCACTTAGAACTTTTGCCAAATATTGAATAAATATTGCAAACTCCCAAACAAGTGTTCTATGTTTTACATAGTATAAATCATAACCAAGACGTTCTTCAGGTGTGCAATCGACCGCATTGATTTGTTGCCAACCTGTCCAACCTGGTCTTACCCAATTTCTGCATTCCCAAAATGGAATACTTTCTCGGTTTTCTTCATATACATTTTCTCTCACCGGACGAGGTCCGATAAGACTCATTTCACCTTTCAAAATATTTAGCATTTGAGGGATTTCATCGATATGGAATTTTCTGATTAATTTACAGAAAGGCATAATTCTTTTGTCATCACTTACAATTTCTTCCAAATCATCATCAAAACCTTCATCAACTTTGTCTTGATACATAGTTCTGAATTTAATCATTTTGAAAGGTCTGCCAAATTTACCAATTCTTGTTTGCGTAAAAAATACCGGTCCAAAATCAGAAAGCTTAATTCCAATCATAGCAATGATTGAAAGCGGTAAAGTTACAATCAAAATTGCAATAGCAGAAATAATATCTATAACCTGTTTTATATAAGAATAAATAATGTGTTTTGGTCTTACATAATCATAAAACAACCAGTTTACAGCCATTTTATTTGTAAACAATTTTTTTGTAATATGAGAATAAAAAGTTGGCATTCTCCAAACTTTTACTCCCAATGGAATACCTTTAGCCAAATCCGTCAAGATATTAGAATCCATTCTTGATTTAACGGCAATGATAACCATATCGACTTTATTATCTTTGATAACTGCTTCTGAATCATATGTTAAGCCCAAAATTGGAATAGAAGAGTCTTCTTCTTCAATATTATTCATATTGTCATCCAAAAACCCTACAACTTTCATCCCTAATTCAGGACGTGAATGAATTTCTTCGGCAATTAATTTACCGTCTTGCCCTGCTCCGACTATCAAAATATTTTTCACAGGCTTCAAGAATTTTTTGTAAAGTAAATAAATAGCTCTAACAAATAATATACCTGTAAAAATTAATCCAATATCAAACAATGCCAATCCATATGCAAAACCATTTAAAATAGGGATTGATAACGCAGTCGCTGCGAATGTTGCAATGAAAACACCTTCAAAAAGCAAATAAATATCTTTAAATCTGTATTTTCTTACATTATAAAACCCTTTAAGTACAAGTGCCGTAGTGATGCAAACAACAAAAATAAATGCTACTAAAAACAATTTTGCCGGTGTTTGCGCTACATAAGAAAAACTCACTAAAGCTACAAAAGCAGTGATTAATGCTTCAATAATCGCTAAAACATAAACGGATTTTGATAAAACAGCCATATAAACTCCTAATGTCGTCATGCAACTATTATATTATAGCATATTTTGTGATAAATTTAAAATCTTAAAAATTATTACAAATTATAAAATGTAATAAATTTTGATATTATTTTAACTTTAAAAATATTTTTATGTTCATTCTATTAACTCCTTAAATATTCATTACTTTATTAATTTTATTTCAATTTTTATTATTTTTTTTAACTAATATATCTAAACTCTCTATATAATTATTTCGTATTATTTTGTTCTCATTATTTTTTAACTCGTCAATAAATTCATTAGAAAAATTATTCCCAATTTTTAGTTCTTGTTCTTTTATACTTTTTTTAATAAAGCCTGTGGTCTTATCGATTGCTTCTTTGTGAATCTCGTCATAAAGAGTATTTATATTATCAGCTATTTGCGACATATCATTTGGAATATTTTGCTCCGCAGGAGTAAGTTTTGGAAGATTTATATAATTCTGTTTTGAAGAAGTCCCAAAGCGTTTATTGAATATATCTTTTTGCAGTTGCTCATTATATTCATCAATAAAACCACTAATATTCTGCTTGAAATTTATTATTTGCTCACTACAATATTTAATAATATTTTTATCATCCGTATTATTTTTTATATAGTTTAATTTTGTCAAAATATCTTCATTCATACATTTACCTCTTTCTTTTTTTTGCCCATAATATGCATCTTTACCATGTTTACGGTTATAATGCTTATCAAGAGTGTATTGTTCAAGTCTGTTATTCTCTTGATTGATAAGTTCGGCTTTAAAATTCATCTTCGCAACTTCTTCAAGAACAATTGCATTGTGAACAGAATCCATTGCTGATTTTCCCCAAGTAAATACTCCGTGATGTTTTACAAGTACCGCAGGAATTGACTTATAATCAAGATTTTTAAATATTTCCGCTATCACAAGTCCGGTATTTTTTTCATAATCGTTTTTTGTTTCAGCTTCTGTCAATTCTCTAGAACAGGGGACATCTCTGTAAAAATAATCCGCATGAGTCGTTCCCATTGCAACAATGGGTTTCCCCGCCTGTGCATAAGATGTTGCATAATTAGAATGCGTATAACAAATCCCTTTTATTTCAGAAAATGCTTTGTATAATTCCAAATGTGTCGGAGTGTCTGACGAGGGGTTTAAATTTCCGTCAATAACATTACCGCTTAAATCTAGAATAACCATGTCGGCAGGTTTCATTTTTTCGTACTCAAGACCTGAAGGTTTTACTACAACATACTCTTCAAATCTTTCAGAAACATTCCCCCAAGTAAATTTGATAGCAATTCAACTATTCGCATAATTTTCTCCATTCAAGCATATTTGTTAATTTGTCGTGTTTGTATGATTACAACATTATTTCATAGGAATAAATGTGAGTACAACATCTCTGTCCCTTATAGGATCTAACTCTACCCAAAATACCGTTTGCCATTTGCCTAATAATAATTTTCCGTTTTCTACTGGAATTGCTTCAGAAGTCGGAAGCAGTAATTGGCGCAAATGCGAGGATGCATTTATCCTTTCATTTACAGGAACTTCTCTTATTTCAATTTTGTCATGCATGTAATCATTTGAGTGCGGAATCAGTTTATCTAAGAAATTATTTATATCTGCCATAAGCAATATTTCATTTTCTATAATTTTTACGGCACAAGTTGTGTGTTTTGTATAGACATGAAGCATTCCATCACCTCTATTTTTAACAAAATCCGCTAAAATATCATTTAAATTAGTAAATTGCTTTTCGGTACAAATTGTTATAGTTTTTCTGTTCTTATTCATTTATTAACTCCTTTACATTATTTACATTTACATTTACATTAATTCCCCGTTTATACTTATGATTTACAGCTTTTAGTATAACTTGTGCAAAATCCTCAGGTTTCATTAACGTATTAGGATCTTCATACGGATACATCGATTTTCTCATTTTGGTTAAAGCCCTCCCCGGAGAAAGACAAACGGTATCTACACCCTCTGCTGCCCAACACTCTGTCGCCATGATAACTGCAGCTTTAGTTGCGCAATATGAACTCCAATTTGCATGAACTTTAGTACCTGCAGAAGAACCTATATTTATAATTTGAGCATTGGGATTATTCTCTAGAACAGCTCCTGTGCATGCAAAAACTGCTGTTAAATTTACATCAATTACATTTTTATGCCCAAATATATTATTTTTTTCAATTTCTTCTAGTAAAATTGCTCCAGCATTATTTATCAAAATGTCAGGTTTTATAGTTTGAAAATATTGATTCACTTTCTCTATATTTTTTACATCCAATTCGGAGCGTGTGGGTAAAAAGACTTTACAACCTTCAGATGTTAAAATTTTTCCTGCAGCTTTGGCAATATCTCCATTTCCACCAGTGATTACAACTTTTTTCATATTAAATTTTTCCTTCCTTTTGCAAGTAAAATAACTGTTCTAATATCGGCAAATCTTTTAAATAGGTTAATTTAACCAAATTTTGTCCTCCAACTAAAAAAGTTGGTTTTATATTATAAACGTCATACATTAGTTTCGTTTCATCTGTATACGTTACATCATTAGTTTTTCTGTATGCTTGGTACAAAAGCTCAAAATCAAATGCTTGCGGTGTCAATAAATCATACAACTCATTTCGATTAAGATATGTACCGTCACGTTTAATTACGGTATTTACCAAAGGCATTACAAATGTAACAGAAGGACTCTCATTATCCAAAAGTTGTATAATTTGCTCCTCTGTAACTAAAGGTCTTGCAGATTCTAATATTATAATTCTTTCAAACTGTCTTCTTTTAGTTTTCAGAGCTTTAAGTCCATTGATTATAGACAAAGAACGTGTTTCACCACCATCTATATCTATCCCAACCTTAATTATATTTTCTGTTGGGATTATATTTGATATTTTGTTATCTACATGTTTCCATAGTGGCAATCCCATGAAATCTATAAATTGTTTTTTCTTTCCAAAACGTTCTCCTTTACCTCCAGCAAGAATCAAAGCACAATTATTTTCTTTCATTTTTAAATCCTTTCATTTTATAAAATTCTTAATCTTTTCCACTCTGAATCTCCAAATCGGATTTTTGCCGTTGTTCAGACGTTTTGTATCCAGACAATTTGTATTTCTTTTGGGTATTGTTATAACTTTTCCACATAATTTTATAAAAAAGTTCTCTCTATTCAATGAAAAATCAAACAAATTTTTAAAATAATCTTTGAATTTCATTTTCCTTTTGTAAATTTCACATACATTTGTATTAAGGTCTAAATATTTTATTGTTAAAGACTTTGGAAAATGTGTAAAGGTAATCAATCCATATAAATCAAAGTCCACCCAATTATATTGAGGACTTTTCATTACCATAGACTTTATTATTTGATTTTTATCCTTTTTTATAAAATTCGTCATTAAATATTCTCTTGTCTTTATGATTTTTCTATAAGTGATTTTATTTCCTTTTTGTCTTCATCTGACAATTTTACATATGCACTATGCCCATAATTAATATTTTTCGGATAGTCATTATAATTGTTAAATAGTTCAATAAGGTGTTCTTCTGGCTTATTAACAGACAGAAACATCTTGTTTTCGAATTCAACTTCTCGTAATGGTAAAATATCGTTTTTGGGCATTACATAATTGTTTCTTATATAAGGCTTATGCCCAAATTCTATATAATACATAAGGTCTGAATCGTTCATATCAACCGATTTTTGAATTTCTGTTCTTAACTGTTCATATTTTTGATATAAATCAAATCCGTCTTTGAATTTTAAGTTCTTTATAAATTCCTCTCTCATATTTTGCAAATGTTGAGTATATTCAAGTTTTTGATTTTCTGTAAATCCTGCTGGACAATAGTCATAAACAAATACATCTACAAAAAGATATTTACATTTTTTATCGCAAACTTTTAATAGATAACTACAGGTTTTAGAGTTAAAATAATGTTTGAGATATAAGTCATTATTTCTGGTCTCAGAATTAAAACATTTTATAAAGTGCTCGAAATCTTTTCTTAGCATACTTATATCAATATCATCGTCCCAAGGAATATAGCCTTTATGTCTGACAGCACCAAGTAGCGTTCCATAATCAAGCCAATACTGAATTTTATTTTTACGACACACATAATCAATTTCTTTGAGAATTGCAAAATTGGCAAGTTGAATATCTCTTAATTGCCCTTCTGCTTTTGGCAGTTTGGTTATATCCAAGCCATTCTTTTTATATTTATAAAATGGACTAGATTTTTTCCTGATTAATACAAGGGGACGAGGAAATTTTATTTTTATTCCACAAATTGTGAGACAGTACCGCAAACAATCTTGAGTCATTGATATAAAAAAAATGTTTCTTAATAATTGAATAACTTTATGCATAATATCTTTCTTCTTCCTCCAAAATACTTTTTATTTGCGGATAATCATTGCAAATAATTACAAATGGATCTTTCCCCTGATTAATTTCTAAATCCTGATTTATTTTTCCTAAACTGGATTCCTTTAAATCCATTTGATACCAATCTCTGTTTAAACCATCTGCAACCATAACTTTTGTGTGGTTCAAAACAGCCATTCCCCAAAACCAAATATCATCATTTGTTGGTAACAATTCCATTGCTTTATCAGAATTCAAAACCCCAAGACTTAGAGAATGCGGAGGATATAGAACACCAGCACCGCCCAACATCTGATTTAAATAACTCGGCTTTTCAAATTTAATATTTTCAACTAACCGCATCGATACAACTTTTATCTTGTCATCTTTTAAGTCTAAACGTCTTACTCTTTGAGCAATAATGCTTTCGGTATTTTGTTTATATTTATTGTATAAACTCTCTAGCCAATCCTCATCATAATAAGTATCATCATCTGTCGTTACAATAATGTCGTTAGGAAATTCTTTTAATGCAGGGAGAAGTTTTTTGTATGAGCGTATATCTTTATCGCACCATCTGATTTCAAGTCCTAGATCAATAAGACTTAAAATCTCTTGTGGCAAATCTTTTTCTCTATTCGGAAATTGTGTTTCTGCAAGATATAAAATTACTCTGTCAGGTTTTAGGTTTTGTCTTAGCAAAGTATTGATTGCAAGATGTGTTGTATTTATTCTTGCAGGAAAACTTGTCAATGATACGATAATTTGCGGAGTTCGTTTTTCTTTTGTTACACCATATTCCGTTGCTTTTTTATAAGGAAAATGAACTTTGTGACGAATACTTAATTTCAATCCACAAATTTCTACCGTATAATGTTGATCTAAATCTTTAAAACTAAATATCTTAAACATTTAATACCCCCTCATTCTCATTTATTAATTCTTGAGTAAAATTAAATATGTTATTTGCACTCAAATTGTCACTTATTACTTTTGTATTCTTATATGTTTCTTTATCCGGAGCCCAAAAGAGAACCAAATCTCTTTGGTAAAAAAGACATAAAGTTGGTGTTCCAACAGCATAACCTAGATGCATTGTGCCCGTATCAATACTGATTAAACATTTTGAATTTTTTAAAACTTTGGCTAGCTCTGGAATTGTAGTTTTGTCTGTCAAATCAATAAATTCGCAATGATTATTCTTTAATTCTTTTGAATAATTCTGTGTAATTTCACCACACCCGACAAAAACAACTTTATAATCAGTTTCACTGTTTATTTTTTTAATAAGTTCAACGGCTGTAGCAATCGGCATATCTTTTTCAAGTTTTTTGCTTGTAGTACAAAGAGTTATGTATTTTTCTTCTTTCACCGGATTTTCAATATTATGTGGAACATTATATTGAATAGGAAAATTTTTAATATTTCTGTTTGTCAATGACTTCAATAAATTGTTGTGTTTAACCTGCGAGTGAATAACAGATTTATTCAGCTTTTCGACTTTTACAAATTTACTATTTATTAGCTTTGCAATCAAATAATTTCTATGATTGCGATAAGTCACAATTGATGCGTAAGGTTTTTTATATTTAAAACCTTTTATAAATTTTATAAGTCCAAACAGTCCTTTATTTTCACCTTTTTTGTCATAAATTGCAACTTCATCAACTCCCTGCATATTTTTTGCAACTTCTTCAAAACCTTTATTTACAACAAAAACTACTTTTGATTTCGGAAATGCTCTTTTTATATTTTGGACCAACGAATCGCAGAGCAAAACATCTCCAAAATATGAAGTATTAAATACAACAAAAGTTTTTTCTCTAACAAATGGAATTTGTTTTCTATATACTTTTATTCCAAATAAATAGTAATCTTTATAATCAAGATAATGTTTTATTTTCCACAAAAAATGATTTTCTTTTAATATTGCATAATTTTCTAATTCAACCTTATTTTGTTTTGCAATGTCTAATAGAAGCAAATTCATTTCAATTTTATCATTTTCTTTCTTAATACAATTATTTTGCTTAATTGTAGAATTCGGGTTTGAATAGTAATGGTAATGAGCCTCAGGTACTGTTACAATTGAATTTTCTTTGATTATCGCAGTTAAAACATACGGTGCATCTTCATAAAAAACTTCTTCAGGATAGCGCAAGTCCTTTATAAATTCTAATTTGTACAATTTCCCGTGTGGCACAAGATGTCGTTTTAAAGCTTTAACAATATTATTTGCACCTGTATAAATTTTTAAATCGGTAAATTTTAAATGTATTTTTACATTATTTTCATAATCTCTTGTTGTTGAACCAACTGCCATATTAACATTATTTTTTACTGCGGCATTGTATAACTTTTCTAAATAGTCTTTATCTACCCAATCGTCTGAATCAACAAAAGCGACAAACTCTCCTTTTGCAATGTCAAGTCCTTTATTTCTTGCAGCACCCTGCTTTGCATTGTCTTGAGATATAACTTTAATCCTTGAATCTTTCTTGGCATAATCTTCCAAAATAGCAAGCGAATTGTCAGTTGAACCATCATTTATACAGATAATTTCTATATCTTTAAGCGTTTGATTGTTTAAAGACTCCAAACACCTTGCAAGGTATTTTTCGGTATTATATACAGGTATTATTACAGATACATTTACCATTACAAACAGCTTCCTTCTTTGATATAAAAAATAATGTTTCCAACTGCATCAATATATCTGAGTGCACCCCCTGCATATTTTGAATAATTCTCATCACAGGATAAACAAATATTCACATGGTTATCAGACATCCTACCTCCAAAAATTGCCATTTATGCATCCCATTTGCCATATCATCAATACAATTTATCGTGTTACACATATGTTGCAAAACGAACTGTTTTGATTGTAGCACAAATAAATTTTTTTTATACCTTTTATCCAATTTGTTAAGTTTAATTAAAAAGCCAACAAAAAACAAGAGTCAAAAATGACTCTTGTTAATATTATTTTGCATAAAAAAAAAGAACCTAATCTAGGTTCTTTTAAAACTGGGCATGAAGAGACTCGAACTCCCACGCTTTCGCACTAGTTCCTAAGACTAGCGTGTCTACCATTCCACCACATGCCCATATCTATGTGATTAGGGGCTGTACCCCGAATTATTTAGTTGTCAGTTTGGAGCTTTTTGCCCCTGAGCGTGTCTACCCCTCTCCTCGAACGTGACATTTAGTCACCTTCTCGTCGGCAGAGTACCACATGCCCATATCTATGTGATTAGGGGCTGTACCCCGAATTATTTAGTTGTCAGTTTGGAGCTTTTTTGCCCCTGTGCGAGTTTATCAACTTAACTCTCACTCAGTCACCTGTTGAGACTTTTTTCTGAGCAAGATTGTCAATTCCCCTCACTCTGTCGCCCCTTGGACATATGTAAGTATAGCAAGAACATTTTTTGTTGTCAAATTTTATGTTTTATTAATCCTATTGGATAAATTTTTTAATTAAATCTTGTATAAAGTTTGAATATTTTATATAATATTAACTGTATTGATAGGAGAGAGTAATTATGAAAAAAACTTTGATTAAATCATTGTTTGCATTTATGCTTTCAATGGTTATCTCACCTGCTTTTGCCGGAGAAGCTTCTCTTGTTGTACCGGATATTAAGGCTGCAAGCGTTGACAGTTACAACCTATTATTAATTGGTTTAATTGTTTCTGTAGTTGGTGTAATTTTCGGTCTTATTGAGTTTTTCCGTGTTAAAAAAGTTCAGGTACACGCAAAAATGGAAGAAGTTGGTAACACAATTTTTGAAACTTGTAAAACTTACTTAATCCAACAAGGTAAATTTTTACTATGCTTGGAAGTTTTGATTGGTCTTTGTATAGCATTCTATTTTTGGTATTTGCAAGGAATGGAAACTTCTGCAGTATTAACAATCCTTGGGTGGTCTGTTTTAGGTATTTTGGGTTCTTATCTTGTAGCCTGGTTTGGTATAAGAATGAACACTCTTGCAAACTCAAGAACTGCATTTACCGCACTTAAGGGAAATCCTTTAGATATTATGAATATTCCTTTAAAAGCCGGCATGAGCATTGGGGTTTTACTAGTATCAATAGAACTTATTATGATGCTTGTAATTCTTTTATTTGTTCCTGGTGAATTAGCCGGTGCTTGCTTTATAGGTTTTGCAATCGGTGAATCTCTTGGTGCATCTGCGCTTCGTGTAGCAGGTGGTATTTTCACTAAGATTGCTGATATTGGTTCAGACTTGATGAAAATTCAATTCGGCATCAAAGAAGATGACCCTCGTAACCCTGGGGTAATTGCCGATTGTACAGGTGACAACGCAGGAGATTCTATCGGACCTACAGCTGACGGATTTGAAACTTATGGTGTAACAGGTGTTGCGCTTGTAAGCTTTATTTTGTTAGGTGTATTTAAAGATTATCAAGTTCAGTTGTTGGCTTGGATTTTCACAATGAGATTCTTGATGATTATAACTTCAGTTGTTGCATACTGGATAAACGGAGCAATCACAAGAGCTTATGCAGTTGCTTCTAAAAAATTCGATTTTGAAGCTCCATTGACATCTTTGGTTTGGATAACTTCAATTTTATCAATTATTATGACATTTACTGTAAGTAATACTTTATTGAAAGATTTGCCGGAAGGTTTGTGGTTAGTACTTTCAATAATTATTTCTTGCGGTACATTGGGTGCAGCGTTGATACCTGAAGCTACAAAGGTATTTACAAGCCCTAAAGCTAAACATACTCACGAAGTCGTAACAGCTTCTAAAGAAGGTGGAGCATCTTTAACAATCCTTTCTGGTATTGTTTCAGGAAACTTCTCCGGATTCTGGATTGGAGCAATTGTTGTTTTATTAATGGGATTAGCTTACTTTGCAAGCTTACATATTCCAGCTGAAACAATGATTTATCCGTCAGTGTTTGCATTTGGCTTGGTAGCATTTGGGTTCTTGGGAATGGGGCCTGTAACAATTGCGGTTGACTCTTACGGACCTGTAACAGATAATGCTCAATCAGTTTACGAACTTTCTTTGATAGAAGAAACTCCGAATGCTGCTGAGGGTATCGAAAAAGCATATGGATTTAAGCCTGATTTTGAAAATGCAAAACGTTATTTAGAAGAAAATGACGGAGCAGGTAATACTTTCAAAGCAACTTCAAAACCGGTGCTTATCGGTACAGCGGTTGTTGGTGCAACTACAATGATTTTCTCATTGATTTTGGTAATCAAAGAAACATTGGGTATTCAACCTGAAATGATTTTGAACTTGTTAAACCCATACACATTACTTGGATTTATTGCAGGTGGTGCTGTGATTTACTGGTTCAGCGGAGCTTCAATGCAAGCTGTAACAACAGGTGCTTATTCAGCAACTGAGTTTATTAGAGAGAATATTCATTTAGGCGAAGCTGATGATAAATGTGCAAATTTGGCAAATTCAAAAGAAGTTGTTAAGATTTGTACTCAATATGCACAAAAAGGTATGTATAATATCTTTATCGCATTGTTTGGTTTTGCATTAGCACTTGCTTGTTTGTCATCTCCAAACGGCGCTGATTCGCAGCCTGTGTCATTCTTTGTAAGTTATCTTTTAGCGATTGCTGTATTTGGTTTATTCCAAGCGGTATTTATGGCTAATGCCGGCGGATGTTGGGATAACGCAAAGAAAATTGTTGAAGTTGACATGGCTGAAAAGGGAACTGAGTTACATGCTGCAACTGTAGTTGGTGATACAGTTGGTGACCCATTCAAAGACACTTCATCAGTAGCTATGAACCCTATTATCAAATTTACAACATTGTTTGGTTTGTTAGCTATGGAAATTGCGATTAATCCTGATTTCCAAGCGTTTGCAAAACCGGCAGGTTGGATACTTTTGGTAGTAGCATTGGTGTTTGTAATTCGTTCATTCTATGCTATGCGGATTACGAGCGGAGGGCGAAATTCCTGAACGGCGACGGCTGAGGCGGCGGAAAGGAATGTAGACCCGTTCAAAATTAAATAAAGCGTAGAGGGTTAGAGCGTATCTAACCCTCTATTTTTTAAGTACTTGCAAATAAAAAGACTTTAGGCTAATATTGTTTTGTAACACAAATTGCTATAAAGGTGGTGAAAATATAAAATGGCAGAAGTTAAAGTAGGTGAAAACGAATCTATCGAAAGCGCACTACGCAGATTTAAAAAGAAAATCCAAAAAGCTGGAATTCTTTCTGAAGTGAAAAAACGTGAAAGATACGAAAAACCTAGCGTAAAGAGAAAACGCAAATCAGAAGCAGCTCGCAAACGCAAGGTATAAGATAATTACAATAAAACGGTTTTGATTTTTCAAGACCGTTTTGTTGTAAATAGAAATTAAACTATGTAACAAAAAGTAAAAAAACATTATATTTAAGCAAAAAAAACTTTTCTTTTGTTTTAAATTGTGTATAATAGACAAAGGAAGAAAAATAGCTCTATGTTACAAACTTTAAATACAACTAAGAACAATTTAAACAAATCACAATATATAACACAACCGACAGAACTTTGTGATAGGATTGAGCATTATTTATATCAGATTTTTGAACAAGAGTTGAACACTCAAAATTCAGTTCTTTTGGCATACAATCCATTTGTTATCAAAAAGATTGCCGGATATTTATCAGGCAAAATCAAAATGCCTGCATCAATAGGGATTGCGGGAGAAACAGCAAGCGGAAAATCAACTATTACAAAAGATTTGATTGAAACCATCGAATCATTTGCAACAGAGTTTAGTATTAACGATGCAATTACACGTGTTAATACAGATGATTATTACTATGACCGTTCTGAAATGGTAAAAGCAGCTGGTAGTTTTTCTGAATTTGCGAAAAACTATGATCTTGATGTACCGGAAGCTTTAGAGTTAGAATTAATGAGCAAACACATCAAAGAATTGCTTTCAGGTAAATCTACTTATTTACCAAAATATGACATGTCAGGTACTGCAATTCGTCATGACAATTATACTTTAGCAAAACCTTCCAAAGTTATTATTTCGGAAGGTCTTTTTACGCTTACAGATAAGATAAAAGATGCATTTAACTTCAAAATATATGTTGATATTCCGGAAAATATCAAGCGAGAAAGATTTTTTGTTCGAGCTATTGAGCGAGGATTAGGAGATTCTGCTGAACATATTTATACAAACGCAAATTCTAAAGCAGAAGTTTACATTAGACCTTGTAAAGAACACGCAGATATTGTACTTTCGGGATATGCCGACAGAATTAAATATAAAAATTTCTTAAATAAAATTATTGGTCTTGTACAAGAATTATATTTTACCGTAGCATAATTAGAGCCGACGATTAACGCAATTGTCGCTTCGCCCCTTGCGGGAGAAGCCGAGCGGAGCTCTGATGAGGGGATAATTTTGAAGTTATTAAGTGATTAAGTGACTATGTAATTACGGATGTTCCTCCCCAAAGGGGGAGCGGATTTTCGGTAGGTTTACGGGTTTTCCTCCCCAAAGGGGGAGGAAAACCCGTAAATACGATTCACGAAAAAATGGATTGCTTCTTGAATTCACCTGACATTTTTTGTTAAGAAATGTAACAATAAAAACAAGTTGTGAAATTCGATAATTTTTATATACTTTATATCTATGTAAGATAAAACAAAAGGTATAAGAAGATGGCAATTACAGCAGCAGCATTAGGAAGTTTATTAACAACTCAAGCAGATTACAATTACTATATCCAACAACAGATTTTTTGGACTAACAAATATGAAGCTAATATGGCTAAGCTTGAAGAACAAGTTAAATATGAAACAAAATGGGAAAGTGCAATGGATTCAGCAATGGATGAAACAGGCACTAGAACATTAAAAGCAAATGGTATCACTGTTAAACAAGGTTCTTGTTCTGAAGCTCAAGCTAGAAGATATGCAGATGCTAAAGTTTCTCAATACAATGAAGAACTTTCATTAGAACTTGCTGATTTAGATATTGAATACGATACTATGAAAACTATGTATGACACATTAGTACAAGAACTTTCTTCTCAAAAAGATTCAAAGAAAACTCTTGTTGGTACTTGTGCTCAAGATACAGGACTTTTAAATCAATAATAATTAAAACGGTCTTATTGATAAACTTTAGATGCATTGAGCATAAGAGAAGCTATTGTCATAGGACCAACTCCTCCCGGAACGGGAGATATATAACCGGCAGATTGAGATACAAAATCAAAATCTACATCACCGGTAAGTTGACCATTTTCATCTTTGAAAATCCCAACGTCAACTATAACAGAACTTTTTTTAACCATCTTACATCTTACAATCTTTTTACCCACCGCAGATATGACTATATCGGCGGTTTTTATTTTGTTATCCAAATCTTGCGTATGTGTATGACAAATTGTAACTGTCGCATTTCGTTTCAAAAGCATTTGTGCCATAGGTTTTCCGACAATATTAGAACGACCAATAACAATCGCATCAGCACCGTCTATCTGAATATTATATTCATCCAATAACATAATTATCCCTTGTGGAGTTGCAGGATAAAAATAAGGCTCTAAGCCAATTGCCAAACGACCTACATTTTCCGGAGTAAATCCATCTACATCTTTCTTTGGTGAAATTGCAGTAACAATCTTATTCTTGTCGATATGTCTTGGCAAAGGTAATTGAACCAATATGCCCGTAACATTTTTGTCATGGTTTAGTTCATCAATCTTGTTTAACAATTCATCTTGAGTAATAGTTTCAGGCATTTCAATCACAGTAGACTGAATTCCGACATTTAAAGCTGCTCTCTGTTTGTTTCTAACGTAAATTTTACTGGCAGGATTATCGCCAACCAAAATTACAACAAGATGTGGTTTTATATCCAACTTTTCAACTTTATTTTTTACCATTTCAAGAATTTTTGCTGATGTTTTTTTTCCGTCCAAAATCATTGTTCATTCTCCTGTGGTAAATTTAATCTAAAATAAAAATGTTTTACTGCATCAACTACAATGTCTGAATTTTTATTAACGTCACCTTTTGCAAGATTAATATCAAAAGGAACAGAACCTAAAATCTCAACGTCTAAATTTTTTGCAAGATTATAAATTTCTGTCAAATCTTCATCTCCGGCTTTATTGAGCACAACCCCCAATTGACCGCCAACCGCATATTTTGCCGAATATTCTTCTATTCTTTGAGCTAACAATATAGAATCTTTTGTTGGATTAGTAACAACAAGAGTTAAATCAATATCGACATCAACAAGCTGATTTAAGTATTTTAAATCAAACTCACAGTCGAAAATCACAAAATCGTATCTTTCAACAAACTTTTGTAATGCAACATTAATCTGCTCAGTAATAGGACATCTACAGTCTTTCGAGCCGACAAGCCACGACACAAGGATATCAACATTATCATCCAGTGATACAACAATATCTTCCAAAGCCCACTCAATGTACTCTTGCTTTGTCATATGTTGCGGAATACCTGTTTTGTATTCGTGTTTTCCGCTTCTTATACCATAAATAGTATTTCTGATATCAAGTCCAAACGTATGACCTAATTCTGCCGTTAAATCATTATCAAAAAGCAAAATGGATTTTTCAGGAAAACGTTCTTTTAAAATCTTCAAAAACGCTTTTACTAAAGTTGTTTTACCGCTTCCGCTTTTTCCTGTTATTGCTATTTTTGTTGTCAAAATTAAAATCCTCTTTTTGCTATTCTAACATAAAATCTAGTAAGGGAGTTCATCTACGAAAGACGGTACCTTAACGTTTGTCATTGGAACGTCTTTTTGTTTCAATGACTTGTTGCTATAAGAAATCCAGTTGAACAATAACACAGAACTTGGTTTATCTATATTACCGTTAATAATTGAACGAAATTCCTTAGTATTTTTTGAAGGTAACTGCGGAATTTTTTCAAAGTCTTCTGCTACAATATTGTATTTTGCATCTTCTCCTGTCAACATTACCATAAGTTTACTCAAAGAAAAATCACCAAAAGCACCAAGCCCTGACACAACTTCATCAGACAAACGTCCAAGTACAACTATTTTTGCATAATCATTCATTGGATTATATTGACCTTTCATAAACAATGCCATCAAAGGTCCTTGTGATTGAAGCATTTTTATATTTGCGATGCCATTTTCCATATAAATATCGCCTCTTAGATACTTAAACAATCCTGTATCTTTAAGAGTTATTGCCTTTGTTACAACACTCAAAGAAGTTCTTAACATACTGTCAGCAACAATATTTTGTGCATATAACAAGTGTTCTAACTTGCCTAAGGTTGACATTCTACCATTTTGCACAATAAACTTAATATCACCATTCAAAGACTGTTTAGAAGTAAGTTCGCCCTTTAAATGAGTATCAAAATCCATTGTTCCGCTTATTGAATCTTTTCTTGTTGAAACAATATTAAATATCGGTTCTGCACTAACTCCTCTTGCCATTATTTGTGAAGTAAAGTGTTCATCTCTAAGATTATAATCTAAAGAACCTGCCATTTTACCGTTAAATAATTCTGCAGATATATTTTTCATTGTCATTTCATTGTTTAACAATTTAAAATCACTAGAAAACGCTGAAATATAAAGCGGTGAGCCATAAATATTAGCTAGAATTCTTTCTGAATAGAATTTACCATCATGAATTACCAATGGACAAGATTTCATCAAAGGATTATCTTTGTACATTAGTAACGTATCTGTGTTTAAATATTTAGACTTAACATTAATATTTTTGATATTTACTGATTTTGAAATATCCGTTGAAGCAGTTGCTGTAATTGACATTGAAGAATCAGCTATCTTCAAGTTCGGAATATTTGCATTTACAATATTTTTGTTAAAATCCAATGTTCCATTGTTTAGGGACATTTGCATAGATTGATTAAACAAGTTATGCAACACTAACTGTCCTACAACATCAGGCTTATCAAATTTACCATTTACAAACAAATCACCTTTGATTTGAGCAATTGTATCATATAGTTTTAAGTTCAATTGTTGAGGCAAGAATACACGAATATTCTTCATCGTAGGTTGTTTTAAATCTTCTATTCCACCTGTAACAATCAGTTTTTTCTGACCTTTAAGGTTAGATTTAAAATCATCAGAGAAATTTCCATTAAAAGAAGAAATGCTCAAATCCTCAATTTTCAAGGTGTTTTTATCAATTTTTGATGACAAGTTTACAATTGTAGGCTCATCAAAAATTGCCGTATTTTCTAAAATCGCTTGAGAAAGTATATTCTGAACAGATTTATTACCGTTTATAGTAACTTTGAACGGATATCTGGCAGAATATGTGCTTAAAGATTTAATATCTTTTGAATTTACAAAACCTTTTATTGAAGTATTAAAACTTAATTCATTTGAATTATAGTTTGTAACTTCAGATTTCAAGGTGAATTTAGAATTCGGCATGAAAATATTTGTATCCGGAATTCTTACGCTATCACGTTCTATAAAAAGCTTCATAGACGGAATTTTTAAAGGTTCTGTATTTGTATTTTTGCATAAAACATTGTTTATATATGCGGTATTGTTCTTGTTGGTATCAATTTTTATTGATTCAACAGCAACTTCTGAATTATTATTTTCGATTTTCAAGTTTTCTATTTGCAAATTTTCTTTGTGCACAATATTATCAGCCGTACCGGAAATATTTGCAACCAAAGAAGCTATACCATTTTTCACCCCAAAAGATTTAGGACAAAGGTGGTTAAGTTCAACTTTGTTCATTAAAAGCTCAATATCAATATTCTTATCAATACTACCTTTTGCCATTATTGGAGCATTATTAACATAACCAACTGCTTTTACTATATTTATGACATTATTTGAAAAATCTATATCAGAATTTATATTTTCTAATTTCACCCCGCTTGCAGTTATACTTGCATTAGATATTTTCATAAAACCATTTGATTTGATTTTATTAAAATCACCTTTTAGCGTAAAATTAGCGTTTAAAGTTCCATTCATGCTATTTATATTTTTAAGGTCTGAAAAATCTGCTAAAATTCTAACTTTTTGGTACAAATCTTTAAGACTTATTTCATCCGTTTTAACTTTCAAATCAACAGTTGGTTTCTTGGCATTATTAACCATACCTTCTATGTAAACTTTTTTGTTAGCTGAAGTATAAATATTTGACAAAATACTTGCTCTATCGCCCCATAAAGTCAAATACATAAAGCTTTTTGGATCTTTTTTCTCTTTATCCAATACAGAAATATTATCTACATTAATAAATCCAGAAGCTTGCATAACATCATTACTTTTATACAATTTTAAATCAGTAATTATATCAGAATGAAAATCAAGAGATTTTATTTGACTAATTAATTCATCAATTCCAGTTGCATTGATTTCCTTTGGCGCATCCATTTTTGGAGTAATTGCCAAATCATAATTAATATATTGAGTATCATTAATACTAAAATTCCCAACAGTATTAAGTCTAAAATTCTTAAAATTAGGGATTTTATTTAATTCTAAAACTTGTCCTGATAAGTTGTAATTATCATTTACGGCTTTGTTCTGATAAGCAAAACTGTATTTCTTCAAAAGAACATTTGGTAAATCTTCGAAATCTCTGGCTTGAACTTTTTTTATAAGTTCCGGTAAATATTTGTCGTCAGAATTAATTTTTACAATTAGATTTTTAGCTTCCAACCTTTTTACAACAGTTTTTTTAGAAACTAAAGAGGACCAAGGGATATATAGTTTTACACCGTCTAATTGTGCAAACTTTTGACCGTCTTCATACATAAGATGTGCAGTCGGAGCTTTTATTTTTATTAAAGGTCCAACTCTCAATATAAGTTTTTCAATATGTACTTTTACCCCAAAATCTCTTTCAACCTCTTTTTCAATCGTAGGTATAAGTTTTGATGCGCCTATTGGAATAAAGCACATTGTTATCAAAAACGCAATTATGAATAATACTGCTATTAAATATTTACTATATTTTTTCATACAACAAATTCTCACCTGTCTGTTTGTCAAAGAAATACATATCTTTGACCGCTATTTTTAATTCTAACTTTTCTGCGCAATCGTACTCAAGCGGAATTCTTGCTGAACATTTTGAACCGTTTAATTCAAAATATGCAATTCTCTCACTTCCACTCATTTCAACAATATCAGGATAAACAGTTATTTGCTTATCACCACATATCATTTTTTCAGCTCGTATACCGATTATAATATTTTTATCGTTTAATTTATTTGGTAATTCAAATTCTACACCACCAATTTCGACTTTATTGTTTTTAACATGTGTTTCTATAAAATTTGTTTGTCCAATAAAACCTGCAACAAATTTATTTTTTGGATGATTATAAATTTCTTCAGGGGCAGCAACTTGCTGAATTTTACCTTTATCTAGAACTACAATCCTATCACCCATTGTCAACGCTTCTGTTTGGTCATGCGTTACATAGATAAAAGTAGTCTGCAATTCTTTGTGCAAACGTTTTATTTCGGCTCTCATTTGAACTCTTAAATTTGCATCAAGATTTGATAAAGGTTCATCCATTAAAAATACTTTTGGATTTCTTACAATAGCACGACCCAATGCAACACGTTGTCTTTGACCGCCAGATAGTTGTTTTGGCTTGCGTTCAAGCAATTCATCCAAATTTAAAGCTTTCGCTGCAGCACGAACTTTTTCATCAATAGTCTTTTTATCAACTTTTCGCATTTTTAAACCGAATGCCATATTTTCGTATACGTTCAAATGCGGATATAATGCATAACTTTGGAAAACAAAAGCTATATCCCTGTCTTTTGGGTGAATATTATTTACAACTTTTTCATCTATTGAAATTTCACCCGAAGTAATTTCTTCCAAACCTGAAATCAATCTTAAAATTGTGGATTTTCCACAACCGGAAGAACCAACAAGCACAAGGAATTCTTTATCATTGATTTCTAAATTTATATCATCAATAATATTTTTTTTCCCATCATAAGATTTTATTAAATTTTTTAAAACGACCTTACTCATTCTCCCCCTATTATTTCAAATTTTATTTGCTAGGAATAATAATATTAAAACTTGTATTCTTTAAAATTTGAGATTCAACCCAAACTGCCCCTCTAAGATTTTGTACAAGATTTTTAACACAAGAAAGTGTCATTGCTCTCAATACATTCTTTCTGTTAGTTGTATCAACTATCATATATGGGTCAAACATTGATTCCAAATCACTTTCTGACAACAATAACGCATTTGATGAAACAGAAATCATTGCATAATCAGTGCCTACTAAATTTTTTGAAGCTAAAACTTCATCACTTGGTACTGATATAGTGATATTAATATTACCCATATCAATTGATTTAAGGATTACTTCCAAAATATTTTGTACAATATTTTTTACCACATTTTCATTAGATGAAATCGTCTTTTTCATTCCTTCATCTAAAACAACATTCCAGCTAAGTTCTTTATCCTTGTATAACTGCTCATTAAAACGAACTACAGCGTTTATCGTTGACAAAATATCAAACATTTTTGTTTCTGAATTTGCTATTTCTGATTCTGTTTGAGAAAGTTCAAGCAATTTTGTAATAAAATACATCAATTCAGAAGAATTTTTATTGATAATTCTTATATATTTTTCTTGTTGCTCAGTCATGCTTCCGCCTAAACCGTCAGCCATAGCTTGAGAAAAGCCAACGATTGATTGCAATGGTGATTTAAGCTCGTTTGCAAGTTTTAATAAGAATGTGTTTTTATCACGGTTAATCTCTTTATAATCATCCTCGCTATTTCTTAAAATTTCATCAACACTATTCAAAGAATCTCTAAAATCAAGGACATAGCCATCTTCAATTTCTTTGGAAGTCATGTCAAAATACACTTCACCGCTTGTAAATTTAGTAATTACTTGATTATTAGTAATAACAGAACTTGTGATTAGATTAAGCGCATTTTCTATAAAATCTGAAATATTAGAGGTTAAAAGATGCATTTTTGAAGTTTCAAAAATCTCTGCAGCTTTGTCATTAACCCATAAAATTTTACCTTCTCTATTGCAGTACACAACGGCATCAGGTAGAGCTTTTTCAGCATCAATAGAATTTGTTCTAAATAATATTTTCTTTATATCCATTTACTTAATTCCTTACAAAATTGCTTCTCTATTTTAGCACAAAAATAAAAAAGCGACTGGGTAGTTTTTGTGACTCGTGAGTTGTGAATAGTGGGTTGCATTTTTTTGAAGTGACAAAGTGACTAAGTGTTTACGGAAGTTCATCCCCAAAGGGGTACAGTCTTTTCGTGAGTAGTAATTCACGAAACTACTCAGTCATTTTATTTGATTTCTTAATTAATTTCGACGCAACAATTGCTGTAATTGGAACACAAATGACAATTGCGATACTACCAATTAGAGCAGACGAAATCTCTGTAACAACTTGATTAAGATTAAAGAATTTTTGCAAATCAATATTTGAAGCCAACAAAATTAACGGAAGCGCTCCGCCTAAATAAACCAGTATCAGAGTGTTTGCCATTGTTCCGATAATATCTCTTCCGACATTCATTCCGCTTTTGAACAATTCTTTTACTGTTTTTGTATTATCAATTTCATAAATTTCATTGATAGTACTTGCTATAGACATTCCGACATCCATAACCGCACCTAATGTAGCAAGCATCATTGTTGAAATAATTATTGCAATGAAATTTAATTCTGGATGTGCTGTATACAAAAATAACGAATTTTCACTACTAAATCCGGTTAATGAAGCGGTTTTTACCGCAATTAAAGATAGCAAACCCGCAACCAACAAACTTAAAGTACAACCTAATGTTGCAGAAGTACTTTTTTTATTAAATCCCCCGACCAAATACATTGTTATAGCGGTCGAAACCAAACAAATCAAAACTGTTCCGATGATTGGGTTTATTCCTGCCAAAATCATTGGTGACAAGACACTAAACATTAAAATACAGGTTAAAACAATAGAAACAAGGCTTAATAATCCTTTTTTCTTCCCTACATAAATTAATAAACCACAAAATATAAGTGACAACCAAATTAGAGTATGCGAGCGCTGAATGTCTTCAATAGAAAATATTAATCCGTCACCGTCGTCTTCTACGTGCAAAATAACTTTATCACCATTTTTGAGCTTTATATCATAAAACGGATTTCCTGTTAACATATTGTCAACAAGCACCAAATCACCGTTTTTCAGTCTTACTTCTGCTTGTTGTTTTGTTTGAGCAACATCTCCCACATCAATATCTAAGTATTCTACTTTTTGTATAACTCCAATTTGGGAAGGTAGAATTTCATTTTCTATTGCATATGAAAAATTCAATGTTGCAAAAAACATAATCAAAATTAATAAAAATCTTTTCATAAAACCTCTTAGAATAAATTTATTTGCTCAGACGGAGCTTTCAACCCTAAATGTCTATAACCCTCAGGAGAAACTTTTCTTCCTCTAGGAGTTCTTTGCAAAAATCCGGCTTGTAATAAATATGGTTCGCAAACATCCTCAATTGTCCTCACGTCTTCACTTAATGCCGCTGCAATCGTTTCAACCCCAACCGGTCCACCATCATATTTATCAATAATAAGATTTAATAAGGCTCTATCGGTTGTATCCAAACCAAAAGTATCAATTTTAAGAATATCTAAAGACTCATTAGCGACTCTTTCATCAATAATTCCGTCATATTTAACTATAGCAAAATCTGAAACCCTTTTCACAAGTCTATTTGCAATTCTCGGAGTTCCACGAGAACGCATTGCAATAGCTTTTGCCCCCTCATCGGTAATTTTAATTTCAAGAATATTAGCGGTTCTTGTAACTACTTTTGCTAACTCTTCTATTGTATAAAATTCAAGCCTGTGAATCATACCAAATCTATCACGAAGAGGACTAGACAGTTCTCCGGCTTTTGTAGTCGCTCCAATAAGAGTAAACTTTGGAATGGGGACTCTTAAAGTTTTAGCAGTTTGACTTTTTCCTGTTGTCATATCAAGCGTAAAATCTTCCATAGCAGGATAAAGAATTTCTTCCGCAACTTTATTAAGACGATGAATTTCATCTATAAATAAGATTTCGCCACCTTTTAATGACATTAAAATCCCGATAATATCTCTTGGACGTTCCAAAGCTGGAGCAGATGTAATTCTGATTTCCACCCCCATTTGAGAGGCAATAACCCCAGCAATTGTAGTTTTACCTAACCCAGGAGGACCATAAAACAACAAATGGTCAAGCGGTTTTCCTCTTTTTTTTGCAGCTTCTAATGTAATCTTAAGAGTTTCTTTCAACTCACCTTGCCCGATATAACTATCAAAATCTTTTGGGCGAATAGAATTCTCAAAACTTTTATCATATTCAATAGATTCTGCTTTTATATTCGGATTTTTTATATTTTTTTGTTTAAAATTTTTATCATCGTCTGAAATTATTGCCATAACAAAATGATAACATATGAATTTTAGAACTCCAATTATTACGAAATGTAACAATTTTTCAACATTATTTAAAGTTTTAGTGTAAATATGCCGTATATACTATTAAGGAAAAACGAAAAAAGGAACATTTAACAATGGGAATGGCAGCGTCACAAGCTAGATTACTATCTTTGACAAGTCGACTCCATGATGTAGAGCTTAGAGCTCAATCCATAGAGTCACAAAAGATAGCTCTTGCAACTCAAAAAGATGAGTTGTACGAGAACTATTGTAACGCTTTGGATGCCACAAAATTCCAAATAGCATTTAAAGGCGCTGACGGAACAGGAAAATGTTGGGAAAATGCAAGCTTTAGCAATATGTGTACTTACAAAGGGAGCGATAGATATCAAGACTATGCTCTTAAAGACACTCGTACTGGATATTTATATGAATCTCATGATGTTGTAGAAAATTATAACAAATTTTCAGGTGACAAATACGCTTTTGCTTGGGCTATGTTGGGATATGCAGAAAATATGTCAGACCCACTTGATCCTAGTTGGTCAGAGGTCGGATATTCAAAAACTGCTAAAAATTCTTGGTCTGATGAAAACGGGAACTGGAAATTCCAACTTGAACGTTGGGCAGAAGACGGTGGTTCATCAATTATGTCAGCTGCTGAATGGGATATTTATGAATCTTTAGTTGGTGAGGATAAAATTGATCTTGAAAATTTATATAATGAAATTGAAAAATATAACGATGAAGGTGATACCGAAAAACGTGATGAAGCAGTAAAAGCTTTTAGAGAAAAACTTTATTCTACTGCAGAATTTCAAGACGAAATGTTTTCAAAACAAGAGGGTGCAGGCTCTAACAAAGAATGGAGTGATGTATCTGATGAGTTTAATTATTGGTGTCGAAAATTTGAAGCCATAAAATCTGCCGGTGGTTGTGTAGAAATTGACCCTCAATTTGAATCCGGTTCAAAGGGCGAAACTTGGCTCAAGAACATGGTTGAAGCCGGATTAGTATTAATCCTTGAAAATGGGGAAATTAATGGTGCTACAGGTTCTTGGGAAGAAACTAGTGTTGCAACAAGCACCAACGGTAACTATATTTCAGAAGTTCAAGATGAAAAAGATTTGAAAAAAGCTGAAGCTGAATACGAACACGAATTAGATATTATTAATAGAAAAGATACTAAATTTGATACTGATTTAAGTAAAT
Source organism: uncultured Vampirovibrio sp. (assembly GCA_964584885.1). GTDB lineage: Bacteria > Cyanobacteriota > Vampirovibrionia > Gastranaerophilales > Gastranaerophilaceae > CAG-196. Next base: position 115,475 of record CAZPBG010000001.1, read on the forward strand.
TAGAAACTGAAAGAACATCAATCACAACTGAAATGGAAGCAATTAAGTCTGTAAAAGACGATAACATCGATAGAACTTTCGGTATCTTCTCATAGATGTAAGATAGATTTTCCTTAAACTAACCTTTTTCCTTTTTTCCTTTTCTTTAGCCGCTTATCCAAAGCGGTTTTTTCTTATTTAAAAAAAGCAAATTCCAATAAGTGCAAAAAGTATTAATGCTATATTGTAGTGTAGGAAAGTCGGAATGCATGTATCAAATATATGATTGTGTTGCCCATCGGCATTCAAACCGGAAGTCGGTCCTAATGTTGTATCAGAAGCAGGTGAACCGGCATCACCTAATGCCGCAGCAGCTGCAATAAGTGTAACGATTTGAGGAACGCTAAATCCCATTTTTGCACATATAGGAACAAATAAAACCGCCAAAATTGGGATTGTACCAAAAGATGTGCCAATTCCTATTGTAATAAATAATCCTAATGCTAATATCAAAATTGATGTTAATAAGATACTTTCAGGCATTATTGAAATAGCACCATTTACCAAAGTTTCTATTGCCCCTGTTTCTTTTAATACAGATGCAAAACCTGCGGCAACAAGCATTACAAAAGCAACATAGCCCATTAAATAAATACCTTCATTCATCATATGGTCCATTTTGCTTTGAGGAATAACTTTTAGAGAAAATATTACACCTAAACCAACTAATGCACCAAGTGGTAATGAATGAGTTAACAGCTGCACTACAAAAGTTAAAATTGCAGCTAAAGTAACAACCCAAATCGTATATTTACTGCATTCTTGAGTAGAATCAATAGTTAGTGACAAAGGTTTATTCTCATAAATGCGAGGTTTTCTATATGAAATTAAAAGTGCAAATAATAGAGCAAAAACCATTCCTACCCCTAAAATTAGGGTATATTTCCAAATATCTTCTCTTAGGACATCAACTCCATTTTGAACAAGATTATCAGCAATTAAATTCTGGAATATTAATCCAAAACCAACCGGAATAGTAATATATGGCATTTTTAACCCAAAAGCTAAAACACAAGCAACAGCTCTACGATCGATTTTAAGAGCATTCATAGTAGCCAACAAAGGTGGAATTATGATAGGAATAAACGCTATGTGAATAGGTACAACATTTTGAGATGCCATCGCAATTAGTGTTAATATCAAAAATAAAATCCATTTTTTGTCGGAAATTATTCGTGTAATCCAATCTGCAAGCTTATTAGTAAATCCTGAATGAGCCATTGTTGCAGCAAAAGCTCCCAATAAAATATAGCTCAGAGCAGTTTCTGAATTTCCACCCATGCCGGATATAAAAACATCCATTACATGTTTAATATCCATACCCGACAAAAGACCTGCAACAAGTGTTGATACAATTATTGCAAGTAAAACATTAACTTTTTTCAGACACAAAACACATAATAAAACTACTGAAACGATTGCCGGATTTGTTAAAAAAGACATTTACTCCTCAAATTCCTTTCTCAACTATTCCAAATCTTCTTTTTGCAAGAGTTCAATAATTTCAAGCGCTGTTTCTTTTTGCAAATTATCCGGCAAAAGTTTTAAGTATTCAAAAGCTTCCGCTATTTTTTGATCTGTATCATACCAACGTCTTAATACATAATTAAAAGCATCTGTTAAAATGTTTTCGGATAAATCAACTCCGTATTCCTTAGATTTTTTGACGATATAGTCGGCACACTTATACTGAGACATAATATTTGCGTTTCTCATTAAGCTAACCGCTAAACTTACTGTGGGATCAATATCATACCAACGCTTATTCATTGTGTATCCTCTTTTTTCTGAGTTACTCTGTTTTTATCGTATATTTTTTAACCTATTTTGTCAATCTTAACTTGATTTCTTCTTCTTTTTCTTTGCTAACATTAAACAATAAAGTTTTATCCTTGGAGGTTTCACCTCGAACAATTTCTATACTTGTTTTTGGAACTTTAAAAGTCTTTGACAAATATTCTATGAGAGCTTTATTCGCTTTATTTTCAATTGGTTGAGCCGTAACTTTAACTTTTACGAACTCATCTTCTATAATAATGTCATTTTTTGAAGAATTTGGAACAATACGGATTTTAACAACAAATCCTTGTGGAATTCCTCGACACACTATATTATTTACCCCCTTTTTGGAATATCATTACATATTCATGTTTGAATATATAAAATCCACCGGCTAAAGCCCTGTATCTCCAAAGATTTGCTGTTTTACCTTTTGCTCTTTCATTACCTTGCATATCTTTGATAATAATAGCTTTTGTAATAAAACCTAGCTTATTCATTCTTGCCATACACTCGAAACCTAACGGTATATGTTGAGAATTTGCATACTTGTCACCGATGATTAAACATGCAAATCTGCCTTTTTCAAGCATGTCATAGCCATTTTTTGCAACTTTTTCAAACAAATCATAAAATTCTTCCGTAGTTGCACAATTCGATAAATCTTCTTTTTTATCAGAAAACTTAATAATATCATCATAAGGCGGATGAAGCATTAACAATTGAGCCTGCTTTCTGCCCATAATGTCTAATCTTGCTTTAATTTTTTCTTTTGCTAAATCACTGGCAGAATCTGCACAAATAATATTAACATCAGTAACCAATTGTTTAGGGGTGAATTTTTCAGATACTTTTTCAGCCAAATCTTCTTTTAATTCAACACCAATACAACGGCGATTCATATTTATGGCTTCAATTCCGGAAGTCCCTGAACCAAAGAACATATCTAGAACGATATCGTCTTTTTTTGTATAACGTTCATAAATTTGTTGAGCAATCTGCGGAATATAATTTCCATGATATTCGTTTGAGTGTCCACCCTCTTTTAAGCGAGTTGGGAATTCCCACAACGTATCAGTTTTTATATGCTCGTAATTTCTCCAATCTTTAAGGTTGATATCACTATAAGATGTAGTTTTTACTTGATTGTTATCAACTACTTTCAAATTCGCTTTATTAGCAGATTTTTTAACTTTTAAATTCGATTTTACCATATCTCTCCCCGTTTCACATTCTAAGTTTACGGGAATTGTTAAGATTTGTAATCAAATAAATAGATGAGATTTAAATAAATATAAAAAATTAAAGTCCTTGTATCAAATTTTCCACTTGCTCTAAAAGCTCTATCTTTGAAGAATTGTTATTTATAACCCAATTACTTTTTTTTATTTTTTCTTCTTCGCTCATTTGCGCATTTATTCTTTGCATTGCTTCGCCTTTTGACAAGTTATTGCGTTTCATTAACCGTTCAAGACGAATTTCTAATGGAGCAGAAATGAAGATTATCTTATCAAACAAATCTTCCATGCCGGCTTCAAATAGTTGTGGTACTGATACAAAAACAGTTGATTTATCTTCAATATTTTCAATAAACTCTCTTACTTTGGGATGAATAATTGATTCTAAATATTTCATTTGCTTTTTGTTGCTAAAAACGACTTTTGCAAGTTTTTTGCGGTCAATTCTACCGTCAACAACGGCAAAAGGAAATAAATCCTTGTTATTTTCTAAAATTTCATGTGCAATTTTATCAGTATCATAAACCTCAAACCCTTTATCAATAAGGATTTGTTCTACGGTTGATTTTCCGGAAGCAATATTTCCGACAATTGCAATCTTAGTCATTTTGAGATTTCTCTATTTTTTTAAGATACATTTTTAACTCTTTGACGTGTTTTGGTTTCATTGGTTTAATTTGACCTTTTTTTATGCCTGCAAGAGTAATTGTTCCGTGTTGCACTCTTTTTAAAGAAATTACTTCAAACCCTAAAACTGCAAACATTTTACGAATTTGTCTATTAATCCCTTGATACAAAACAACTTGAACCGTTGAAGTTTTGTTACCTAATTCAATTGGCAAAACTTCTGCATAAGCAATTTTCTTTTCGCCGGTGTCTGTTTCAATTTCAAACCCATCATACATTTTTTTGCCGTCTTCCGGAGTTAATTTCCCATTAATAGAAACCAAATAAGTTTTAGGAACTTTTACTGACGGGTGAGTCATCTGATTAATCAACTCTCCGTCATTTGTCATTATAATAAGTCCTGTAGAGTCCTTGTCCAGTCTTCCAACCGGTTTTAGATGCTTTAGCTCAGGTGGAATAACATCATAAATAGTTTTTCTACCTTTTTCATCTTCAGAAGTCGTTATATAACCTGCCGGTTTATAAAAACGATAATACTCATTCTTTTGAGGTTTTATAGTTTTTCCGTCAATAACAACTTTGTCTTTTGGACCAATTTGAAATCCTAATTCGGTTATAACTTTTCCATTTACAAAAACTTTTTCAGCAAGAATTAGCTCGTCAGCTTTTCTGCGAGAACAAAGTCCTGATGATGCTATAAACTTGTTTAGCCTTTGCATCTTGTTATTCCACCTCTATAGCATTTTCAAATGCGTTTTTCAACAATTCAGGCATTCTTCTGTATATTTTACCGTCATTGTTTACAGCAACAGTTTCAAATTCTGCAACAATAAAAGTTTGTCCGGTTGATGCGTTCTTTATTGTTTGACCAAATGTCACTGTAATTGGAGATAACTTAGAAATCCAAGTTTCAACAATAATTCTGTCATCTAACTTAGCAGATGCCTTGTATCTTACGTTCATATTTGTTACCGGAATAGCAATATCTTGTTTTTTAAGCTCTACTAAATCTAAGCCGAGTTTATCACATAATTCAACTCTGCCCATTTCCATCCATCTTAAATAAGTACCGTGCCAAACTACTCCGTAAGCATCAGTATCTGCATAATAAGCTCTGTGTGTAAATTCATGTTTCATAATACAATAGATTATATCACGGAAATATTTTTATTGTAACTTTACAAATTATAACAATTACTTGACAGAAAATTTTGTTTTTGTTATTATTGAAGTCTAATCGCAGACAGTTAGTATCCTTTTGTTAGGATTTAATTCGTAAGAGCTAGCCGAGATTGGGAAACAGAACAAAAGTTCTTAACCATTCACTATATAAATAGCATAAGTAGTTTGTATAGATTTTGCGATTAAAGTAGATTGCAAAATCTTTTTAGTATGTAAATACAAGGTTTTGCAAACACAATTAAAAAGGTCGAAATAAAAAACATATAAAAAAAGGAGCAAAAAATGTCAACAAAAGCTTTTAAACAAGACAAAGTTTCTCTAATCAGAGAAAAAGTTGATAAAGCACAAGTTGCAATTGTTACCGAATACAAAGGATATTCAGTAGAAGAAATTACTAACCTAAGACGTGCTCTTCAAAAAGAAGGTGGCGACTACATGGTTACTAAAAACACTTTGGCAAAACTTGCTATTAAGGATACTCCTTATGAAGTTTTGGCTGAAACCTTAAAAGGACCAATCGCTATTGCATTTGGTTTCTCTGATCAGGTAGCACCTGCAAAAGCATTATCAAAATTTATTAAAGATACTAAAAAAGGTGAAATCATTGCTGCTGCAATGGACGGAAGACTAATGACAGCAGAAGAAGCAAAAGCACTTGCTACAATTCCTTCAAAAGAAGAAATTTACGCAAAAATGCTTGGTTGCGTAAATTCACCTGCAACTGGTATTGTTGGATCTATCAATGCGGTTATGGCTTCTCTTACTAGAGCAGTTGCAGCTGTTAGAGATCAAAAATCTGCTTAGGAGAAATCCTGTAGCAAACTTAATCATTTGATCAATAGGTCATTTGATAAATTATAAAAAGGTAATACTACAACAAAAAAAATAATAAAAGGAGAAAATCATGAGTGTAGAATCTATTTTAGAATCAATTGAAAAATTAACTTTATTGGAAGCTGCTGAATTAGTAAAAGCTATGGAAGAAAAATTCGGTGTATCTGCTGCTGCTCCTGTTGCTGTAGCTGCTGTAGCTGCTGCTCCTGCTGAAGCTGCTGCTGATGAAGCTTCTGAAGTAAACGTAATCTTAGCTTCTGTTCCAGCTGATAAGAAAATCGCTGTTCTTAAAGAAGTTAGAGCTATCACTGGCTTAGGCTTAAAAGAAGCTAAAGATTTAGTTGATGGTGCTCCAAAAGCAGTTAAAGAAGGTGTTAAGAAAGAAGATGCTGAAGCTCTTAAAAAACAACTTGAAGCTGCTGGTGCAACTGTTGAAATCAAATAGTTTGACATTTATTTGTTTTAATAAAAAACGGGTTGAGTTTCTCAACCCGTTTTTGTTATATTATATCGTATTTTTTACAAACTTGTTTCAAAATATTTATTGATTTATCAATCTGTTCAAAAGTTAAATCTTTCATTGCACACAATCTCAAACGGCACTCTTTTCTTCTAACAGCCGGATATGTGACAATATTTGTGTATAATCCGTTTTTAATTAATTCCGAGTGAATTTTAAAAAGTTTCTCCTCATCATAAATCATAACCGGAATTATTGCTGACTGTGGGTTTAAGATGTCAAAACCTGCTTTAATTAGTCCGGCTTTTATATGATGAATATTTTTCCACAAGGCTTCTCGACCTGCATTATCAGTTTCAAGTAGTTTAAAAACTTCATTTAAACCGGCAACAATTGATGCCGGTAGTGCTGTTGAGAAAAAATAAGTTCTTGCATAAAGCCTTAAAAACTGAATAATTTCTTTTGAAGCGGCACAATATCCGCCAAGCCCTCCCGGAGATTTGCTCAACATTCCTACGTGCAAATCTATTTTATCCATAACATTGTGGTATTCTGCCGAGCCTCTGCCGGTTTTGCCTACAATTCCTATTCCATGCGCATCATCAACCATAACTTTACAATTATATTTTTGCGCAAGTTCTGTGATTGTATCCAATTTTGCAATATCACCATCCATTGAAAAAACACCGTCTGTGATTATTAAACGTCCGGTTTGTTCTTCCGGTAAACGTTTAAGTATTCTCTCAAGCGCTATCATATCAGAATGCGGATAAATTTTTATTTCTGCGCCGGATAGTCTGCAGCCGTCAAAAATAGAAGCATGATTTGCACTATCATTGATTATTACATCTCCAACATTACACAGAGCAGAAATCACCCCGACATTAGTTCCATAACCACTCGGAAATACAATTGAGTCTTCTGTGTTATAAAATTTTGCAATACGTTGTTCTAATTCTTTATGAATTTCTGTAATTCCCAAATAATTTGATACTGAACCCATACCATAACCATATTTTTTAGTGGCTTTTACAGACTCTTTAACGACTTTTGGATGTGTAGACAGGTTTAAATAAGAATTTGAGCCAAGCATACAGACTGATTGTTTGTTGTCTTTTTTATCTTTTATAGGGAATTCTCCACTAACTTTATCAAGAGCTACAAAACCTAAAGCTTCATTACCTGTTAAAATTCCACTATTTAAAACGTGGTTTACTTTATGAGCTTTTTTGAATAAATCTTCACCAATTCCTGTTGTGATATAACTTTCAAATCTGTGGTCTTCTATTTTTTGCATAAATTTTACTCCTGATAATTCTTGATAATGATATAAAACCAAGAATAATCATTTAGTAAAATTCCCCAATAGAATACTTATTTTTGTTTATATACAAATTATTTTATTAAGATAACGCACTTAGCGTTTCATGTACTGTTCTGTGTACTCCATTACTTGCAGCTCGCATTTGTGCCATAGCACCTTGTTTTTGTGCAACTAAATTTGAGTATTGTTCTATTTGCTCACCATTCAATTGCCCAAAACAACCGCTTGTTAAACCAAGATTATGCCAAAATGAAGAGATTTGACCTATAAAATTCCATTTTTGAGCTTTTGCAATATTCCAATCTTGTTTAAAACCTTTTATTTTTTCTTTGTTTTCAGCAACAATTTTATCAATTTCTTCTTGATTTTTAAAACCAAAAATTCCAAAAGTTTGTATATCTTTTTTGTTAACAATCTTTTCTACACCATCAATTTCAATCGTAATAAAACTACTTCCTGATGAAGAATTTTTAACACGACATTCTTGTCCATTATATAGAACCGTATCTCCGGTTTGAAATCCTGTTTGTGCAGAAATTGTCATAATTATACTCCTTATAATTATAAAGTATATATAGAGAAAATAATTGCTATATTATTAAGATATTTTAAGTTTAATTAAAATTTGTAAAAAAATCACACAAAAGAGTTTACTTTTTTTACCGAGTGAAAAATAATGTTATTGTAGGAAGAGATAAGCTAAATGGATTAGCGAAGTTTTTAAGGATAAAAAAACAGCTTATTGAAATCTATGTATAAGTACATACAGAAAAAGTAATTTATTTTTATTATAGTAATCCAACTATCAAATAAAAATAAGTGGGTTGTCATCTCATAGGATTTGAGAGGGCTAAAAGTACATATCGTTAAAAAGAAAGAGAGTATATCTTGTCGTCTTTAAGGAGAGTCGACAGCTAAAATTTGTGCATCCGTGCAATTTTGGCATATTTTTCGTGTGCAAGGAATGTACACGTAAGGAGTGTAGAAGTACGTATCGAAGAGAAAGGAGATCATTATGGCACTCACAATCAACACAAACATTTCCTCTATTATTGCTCAGAGGAGTTTAAACAAAGCAACTAATGGATTGAATGATTCATTAGAAAAAATGTCTACAGGTTACAAAATTAACCACGCAAAAGACAACGCAGCAGGCTATTCAATTGCTAACCAATGGGTAACAAAACTTGGTTCATTAGACGTAGCTGCAGATAACGCTGCAACAGGTTCAGATATGTTAACAACTGCTGAAGAAAGCTACAACTTGTTAACTAGCCACTTACAACGTGTAAGAGATTTGACAGAACAAGCTGCTAACGGAACTTATGGTTCACAATCTTTAAAAGCTATTCAAAAAGAAGTTTCAGCTAGATTAAATGAAGTTAACAGATTGGCTGCTAACAGCGAATTCAACGGTATTAAATTGATGAAATACTCAGAAGATGGAGATAACTCTGATGTTGGTATTACAGCTGCTGGTGTAAACTTACAAGTAGGTTTATATGCAGACAAAAACAGTGTAATTACTCTTGATTTAGATTTATTTAAAGATGCTAGTATGACAGGTTTATTTAAAGGATTAGGTAGTGTAACTAATACTACAACCAGTGCTGCGACACCTAAAAATCTTACAGCTCTAGTTACAGCTGCAGGTGGTGATCTTACAGACCTAAGCGATGCTGATAATATTGAAGCTTTTGCAGCAGCATGTACAGGTTTAGTATATAAGGAAGACGATGGAACATTTACATTACAAACAGACGAAAACGCAACTCCAAAAGAAATGTTGTTCTACTTAGATAGCGCAATTAACGAAATTTCAGACAGAGTTACAAAAATCGGTGCTGTTCAAAACCGTGTTGAATCAGCTATGTCAGCTCTTGATGTTCAATCACAAAACTTGACATCATCATTATCTACATTGCGTGATACCGATGTTGCTGAAGAATCTTCAAATTACATCCAACAACAAATTCTTCAACAAGCATCTGCAACATTGCTTTCAACTGCTAACCAATTACCAAGTATGGCTCTTAACCTTATCTAGGTCATAGTGTAAGCAAAACTCACGTATTCATTCTCAATTGGCAAAACAGTACAAAATAATTTCGACTGAAATAGTCAAGTACTGCAGATAGTATAAAACTATCCAATGGCTAAAGATTAAAAAGACTGGATTGCCACGGGCTAATGCCATCGCAATGGCGCAAAACCAGTAATCTTATACTCAGTCATTGCGAGCGAATGCGAAGCAATCCGGTTTTTTGAAATTATCAAGCACAATTGAGTCACTATTGAGAGGAATTAACGTGTGAGCTTGTTAAAAGGAGAAAGTAATGAACATAAGCACAATCAGTGCAAGTTGATTGATTAGGGATTTACGGATAAAGGTTGCGTGAAAACGCAACCTTTTGTCTAATATAAAGTCCAAAATATTTATGATAAAATTTTACTAATGTTAGAGATAGATTGCATTTTAGAAAAAATAAAAGAGGGAGTTGATTATCCGTTTTTACAAGAGTTCTTGTCAGAACCCTCTAAACGTATTCGTTCTAAAGTTGCAATTTTATATTTAAAATCCGCAAACAAAGAAATCTCAGAAAACATTTGCAATATTCTTGCAACAGGAGAACTTATCCATAATGCTTCTCTTTTGCACGATGATGTAATAGATGAGGCTGATATAAGGCGAAATAAAACAACTATTTCTAAGTCAATTTCTCCTAAAATTTCTGTTTTAGCAGGTGATTATTTAATCTCAAAAGCAATGGAAAAAGTTTTAAAAATAAATAATTCACAAATTACGGAAATTTTTAGAATTTGTACACAAAAAATGTGCGAAGCTGAATTTAGTCAATATTTTTCAAGAGGAACTATTCCGACCAAAGATGATTATTTAAAGATTTGCGAAGGAAAAACCGCAACATTGTTCAGTTCAGTTTTGACAAGTTGTGCAATCATCTCCGGCATGAATATCACCCACGCTGAAAAATTTGGAAAAATATTCGGGATTTATTTTCAAATAAAAAATGATTTGAACAAAGACTCAGCTTTACAGGACAAAAAGAACGGGATTTACACTGCAATTGATATTTTAGGGATTGAAAAGACTCAATTTTTATTAGATAATTATCGAGAAGAGATGAAAACTCTTTTAGGAGTATTTACTGACAGTATTTATAAAAAAGAATTAGAGGATTTGTTTAAAGAATGATGTTTAAAATAGATAAAGAGAAGCTAAAAGACGGTGTAAAAGAATTGATTGACACCCTCGTGTTTGTTATTGTTGCACTTATTATAATAAGGTTTGCAATTGCAGAATTACGTTGGATTCCATCAGGCTCAATGAAACCTACATTGGTTGAGGGTGACAGAATTGTTATCGAAAAATTTACAAAATACCCAAACCTTTTGAAACATCATAATTTTGAAAACACCCCAAAACGTGGTGATGTTATGGTATTTTATCCACCATCAACTAAATTGGAAACAACTCCTTGGAAAATTTTTAGTCGTTTAACCGGATTATTCTGTAAGGATGTTGCTTATATTAAGCGTGTAATCGGACTTCCGGGAGAAAAATTTGAAATCAAACAAGATAAAGTTAGCGGAAAATCAACAGTATACATAAACGATGAACCGCTTGTTGAAGATTACATTATGAGTGAATATGATTTTGGTGCTTGCAGAGAATGGATGATGTGCGGTCCGCTTATCATCCCTGAAAATCATTATTTTATGATGGGGGATAACAGAGGAAACTCTAAAGACAGTAGATATTGGGGCACTCTTTCTCAAGAAAGATTTATTGGTCGTGCAGTATTTACGTTTTGGCCACTTAATCATATCGGTGTAATAGAATAGAATATGGATTAACAAAAGCATCATCTTTTGATATAATAATATTATTGGAAGAAAGAGGTTTTGTATGTATAAATTGGGAATTATCGGATATCCCCTTGCACATTCTGTTTCGGCAGTTATTCAAAAAGCAGGATTTGAAAGTTTGGGTTTAGAGGGTTCTTATGATGTATTAGAAACTCCGGCAGAAGATTTAATTACAAGAATTAAATATCTAAAGACCAATGGATATCACGGTTTTAACGTTACAATTCCGCTAAAAATTCCAATGTCATTATTTTTGGATGATATAGATGATTATGCAAATATCGCAGGTTGTGTCAATACGGTTAAGATTTTGGAAGACAAGTCTTTTATCGGATACAACACTGATATATACGGATTTAAGAAAGCTATTCCAACTGATATAAATCTTAGTTGCAAAACTGCAAGTATCCTAGGTACTGGCGGAGCTGCAAGAGCAGCTGTTGTCGGCTTGGCTGAAAAAGGAATTGCAAATATTGATTTTTATACAAGAAATATTATAAATTCTCGACAAACATTGGATTATATGCGAGCAAAATTCCCAAATATTAATTTTAATGTTTATCAAATCCAAAATATAAGAAGTCTTGCAGACTCCGATATCATTGTAAATGCTACTCCAATCGGGATGAGAGGGTATATGGCAGGAGAAATGCCGCTTGAGTTAAAAGATTTTAATGGATTAAAACCTGATACTGTGTTTTATGACATTGTTTATAATCCGATTAAAACAATCCTTTTAAAAGAAGCTGAAAGAAGAGGATTTAGGACAATAGAAGGCTTGGATATGTTGATTTATCAAGCGCAGAGAGCAATTGAAATTTGGACGGATAAAACTCCTGATTTCAACGTGATGAAAATTGCAGCATTAAAAGCTTTATAAACAAATGTTTTATTGCGAACATATTCATTTTAAGTTAGAATTATTAAACAAATATTGAAGAGGGTTGAATGAATAAACTACAGATAAAAGCAGAAATTCTTGCGACATTAAGAGCTATTTCAGGTTCAACAATGCCTGATCCGTCTTTGTTAACGGATTTAAAACTGATTGAAGATAAAAAAACAGTTGTAGATATTCTTGTCAGAGAACTTTTGAATGCAGATGAACACAAATCTCTTATTATCTGTTGGTTGTTGACAGAACTTGTTGAAAAGGAACAATTGAATGATGAATTGTGGGATGTTATTAAAAGCCCTGATTACAACGACCATATAAAGATGATTGCATTCAATATGCTAAAAGATTTGGGTAATAAAATTGATTATGAAGTAATAAGCGGTTATTTTGAACAATTTAATGAACTTATTAACAAAGAAACAAAAGAGCTTTTAGAAACTGCTATTATGAATCCGGAAGCGCAAATCGATTTTATGGATTTTTTAAATGCACTTTCAGATAATGACAAAATCATTTTGTTACGTTCTTTAGAAGACGATTATGCTCATGATGCTTTAGCTAACATTGTAATTCCGGTTTTCTTATTCTATATAGAAACTTCTGTTGGCGATGTAGCATTAGAAATTTTGGCAAATACAAAATCACAACTTGCTTATCATGCACTTGAAAATGTAAAACCATATTTAAAAGAAGAATTTCAATCAAAAATAAATAAAGCTCTTTCAACTTTAAAACTATCAGGAATTAGGGTTGATAATACGGTTGAGTTCTATAAAGAAATTCTAAAAGACTCAAAACCATATAAGTCTTACGTTTCATTCCCTGACGGACACGGAAATGTTGCGATTATATTCTCAAGAATAAGACCTGATAAGACTTTACAATTCCTTGCCTTGGTTGTAAACCCTCGTTATGGAATTTTGGATTCGTTTGGGTTTAACGCAATGCAAGAGCGAGATTTTTACAAAATCATTGATAAATTCTATAATTATCAAGAAAAATATGAAGTTAAGCCGGAAATCGTTAAATATTTGGCTCAACAAGCGGTGGAAAGTTCTTATGCAAATGACGAGCCTATTCCTTATGAGTATATTTGTTGGGAAAGTATTTTATTGGATATTGAACCTGAACGTCCGGAAGTTAACTTGGATAAAAAAGAACTTAATCAAAAAGATATTGATAAACTTTGTTTAAGTGACTATGTCCAAAATTGGTTCTATGATGAAATAACTTCGCCTGAATTTAAGTATTTCATTGATAAACTTTCTGCAGAATACAAGCAAAATAACTTTAATGTAGATTTGGATAAATTTATAGCAGATAATTTTGACAGCATATATAATGCAAAAGAACTAGCTTATCAAATGGTTAATTTTAATATTGCTGCTTATTTGAGAATGATTAAGAATGATAAGGAATTAGCTCAGGTATTCTACTCATTGGGCACTAATTATGCGTTTTTAACTAATATTTTAAGAAAAAGTATCTATGAGTATTATGTTGGACAGCGATATATTTTAAAAAATCAAAGAAAAGCTTCAACACTTTTTGAACAAAAATTACAACCAAAATCCGATGATTTCAAACTCTTACAACTTGATATGATAATTGCCGGAATAGAAGCTAAGTGGGTGGATTAATGCATAAAATAATGGCTTTAGATGTTGGCACAAAAAGAATTGGGATTGCATTGAGCGATTATTTGCAAGTTATTGCAACTCCGCATTCGTTCATATCTAGAGAACCTGAAAATAAAGCTATAGAACAAATAGTTCAGATTGCAAAAGAAAATAGGGTTGAAAAAATTGTTGTAGGATTACCTGTTAACATGGATGATTCTGTAGGTTTTCAAGCGCAAAATTGTATAGATTTTTCACAAAAAATTTCTGGTTTTGATATAATATTTGAAGACGAACGTTTGACTTCAGAAGAAGCTGAAAACAGACTTCGTTCAAGAAAAATTGATTTCAGAAAAAACAAAGGTTTAGTGGATATGGAAAGCGCTTGCGTTATTTTGGAACAATATTTGTCAAGATTAAAATAAAAAAAGGAGAATAAAATGACTGAAGAAGAATTGAATTATGTAGAAATTACCGATGAAGAAGGTAATGTTACTAAGTGTGAAGTTTATGACATCGTAGATTTTGAAGGGAAAACTTATGCAACACTTCTACCGGTAGAAGATGAAGCAGCAGAAGAACCTGAACTTATTTTAATGGAATGCTATGAAGAAGGTGAAGATTATTATTTCAAGAGCATCGAAGATGAAGAAGAATTCGATAAAGTTTGTGAATATATCGAAAATCTTGAATATGAAGATGACGAAGTAGAAGAATAATAGCATTTTATAATTGATATGTAAGGATAAATAATGTTTGAACGTTTTACGGAAAAAGCCATAAATGCAGTTAGTGAAGCTCAAAGACTAGCAAAAGAATTAAAAAGTTCCGAAGTTTGTCCGGAACACCTTTTATTGGCAATTGTGACAGAAGCAAAAGGTGTTTCTTTAAAGCTTTTCAGAATGTATGGCGTTTTTCCGGAAGCTGTTCAAAAAGAAGTTTTGAAATATACAAGAGAATCTTCAAAAGTTCAAGAAAATATACCTTTTAATCATCAAGTTAAAGATATTCTGAAACATGCACTTGATTTGGCCTCAAAATCAGGAAATTCAAATATTTTGTTTGAACATTTGTTTTTGTCTGCAATTACGGACAAATCCTCTAATATACAGTCTATATTAGAAACTTTTGGATTTGATATTAACAATGCGAGAGAAATCTTAAATAAATTGGTGCTTAGAAAGATTAAAAGACTTGAACATCCTGAAGCAGAAGAGGATGAAGAAAAACAAACCACTTTTGAAGCTGCATACGAGGGTGTATCAGATGTATTGGACAGAGCTGTTTCAAAGCTTTCTGCCGCAGGTTATGAGATTTTAGGAACAGAACAAATTCTTGCTTCAATTTTGGAATCAGAGTCTTCTAACTTGTTGGATACAATTCACAATTACGGAATTAATTCAGAAAATTTTGAAAAGAAATTGGCAAGTATTTCTTCCAGAAAATCAGAATATGAAGATAAAAAAATCATATTCACTCCAAATGCTTTTATAATGATGAATTTGGCGCTACAAACGGCAAAAGAATTAGGCTCATCAGTAATTACTCCGGAACACATTTTGCTAAGCATTCTAAAATCAAAAAAAGGACTTGCTTACGAAATTATAAAATCATACGGTGTGAATGAAGAAAAATTAAGTGATGAAATCCTTAAACCAATTGAAAAACAAATGCCTGAAACTCTTTTAATAATGAAATTAGCAAAAGAAGAAGCTCGCAGAATTGGTAGAAATGTAGTAGGAACAGAAATGTTTTTACTCGGAATTTTGAGCGAAGGCGCAAGTGTAGCTTTTGATGTTTTGAATAATTTGGAGATAACTCTAAAAGATGCTCGACTTGTAGTAGAAAATTTGGTTGGCTTTGGAAATGAGTATTTTGACAAGGAAATCGTTTTCACAAAACGTGCAAAACGAGTTTTGGAAAAAGCTTGGTTAAGAGCAAAAAAAGCTGATAGACAAAGAATAGAAGCTGTTGACTTATTAATAGCAATATCAGAAGAGCCTGATTCATTAGCAATGAAAGTTTTAGATACTCTTGGTGTAGATGCAATCGAAATTAAGCATGGAATAATGGAAATTAAATGATAAAAGAGTTTGAACAACATCACAAATCAGAAAATCAAACAATTTCACCCCTAGAGGAAAGAGTTGCCGAATTTTTAAAAAAATACGATTTGACTGACAAAGCAATTATTGTAGGGTTTTCAGGCGGTTATGATTCGATGTGCCTTTTGGATGTTTTATCTAAGGTGAAACAAAATGAAGAATTTTGGGAACTTACTGTCATAGCAGCTCATTTTAATCATAATTGGCGAGGCGAAGAAGCACTAAAAGAACAAGAAGTTTGCAGACTATTTGCTTCATCTAAGGGAATGGATTTTTATACAAAAACAGCAAGAATTGATTTAAAAAAATCAGAAAATGAAGCAAGAATTGCTCGTTATGAGTTTTTTGAAGAAGCTATGGAAGAGTTTGATGCAGATGCAGTATTTACGGCTCATAACAAGGATGATAATGCTGAAACAGTTTTATATAGAGTAATTAAAGGTACAGGATTAGTAGGTTTAAAAGGAATTTCAGAGAAACGAAATGTTTTTTATAGACCTTTATTAAAAACAACAAGAGAAGAAATTGTTCAATATTGCGAAAAAAACAATCTAAGTCCTAATAATGATAGCTCAAATGCGGATGTTTCTTATAAAAGGAATTATTTGCGTTTAAATGTTATACCGGCATTAGAAAAAATAAATCCCGCCGTAAAAGAGTCTTTAAATACTCTTGCAGAAGTTTCAAACAGCGAAAACGAAATTATTGAAGAGTACCTTGAAACATTGAGAGATAAGCTTATGCAAGGTGACTCAATGGTTACGGATGTTTATAAAAAACTTTCAACTCCTGTAAAAATGAGATTTATCCACGAGTATATTCAAAAATTCGATTTGGATTATGATTTCAAGAAAGTTAAAGAAATTTATAATTTTATTGAAGCAAATATAGCCCGAAAAAATGGAAGTACTTTATCTTTAGCTACTGCAAAATGGCTTTATGTTGATGAAAAAATCATTGAAACAATTCCTCATAGACATAATGCTAATGAAAAAAACACTTTAGAAGAAATAGTTGTTGATAAAGAGGGTGATTATAAATTTGGCAACAAAACCGTTTCTCTAAAAAAATATGTAGAAAACGAAGTTTTTGTATTCCCTGAGTCGAATGCTAGTTTTGCGTATGTAGATTTATCAAAAGAAAAATTTCCATTGACACTAAGAACTCGTAGAGATGGAGATGTTATAAACCCTTTTGGAATGCGTGGTTCAATGAAATTGAAGAAATTTCTAAACTCCAAAGGAGTTAACAGACATAAACGTGATGATATTCTATTACTAACAAATAAGGATGAAGTTTTATGGGTTGTCGGAGTCGGTTTGAGTGATAAAATCGGAGTAAAAAAAGTGCCAACGCATATTATTGAGGTAATATAACCGAATTCCTTTTAAATGTTTTGATGAGGTAAATTCAATGATAAAAGAATCAGATTTAAAAATATTATTTGATGCAGAAAGTATTCAACAAGAAATTGCAAAACTTGGAGAAAAGTTAAATAAAATTTATGAAAATGAAGAATTATATTTAATTTGCGTATTAAAAGGTTCTGTAATGTTTATGACAGATTTGTCAAAACATTTAAAAATGCCCGTAAGAATGGAATTTATACGACTATCAAGTTATGGCTCTGCATTTGCTTCATCCGGAAAA
Organism: uncultured Vampirovibrio sp.; assembly: GCA_964584885.1. Taxonomy (GTDB): domain Bacteria; phylum Cyanobacteriota; class Vampirovibrionia; order Gastranaerophilales; family Gastranaerophilaceae; genus CAG-196. The sequence continues at coordinate 133,118 of CAZPBG010000001.1, forward strand.
GTTAATGCTGTTGACATTTCGCTTCCGGATTTGAACAACAAAAATGTTCTAATTATAGAAGATATTATTGATACAGGACATACAGCAAAATTTTTAGTAGATTTCATTAATTTGAATTTTAAAGTTAAAGATTTAAAATTCTGTTCTTTACTTGATAAACACGTTAAAAGAGAAGTCGATATAGAAGCTGATTACTACTGTTTTGAAGTTGATGACAAATTCTTAGTTGGTTATGGCTTGGATTATGACGGATATTACAGAAATATTCCGTATATTGGATATGTAGAGGTTTAATTATGCATAACATTAGAAATATTTCAGATGATTTAATTTATATAGGATGTTCTGACAGAACTCTTTCACTTTTCGAAAGCGCATATAAAGTTCCAAACGGCATGTCTTACAATTCTTATTTATTAAAAGATGACAAAACTGTTCTTTTTGATACAGTTGACAAAACCTGTGATGTGCAATTCTTTAAGAATCTTACAGCGGCTCTTGATGGTAGAAAACTGGATTATTTAGTTATACATCATATGGAACCTGATCATGCTTCGTTGGTTGAATGTGTTATGGAAAAATATCCTGAAGCAAAAATCGTTTGCACTGCAAAAGCTCAACAAATGATAAATCAATTTTTTGATTTTGATATATCTAACTGCTCAATTGTAGTAAAAGAGGGCGAAATATTAAACACAGGTCGTCATGAATTACAATTCTATTTCGCACCAATGGTTCATTGGCCTGAAGTTATGGTAACATATGACAAAACCACAAAAACTCTTTTTTCAGCTGATGCTTTTGGTTCTTTTGGTGCAATCAACGGTAATCTTTTCGATTACGATTTTAATTTAGATGAATTCAGACGTTATTACACAAATATTGTCGGCAAATACGGTTTACAAGTCCAAATGCTATTAAAAAAACTTGCAAATTTGGACGTACAGATGATTTGTCCGTTACACGGAACTATGATAAAAAATAATCTTAGTTTAGTTGTTGAAAAATATAACAAATGGTCTTTGTACGAACCTGAGAGAAAAGGTGTTTTGATTGTTTACTCATCAGTTTATGGTGGAACAGAAAACGCTCTTGAAATTTTGGCAGGAAAACTTGCTGATAAAGGAATTGAGGATATTAAAATGTACAATATTTCTTATTCCGATAACTCTGTAGTTTTAGCTGAAGCATTTAAGTATTCACATATAGTATTAGGTTCAACTACCTATAATACAGGGGTTTTTGAAACAATGCATACATTTTTAACGCATCTTGTTTCACATAATTTGCAAAATCGTAAATTTGCATTGGTTGAAAACGGTTCTTGGGCTGCAACATGCGGTAATATTATGAAAACTGAATTAGAAAAACTAAAAGGTTCAGAATTCTTGAATGATAATTTTTGCATAAAATCAACTCTTAAAAAAGAACAAGTTGCCGAATTGGATAATGTTGTAATTACAATAGAAAAATCTTTAAAAGTATAGTTTAATAAACATGCAAGTAAAACATAATATCTCACACAAACTTTCTCTAAAGTAAAGAAAGTTGATGTGAGTGAACCAAAAAGGAGAATAATTATGCAAAGATATGTATGTGAAGTTTGCCACTATGTTTATGACCCAGAAAAAGGTGATCCGGATAACGGAATTCAACCGGGAACAGATTTTATGGATTTGCCGGAAGATTGGGTTTGTCCAATTTGTTCGGTAGGCAAAGATATGTTTCTTGAAGGATGTTAAAATCTAAAAATATATATTTAAGACCGACTTTTATATTATTAAAAGTCGGTCTTTTAAATCCTATATACAAAATTATCCTCTAGTGTTGGTATTTTCAAAAATCATTCTACTTTGACTTAACGCAAGCATTCTCAATGAGCATTCACCCTCTTTTTTTGAAAACACTCCAATAGAAGTCAATCTTGCTGTTACAAATTCATTCAAATCATCCGGTGCAATAAAAAGCGGACACTCTGAATTACACTCTCTTCCCGTTGAAAATGGACAAGTCTTCATTATTGCAATTCCTCAAGTGCTTGTGCTAATTGTTCATCATTAGGAGCTTTTCCGTGCCAACCTGCATTGTTTTCCATAAAAGAAACACCTTTCCCTTTAACAGTGTTTGCAACAATTGCGAAAGGTTTTGATGACTTTTTAGCGGTTTCAATTGCATCGTAAATTTGATTAAAATCATGTCCGTCAATTTCTGCAACATCCCAACCAAAAGCCTTTATCTTTTCGGCAACATCTCCGATAGACATAACGTTTTCTGTACAACCATCAATTTGTAATTTGTTACGGTCAACAATCGCAATTAAGTTATCAAGATTTCTATGTGCAGCTTGCATAAAAGCTTCCCAGTTTGAACCCTCTTGAAGTTCACCGTCACCAAGATAAACAACAACATTCGCAGGATTTTTATCAAGTTTTAAACCCAACGCAACACCACAACCAAGCGATAAACCTTGTCCCAAAGAACCGGTCGAAGCTTCTACCCCAGGAACATACCCTCTTGACGGGTGACCTTGAAGTTTTGAACCGATTTTTCTAAACGTAAGCAATTCTTCTTGTTGAAATAATCCGTGTTGAGCAAGAATTGAATACAAAAGCGGAGATGCGTGACCTTTTGATAATATAAATCTATCACGTTTATCAAAATCTACTGATTTATCCCATTCAGTCGGAATATTTAAGCTTTTTTCATACAAAACCGTTAAAATATCTGCACCTGACAAAGACCCACCCGGATGTCCTGATTTAGCAGCATGGACCATTTTTACAATATTTCTGCGCACATTGGTTGCAGATTGTTTAAGACTTTCAAGTTCTTGATTAGTTAACATTATTCCCCCTATGTCTTATAGATTTAATAATAAACAACGGTAATGTTGGAAAAATTCTTTTTATTCTTTCAGGTTGTGAAACTGTTCTGTACAACCATTCTAAACCTAATATTTGAAAGATTTTAGGCGCACGTTTTACAACTCCTGACCAAACATCAAGGCTACCGCCAATTCCAACCATTAAAGCCGGTTTTAAAACTTTTTTTGCGTTATAAATAAACTGCTCTTGTCGAGGAGAACCCATCGCAACAAGAATAAGTTTTGGAGATTTCGAATTTATTTCGCTATAAATTTCTTCATCGTTTGAGAAATAGCCATTGTGTGAATAAACAATATTTAATCCACTAATTTCATTCAAAAGATTTTCAACTGCTTTTGAAATAATTTCTTCTTTTGCACCAACAATAGCAACCGGAATATTATTTATTGCGGCTTCTTCAAGTAGTTTTCTTGCAAAATCAATTCCGGGAATTCTTTGTACATTATATCCATTAAGTTTTAGTGCAATTTTTACACCTACACCATCCGGAATAATCATCTCTGCTTCTTTTACAATATTAGCAAAATCATTGTCTTTAGATGAATACTCAAACATTTCAGGGTTTATAGTTACAACTTGTGAAACTTTTTGACCATCAATTAATTCTTTTGCTTTTGATACAGCCTCTTCAAAACTGTATGTATCAATATTAAATCCTAGTAATTCTACGCTCATATTACTATTATACAAGAAAAGAGTTAAAAGTATATTGCCAAAAACTAATCTCCATGCTTTAATTATTTCATTACAGATAAGAAAGGAGTTTCAAATGAAAAAATTAGTATCATTATTCGCAATTGTTGCTATTTCAGCTTCTTTAGCTGCAAATGCTGCAGAATCAAGATTGCAAAATTATGTAAATAAAAAGCTTGAACCTGCGGTTAAAAAAGAACAAGAATTAAACGCTAAAAAAGAAGCTCAACAAAAAGCAGATGCTCAACGCAAAGCTGAACTTCAAAAAAAACATGAAGCTAATAAAGCTGCTTTAGAAAAAGCAAAAAAAGATGCTCAAGCAAGACAAAATGCTAGAAAAAAAGCTATCGAAAACGAAAAAAAATATTGGAAAAATCTTGCTAAGTAATTTTGAGGAAATAAATATTAAGAAGTCTGATGATAAATTCGTCAGACTTCTTAATATTTGCATAATTTGCATGTTCTTGATATTATACAGGTTGTATAGACATAGAGAGGAGTTTTAACTATGGGATTAATGTCTGGTAAAAAAGGTATAATTTTTGGCGTTTCTAATACTCACGGTATTGCTTACGCTATTGCTCAGCAACTTTTTAACGAAGGTGCTGATATTGCATTCACATATGCTGGTGATGTTATGGAAAAAAGAGTTCGTCCTTTGGCTGAAGGCATGAACGCAAAATTAATCATGAACTGTGATGTAACTAAAGAAGAAGAAGTTGCTGCAGTATTTGCTGAATGCGAAAAAATCTACGGAAAATTAGATTTCGTTGTTCACGCTGTTGCATTCGCTACTCGTGAAGATTTGATGGGTAGATTTATTGACACATCTAAAGCTGGTTGGGATACAGCTCTTGGTGTAAGTTCATACTCATTAGTTTCAATTTGTAAACACGCAGAACCTATCTTAAACGAAGGCGCTTCAGTATTCGCTCTTACTTACCTTGGTTCTGAATACGTTGTTGCTAACTACAACGTAATGGGTGTTGCAAAAGCAGCATTAGAAGCTTCTATGAGATACTTAGCAGCTGACCTTGGTAAAAAAGGTGTTAGAGTTAACTGTATTTCTGCAGGTGCTGTTAAAACTCTTGCGTCAAGCGGCATTGCAGGATTTGGTAAAATGCTTAAAGCTGCTACTGCTAAAGCACCTCTTGGCAGAAATGTTTCTCTTGAAGATGTTGGTAGAGCTGGTTTGTACTTGGCTTCAGACTTGTCAACAGGTACAACCGGTCAAATCCTTTATGTAGACTGTGGTTGTCACGCAGTTTATGCTTCTTTAGAAGAAATGGATTTGATTACAAAAAGCATGGAATAAGTTTTTATTAAAAGGGGCGGCTACGCCGCCCCTTTTTAATTTAAGAGGTTTATATGAAAAAAGTTCTTACAATTTTAGTGTTATTAATATTTTTTGCAGGAATTTCTATTGCTGCACCTATTGGTAATAATTCTTCAACTGGTATTAGTTTTAAAGACGGATTAAACAACAAAAAACCAATGCTAGTATTCATTTATGCTCCTTGGTCTGATAACTCAGAGCAACTAATAGCAAACATGAATTCATTAAAAAAGGTATACGGTAATTCTGTAAATGTTGTTTCTTTAGATATTGCAAAACCTGAAACAAAAGACTATAACGATATTTCACCAATTCAACCTCAATTACCGCATGTGATGATGTTTAAAGACAAAGCAAAAATTTCAAGATACATTCCAAAAGACTGTGCCTTAGACTATGCTTGTATTTCTAAACGTGCTCGAGTTTTTATTCATTAAACCTTGTATAAAGCGAAATTTGCTACGTTTAAGCAGTGAATGCAGTGCTAAAGTCTTGAATGTGTTGTACTATGAGTACGTAAGAATGTGTTTCTTAGTAAACAATTTGGACTGTAATATTTCTTGAACGAGGTTTGTTATCGAAATCAAGAAGCACAATTTGTTGCCAAGTTCCAAGATTTAACAATCCGTCAACAAGAGCTACAGATACAGAGCTGCCAACGAGCGCTGCTCTTACGTGAGCATAGCCGTTTCCGTCGTGCCAAATCTCATCGTGATGATATTCTTGACCTGTTGGTGCTATTCTTTCAAGGGCTTCTTTCAAATCTTGAACAAGTCCGTCTTCATACTCAATGGTAGTAATGGCAGAAGTGCTACCTTGTATTGAAATGCAAACAAGTCCGTCTTTTAAAGCGTGCTGATAAACACAATTTTGAACGTGTTTTGTAATATTAATAATATCGTTCATTCCTTCGGTATTAATTGTAAATTTTTCGTTAATTACTCCCATTGTTATCAATCCCTTTATTTTTTTTAACTTTTTTATATATTACGATACAGAAAATTACTATAACTATTGTAACAGCTAAAATTACAAGTTCTATATATTTTTTTACGGCTTCGCCAAAAAACATAAGAACAAGGCTTACTAAGAAAAATCTAGCTCCACGACCAAACAAACTTGCAATAAAGAATTTTAGGAAATTCATTTTTAAAATCCCACTTGCAATTGTAAAAATTTTGTACGGAATTGGAGTAAAAGCAGAGAAAAACACCGCAAAAGAACCGTATTCCGCATACATTTTTTCTACTGACTCTAATTTATCCTTGTTTTTTCTAAATAAGAAATTAAAAACAGGTCTACCACCAAATAATCCGATTAAGTAACCGATTACCCCACCTACTGCTGATGCGATTGTACAAATTGTGGCATAATACAAAGCTTTTTCAGGTTTTGCCAAATCCATTGCAATTAATAAAAAATCAGGTGGCGGTACAAGAAAGAAACTTTCTACACAAGAATTTATTGCTAAACCTTGTACTCCCATAGTTTGAAACCAATTATTCATACTTACAAATATTTCGTGCATTATTCTTTCCTTTAATAAACTGTTACCGAAATATCTTAATCAATAATTCGGTATAATGTTGATGAGTCTTGAACACTAACATTACCTGTCGGAATAATTAAAACTTCAACTTTCTCTGTTCTGTTTGAGTATTCAATTTCAATAATATCACCAACTCTTAATTGTTTTGCCGGTTTTGCAGCATTCCCGTTGACAAGAACTCTTCCCATTTCAGAAACTGTATTGGCAACTGTTCTGCGTTTTATCAATCGTGAAACTTTTAAAAACTTATCTAATCTCATTTTCCTTTGTCCTATCTTCACACTATTTGAGGTGAAGACTTTTTATTCTTAATTCAAAGCTGCTATAACTTCTTTTACAAGAACCTTAAATCTTTCTTTTGCAACATTAGCTGCGTGAATAACGTCTGAATGTGAAAGCGCTACAGTGCTAACTCCGGCAGCCGAATTACAAATACAGCTAATTCCAATAACATTCATGCCGGCCCATTTTGCAACAATAGCTTCCGGAACAGTAGACATACCAACTGCATCTGCTCCTACAATACGAGCCATACGAACCTCTGCCGGTGTTTCGTAAGAAGGACCTGTTAAAGCCATATAAACTCCTTCTTGTACATCAATTCCAAGTTTTGATGCAATTTTCTTTGTTAATTCAACTAATGCCGGAGAATAAACTTCGCTCATATCAGGAAATCTTTCGCCCATTGAATCATCATTTGGACCAATTAGCGGATTTACGTTCATATGATTAATATGATCTGTAATAATCATTAAATCAGACGGATTAAATGTTTTATTAACACCACCGGCTGCATTTGTAAGCATTACGGTTTTTACACCCAGTTTTTTCATAACCTTAATAGGAAATACGACTTTTTGTATTGGATGACCTTCATAATAATGAAATCTTCCTTGCATCATAACAACATTTTTTCCGTTAATTTCTGCAAAAACTAAACGACTCTTGTGTCCGGAAACTGTTGATGTTTCGAACCCCGGAATTTCAGAATATGGTATAGCAATTTTGCAGTGTTCATCGGCTAATTCGCCTAAACCAGAACCCAATACAATACCGATTTCAGGCTCAAAATCGCCAATTTTCTCCCTTATAAAATCAACACATTTTTGCAGCATAATAATCTCCTAATATACCCCTATAAACCTTATTTATTCTATTATAAACATGTTTTTACTGCAAACATTTTAAATAAAATCAGCAAGAATATTATTACTAAGCAAAACCCCGTCTAATGTTAACTTATATCCATTAGAAGTTTTTTCTATGTAATGAGGTAAGTACTTATCTAAGACAGATTTGTATTCTTTATCAAAATCTATTTCAAATTCAGTGTTGATTTTATCAACATTTATCCCCTCAGATTTCCTAAAACCGAGAAAAATCTCTTCTTCAAGTTTCTCATTTTTAGTAACTGTATGTTGAGAAGCAAAACTTGTTGGGTTTTCAGAATATTCTTTTAGTTTTTCTGGTTTAGAATATCTAATACCGTTAACATAACCGTGAGCAGCTGCTCCAAAACCGTAGTATTCCGAATTATTCCAATAATTCAAGTTGTGTCTTGATTCATAACCTTTTTTTGCAAAGTTACTGATTTCATAGCGATAGCAACCTTTTTGTTCAAGATATTCATTTATCACAAGATACATATCCGCCTGCATATCGTCATCAGGCAAATTTTTTGGTAAATGGTTATAAAAATAAGAACCTTCTTCTATTTTTAACCCATAAGTTGAAATATGTTGTAAATCAAGAGTTGAGATTATATTCAAGTCGTTTTTAATATTCACCTCTGGTAGTCCATAAATTAAATCAAGACTTATGTTTTCGAAGCCGGCTTTATGCGCAGTATCAACAGCTTTTATCGTATCTGATGAGGTATGTCTACGTCCGATTAGTTTTAAAATCTCATCATTAAAAGTTTGAGAACCCATGCTAATCCTATTTATGCCAAGAGAGCGTAAATCTTTTAAATAATCAAATTTAGCGTCATCAGGATTCATTTCGAATGTAATTTCACAATCTTTAGCAAAATTAAACTTGGAAACCACTTTTTCGATTTGAGAGATTTCTATTAAAGATGGTGTACCGCCTCCAAAATAAAGAGTATTCAAGCTTTCGCCCTGATAATTAGCGTTAATGTCTGCTAATAAGAACTCAAAATAATTATTAGGCTCAATTCCTGTGTAAGAAACAAATGAGCAATATTTGCACTTAGATTTACAAAATGGTATGTGTATATAAGCACTTTTGGGCATATTATTCATCCAATTTAAAGAAGCTTTCTTCCCATCTCAAATCAATGTACTTAACTTTTTTATTAAGCATTTTAAGTTGAGGAAGTAATGTTGGTAATTTAGAAACTTTAGTGTAAACAGATGGATTTATGCTACCAAATCTAATATTTGCACTTGGAATTTTTACATAAACATCTTTTGGATTTCTATAATCTATGTATTCAACATTTTCACCTGTTTCACGTTCAATAAGCATTGCTAATTTTTTGAAATCGTTTACTTTTGTTGCATCCCAATTTCTGTAATCATCTCCTGTTCCGTATGTAATTACAAGCACTGTTTTATAATCATCCGGTAAAGGCATATAATCACGTCCAATGAGCTTTCCGTCACTGGAGAAAAACGCAATAGGTGCAACATCAGTATTTGGAGAAATTGTTACAACCGGAGTTCTTTCAATTACAATAATTTGAAATCTTGCAGGAAACCAAAAACGTCTAATATAAACATCTTGCACAGGTTCTAATTGTTTAATACTTTTTTTAAGATTATCGGTTTTTACTAGAAATATAGGCTTTTTCGGAACTTGATTTCTTCGTAGAGCAGATAATATTTTTTGTGAAGGCACAATTCTGTTATTTACAATCTCTAATTGCGGATTGTTTAAGCTATCAAAAGCATTTGAATGCAATCTCCATTGAGGAAGTTTTAAAATATAAAAACAGAACGCTATAAGGAAAATTACTAAGAAAAATTTGTACCAAGAGCGTAAACGATTTAAACGTCTTTGAGAACGGCGAACTTGTCTTTGCATTTTTGCCTGTTTTAGACGTCTAATTTGATTTGTTTTTAGATTTCTGCCTTCTTCATGTGACATTATTTCTTTAGCCCTACACTTTTTAAAATCATTTCCACTAATTCATCGTAACTTATTCCGCCAGCAGCAGCCTGAGCAGGTAAATCACTCGTATCTGTCATACCAGGGTTTGTATTAATTTCCAAAATGTAAGGAATATCACCTACAATGTGGAAATCTACTCTTGAAACACCTGAACATTCACATGCTCTAAATGCTTTTACAGCATAGTCTTTTACTCTTGCTGTCATTTCAGGAGATAATTCAGCAGGCAAAACAAACTCTGTCATACCTTTTGTGTACTTGCATTCGTAATCATACCATTCATTTTTTGGTCTGAGTTCAAGAATTTCTGTCGCAAAAACATTTTTGCCTTTTTCTAAAACACCAACTGTAGCAGCTATACCAACAAGGTATTCTTCAATAAGTACGTGAGCGTTATATTTACGAGCTTCTGAAACTGCCTCAATAAGTTCTTTTTCATCACAAACTTTGTTCATACCAAAGCTAGAGCCTTCTGATACTGGTTTAATCATTAACGGATAGTTCAAACCTTTTACTTTTTCAACAGGATTTTCATTTGGCAAAAGGTAAACAGATTTTATTAATGGTAAACCTGCTGTTTGCAAAACTTTCTTTGTATATTCTTTATTCATACAAATTGCGCTAGACATAACACCACAACCTGTGTAAGGTATTTTTAAAATTTCTAAAACACCTTGAATACAGCCGTCTTCTCCGAATTTTCCGTGAAGTGTGTTATATGCAAACTCAAAACCTTTTAAATCATTCATCACATTTTCAGAAACATCAACAATTTCTGCGTTTTTATAACCTAGTCTATGTAATGCTGCCAAACAATTTTTGCCTGAGCGTAATGAAATTTCTCTTTCAGATGACATTCCACCGCATAAAACAGCTATTTTTGACTCTTTTGATATAGTATATTGCATAATTTTTCCTCTTTTTCCGATTTATCCCCGATAAAAATAACTTCCGGTTTTAATTCTATTGTATAAGTATCTTTTACTGTTGTAAACATTTTTGCCATTAATTCCAAAACATCTTCAGAAGTGGCATTTCCTTTGTTTACAATAAAGTTAGCGTGTTTATCCCAAACTTTTACATTTGGCATATCAAATTCTTTTGCTCCTGATTTTTCTAATAATCTTCCGGCTGAATCATTATCAGGATTTCTGAAAACACTTCCGGCATTAGGATTAACTAACGTTGGCTGAACCCCTTTTCTGGAATCAAGATTTCTTTGCATAAGAGCTTTTATTTCATCTTTAGAAGATTTTTTCAGTTCAAACTCTGCTCCTAAAAGAATATATTTATTTTTTTGCAAAATTGATGTTCTGTAAGCAAATTCCATTTCGGATTTTTCTTTGTATACAATTTCTTTTTTGTCTTTATCGAACAAACAACAACGAATTAAATTGTCTGAAATGCATTGTCCATGGCAACTTGCGTTCATAAAAATTTCTCCGCCGATTGTTCCCGGAAAACCAATCATGAATTCAAACCCACTCAAAGAATTTTCAGCAACTTTTTGAGATAAAAACGGTCCTTTTACCCCACAAGAAGCTGCAACAAAATTCCCATTAATAAAAACTTCTTGCATTTTTGTTGTAAGAATTATATTTCCGTTATAACCATTTGATGAAATCAAAACATTTGAACAATTTCCTAAAACAATGTATTCCTCCAACTCTGTTAGAAGTTGAACGAATTCTGATTGAGTTTTGGGAAAATACAATTTCTTGATTTTACCACCGATTTTAAAAGTTGTAAGATTTTTTATCTCAAAATCTTCTTTATATTCTATTTGCATTATTTACCTATGAAATATTTCCCTAAATTTGTAATTGTACCTGCACCCAAACCGATTACAACATTACCTACTTTAAGTGTTGGCAACAGTTTTTTTGCAACATCCTCGATAGTACCGCCGATATGCTCTGCGTTAATACCTTTTGCAAAGTTTTCTCCACTAACCCCTTCAATAGGAGCTTCTGATGCTGCATAAACATCTGTTACAACTAATCTGCCCACATTATCAAAAGCGTGTTCAAAATCATTCCAAAGACTCATTAATCTTGTGTATCTGTGAGGTTGAAATACCGCAACAATATTATCTTTACCAAATCTTGATGCAGCAGCTTCTAAAGTAGCTTTGATTTCTGTCGGATGATGAGCATAATCATCATAAACAGTTACTCCATTGATTTCACACACCTTTTCAAAACGTCTGCCCATGCCTGTAAATGGATAAAAACAATCAGCAATCGTCTTTATATCAACACCTGCTTCGCTTAATGCTGCTACAACAGCAAGAGTGTTATAGATATTATGAATTCCTGCAAGTTGAATTCTAATTGTTGCAAGAAGTTTTTCGTGATGATAAATTTCTAGAGTTTCAGCATTAACGCTTTTTGCAACATAATCAGCTTTGTTTAATCCAAATGTGATAAAGTTTCCGTCTAATAGTTTAATACCGTCATTATCAGCATTAACAATAACTTTTTTAGATTGAGAAATTGCCTTGTTAAAAGTTTTTACTAAATCGCTCATACCGTTTTTATAAAAATCAAGGTGATCTTCTTCTAAATTGTTAATTACCAAAATATCAGGGTTGTATTTAACAATTGTTCCGTCACTTTCATCTAATTCTGCAACAAAGTGATTTCCAACTCTTTCCGAAGGACATACTGTTTGTAATTCTAATTCCGGTTCATTACATTTACCCCTATGTTGTGCATTCGTATGTATTTCAGGAATAATTCCTCCAACTACAAAAGACGGTTGAAGTCCGGCTTTATCCAATACGAAAGAAGCCATTCCGCTTGTTGTAGTTTTTCCGTGAGTTCCTGAAAAACCAATAAAGCATTTGCCTTTTTCTTGTGCGGATTTTGCAATTTCAGCCAACAAATCAGAACGATGGTATATTTTTAACCCTAATTTGCGAGCTTTCACAAGCTCAGGATTGTTTTCTTTTATGGCTGTACTAACAACTACTATGTCAGTATCGTCTTCCAAATTTAATTCAGCATGCCCAATATGCACAGTCGCACCCAAAATTTTTAGTGCATCAATATATTTACTATCAGCAATGTCAGAACCCGTAACTGCGTGACCGTCTTCTAACAAGTATTTAGCAAGTCCGCTCATCCCTATTCCACCAATTGCTATAAAATGATATTTTTTCAATTTCTCTACCTCATAAACTTCTCATTAATTATAATATAAATGAGATTTATTATACAAGGTAAAAAAAGTGTTAAAAAAAATAAATTTACTATACAAGATTGAGTATTTTATGGTATGATAAGTAGACGGAAGAGAGAACGTGTCATGAGTTACAAAATTCTATCAAAAAAAGAATTATGTCCAAATCAGTATGAAATAACTATTGATGCGCCTTTTGTTGTACGAAATGCGCAAGCCGGACAATTCATAATTTTTAGAGCGGAAGAAAACGGTGAAAGAGTTCCTCTTACAATAGCTGATTTTAATAAAGAAACAGGAGCTCTAACTCTTGTGTATATGGCAGTTGGATATTCAACAAAAAAACTTGCTCAACTTAATGTAGGAGATGAATTGGTTGATTTGGTAGGCCCATTAGGACAGCCCACTCATATTGAAAACTATGGTACGGTTGTTTGTGTTGCAGGTGGTTATGGTGCTGCACCTTGTTATTTAATTGCCAAAGCGTTTAAAGATGCTGGCAATAAAGTTTACATGATAATGGGTGCTCGCTCTAAAGAACTTCTTTTTTGGGAAGACAAGATGAAAGATGCCTGCACAGAGTTATTTATAACAACTGATGACGGTTCTTACGGTGAAAAAGGATTTGTAACACAGGTTTTGGATAGAATTATAAAAAATGAAACTGTGAATTATACAATTGCAGTTGGTCCAATGCCAATGATGAGAGCTGTTGCAGATTTGACTGGAAATATGGGTATAAAAACAGAAGCAAGCATGAATCCAATAATGGTTGACGGTACCGGCATGTGCGGTGCTTGTAGAGTTACAGTCGACGGAGAAACAAAATTTGCTTGTGTTGATGGACCGGATTTTGATGCGCATAAAATAGATTTTGACGAAATAATAAATCGTTGTACAATATATAAGCACGAAGAAAAAAAACGCAGTGAAAACTGCAATTTATTAAAAATGGCAAATACTAATATAGGAGATAATTAATGGCTGACAAATTTATACCTTTATGCCCACTAATGAGCGTTGGGTCACAAGTTGAGATTGTATGTATGCAAGAAAATTGTGCTTGGTACCTTAAAAATTATAAAATTTGTTCGGTATATATGATGGCGCATAATTCAATGCTGGATGTACAAGCTAAGCAGAAAGCTGCAAAAGCTAATCAATAAGTATAATTAAGCCGGATTGTATCCGGCTTTTTTGTTGACAAATTGTTATTGTTCAAAAGGAGAAATTATGAAAAATACAGTTGTAATTGGTGCTCAATGGGGAGATGAGGGTAAAGCTAAAATTACAGATTTGCTAGCTCAAAAAGCTGATTTAATTATAAGATATCAAGGTGGATGCAATGCCGGACATACTGTGGTTGCAAATGGCAACACCTATAAATTTCACCTTATTCCATCTGGAATTTTGTATGGAAATAATACTTGTTTTATCGGAGCTGGAACAGTAATTCATCCTGAATCTTTTGAAAAAGAGATGAACGAATTAAAATCACAAGGTGTAGATTTCAAAAATCTAAAAATTTCTCCACTTGCAACAATTACCATGCCTTATCATATTGAAGTTGATGGTTGGTCAGAAGCTAATTCCGGCAAAGGTAAAATCGGAACTACAAAAAGAGGAATTGGTCCGACTTATACTGATAAAATGGCAAGAGTTGCTTTTAAAATTCAAGACTTGTATTCATATGAAGCTCTTAATGAAAAAATTGATATGATTTTGCCTATAAAAAATAAAACATTAGAAAAAGTATATGGACTTGAACCATATACAAAAGATTGCATACTTTCATTGTGTGAAAAATATGCAGAATTATTTAAACCATATGTTTGTTTTGATTGGCAAGACATGCTAAATCGTCATAAGGATAAAACAATCCTGTTTGAGGGTGCTCAAGGTGTAATGCTTGATATTGATTATGGAACATATCCGTTTGTAACAAGTTCAAACCCAATTGGTGGAGGAGCTGCAACCGGTAGTGGTTATGGACCGACGATGATTGAAGAGGTTGTTGGGGTATCAAAAGCTTATGTTACAAGAGTTGGCGAAGGACCTTTTGTTAGTGAATTGACAGACGAAGTCGGCAAAAAAATTCAAGATATAGGTCACGAATATGGTGTTACAACAGGTCGTCCAAGACGTTGTGGCTGGTTTGATTCAGTAATTATGAAATACGCAGTGCTTGTTGGTGGAATTACAAAAGTTGCATTGACTAAAATTGACGTTTTTGATACTTTTGACGAAATAAAAATTTGTGTAGCCTATAAAGATTGTAGAAACGATAAAATTTATACTTCATATCCTACAGATGTATTTATACACAAATATCTTGAGCCAATTTATGAAACTATGCCGGGTTGGAAAACTGACTTAAGTGGTATAAAAAATTACGCAGACTTACCTGAAAATGCAAAAAAATATATCGCAAAGGTAGAAGATTTAATTGGAGCTCCGATAGGTATAATTTCAGTAGGACCTGATAGAGAACAAACAATTTTTGTTTAATATGCTAAAGGCTGTCAATTAGGCAGTCTTTATTATTAAAATTTATCCAAAGAAGTATACAGGCAGTGAATAACAAAATATTATGAGGAGTTATTCTAAGGTCAAAAAGGAGAATTTTATGAACAAAAATATTGCAGTTATTTTATTGATTTTCTTAGTTCCATTGGGTTTGTATTGGAGTTTGACAAGAGATAAGTCGATAAGTGTGCTACCGAGTAATGCAACTGTCGGGGCTGAAATAATAAATTTTTCATCTCCTATGTGTTATGAGTGCCAAGAATTAGATAAAATATTTAAAGAAGTTTATCCAAATTATGCAAATAAAATTAGTTTAAAAAAGATTGATGTTACACAAAAGAATAATGAAACAAAAAATCTTATTAGACAATATGATGTAAAATTAGTTCCAACGTGTATTTTTAAAGATACTAACGGCAATATGATAAGGAAAACAGAGGGGGCTATTCAACCTAAAATTTTGGAAAATTATATGAAGGAACAACTAAATGGATAATCTTTTGCAATCATTTTCAAACGGTGTTTGGTATTGGATGCTTTTGGCTTCTTTTGCAGGCGGAGTATTGGCATCAATTTCACCGTGCTCATTGGCTATGCTGCCATTGATTGTTGGGTATGTTGGTGGATATTCAAAAGAAACTCCATTTAGAACTTTTCTCCAATTATGTTGCTTTATTTTGGGTACAGCAATTGTATTTACATTAATCGGTATTGCTTGCGCTTTAACAGGTTCTGTTTTTGCTTCTGCAATGGGTGGTTATTTTACGATTATCATTGCTTCATTGCTTTTGGTAATGGGTTTAAAACTGTTAGATATATTGGATTTTGAAACACCAACTATAATTAAAGCAATGCCACAAAACACTACAAACTCGATTTTTGTATATCCGGTTCTGTTGGGGATAACCTTTGCTCTGGCAGGAACTCCGTGCTCAACTCCAATTCTTGCCGGTATTATGGCATTCGCTGCTATTGGTAAGAATATTGCGTTGGCGATTTTGATGTTGTTTCTGTTTGCTTTAGGGCAAGGAGTTATACTTATTCTTGCTGGAATATTTACTTCAAGCCTAAAAAGCATGAAATCCTTAGCCGGATTTTCAGAAATCTTGTTAAAATTCAGCGGGGCTCTTTTAGTTCTAGTTGCAGGATTTTTGTACTGGAAAACCTTTGCACCGTTAATTTAAAAGTTCTTTTTCTATAATTTCGGCTGCATATCGTACAAAAGCTTCACAAGGTCGTTCTTGATAGTATTCTTTAGTTCGTTTAGATGGAATTGGAGAATCTGAACCCTCCGGTAGTTCTAATAATTCACGACAAATAATCGTACCGTACTTTGACTTAAATTTTTCTGCAAGATTTTGTATAAGTTCATAGTGTTTAGCTTTAATCTCGTCATTATCAGGTGTTGTGTAACCTTTTTTAAGTCCGGCTATTGCAAAAATTGAACTTACAGCGCCGCAAACTTCTCTTAATCTACCCATGCCGCCACCAAATGATGATGAAACTTTTAAAGCTGTTTCTTTGTCGAAACCAAAATCTTCTGCAAACGCAAGAAACACGGATTGAGCGCAGTTGTAACCTGTTTTAAAATTATTAGCAGCTATTTCTGAATATTTTCCCATAAGAAAATTTTAACTCAAAAAAATGAACAAATAAAATTTAATATCGTTATAGTATATGTAAGAGGTCTTTTAGAAGGCTGTAAAAAGGAGAATTAATATGTCAGATGAAATCAAAGTTGAAACAAAAGAAGAATGTAAATGTTTTTGCCATTCAAAAGGATTTAGAAAATTTTTGGTAGTTGCTACAGGCACATTTGTTGGTGTTTTTTGTGCATTAAGCTTGTTTGCAGCATTGCATAAACCGCCAATGCCGCCATGCCCGTGCGGAGCTTATCCGATGATGCGCCCGCCAATGGCACATCCACATCATTTTGGCAAAGGACCTAGAGGTGACTTTCATAAGATGAAGAAGGAATTCTCTAAAGGTGCACCAGTAAGAGTAGATGTAGAAATGGATTAAAAGATGTCGAGAGCCTCTAATACAAGAGGCTCTTTGTATTAGCAAAAAGGGTTTTTAACAAAAGACTTGAAATCTAAAAATGTTTGTGCGAGAATAAGTCTTGTAAAAATTTAATAGTAATTTGATTTATGGCAAGGTAGCTCAGCTGGTGAGAGCGCACGGCTCATACCCGTGAGGTCGAGAGTTCGAATCTCTCCCTTGCTATTTTTATTGCAATTTTCACGGGTTATTCGACGTGCGCAAGTTCTGACGAACTCAATCGGGTCAAGAGGGTAGGGTGCAATTTTTTGCACCAAATTTGAAATGCCCAAATGTTCTGTTCTAAATAATCAAATAGACTCTCTTTTTACATCAATCGAGTCAAGCTCAAGTTTTCGCTTGTCCCTCTTGTAGCGCACAGCTCCCTCTCACGAGAACGATACTTAATCGTTCTCGCTCGGCACAGTTGTATTTTAATGTCCCGTTTGGGTCGGAAGTGAGTCTATAAAACTGTCATGCTGAACTAGTTTCAGCATCTTACCAATTAGGCGTAACTACTACATTCTAGTAAGACCCTGAAATAAATTCAGGGTGACAAAAAGGTCGGGAATTTGCCAAGCTAAACTGGACGAAATCGGACTTTAAATGGTCGAAACGGGTAGAATGGAAAATTAAAACAACATATAAAAACAATGTTAGGCTAAGAAATGTTGCAAGCATTATATATTAACACAATTTCGGTGCAAAAATTTGCACCCTACACACTCAATATAAAATGTTTAAAATTCTATTTGTTAAACTAAAACCCTAAAACAATTTTGTTTTGATTTTAGGGTTTAGTTTTGCATGTGTTTTATTTAATCCACCTACGCTCCTGTTGTTTGCCAGTTGCATTCGCCGAATTTTGCAATCAAGGCTTCGATATCAGCCGTATTTTCGCTTACGAGGGCTGCGTTAACATCGTTGTAGCCTTTGTCCGTTAACCATGCAGCTACGGATTCGGCTAAAGTTGCAATATCCGCTGATGTTACGTGGTAATTATCAGAAGAATTAATCGTTTCGATTGCATTATCTTTGATTTTTACTCCATCAAAGTCGCCCGTCGGGTTAGATTTCCAAGCAGCGAAGTTTGTATCATCGAGGATATTAACCCAAGAAATTGTATCGGTTGACTTATTAAAGTCTTTTGAAACATTGAATACGAGGTGTAATTGGTCTTTTCTGCAAGTTTCAAGACCCACCGGCCATTCCGTGAAATTAACAATGTCGTTCGTTCCTGATTCGTCTTCTATTACAGAGTTTATTGCATTTTTCTCAAAGTAAACTTTATATGTATCGTTACCTTCTCCGCCGTATAACGTATCAGAGCCATAACCGCCGTCTAAGGTGTCATCTCCGGCACCACCATATAGGGTATCGTTACCTGCGTTCCCGTTAATGTAATCATTACCAATTCCGCCATAGATTATGTCAGCACCTTGACCGCCCTGGAGTTCATCGTTTCCTTCGTCACCGTAGATAGTACCATTAGTACTACTGCCCCAAATAGTATCATTTCCGGTGTTGCCATGAATCGTACAAGAACCGCTGCCGCCGTAGAGCTTGTCATCGCCTGCACCGCCTTCAATAGAATCATTGCCTGTACCGCCATAGATGGTGTCATTTCCGTCGTCGCCATAAATGTAGTTATTGCCGGCATTACCTTTGATGGTGTCGTTTCCAGCACCGCCATAGATTGTGTCATTGCCTTCATTTCCTTCTATGGAGTCGTTGCCGTCACCGCCGTTGAGTGTATCTGCGAAATTAGAACCCTTGATTGTATCATTACCGCCGTTTGAGTTGATATTCAAGCCTTTTGTTGCGGAGCTTGCGTCGATATTTTCATCAAATCTGCTACCCGTATAATCTTCGGTTACGGTTTTATTTATTGTCGGATATGTTTTTAAATCGTATTCATTTTCGCCGATTACCAATTTAACATAGCTTGTATCTTCCGTTGTTTCCGTTGCATTGTTTGTAACGTCAGATTGAGCAAAATCTTGAAGAGTTATGCTTCCTGCCGAGTGGTTGTTTTTATCAACGTAGATTATAAAATCTTTTCCGTTTCCTGCAACATCAAATGCAACATTGTCTATGCTTTCAACGTCTTTAAGTTCAAGTTTAAATTGTTCGCCTGTGGTTAATGTGATTAAATCATCACCGTCACCTTGGTTGTAAACAATGTGGTTTTGACCGCTCGCAGCAAAGATATAGTCATTGCCCTTGCCACCTTCTATGTAGTCATCACCTCCGCCACCATAGAGTGTATCATTGTCGTCACCGCCATAGAGTGTGTCATTACCGTTATTACCACGGAGAAAATCATTTCCGTCCTCTCCGAAGATTAAGTCATCATCGGCATCGCCCTCAATTGAATCATTACCGGCACCGCCATAGATGGTGTCGTTTCCTGTACCGCCCAATATTGTGTCGTTATAATCAGAACCAATGATTGTGTCCTTACCGCCCATAGCTGATATATTCAAGCCTTTTGTTGCGGAAGTTGCGTCGATATTTTCGTTAAACCAAGTACCTGTATAATTATCTGTTACGGTTATGTTTTTTGTTCTTAAATCATATTCCGTACCGTTAATTACCAATTTTACATAGCTTGTATCTTCCGATGTTGACGTTGCATTGTTGGTAACATCAGATACAGCGAAGCTCTCAAGAGTAATACTTCCTGCCTCATGGTTGTGTTTATCAACATAGATTATATAATCTCTGCGATTTGCAGCCACTGCAAATTCAACATCTTCAATACTGTTAACGTCTTTAAGTTCAAGCTTAAATTGTTCGCCTTTAGTTAGCGTGATTAAATCATCACCGTCACCGCTGTTATAAACAATTTTGTTTGCTCCTGCACCGCCCCTGATAGAGTCGTTGCCAGCCCCGCCTTCTATGTAGTCATCGCCATTATCGCCATATATAGTATCGTTTCCTTCACCACCATAGATTGTGTCGTTACCATCATTACCGGATAGATTATCGTTGCCGTCCTCTCCATCAATTAAGTCGTTTCCGGCATCGCCCGTGACTCTGTCATTACCGGCACCGCCATAAATTACATCATCACCATCATCGGCATAGATTGTGTCGTTTCCTTCGTCACCATAGAGCGAGTCGTTACCGTCTTTGCCCGTGATATAATCATCACCATCACCGCCATAGATTTTGTCATTACCTTCTTCGCCATAGAGCGAGTCGTCACCGTCGTCACCATATATCAAGTCGTCACCTTCTCCGCCCTTGATGTAGTCATCGCCTTCACCACCATAGATTGTGTCGTTGCCTTTACTAGCTTGAACATAGTCATTACCGTCATCGCAGTCGACTAAGTCATTTCCGTCACCGCAAGAGATATTATCATTGCCTGCTCCGCCATAAATCGTGTCGTTACCGCCTTGATAAGCACTAATATCGTCGTTACCGTCGCCACCTTTTAAGACATCCGAGTATTTCGACGCAATAATCATATCATCACCGGCTCCGCCATCCAAAGTTAAACCTTTTTTTGTCGGGTCAGAAATCGGGTTACCTTCTTCATCATATATTATATAAGAATAAGCATTCAGTTCATCCGCCATCCAAGTACCGGTTGTATCTTTTGTGACGTCATTTTGAACGTATAAATATCGTTGTGACGGATTTGTTAAATTTTTACCTGTTTTTAAGTCGTATTTATCTCCGTTAATATCCAAGGTTATTGAGTTTGTAACATCTTTTGTAATAAAATCCTTGATTGTAATGTGTTCTTCTTTGTTTTGAGACGGATAAATCAACAAATCTTTACCATTTTCGGCATAACACATTTTTATATACGACCAATTCTCAGGCCCCTGAAGCTCTATTGTAAGGTCTTCGCCTTTTGTTAAGATGATTGTGTCGTCACCGTCACCAGTTTTGTAAACTATCTTATTTTTACCTGCACCGCCGATAATAGTATCATTACCGCCATTGCCGTAAATAGTGTCGTCGCCTGCGCCGCCATCGATATAGTCATCTCCGCCGTCGCCAAAGATTTTATCATTTCCGCCTTCGCCGTAGATTGTGTCGTTTCCGTCGCTTTCACTCGCCAACGAAGTATCGCCCCAAATAGAGTCGTCACCGTCGCCACCTTTTATAAAGTCGTTTCCTGTGCCGCCTTTGATAGTGTCATGGTTGCTTCCGGCATAAATTTTATCATCGCCTTCGCCACCTTCTAAAGTGTTATCAATGTCGTTGGTACCATAAATAGTATCATTACCTTTTCCGCCAAAAAATTTTTTACTGCCGGAAGTGCCTTTTATAACATCGTTATAATCAGAACCATATACCGTATCATTTCCTGCACCGGAGTTTATAGTTACGCCTTTTGTAGCTTCGATTGCTTTTATTACTTCATTTAAGCGAGTTCCCGTAAAGTTTTTGGTTGGATTAACATTAATTTTTATTTGACTGAAATATTCTTCACGTTCGCTTTCGCCGAGTAAAAATTTACCTGAATTTAAGACATCTTTTGATACATAATCTTTGATTGTCATAAATTCATCACGGTTTGCGTTATTTGCCCTAATTATTAAATCTTTACCATTTGGAGCAATTTCAAAAATAATATCGCTAAAATTATTAACATTAGGCAAAGCAATTATTAAATCTTCACCTTTTGTAATGTTAACAATATCATTTCCATCGCCGTGCCTGTAAACAATTTTATTGGTGCCTGTTCCGCCTGTAATTG
Organism: uncultured Vampirovibrio sp.; assembly: GCA_964584885.1. GTDB lineage: Bacteria > Cyanobacteriota > Vampirovibrionia > Gastranaerophilales > Gastranaerophilaceae > CAG-196. The sequence continues at coordinate 155,185 of CAZPBG010000001.1, forward strand.
TGTCATTACCGGCTCCGCCATCAATTACGTCATCACCATTACCACCTTTTATTACATCAGAATATTTAGTACCAGTTATTTTATCATCACCAGCTCCACTGTTTAAAGTTAAACCTCTGTCCTTAGCCTCTTTTTCAACAGTTTTTTTCTTGTCTTTGTATAAAGTTGTTCCACTGGCATCAATATCATCATTTAACCAAGAACCTGTAAAATTCTTTTCAGGAGTTGATTTAAAAACAATATCCTTTCTTAAATCATATTCTGTTTCGCCAATTTTCACAAAAACAGAACTAGTATCAGACGTCTTTTTAGTAGCATTATTTGTAACGTCTTTTGAGCCAAAGTTTTTAATCGTAATATATTCTTCTCGATTGTCTTTGTTTGCGAAAATTAATAAGTTCTTGCCGTTTTCAGAAAGTTCAAAAGCAGTGTTATCAATATCAGTAACATCCGATAAAACAAGTTTAAAGTTTTCGCCTTTTGTTAAGTTAATAACGTCACCGCCGTCGCCTTTTGCGTAATAAAGAGTATTTTCTCCAACTCCGCCTGTGATTGTGTCGTTACCTTTTCCGCCTGTAATTTCGTCGTTTCCGTTACCACCATTGATTACATCAGAATATTTAGTACCAATTATTTTATCATCACCAGCTCCACCGTTTAAAGTTAAACCTCTGTCCTTAGCTTCTTTTTCAACAGTTTTTTTCTTGTCTTTGTATAAAGTTGTTCCACTGGCATTGATATCATCGTTTAACCAAGTACCCGTGAAGTTTTTATCTACATCTTTTAAAATCCATATATCTTTTCTTAAATCAACGGAAATTGGGTCATGTGTTTCAGGATTTTTGCCAAAATATAAATAAACACCATCTGTAACATCTCTTAAAGCATAATTTTTAAGAGTGATACTACCTTCATCATGATTATCTTTGTTATAATAAATTATTAAATCTTTTCCATTTTTAGAATATTGATACTCTACATTGTCTTTATTTGCATAAGTACTATTATCAAAATCTTCTAAATTCAAAGACTCAAACATTGAAATCAATAACGTTTCTCCTTTTGTAAGATTAACAACATCCTCTCCGTTACCTTTTTCAAAATAAAGCATTGTAAAACCACTACCACCAGTTATTGTGTCATTTCCGGCACCACCGAATATCTCAGCATAACTGTTAGAACCGCCATAAATTACGTCATCACCGTCTTCACCAAAAATCCCATTCGAAACACCAGACGCACCATATATAGTGTCATTACCTTTTCCGCCGTATAGATAACCACTACCTTTTATTGTATCGGAATAATTTGAGCCCGTAATTGAATCAAAACCGCCTTTTCCGTCTATAGTTAAACCTTTTTTAGTCGAATCTTCTATTAGATGACCTTGCTTATCTTTTAGTTCAAAAGTGCTAGCGTTGATATTTTCTCCGACGAATGTTCCTGTATAATTTTTTGTTATATCAACATTAAATAATTGTTCTTCACGTATATTTATCCAAGTAGATAACGTTGGATCACTAGTTTGTGCATATCTTAAATACACATCACTATCAATTCTTTTTATGGCAAAATCTTTAATAGTGATTGAGCTTTGTGTTTCATCTTCATCAAAATAGATTATTAAATCTCTTTTGTTTTCAGAATATTTATATTTAATATCAGAATAATCAACAAAAATACCGGTGTTTTCTTCATAATCGTAAGAGTTGTATAGCAATATCTCCAACTTTTCATCTTTAGTCAAATAAACAACATCATTTCCTTCGCCTTTAACAAATTTAATTGTATTGTCACCAGTACCACCCGTGATTGTGTCATTACCTTGTCCGCCAATGATTGTGTCATTGCCTGCTCCACCGTAGATAACATCAGAATATTTTGTACCAGTGATTTTATCTTTGCCGTCGCCACCGTTTAAAGTTAAACCTCTATCTTTAGCTTCTTTTTCAACGGTTTGTTTTTTATCTTTATACAATGTCGTTGCACTTGCATCGATATCATCATTTAACCAAGAACCTGTATAGTTTTTATTGGGTTCATTTGTGACAAACATGTTTTTTTTCAAATCAACATATTTCAACTGCGCATTATTGTTATCAAATCCAACAAGTAATTGAATTCGGCTATCGTCAGATGATGTTTTAGTTGCATTATTTAGAATATCTTTTGTTGCAAAGTTTTTAAGAGTAATACTGCCTTGAGAATGATCATTCTTATTTACATAAATAATCAAATCTTTTTTGTTTTCGGAATATTTTAATTCAATATCTGATTCTTTTATATATTTTGTAGTTGTTCCTTTTTCCTCATATAAAAATATATTTATTTTTTCACCTTTTGTTAGGTTGATAACATCATCACCATCACCTTTGAAAAAATATACAGAATTTAGCCCCGTACCACTTGTGATTACATCATCACCTTTACCACCAGTAATTGAATCATTCCCTGCGCCACCTATAATTGTGTCGTCACCAGCTTTACCTAAAATATTATCCTTTTCATCAGTACCTACTAATTTATCATTTTCATCTGTTCCGATTATTTCATTTACTGCCATATTTTAGCCTCACTTTTCTTTATTTTTATTATTTATGAACCTGTTTGCCAATTGCAATCATTGAATATCGCAATAAGAGCTTCGACATCTGCATCAGAACCTTTTGCCAAAGCTGTGTTTACATCTGCGTAATTTTTATTAGTCAACCACGCAGCAACATCTTGTGCAAGGTTTGCAATATCTGCTGATGTTACGTAATAGCCGTCAGAAGATTGGATTTTTTCAATCGCATTATTTTTGATTGTTATGCCGTCAACTTTTTTGGATTTTTTTACCCATAAATCCAAGTTTGTATCGTCAAAGATATTAACGGTTGAAATTGTATCAGTCGATTTATCAAAATTCTTTGAAACGTTAAATACGATATTCAAATTATCTTTTGTTACGGTTGAAGGTGTAGATGTTATTAATTTTTCTTCAAATTCTAATATGTCGTTATCTCCCGCTTCATCTTCAATGTATATTCCTTTAACATTAGAAGCAATATATTTGTCACTGCCTTCACCACCGTAAAGGGAATCATTACCGTAATAACTATGAATTACATCGCTTCCGCGTCCGCCATAGATTTTGTCATTGCCTTCACCGTCCATAATTTCGTCATTACCGGCATCGCCATAAATAATGTTGTTTCCACCACCGGCAGAAACAAAGTCATTACCTTCTCCGCAATAGATTGTGTCGTTACCGTCCCCACTACGGATATCGTCATCACCTTCATTGCCATAAATCAAATTATTACCGTCACCGCCTGAGATGTAGTCATCACCTTTTCCGCCATAGATTGTATCATTACCGTCATCGCCGTAGATTGTATCATTACCGACCTCACCTGAGATGTAGTCATCACCTTTTCCGCCATAGATTGTATCATTACCGTCATCGCCGTAGATTGTATCATTACCGTCACCGCCCTCGATTGAGTCGTCACCACCCCAGCCGACGAGTGTATCGTTACCGTTTCCTCCGCTTAGGGTATCATTACCGGAACTACCCCAGATAAAATCATCACCGTCTTCGCCATAGATTTCATTATTGCCATCATTGCCATAGATTGTGTCATTACCGGCACCACCGTAAATCAAATCAGCTCCGTCACCACCATCAATAGTGTCGTTTCCGGCACCGCCATAGATAGTATCGTCATCTTTTCCGCCGTAGATTTCATCGTTTCCGTCATCACCATAAAGAAGGTCTTTTCCGTCATTGCCCTCAATATAGTCGTGCCCATAACTACCCCAGATAGTGTCATCACCGTCGTCGCCATAGATTGTGTCGTTTCCGTCTTCACCCGAGATGATATCGTTACCGTCGCCACCTTCTATATAGTCTTTACCTCTTCCCCCATAGATTCGGTCAACACCTGCGTCACCATAAATAGTGTCGTTACCGTCACAGCCGAAGATGATATCGTTACCGTCGCCGCCATAGATTGTATCATTGCCTTTGCCGCCAAAGATTGAGTCAGCACCATCGTCACCACTGATTTCGTCGTTACCGTCACCGCCAAAGATTGTGTCGTCACCATCTTCGCCATAGATTTCGTCGTTACCTTTATCTCCGTAGATTAAGTCATTTCCTGCTCTGCCAACAATTATGTCGTCACCGTCGCCACCTTTTAAAACGTCATCACCGATACCGCCGTCAACATAATCGTGTCCTGCTCCGCCTTCGATATAATCATCACCGTTTCCGCCAAGGATACTGTCGTCTCCGGTTCCGCCATAGATTGTGTCATCTCCGTCTTCGCCTTCTATTGTATCGTTACCGACACCACCATTTAGGGTGTCGTTGCCGTTACCGCCTTTGATTGAGTCATCATCTGCGTCGCCATAAACAACATCGTTGCCGTCACCGCCGTAGATAATGTCGTTTTCATAGCCACCATAGATTGTGTCGTTACCTTCTTCACCATAGATTTCGTCAAAACCATTGTCCCCACGGATTACGTCATCACCTACACCACCATGAATAATGTCAGCACCGTTCCCGCCATAGATTTTGTCGTTACCCTCTTCACCATAGATTTCATCTTCGCCATTATCACCGTAAATAACGTCATTACCGTCACCGCCGTAGATTTTGTCGTTATCATTACCACCTTTGATAAGGTCATTTCCGAGTCCGCCCTCAATATTGTCAATTCCGTTACCGCCATACAAAGTATCAGAATATTTTGAGCCTGTGATACTATCATTACCGTCTTTACCGTCTAAAGTCAAACCTTTTTTAGCATAGTTATCATCAACTTGCGTTTTTGCTTTGTCTTTATAAAGAGTATAAGATTGTGCATCAATTACGTCTTTTAACCATGAACCTGTAAAGTTTCCTTTTATGTCGTCTGATTTAATTGTTTCTTGTTTTAAATCAAAGAACTTCTCTGTTCCCGGGGTATCGCCTTCCAAAACAAACCCTATTTCACTGCTATCGGATTGGTTTTTTGTTTCATTATTCAAAACATCTTTTGTTGCAAAGTTTTTAAGAGTGATACTTCCTTGCGTTTTATCGTTTTTATCAATATAAATAATTAAGTCTTTTTTGTTTGCGGAATATTCTAACTTGATATTCTCGTATTTTGTTCTTATCGGAGTCCCTTCTGTTTCATCAAACAAATACATGTATAATTTTTCGCCTTTTGTTAAGTTGATTGTGTCATCTCCGTCACCTTTTGCAAAAACAATGTGATTTGAACCGTTGCCGCCTGTTATTGTGTCGTTCCCTTTTCCGCCCATAACATGGTCATTTCCGTTACCACCTTTTATAACATCGTTATAGTCAGTACCTGTTATTTCATCATCACCCTTTCCTCCATCAAAAGTAATCCCTTTTTTCGGATTTTTTGCAGACGGTGTGTATATAAATTCATTACCTGCAATTGTATCGTTATATATAGTACCAGTAGCTTTTAAAGTTTTGGAATTATAAGTTTCGATTGGGTTTTGATTTTCAACGGAACCTGCTTCGATAATATCGTAGTAATCGCCATAATCACCTTTTACATATCTTATACCTTGGTAATTTGAAATTTTGATTTTAGTACTGCCGGGAAATTCCATATAAAGAAAATCGCCTGAGATATATTTATTGCAAGTTCTGACCTCATATTCACTGATATTTTCAAATCGAATTGCATTTTTGCCTTTTGCATCAATTGGTAAAGTTTCGCCTGAAGTAATCTCATCATAATCTACTTCAACATCTTTTGTTTTTACTGCCATATATAATCCCCTTTATTTAACCAACACTAATTATTTAACCAAGACACCATTATATTATTACACAATTATATTATTACACATATACCTTTTTGTAAATTATTTTATGTTAAAATGTTAAGGAATTTTTGAAACTTTTGAAAAGTCTATTGACCAATGGTAGTATGTTAAAAGGACATAGGAGAAAATATGAATATATTATTTTTACATAGGAATTTTCCCGCACAATTTCGATATATTGCACCTGAACTTGCAAACAATCCGAATAATAAAGTTGTGTTTATTACAAACAACGAAACTACCAAAATGAATAACATTGTGAAAATTCAATATAAATTAAAAAGGGAAGTTCCCAATAATTGCCACGCATATTTACGATTTTATGAAGAATGTGTAAACCACGGACAAGCGGTTGCTGAAGCTGCTATCAAACTAAAAGAACAAGGATTTAAACCTGATATTATATTTGGGCATACGTGGGGACAAACAATGTTTATGAAAGATATTTTCCCTGATGTTCCTCTGCTTTGTTATTTTGAATGGTTTTATAATTCAAAAGGCGGAGATGTCGGTTTTGACGGTAAAGTTCCAAGTGTTGACAATTGTGCCAGATTACGTGCAAAAAATGCACATTTGTTAATCGATTTGTACAGTTGTGATGCAGGTTTTTGTCCTACAAAATTTCAGCTAAAGCAATTCCCAAAAGAATTTCATCATAAAATAAAAGTTATGCACGATGGTATTGATACCGATTTTTGTAAACCTGATGAAAATGTTGAATTTACAATTAAAGATAAGAACATAACTTTTACAAGAAATGATGAAGTCATAACATACGCAACCAGAGGAATGGAAGCATATAGAGGGTTCCCTGAATTTATGCAAGCCGTTGAAATTCTGTTAAAGAAAAGACCAAATTTACATGTAATTATCGGTGGCGAGGACAGAGTTTGCTACGGAGCACAACTTGTAAATACTACTTACAAAAAAATGATGTTGGAAAAACTGGATTTGGATTTGAACAGAATTCATTTTGTAGGCAGTTTGCCGTTCAACGAATATGTTAAACTTTTGCAAGTTTCTTCCGCACACGTATATTTAACGTATCCGTTTGTAGCGTCTTGGTCTTTATTAGATTCAATGAGTTGCGCTTGTCCGATTGTAGCATCATCGACAGAACCTGTTGAAGAATTTATTAAAGATGGAGAAAACGGTTTGTTGTTCGATTTTTATGATATTAATGAACAAGTTCAAAAAATTGAGTATGCCCTTGATAATAAAGAAAAAATGCTTCCAATTAGGCAAAATGCAAGACAAACCATAGTCGAAAACTACAGTCTAAAAGATTTATTACCTAAACATATTGAATATATTAAATCTTTAATCAAAAAGTAATGTAAAAATTTATTTACAGATTATATAAATAAATTTTCGTACATGCTATCATTCACAAAGTAAGGATAATTGTAATGCAACACAGCACAATGCAAAAAAGTTTAATTAAACTGCTTATAGCTTGTTTTATTGTACCTTATATCGGTTTAAATCCCTCTTATGCAATAAAAGAAGTTCCGCAAGATGCGACTGTTGTAGAACAAATTTCACCAAAACCAATCTGTGGAAAAATAAATTTTGACGATATTTCACGTAAAGCACAAGCGCATTCTTATGATATTCAACTTGCCGATTTTGAATTTCTTATTTCAAAACAAGGTATAAGAGGAGCTCGCTCAGAATATTTTCCAAAACTTGCAGCAGTAGCCTCTACTGAATATACCAAAAACTTTAGGGATTTAAACAATTCAATTGTCACAACCGTAGGTGACAGTTTTATTAATCCATATACAAGATTTCAATCATTGTTTGGGATTACGTTGAGTTACAATATTTTCGATTTTGGTATAAAAAGAAATAACTTGGATATTGCGAAAGAAGATGCTGATATAAAAGAGCTGCTCATTAAATCAAAGTTTCAAGACTTGGATTTGACGTTGATAGATACGTATAGTCGACTATTGATGACTCAAAGACAAATTGCGCTAAATAACAAAATTCTAAAACTTGAACAAGAAAATTTGACGATGAAGGAACGATTGTTAGCTGCAAAAGAAATTTCTGCAATAGAAGTCAATCAACAAAGAGTGCTTATAAAAAATACTGAACAACAAATTTTTGAGCTTAAAGCTATAGCAGAAGAATCTTTAAATTGGATTGCTTTTTATACAGGTGACAAGTATGAATTAGAAGAATTAAAGGTTGCTGATTTCAAGAATACGAATTTCGATCCTATGAAGTCTTATGATTACACACAGAGCATTCTTTGGCAAATTCAAGAGAAAGAACTTAAGAAAAAAGAATTAGCACTCAGAGTTGCCAAAAAAGCATATCTGCCAAGAGTTAATGCGTATGGACGTTACTACTTATACGGTTCCGACCATTCCAGCTATAGTGATGCTCTGAGAGATTTTTCACCTTCAAACTATACGGTAGGTGCATCCGTTATCATGCCGGTATTTGACGGATTTCAAACATCTGTTTCAATCCAAAAAGCAGAATTAGACTTAAAAAAACAATTTATAGAACGTGATAAAGCTATTGCAGAGCTTATGAACAAACTCTCAATAATGAGAAGTAATCTTTTATACTTAGAAAAACAAGTTGTAACAAATAAAGAAGCAATACAGGAATTGCAAGAAAAAGAAAAATCGCAAAAAAGATTGCTTGCAAAAAAAATAATATCTCCGATTGAGTTGAATGAAACCGAAATAGAACTTTTAAAACAACAAATTGAGTATGAAAAAAATTCTGTTACAGTGCAAGCATTGCAAAAAGGTATTCAAACGCTAACAATGTAATAAAAGGCAAAATATGGAAGAAAAACAACAAGAACAAAAAAAGAATGTTAATACCGGTTTGATATCACTAGAAATTGTCGCAAGATTTAATCATATTGATATCGATATGACAGCAATTGTCAGAAATTACGGTGTACAAACTGCAGATATTTCACCGGAAGAAATAATCAGAATTGCACAAAATCAAGGTTTTAAAATTAAGAAGAAAAACTTTGGACTCAAAGATATTTTGCCAAAATACCCTTTACCTGCAATTGTTAGACAAAAAGACGGAAATTATATCGTTGTACTCGCAATAAAACCGGAAGAGGACAAAGTTATGATATTAGTGCCGCTTGAACATTCGCCTAAAGCGGTTAGATTGTCCGAGTTTCAAGAAACCTTGCAAAACTATGTTCTGATTTTGAAACACAAGCTGATGAATGACGAAGTAAAATTCGGATTCAAGTGGTTTTTTGTTGAAATTTTAAAATACAAGAAAATTGTCGGACAAGTTCTTTTAGGTTCATTTGTAATCCAGCTTTTCGGACTTGTTACTCCGTTGTTTACGCAGGTAATCCTAGATAAAGTTCTTGTTCACAGAACAATCTCCACTCTCAATGTTTTGGCTGTTGCCTTTCTGTTAGTATCAGTCTTTGAATTTCTTTTGAATTTGGCAAGAAATTATATTTTCATTCACACAACGAGTAAGATTGATGCAAAATTAGGCTCAAAATTGTTTAAACATTTATTCAATTTGTATTATGTGTATTTTGAAAACAGGCAAGTCGGTAACATTGCAGCACGTATCAGAGAATTAGACAGAATACGAGAATTTATAACCGATAAATCGGTAACAGTTATTTTAGATTTATTCTTCTCCGTAGTTTTTGTTGTAATAATGTTGATGTATAGTCTTAAATTAACAATGATTGCAATTTCATTTGTCGCATTAATCGGCATTATTTTCCTAATAATTACACCGGAATTAAGAATACGCTTGGAAGATAAATTCCAAATGGGTGCGCAGTCAAACTCTTATTTGGTAGAGTCCATCACAGGTATTCAAACAGTAAAATCTTTAGGTATAGAAGGCTCAATGTTCAAGAAATGGGAAGAAAAGCTTGGAAAATATATAAAATCGAGCTTTAACCTTGCCATAATGGGTAATTTTACAGGTTCTTTAACAAAATTCCTCCAAAAAATAATGACTATTGCTATTTTGTATACAGGAGTTGTGCTTGTAATTGAAAATAAGTTGACAATAGGTCAATTAATAGCCTTCCAAATGTTTGCGGGTCAATTCAGTGCACCAACTTTGAGATTAGTAAATCTTTGGAACGAATTTCAACAAACATTGTTGGCGGTTGACAGAATTGGAGATATTTTAAACAGTCCTGTTGAGGTTCAGAACGAAACAGCCGTTACATTAAGAAATGTTCAGGGAAGTATCAAACTTGAAAATCTGTCATTCAAATATAATATTGAATTGCCAAATGTTTTAAATCAAGTTAATTTAGATATTAAACCGGGGCTAAAAGTCGGTATTGTCGGCAAAAGTGGTAGCGGTAAGTCCACACTTACAAAACTTATTCAAAGGTTGTATTATCCTTCGGAAGGTACTATTTATATTGACGGTATTGATATAAGAAACATAAATCCAATGTGGTTGAGAACTAATATCGGCATTGTTTTGCAAGAAAATTATTTATTCTCCGGCACAATTAAAGACAATATAGTTCTCCCAAGACCGAATATGCCTATGGAAGCGGTAATCCAAGTAGCAAGGATTTCCGGAGCACACGATTTTATTTCCAAACTCCCGAAAGGTTATGATACTCAAGTTGGAGAAAGAGGTTCAAGTTTATCGGGTGGACAAAAGCAAAGAATTGCAATTGCACGTGCTTTAATTACTGACCCTAAAATATTAATATTTGACGAAGCTACTTCCGCACTTGATTATGAATCCGAAAAAATAATACGAGATAATATGGCATTAATTTCCAAAGGAAGAACCACTTTGATTATTGCCCACAGGTTATCGACAATTCAAAATTGCGATATCATTGTTTGTTTTGATGAAGGAAGAATTGTTGAAGTAGGCACACACACAGAACTTATAAACAGAGACGGATACTACAGAAAATTGTATCTTGCTCAATCGAATTAGGAGAAAATGTTTTGTTTAAAAAGTTGTTTGAAAAAATAAAAAATTTTTTGTTATACAAAGAAAACGATGCTCACGAATTTGAACCACTATTGGCAGAAATTGAGCAAAGTCCAATAAATCCGCTTGGACCTATTGTATTTTGGATAGTCATTGTTTTTATTTTTTGTGCTGCAATATGGATGTATTTCGGTAAAATTGATGTTGTTGTTACCGCAAGAGGAATTATTATTCCCGACGGTGAACAAAAAGTTATTCAATCATTGGAAAAAGGTGTCGTTTCACAAATAATGGTCAAAGAAGGTGAATTCGTTAATGAGGGTCAAATACTTACGATAATTTCTCCTGCAGAACACGAACCCGGATTAGAATTAAATAATTTAAGAGAAGAACAAGCAAAAGTTTTTGAACAAATCCAAGCGACAAAAAGCAGATTAGTTATTGCCAGAGATAAAAAGGCAAGATTGACTGATGTCATTGATATTATTCCTAAAACAAATTATGATGAAGCAGTGGAACAAGTCAATTCATTGACACATGAACTCAATGCACTTCAAGCTTCTTATTTTGAATTAACAAATAAGAAAGAACAATTGGAAAAACAAATTCAAACAATAAAAGCACCGATTTCCGGATACATAAATAATATTAAAATACACACAATCGGCGGTGTCGTTACTCCTGCACAAGAACTTATGTCAGTAGTGCCTAAAAACGCAAAGCTTGCTATTAAAGCAAAAGTTATGAATCAGGATATTGGTTTTATTGATGAAGGAATGGATGTTTCAATAAAAGTCGACACATTCAATTTCCAAAAATACGGTATTTTAAAAGGGGAAGTTACCGTTGTTGGCGCAAACAGTGTTGATGATGAACGACTAGGCCCGGTTTATGAAGTTTATATCAAACCGCAAAATACTACTTTGGTTGTTGAAGGCAAAGAACAGTCAATAAAAGCCGGCATGACGACAACCAACGAGATAAATATAGGGAAAAGAAGAATAATTGAATTCTTTATTTATCCATTGATAAAATATTTGGATGAAAGTATTAAGGTTCGATAATCAAGTTCTTATTAAGTTAGAATAATTAATTAAAGGAGAAGTATGCCGTTTGTATTCGTACCGCAAAAGATTAAAGAAGTTATTCTTATTAAACCCAAAGTTTTTGGGGATAATCGAGGTTCGTTTTTAGAAACCTATAAAAAATCTGATTTTGTTAAAAATGGCATAGATGTTGAATTTAATCAGGATAATCATTCTGTTTCATATGCAAAGGTTTTGCGAGGACTACATTATCAAAAAGCCCCTTTTGGACAGGCAAAATTGGTTCGTTGTACACGTGGCAGAATTTATGACGTTGCTGTGGATATTAGACCTGATAGTCCAACTTTTAGACAATATGTGAAAGTAGAATTATCAGAAGAAAATAGAGAAATGCTTTTTATTCCGGAAGGATTTGCACATGGTTTTGTTGTGCTTTCAGATGGAGCAGAATTGCAATACAAAGTTAGCGGAGAATACAATCAAAAAGCTGATAGAGGGATTTTTTGGGCGGATGAAACGATTTCTATTGATTGGGAAATCGACTTTGAACCGATTTTATCAGAAAAAGATAATTTACAACCAAGATTAAAGGAGATTGAATTATGAGAATCCTTGTAACCGGTGGTTGTGGTTTTATAGGAAGTTGCTTTATTCGGTACATGTTTAAAAAACATCCTGAATATGGAATTATTAATTTAGATGCATTAACTTATTGCGGGAATTTAGAAAATCTAAAAGATATTGAAAATAATTCTAATTATTCATTTGTGCATGGAAATATTTGCGATAAAAATCTTGTACGTGAACTTATCAAAGAGGTTGATTGTGTTGTAAATTTTGCTGCAGAATCTCATGTTGATAATTCAATAAAAACTCCTGAAATATTTATTGAAACAAATGTTCAAGGAACTTTGAATCTTTTGCAGGCTTCAAAAGAAATTGGGGTTGAACGCTTCTTGCAGGTTTCAACAGACGAGGTTTATGGTTCACTAGGTACAACAGGGTATTTTTATGAAACAACTCCTTTAGCTCCAAATAGCCCATATTCTGCAAGCAAAGCGAGTGCAGATTTATTGGTAAGGGCGTACTATGAAACCTATAAACTGCCTGTATTAAATACAAGATGCTCAAATAATTATGGTCCATATCAGTATCCGGAAAAATTAATTCCTTTCTTTATTTCAAAATTGTTGAGAGGTGAAAAAGTCCCTGTTTACGGTGATGGTTTGAATGTTAGAGATTGGTTACATGTCTATGACCATTGCGAAGCTATTGATATAGTTTTGCACAAGGGTAAAGTCGGAGATGTTTACAATATTGGCGGTCATAATGAAAAAACAAATCTCGAAATAACAAAATTAATTCTATCTTCTATGGAGAAAGATGAAAGTTCTATAGAATATGTAGAAGATAGGCTTGGGCATGATAGACGTTACGCAATATCTAATGATAAGATTTCAACTGAACTTGGGTGGAAGCCTTCATTGACATTTGAAAATGGCATAAAATTAACAATTGATTGGTATTTGAATAATCAAGATTGGATAAAAACAATTGAAGCTAAGAAGGTTGGTGTTTAATGGTTAAAGTCCTTGTTACAGGCGCAAAAGGAATGCTTGGTCAAGATTTATGTCCGATTCTTGAAGATGAAGGATATGAAGTTATAGAAACTGATATTGAAAATCTTGATATAACAGATTTTCAAGCTTGCAAATCTGTTTTAACTGAAGAAAATCCGGATATTGTAATTCATTGCGCAGCTTATACTAATGTTGATAAAGCTGAGGAAGATTTGGTTACTGCAACAAGAATCAATGTTAAAGGAACTGAAAATATTGCAAAAGTTTGTGCTGAAATCGGTGCTACTTTAGTTTATATTTCAACTGATTATGTGTTTGATGGAACAAAAACTTCTCCTTACAGACCGGATGACAAACCAAATCCGTTAAATAATTATGGATTAACCAAACTTCAGGGAGAGTTGGCTGTTAAAGAATATTGTGAAGATTTTTATATAATAAGAACCAGCTGGTTATATGGACATTATGGCAAAAATTTTGTAGAAACGATGCTGAATTTAAAAGATAAAGATGAATTAAAAGTGGTTAATGATCAAATCGGCTGTCCAACTTGGACCGTAGAATTGGCAAATGGGATTGTCAAAATTCTAGAGAACAAAGAATGTGGCACATATCATGTTTGCGGATGCGGGAACACGAGTTGGTATGAATTTGCAAAAGAGATTTTTGAGTTAGAAGGAATTAAAACCAATCTTAAACCTTGTTCAACAGATGAATTCCCACGACCTGCAAAACGTCCTAAATATAGTGTGATGGATAATGATAAAATCTGTAGGCATTGGAAGGTTGCTTTAAAAGAGTATTTGGAATTAAGATTAGAAGAAAATGAGGATTTTTAGAATATGAAAGGGATTGTATTAGCAGGAGGGACTGGAACCAGATTGTTTCCGACAACGGCAGGTGTTTCTAAACAGTTATTACCTGTGTATGACAAACCGATGATATATTATCCGATTTCAGTTTTAATGTTAGCGGGAATTCGTGAGATTTTAATTATTTCGACACCGCAAGATTTACCTAATTTTAAAAAACTTTTAAAAGATGGTAGTCAATTTGGTGTGAATTTTGAATACAAAGAACAACCGTCACCGGATGGGTTAGCGCAAGCCTTTATTATTGGAGAAGATTTTATAGCAGATGATTCTGTTGCGTTAGTACTGGGTGATAACATTTTTTATGGCGCGGGTTTTTCCGGCATGTTGAAAAAGGCAGTAAAACGTACTCAAGAAGGTTATGCTTCGATTTTTGGGTATGCGGTTAAAGAGCCGGAAAGATTTGGAGTTGTAGAGTTTGATTTAAATAACAAAGCTATTTCAATCGAAGAAAAACCCCAAAACCCAAAATCAAATTTTGCGGTAACAGGATTGTATTTTTATGACAACAAGGTCGTTGAATACTCTAAACAATTAAAACCTTCTGCTCGGAATGAACTTGAAATTACAGATTTAAACAAAATCTATTTAGAACAAGGACGATTGCATACAGAACTGCTGGGAAGAGGGTTTGCTTGGCTCGATACAGGAACTCATAGGTCTTTAATGCAAGCTTCTCAATATGTTCAAACTATTGAAGAAAATCAAGGAATAAAAATTGCCTGTCTTGAAGAAGTTGCATATAGAATGGGTTATTTAGATTTAGGTACTATAGTTAACAATGCAAAACAGTACAAGCACAATGAATATTACAATTATATTTTAAAAATTTCGTAACAACTCCAAAATGAAAAATTGCAAATTTAGATGATTTAATTTCCAGTAAATACAACTGTTGTGGCGATTATATAGCCTAGAGTAGTTTATTAACCAAGCTTCTTGTTGGAGTATAATGTCTTGATAATGGATTTTCACTACGCATATCTTTTAAAAGCTCTTTACCAACTTCAATTGCTTCAGGGAAATAAGTAACTATTGTGTTATATGATTTGCACGTTCCAGTTGTCAATGCGGTGTACAATTCTGCCCACAATTCCTTTTCGTTTGCTGTACAATAGTTGGACAGATTAAATATCATGAAAGGAGTTGCTGTCCAAGTAGAACTGTTATTATAATCAAATTGCTTATTACCGGCATCAATATATCTTTTTAATCCTATCTGGAATGCTTCTTTGAATTCAGGAGAACTAAGAACTCTGCTATTGTTATTATTACTACTAACATTTCCGTTATTGTAAAAATCTACAGCATGTCCTAATTCGTGGACAAGAGAGCTTTCATTTGTTGTAATTGAATCATTATTACTCTTAAAATATCCTCCTGCTTCAAAGTTAGGATTTGATGGTTTTACATGCATGTCTTTACCGGTTGAACTTTCTAATCTGTCAACTTCAATTGCTAAATCTTCAAGAACTTCTCCGGGTAATGTTTGTATTTTTTTCATAAATATAACTTTATCCTTGTCATTCATACCGTTTAATAAGTTTGACAAATTTAATGTTCTCGTATAATTTTTTGTTTTATTTGTAATCTTGATATGATATTGATTATATTCAACAGAATAAACATCTCCTTCGTATAGTTTGTTTGAAACTTGATCATTTTCAATTTTTAAGTATGGGTCGTAACCATCTTTAACAGCAAGTTCCATAACTCTGTTATCATCTGATTTTCTTTGTGTATACGCATTAAAAATGCTCATGGTTAAATTAGTACTGTTCGTTGTTGTCGGATGAGTGTTTTCTTTTTGGGAATTAATAAATCTTAAAATTTTTTCTTTAATAATTTGCATAAGTTCTACTCTCTTATATTCTATATATATTATATAAACTTATATATTATAAAAATTGCTAAATTATTATTTATAAAATTGTTACATGATAGTAATAACAAGAAAAATTTGCTTTTACAAAACTTAATATTTTTTAATATTAGTTATTACATTGTTTTGCAAACATTTATGTATTTATAGTTTTAAATAATATTCTTTTAATGGTATAATTGTTTTTGTACAAATGTCTGTTAAGGAATTCTCGGGAGATAGGTAGATGTTAGTTCATACAGTAGAAGAGGTTAGAAACAAAGTTAAAGACTGGAGAAGGCAAGGATTAAAAGTTGGGCTTGTTCCTACTATGGGAGCTTTACATGAAGGACATTTGAGTCTTATCAAAAAAGCAAAAGCTGAATGTGATAAAGTTGTCGTATCTGTTTTTGTTAATCCTATTCAATTTGGTCCAAGTGAAGATTTTGATAAGTATCCAAGAACATTAGAAGCTGATACAAAGCTTTGTGACAATGAAAGTGTTGATATTGTATTTGCTCCAACTCCGGCAGAAATGTACGGAGAGGGAAACAGGCTATCTAATGACACTTTAACCTATGTATGTCCTCCATTTTTTTATGTAAATAAACTTTGTGGTAAGTCAAGAGTTGGACATTTTGATGGTGTTTGTACGGTTGTAATGAAGTTGTTTAATATTGTTCAACCTGATTGTGCATTTTTCGGACAAAAAGATGCTCAACAAGTTATTATCATCAAAAAAATGGTTAAAGATTTGAATGTTCCGATTGAAATCGTTCAATGTCCGATTGTAAGAGAAGAATCCGGTCTTGCTTTGAGTTCAAGAAATAAATACCTTTCTGAAGAAGGTAAACAAGATGCTCTTGTTTTGAGCAAGGTTTTGAACAATATAAAATCTTGTTTTAACAAAGGTATAACTGATGTTGCGGTTTTAAAAGAAACTGTTTATTCGTTTTTGACTGATAAGCACGAGCTTGAATATATTGAAATTCTTAATAAAGAAACTTTGGAAGAAGAAAAAAATGCAAACAACAACTCTATTGCTCTTATCGCATGTAGGGTTGAAGGTGTAAGACTTATTGATAATATTTATTTGGGAGAATAATATGCAAAAAATATTTAAGTTTATATTTAATATATTTTATTTTTGCAAAATAATTACAGTTTTTTTAATGTTGATGTTACTTTTATATTGGATAAAAAACTTGGCAAGTCTTGATTGGGCATGGTTAGGTTTCATCTCGCCGGTTTTAGATTTCTTACTTGCACTAGGTGCAAGTATTTCAAAAGACTCGCTTATTCTTTTAGGAGCAGTATTTGAATATAAATACATGTTGGCTATCGTAATATTAATTGCAACATATTATTTAGCGAATATTTTTTGTAATGCAACAATATCCTTATCAGAAGCTTTTGAATCAGGGCGAAAAATAATTAAGAGAATTGAAGAAAATAACTTTAATAATGCATTAGAAAAAACAAATGCAAATGATCAATTGGCTATAAAAAAATACTGTATTTATGTCGAAACTTCAATTAAGAAAAAATATGCTCATATGGAATTGAATATAAATTTAGAAGAGCAAAATAAACTTATGAACAAGTTTTTAATTGAGAAACTTAATATACAACCGACTATGTATAAAAACGGATATTTGTTCTCTTTTAGCGATTTTAATTCAATTGATAAAGTGTTAGATGTATTTTTCAAGTTGCTTAAGTCGAATGCGCCATTAAATTATAATATTTGTATTCAAATTTATTCAGATAATAAACAACTTGAAATAGAAAAATTAGATAAGTTGATTAATTTGAAATTTGAAAATAAAATAAGCATGCTATCTGATACGGTTTACAGGTACAAATTTAACAAGTTTCATAAATATGGGACTTCACAATTAGGAATTTTTCAGCATAGTAATACAACTGTTGAAGCGCATGAATTTATCGAAATTTAATTATGTTTGAAGTATTATAAAGAAAAAACCAGGGTAAATGGAGGAGATAATCTATGAGATATGATGCCGGTGAAGTTATTACAGCAATGGTAACACCGTTTAACGAAAAAAGGGATGTTGATTATGAAAAAGTTGAATTACTGGCTCATCAATTAGTAAACACAGGTTCTGATGCTGTTCTTGTAACAGGAACAACCGGAGAATCTCCAACATTAACTTTTGAAGAAGAAATTGAAATTTTAGCAAGTGCAAAACGTGCAGTAAATAGCCAAGGTAAAGTTATTATGGGTGCCGGATCAAATTCTACAGATACTGCTGTGAAAGTTGCAAAAGCTGCTGAAAAAGAAGGTGCTGATGCTATTTTATCAGTAGTTCCTTATTATAATAAACCATCTCAAAGTGGTTTGATTGAACATTTTTCAGCTGTTGCAGAAGCGGTTGATTTGCCTATAATACTTTATAATATTCCATCAAGAACAGGTATTAATATGTCTGTTGAAACGGTTAAGACTCTTGCAAGAAAATATGAAAATATTGTAGCTTTGAAACAAAGTTTTGGCGATATGGATGCTATATCAGAGCTTAAAGCTTCTTGCCCAAATGATTTTGCAATCTATTCAGGTGATGACAGCTTAACACTACCTATGTTATCATTGGGTGCTCATGGGGTAATTTCTGTAGCATCACATTTATTTGGCAAAGAAATTAAATCAATGATTAGAAATTTCAAAACAGGTGATGCGATGACTGCAAAAAATATGCATATGAAGCTTTATCCTATTTTCAAAAAATTGTTTATGGCTCCAAATCCAGTGCCTGTAAAAGCAGCACTTGCTTACAGAGAAATTATTGAAGATTATGTTCGCCGTCCTTTAGTTGAGTTGACTAAGGCAGAAAAATCAGAGTTATTCTTTGTTTTAGATTCAATCTAGAGAACTGACTAGGTTGTTAAATAGTCATGTGACTAAGTTTTTAAAGTTTTTTTAAACTATAATTAAAATAAAAAGGGGTATACAAAAAATGAAAAACAAACTGATAATGTTTTGGGCGATTGTGCTAATTGTCATAGCATCTATTGTGACAATTTGTGTTAAGCCAACAAAACTGGGACTTGATTTGGTAGGCGGATCGAGATTGGTTTTAGAAGCTTCTCCTACAAATGGGGTTGTAACACCTGATATGATGTCAAGTTTGCAATTTGCGATTGAAAATCGTGTAAACAAACTTGGTGTTTCAGAAACTGTAGTTCAAAGATCAGGAGAAAAAAGACTTGTTGTTGAAATTCCTGATGTATCAGATTTAGAGCAAGCAAAGGCTTATCTTGGTGAAACCGCAGAATTAGAATTTAAAAGACCGGTAAAAGAATCTGATGTTGAATATTGGCAATCAACAGGCTTAACAGGTAAGGATTTAGCTAAAGCAAGCTTGACAACAAACTCTCAAAACGGTCAGTGGGTTGTAGGTTTAGAGTTTAATGGAGAAGGTGCAAAGAAATTTGCTGATTTAACAAAAGAATTGGTTGGAAAACCTATGGCAATTTTCTTTAACGGCGAACTTCAATCTGCTCCAAACGTTAATGAACCAATAACAGGCGGCAGTGCTGTTATTACTGGTGGAAATAACGGATTTAGCTATGATGAAGCGAAGAAAATGGTAGATTTATTAAATGCCGGTGCTTTGCCTGTTCCGGCTAAAATCATTGAAGAAAATACGGTTGGTCCTACTCTTGGTGCTGATAGTATTGCAAAATCAAAAGTTGCCGGCATAGTTGGTTTAGGTTTTGTAATGTTATTTATGGTTGCATACTATAGAGCTCCCGGACTTATTGCAGATGTTGCTCTTATAATCTATGGATTGATGTTATTTGCATTATTTAAAGCTATTCCTGTTACTCTTACTTTAGCAGGTATCGCTGGATTTATTCTTTCTGTAGGTATGGCAGTTGACGCAAATATCTTGATTTTTGAAAGAACAAAAGAAGAATTGAAAGCTGGTAGAACTCTATTTACTGCTATTAATTCAGGTTTTGATAGAGCTTTCACAAGTATTTTTGACTCAAACATGACTACAATTATTACTTGTGCAATTCTTTACTCCTTAGGAACAAGTATTGTAAAAGGCTTTGCTCTAACTCTTGCAATCGGGGTTATTGTTTCAATGTTCTCAGCAATTACAATTACTAAGAACTTTATGCACTTAATCTTTGGTACAGGCGCATTGAAACATCCTGAGTGGTTTGGATTGAGAGCTGATGAAATCGGAGAAGGTTTTAAGGCTGTTGAAACAAAAAGAGAAAAAGCTAAGTTTGGGATATTGGATTGATGTTGCGTTTGTCATTGCGAGCGAAAGCGAAGCAATCCAAAATGTAGATTGGCTTTACCAAGCCGACAACAGCATAGTAGAAAGGTAAAACATGAAATTAGATATAGTAAAACATAAATTTATATATTTAGCAATTTCCGCAATACTTCTTATTCCGGGAATAGTTGCAATGGTATATTCAACAGTAACATATGATACTCATACTCCCGTTAAAGTAGGTATTGACTATACCGGAGGTACTACACTTCAATATGGGGTAAAGGAAGATGTTACAAATGATAAAATGACAGCAGTTCGTGATGGTTTGGAAAGCGCAGGAATTGAAAATCCGTCTTTGCAAATAATCAATGTTAACTCTGGTGAAAATACAGATTTAAAAGCAATTCTTTCTATAAGAACAAAATTTATTGAAGAAGGTTCTGATGATTTAGCAACTGTATCAAAAGTTATTAACAGTGAATTCGCATCACCTGAACTTGTTCAAGTTGCATCAGTAGGACCGACTTTGGGTCAAGAATTATTTAAAAATTCAATGATAGCTTTATCATTGGCTTTGTTAGGTATAATTGCATATTTAACATTCAGGTTTCAATTTGATTACGCTCTTGCAGCGATCTTGGGCTTAGTACACGATACAATTTTTGTAGTTGGTGTTTTCTCAATTTTAGGCTTGTTCTACGGGGTTCAAATTGATGCATTGTTTGTAACAGCGCTACTTACTGTAATCGGGTTTTCTGTTCACGATACAATCGTTGTATTTGACCGTGTAAGAGAAAATTTAAAATACTATTCTAAGAAAATGACTTTTGGCGAAATCATGAATGCAAGTATTAACCAAACTTTGGCAAGAAGTATTAATACCTCTTTAACAACATTAATAACTCTTGCTTCATTATACGTTTTTGGTGGTGTTACAACAAAAGATTTCGTTCTTGCAATGATTTTGGGTATTGCAATTGGTACTTATTCAAGTATTTTCTTCTGTTCTTCATTAATCGAAATATGGGAAGACAAGAAAACTATTGCTAAAAATTAGTATTAATTAGATATATTAAAAGAGCACCTTTGAATAGGTGCTTTTTTTTTAAACTGATTTTAATAAAAATTTGTTTCTATCATATGATATTAACCCCTCTTTTTGTAGTTTTGACAGCTCAAAACTCATTGCTGAGCGGTCAATGTTCAAATAATCAGCTAAATCCTGTCTGTTGAAAGGTATATCAAAAGAGTTGTTTTTGTTCTTTCGTGCTTCATTTGAAAGATAGGTCATTAATTTATCACGAATAGTTTTTTGAGAAACATTTTCAATCTTTTGTAAAAGTTCCAAGTTTTCTTTCGCAAGAATTTCAAACATATTATGAATTAGGACTTTATGTCTTGTGCACGCATTTTGGCACATAGAGGTACATTTTTCATAATTAAGAACTAGAAGTTTTACATTATTAGCGGCTACAGCATCAATCGTTGATTCAATTGCTTTACACGCAACAAACGACATTGCAATATTATCATTAATTGAAAGCTTAGATATTATAATTCTTCTACCCCAATAGGTATCTTTTTCAATATTTACTGTCCCTTCTAATATTAAGTAAAGATTTGTAATCACATCACTTTGGCGAATTATCATTTCTCCTGAGTCATATGTTTTAATCCGAGCATTAAAACATTCAAGAATTCCTCTTAATTCTTCATCTTTCATGCCATAAAATAATGGTGAATTTTTAATCTGATTAAAATATTTTTCCAAAACTTTTCTCCTTGTTGTATATACAACAGAAATGTTGTTAATAATAGTATATAATAAAAATACAAAAGGAGATACAGATATGACAACACAACAAGAAGAAAATTTAATCAATTTATTAGACGGCTACGTTGAACGAGGAGGTCATCATTTAAACGTGAATGTGTTCAATAAGGATACTTTGCTTGATGCACAAGCACATCCTGAAAAATATCCGCAACTAACAGTAAGGGTTTCGGGTTATGCAGTTAATTTTAACAAATTAACAAAAGAGCAACAGGATGATGTAATTTCCAGAACATTCCATTGTAAATTAGGTGCATAGCAATTTGTTTTAAGGAGTATTGTCGTTTAAAATAAGGGCGAATTGGTTAACCAATTCGCCCTTATAACTAATTAGTTTTTCTTTCAATTCTTATTGCACTATCAGGGCAAGTCATTGCACAAGCTCCACATGCAATACAGATTTCAGGATTAGGAGCGACTGCGGGAGTTTGGTACAACCCAACTTCTTTGGACCAGCTCAAACAATTTTTACCGGCTTTGTTCATTGGGCATTTTGCTATACACAACCCACAGCCTTTGCACAAGTCTGTATAAACATAGTAGTCAGCTTTTCCTTTGCCAACACCTTCAATTTTGTATCCACGATATTGTTTTTCCATTATATACCCACCTTTTCTTTAACTAATTTCATGCCCATTTCAAGAGCTTTATAGTTAAGTTCTCTAAGTTCAGGTTTAGCATCGAACTTTTTGCCTAAAGCCATTTCCATTGCATTTTTAATATCTGTTAATTCTAGAACGTGAGTTGCTTCTAAAAGCACACCTAAAATAATAATGTTGAATACTCTAGCACTCAATTGTTCATTTGCGATTTTATTAGCATCAATACCTATTATTTTTTTAC
>CAZPBG010000002.1:0-85955 GCA_964584885.1 uncultured Vampirovibrio sp.
ATTGCTTCACTTCGTTCGCAATGACAGGGCGCAAAATTACTGGCTGTACGTCATTACTGTACAATTAAATCTATAAACTGTCATGCTTTACCAATTAGTGGTAGGGTAGAAAACATTGCAAGCATTGCATATTAATATAATTTTGGTGCAAAAAATTGCACCCTACCGCTCCCGCAAGGGGCGAAGCAACAACTGCGTTAACCACATAGTCACTTTAAAAACTTCGTAAATACCTTTCAACTCTTCAACCTTTCAACCTATCAACTACTTGCCCCTCGACTCATGCCCCCAAAAAAAACTCCCTAAAACGGGAGGAAGATTTGAGCGATGAGGATTCTTTATTATATTAAAACCTCGTTAACAAACTATCATTGGACTTTATGCTAATATAACAACTAGATAAAAAGTGTAATAAACTCTTTTTTTTTCATCCTTTTTTTGCTAGAATATTGATGAACTTGGGATTTATTATTTTGAAGAGAATTATATATATAATAACGTTATTTATATTTTTAATGCAGGCATTTATCCCTGTTTTTGCAGACTTAGAGCCTGTAAAAGTTATGTCTATGCATTATGATGACTCATCTTCTTTAATATATGTGAACACTAAGGACAATTTTTCTGAACAAAGAGAAAAAACGACTTTGAAATACGTAAGACTATCAAATCCTAATCGAATTTATTTTGATATAAACGATGCCGTTTTGATTGGTGAAAAACAACAATTGGTTTTTGAAAAAAGTGATATTAAAGAAATAAGACTAGCTCAATTTGAAACAAATCCAAAAAATATTGTCCGCATGGTTGTAACGTTTGAAGAAGATTTTGATACTTCAAAAATAAAACTTATGTCAATTGATGGGAATATCATTGTTAAAACTTCAAATTTGGCTATAAAAAATGATTACTTCAACGTTGTATATGATGATGAACCTACGAACACTGCTTATTCAAGCATTGTAGCGAATTCTCAATTTATACAAAAAGTTGCTATTCCAATAACACAAGCAAAAGCTGCAAATAATGTAATGGCAGATATTCAACGAGCGTTTGAAAATTCTACGTTGGCAAATACAAACGGACAAACCTATGATTCAGTTGTTTCCGTAGATGTTTCTTCTAATCTAAAATTACGAACAAAATATTTTATAAGCCAATATATACCTAAAAACGGAGGATTACTGGTTAGTGGTTTAGGACAATTATCAACCTCAAAAATGTTTTGTTTAAATTCTCCTAAACGTGCAGTTATAGATTTGCCAAACACGTTTTTGAACAAAAAAATAAGAAATACAGAAGTGAAACTTTGTCCTGACGGTAGTTGTAAAGACACTGCTAAAATTGGACAATTTGAGTTTAACAAAGCAAGGATTGTTATAAATTCTGACAGAGCAGAAAAATATATTCCAATATATTCACAAGATGCGCAATCCTTGTTCTTGATTGACACGGATAAACTAAACCACACTGCATTATCAAATGTAACTTCAAACATCAACAAGGCTTTTGTTCGGAAAATTGATACAAAAACTAACGAATTGATTTTGTCTTTTACAGAGCCGGTTGTGTATTCAATAATCAGAAACGATAATTCTTTGAATTTTTATTTGTTCAATGTAAAAAGTTATAACGAACAAGATTTAATAAAAACTTTTAATAATACATATTACAAACCATTCACATTATCATTGCTTCCGCAAATCGGAGTAAAAGCCGGCATGGAAGTTAATAAAGACGATGTTATCAGAGTCGAACAAAGTGTTGATTCAAAAGCTCTGAAAATTACCATTACAAAAGGTAAGCAAGATGATAATAAGATTGTAGCTGATAAACCGTCCAAGAAAAATACTATAAAAAATAAAGTTGTGTTGGATGCGGGACACGGAGGTTCTGACTATGGTGCAATCAGAGAGGGTATAAACGAAAAAGACATTACACTTGATGTAACACAAAGAGTTGAGGCAATTCTTCGTTCAAAAGGTTATAAAGTCGCTTTGACAAGAAACAACGATACATATGTTTCTTTAGAAGATAGAGTTGATTTTTCAGAAAAAGAAGAACCCGAAATTTTCATAAGTATTCACGTAAATTCAGCAGTTTCTACTGATCCAAGTGGTATTGAAACACATTATTACCACGATTACAGTAAAGAATTAGCAGATGTTGTGCATAAACATTTAGTAAAAGAAATCCCTAATTCTAAGAACAGAGGTTTGTTTAAATCCAAATTTTATGTTATAAATCATACGACAGTACCTGCTATTTTGGTTGAAATGGGATTTATTTCAAATGTTGACGAAAGAAACGAACTTATAACAGATAGCAGAAAACAAAAAACTGCAAAAGCAATAGCTGAGGGTATAATAGAGTATTTAAAAGCAAATGGTAAAAAATAAATTAGATACAGAAGCACCAATAGGTTTTTTTGATTCAGGTGTAGGCGGATTATCCGTTTACTCTCGGTTTCGTGCTGCATTACCAAATGAAAATACTATTTATTACGGTGATTTAAAAAATTTACCTTATGGAAACAAATCTCAACAAGAACTAATTGGATTTGCAAAAAATATTTTAGATTTTTTTAAATCAAAAAATGTCAAAGCTGTTGTGATTGCGTGCAATACATCATCTGCCTTAGCTTATGATTACGTAAAAGATGATTATGATTTTAAAATTTATCCGATAATTCAATCTTGTGCAAAAGTTATTGCCGGCATGAATGTTAAACGTATTGGGATATTTGCAACAGAAGGAACTGTAAAATCCGGTGCATACCAAAAAGAATTATGTAAGTATAATCCGACTTTGGAAGTAAAATCAATCGCTTGCCCAAATTGGGTTTCAATAGTTGAGGGAACGCAAAATGTTGATAATCCCGACTTTGATATCGAAAATCATCTAAAAGAAATGCTCGATTTTGAACCTGATAAAATTATATTAGGTTGTACTCATTACCCATATTTGCTTGATAAACTAACAAATTATGCAAAAAAAGAAATTTTTATTGATCCGGCTAAAATTTTTGTTGATTTTATAAAAGAAGATTTAACCTTGAATAACTCTCAAAAAATCGGCTCTGAAGAGTTCTTTGTTAGTGCTGAACCGGAAGCTTTTTTGAAAAATTCTAAATTATTTTATAATTTAAGCAAGATTCCAACAATAGCTCTGTAAATTATTAATTTTTGTTAACAAATAAACCTCAAAAAAGTCAATTTTTCCAAAAGGATTGACTTTATATATATAGATAGATAGTTAAAAGTATACTGTGTTGCACTAAAAGCAACACCGGGAGGTCGTTCATTATGAATATCGCATTAAGAAAATTGGCAATGATTGAAAAAAATCTAATTGCCCAAGAAGAAGCCGAAAGAATTCAAGGGTACACAACATCTTCAATTGATAGAGATTTTAAAGAACGTGTTACTAAATTAATGGACCAAGTTCGCTTAATTTAATTAAGACAAAGGTTTCGTAATAGGTTTTTTAAATTTTAATTGGTTGTTGTATATTAAATTAAATTTTAGATTATTTTTTAACTCTTACTTGGGGAAATTATATTAGCGTTAAAATGTTTTATATGCTATAATGTGAGCAAGTTATAAGGGGGAGAAAATATGTCTAATCCAATTTTAAATGAAAAATTTACTGAACAAACAAGAGTTATTAACGGTGCTACAATGACCATTAATGGTACCATTCAGGCAACTGCTATATTAGGATTAATCCTTGTTGCAGCTTCAGCTTTTGTTTGGACAAGATTTGCAGTGGGATATACCGACTTAGCTTCAATGCTCACTTATGGTGCTGTTGTTGTCGGTTTTGTATTAGCTTTGATTATTACTTTCACCAGAAATAAATATTTAATCCCTATTTATGCTGTTTGTGAAGGACTTACTCTTGGCGGCATATCTTTTATGTTTGAAAAGTTTTACCCGGGGATTGTTTCACAAGCTGTTTTAGGAACTTTTGCAACATTGTTTGCGATGTTAGCTCTATACAGAACAGGTCTTATTAAATGTACAGATAAATTTAGAAGTGTAATTTTAATAGCAACTATTTCTATTTTACTTGTATATGTGATTGATTTTATCGGAAGATTTTTCCATTATGCAGTGCCATTTATCAATGTTTCTGACAGTTCTAATATAGGAATTGCTGTTACTGCCATAATAGCAGTAGTTGCTGCATTGAATTTGATTATTGATTTTGATTTTATTGAACGTGGTTCTCAATTGATGTTACCAAAAGATATGGAGTGGTACGGTGCATTTGGTTTAATGGTAACTTTGGTTTGGTTGTATCTTGAAATACTAAAACTTCTTGCTAAATTAAACAATCGTAGATAGTAATTAAGGATTTTTCTCATGATAATTTTAACGGCAATAATATCTTTCATACTTGGTTCTGTCGTAGCCGGTGTGATTGGTTATTTTGTATATACAAAAAAAACATTTGCGACAACAGAAGAGTTGATTAAACTTAAAACTAAAATAGAAACTTCTGAAAACTTACAAGATATTATTAAACGTGATTTTGTACAGCTTGCAAATGAAACAATAAAAAGCGAACAAGAAGATTTGCGAAAACAAAATCGTGAAACTTTGGAAGAAAAATTGTTGCCATTAACTAAAGAATTAGGAGAATTTAAGCAAAAAGTTGAGCACTTCAACCTTAAAGGAGTTGAAAACACAACAAAAATAGTTGAGCAAATCGGAAATCTTGAAAAAAACAACAAAATTATTGAACAAGAAGCAAAAAATCTTGTTGAAGCTTTAACTAAAAATCAAAACACAAAAGGTTCTTATGGTGAAAATCTTCTTGATACTATTTTACAATCTTGTGGTATGCAAGAAGGTGTTCATTACACAAAACAGTTTGTAACAAAATCTACTAACCTTAAAGATGACGAATTACACACGGTTAGACCTGATGTTGTTATTAATTTGCCTGACAACAGACATTTAATTATTGATTCCAAGGTTACTTTAACAAGTTATCTTGAATACATTGAGGATAATTCAAAGCTTAATTTGTTTAAATCAGAAGTTAAAAAGAGAATTCTCGATTTAGCAAATAAAAATTATCAAAATGCCGGTGATTTATCTCAACCGGATTTCGTTTTGATGTATATGCCGGTTGAGTCTTCTGTTAATATGATTTACGAAGACACAGATTTGATTACTCAAGCCTATAAAGCCAACATTATTATTGTTGGTACAGCTTCTTTATTAACAGCAATTAGGCTTGTAAACCAGCTTAATGCACAACAAAAACAAAGAGAAAATGTAAACCAAATAGTAACTGCCGGTAGTAACTTATATGACACATTTGTGCAGTTCTGTGAAGATTTGATTGATGTCCAAAAGCGAATGGATGACGTTTCTTCTAAGCTCAACAAGACAATTAACAGATTTAAACGTGGAAATAAGAATAAGCCTAGTTTGTTCTCTCAAGTTAATGCACTTAAAGACATGGGAATAAATTCAGCAAAAGAAATTCCAAGTGGATTACTAGAAGAAATTGATGAAGAAGAAAAAACGATTTCAGAAGATGATACCGAATTAGACGGAGTTTTTGCAAATGACTAGAATTCTTGTCGTAGATGATGATATTGCAATTAACGAACTAATAAAAGTTAATCTTGAACTACAAGGCTATGACGTGTATCAAGCTTATAACGGAACAGAGGGGTTTGCACTTGCTAAACAAGAAGAGCCGGACTTAATTATTCTTGACGTTATGATGCCGGAAGTTGACGGTTACACAGTTGCTCAAAGAGTTAGGCAGTGCTCTGAAATATCAGATACTCCAATTATTATGCTAACAGCTTTATCAGAGTTAAAAGATAAAGTTACAGGTTTTGATATAGGAGTTGATGACTATTTAACAAAACCTTTTGAGCCGGAAGAACTCACAGTTCGAGTTAGAGCACTATTAAAGCGTGCAAATAGTATCCCAAAAACTTCTGCAGTAAGAGATTTATTAACTTATAAAGAAGTTACACTGCTTCCTGAATCATATAGTGTACAAATTGAAGATAGAGTGCAAAAACTTACTCCGATTGAATTTGATATATTTAATTTATTATTCCAAAACCACGGGAATATGGTTTCTTCTCAAAAGCTTTTAAAAGAAGTTTGGGGTTACGAGCCTGATGACAACGTTGAAACAATCAGAGTACATATTAGACACCTAAGAAGTAAAATCGATAAAGTTGCTGCCGGTAAAAAATATATTGAAACTATTTATGGTGGCGGATATAAGTTAAATATATAAAAAAAAGTCCTCAAATGAGGACTGAAAGTTTTTGTAAGATGTAAGATAGTTATAAGAGAGGTGCTACGCACGTAGACATATTGTCAGCGTGCATTTGTATCTGTTACAAAGTTCCTTGTTCGCTTACTGGCACGCTTCAAAGAGGAACTTCCGGTTTAATGTACGTCAAATAATTCTTTTATACTGCTTCGGTTTGGATATATTTAGCTGATTTGGCTACAACACCGTAGCAGACCATTGTTAATCTGTTATTCAATGCAAGCATTGTTTTATATGTGTTTGCTGAAGCTGCCATTGCTCCAAGCATATCGTCTGCAGAAACTCTTGATACTAATGATTCTGCATCGTGGTTATCAACTTTTTCTTGTGCATATTTTTCTACTAATAACTTGTCAATAAAATCTCTTGCGCCAATTGCCATAAATACTCTCTCCTATAAGGTAAATGTTATACAGTTTGATACTTTTGGGATTTCTATCCTATTTGTATCTTATGTATATATAAAGTATTTACGGTTTAAAAAATTGCCTTTTTTGTTCTTAATTGTTAACTTTTGTAAACTTGCGTTGCATGGTATTATAGGTGAAAATCTTGTATTCATCATTGTTTACAGAAATTTTAACAGCATTATCAATATCCGTTCTCAAGACTATAGAATTTCTCAATAATTTAACTGTATAAACAGCAGGATGTCCGAATTTATTAACTCCTACGGAAATAATTGAATATTTTGGGTTTAGATAATTCATTATTTCTTTGTTAATTACCCCATTTGCACCGTGATGTGGAACTTTTAGGACATCTATCCCCTTAGGAATATTATTCAGAACTGATTTTATTCCGCTAATTCCGGCATCTCCGGTGAATAGCATTGAAAACTTGTTATATACAAGTAGAGTAATTATAGAATTATCATTATCGTTTTTAGCTAAAATTGGAACAAAATTTGTAAGCTTTACTCCTGATTTGTCATAAACAATTTGATTATTTTGAGCAAGAATGATTTTTACACCTAAATCATTTGCTGTTTTGTAAATATATTTAGCCGCAAATGAATTGTGGTTCAAGTCGTTTACATATATTTTGTTGACATTAACTTCTTTCATCAAATCAACTGCTCCGCCGCAGTGGTCGTTGTCAAAATGGGTTACAATAATAGTGTCAATATCTTTTATTCCTCTGTCTTTAAGGTATTTAAGTATAATAATCTCGGCTTGAGATTTACCTCCGTTATAACCGCTTTTTGCAGTGTCAATCATAATATATTCGTTTGTAGGTGTTTTAATTAAGAAACAATCCGCATTTCCTACATCAAAAGCCAAGATTTCCAGATTAGAATTTTTAATTGGAATTAGTGTTATTAAAAGCATTGCAAATAATATAATTGCAGTTTTTAACAATGGTTTTATTTGAACTTTTCTCAAAATTGCGGTTATACAGAGTAAAATTCCATAATACAAAAGAATTTGAAATACGTTTGGATGTGTAGTTTGTAAAGCTGAATGAGGTAATTTGCCCCAAAAATCAGAAATATTTACAAGAATTGTTAACAAAGGATTTAAAATAAAATCAAAACTTTTGCAAACAAAATCCGCAATAGGTTTTATTATTGAAAGAAGTGAGCTTACAAAACCACCAAAACTGAGCACCATAAGAATTGGAACACTCATTATATTGGCAAATACCGAGTACAAACTAATATTGCTAAAATAGAATATTTGAATAGGAATTACCCAAAGTTGTGCAATTATAGGAATTGCAATTGTGCCTGCAATGAAATCTAAAAATTTGTTTTTAAATATTGGTACAATTGGAGCCATAATCAATATACCAAAAGTTACAATAAACGATAATTGAAAACCGACATCGTTTATAAGTAACGGATTGTATAAAAGCATCAAAAGCGCAACAAATGATAGAAGTGAAATACTATGAGCATCTCTGTCAATCAATTTTCCAACAAGTACAAATAACAACATACAGGTAGCTCTAACTACAGATGCGCCTAAACCTGTCATCAAAGAATAGATTGTTACCATCACCATACCAAGCAAAACTTTTACTTTAAAAGGAGTTTTAAAGATTGACATGAACATAAAGAAAAACGAATAGATAAACGCAACATTCATGCCGGATGCAGCAAGAATATGTAATAAACCTGAATTTATAAATGATTGTTTGATATTTTGTGGTGGAGATACTGCATCATCGCCAAACACAATACCGCCCAAAATCTCAAGATTTGGGGATTTTAAATACTTTGAGTGAACAGAAATTATATTTTCTCTAAAGTCATTAATCTTTTGCAAACTTCGTTCTTTAAAAGTAGTTTTGTTATCAAGTATTTGAAACTCTTTGGCATAGAATACAGCATAAGTGTTATGGTTCTTTAAATAATTTCCATAATCAAATTGAGATGGGTTTCCGGCTTTAAAAGGAGCAGATAATCTACCTTTTAATACACAAGAGTTGTATAATTTTAAACCCTCAACAGGAGAATTTTCATCAATATTATACGTAACAAGAACTTTTTCTTTTTTAAATTCTTTTTCTGTTGAGTCGAATTTTATTTTATTGACATCAAAATAAAACTTAACTTTACCCTCGTTTTGACCTTGTGGAATTGAGGTTATTGTTCCTGTTATTTCAGAATTTACGGGTGCTAAATTCAATAAATCATCAACATCTTTTAATCTTAATGAAGTATTTAGAACTCCGATATAAAAGATTAAACAAATTGAGATTATATATTTAAGCGGAAATAATTCTTTTAGAATAAATATTATAAATATAAGTGTTAAAAGTCCGGAAAATAATATTAAATTGTTGCTAAGTGTAGCAAAAACAGCAAGCATATAAACACTTGCCGTAATTAGCATTATAAAATTTTTGTTTTGTGATAGTTCTAAAAATATCTTTTTCAAGAATTTTTACCTTCCGAAACGGTTGCAATTTTTTCAATTCCTTGTGCATCAAGAATAAAGTCACAAAGCTCTCTTACTGCGCCTCTGCCTCCGTTTATAGAAGATTTAAAATTACAGATTGCTTGAACTTCGCTAACTGCATCATTAGGACAACATTTAAGCCCAACTTTCTCTAAAATACAAATATCAGGTAAGTCGTCACCCATATAAGACACATTTTCATAAGTTAAATTGTATTTAGCCATAATTTCTTCCAATGCAGGAAGTTTATATTTTTGTCCTTGATAAATTTCCGTAATATTAAGGTTTTCTGCTCTATGACGAACAGTTCCGTTGTTTCTTGCAGTAATAATTGCAGTAATAAATCCGGATTTGTTCATTCTGACAATTCCATGACCGTCTTTTACATTAAATGTTTTGTATTCAACTCCGTTTTCATCATAAGTTACACTGCCATCAGTCATTACTCCGTCAACATCAAATGCTAGGAGTTTAATCTTTTTTGCTGCTTCCAGCGCATTGTTTTTAAGTTCTGCCATAGTTAATACCTCTTTTAGAATAATTATACTACTAAAACAAAGAAAGATTTTCACATCTCCTCTATTTGTATGTTTGATTTTTGAATAACCATTATTAAAATATAGTATATACAACTATAATCACAAGGAGATATATCATGAGCAAAAGACTAAACGGAACATCAATGTTTACAGGTATAAATTCAGCTTTAACTAATACTTTTGCACAACTTTCAAGCCAATATACCGATGGTATAACTTTAGAAAACTTAAATAAAGCGCTTACCAATACAAATATTACAAATACGGCTTATGGCTCAACGTTTGCATCTTATTTGACAAGTAATTTTAATAGTATTGACTCTGATAGTGACGGAATAATTTCAGCTGATGAAATCCAAAAGTTGATGGGACAAATGGCAACTCAAGGATTAACAAGAGAACAAATTATGACATTAGCGGGTTCTACCGGCATGAGTTCTTCTTTAACAGAAACAGTTTTATCACATTTTGACGAAATCGACAAAAACAAAGACGGAAAAGTAACTAACCAAGAAATTCAAGCTTACGGAGTTGAGTCTGATTTGGAAAAACAAAAAATCGCAGATAGAAACCGTATCGTAAATAATATGTCTATGTATTATGACATTGATGAAAAATACGAAGGCAGCTTGCTTGATTACAGATACTTAGATGATGAATCATAGTGCAAAAATAAGTTTATTATAACAAACTCGAGAGCCCCTCTTCGGGGCTCTCGAGTTTGTCATTCGACTGTGTGTATCCCTTAACAGGGGTTATACTTTTGACTTGCAACCAGCTCTTTTGTAACTACTCATTTGTCTACATGTGCAGTGCCTAGCCTGAGAATGTTTTGTATGAAGATTCAATGTTGTCATCAATAACTTTTTCAACGGCTTCAATTTCTGTTGTGATTTGTTGTCTTTCATTATCAAGTCTTTGAAGTTTTAATTCTAAGTTTCTGTCTTCTTGCTGAATGATTTCAGTCTTAGCATTGATTTCTTGTTGCTTTTTATCATATTCATACATTGCATATTCGTATTTGTTATATGCATCTTTATAGGCAGCTTCATCAGTAGTTGTACTAGCTTCTAAAGAAACTGTTTTATAACTTTTTGGAGTTCCGTCAGCATTGTATGCTGTTGGAAATTTAATTTCAGTAATTCTTCCTGATGTATCAAAGGTTAGTAAACAATCCTTTTTGTTTTCACTTGCAGTATATGTACCGTTCGCCATATAATTATAGTGTTCAACATAGCTATGACCGTTTACATTTGAAGTATTGCTTGTCAAATCTGAAGTTAATACAAAATTTGGAACTTGTGTTGTTGAACCGACTGACTTTGTAAAGTAAACACTAAATAAATTTGCAATATCATCATCTGATTTTTCAGCCATTTCAGGGAATGCATCTCGAATTGCTTCAATATAAGAATCGTATGAAGAACCCAATGCAGCTTTTGCAGAAGCTACTGACATACAAGCATTTCCTTCCACATAGTGAGTTACGTTGTTATCAGTACTATCCGGATTTTTTACTTGTTTACCGGATGCATCTCCAGTTTTTTCAACTAATGTGCCAACATTAGGGTTTAATTGAAAAGTTCCATCTGATAATTGTGTGAATTCAGAAACATTTGCACTACGTACATTTCCTGATGCATCCATAATTAAATAGTTTTGAATTTGAGAAGCACTAACTCCGCCATATGAGAATTCGGAAGTTATAGCATCTGTTAAATTATAAGCAGTTGCTGGGTTGTAGTTTGCATCTTCTGTTTCAGTTTTATTCTTAGCTGTTGTTTTTAAGTATAAATTACCTTGTTGTGCTGATTTAGCATCTGCTTCATCTATCGGAACAAAATATGTGTTGCCATTTTTATCCTTTTTTAATTCATAAAATGCTTCACCGTCTTCTAATTTGTGATTTGCATCAGTCGGTACCATTATAGGAGTACCGTCATCAACTTCATTGTTAACAGGACGGTCAGGTCTTTTTATTGCTGCATTCGTTGTTTGGATTGACGGATTAACTTCTTGTACATAAATATATGGAGGAACATTTTCTACAAGAGCAGTACCTGCACTTTCCATATAATGACCTGTTTTTTTGTATTTCAAGTCAATATTATAAGTATTATCACCGTTTGGAACTATATTGCCAAGAGTAAATGTTGATGCACCATCAGTACCTGTATACTGTATAGTTGTATAATCTTGAGTTGAAGGAGGAGTCGGAACTGTCATGCCCAACAAGCTATTGTACAAATCTGTACATTGTTGTGACAAAATTGTTCTTTCTTGGTTAATTTGTTGACCTTGATATTCAAGATTGCTTTGTCTTGCTTGTAATTGAAGTAATCTTGCTTGTGATGCTGACATACCCATGATTGAGTTCTCCTTTTTCCTTTTTTTTGTTTCTTTGCCATGTATTACGGCATTTTTTAGGAAAACTTTAATATTTTGTTCAAACTTGTTACATTTGTTTACAATACAATTTTAATAAAACAGGCGAAATGCAATCTACTACTAGGTAGTAGCGATTTTAGGCAACTAAAAAATAATAAAAATTATTTATTGCAAATAGAATTTAGGTGCTAAACCTTCGACTTTTGCACACAATTCAATAAACTGTTTTGCCGGACTTGAATTAATTTTTGTCAACAAAACTTCCTCAATTTGGAATAAACCAACATCACCGCTCATATCAACATCAATTCTGATTGGTTTTTTTTCGCCGTGATGAATTTTGATAAAATTAATCGCATTTGCAGAATATTTATGAATGTCGCCGACTTTAGGAGTTGTGCTAATTGACATAGGAATGCGGGCACGTCCTTTCGTCATATCGCAACCATCTGCAATAAGCATAATTCCTGCTTCTATAGAGTGGATTTTTCTTGATGACATATGTCCGATTATTGATTCCATTGCAACTGCTTTAATCACAGTACGCTTATGCAAATCGTCAGGGAAAATCGCCTCAAGTGCACGTTCCATTATTGGTTTTGCAATAATTAAAGACATTTCTTCATGAGATTGCCGTCCAATCATCATTCCTAAATCGTGCATTAGACCTGCTAAAATAAGAGCACAAACACTATCTTCAAATGTTCCTACTTCTTCTGTTTCAAGAGATGTTTTAATTCCTGCATCACGAAGTATTAACAACATTTTTATAGCATTATTGGCAACCTGACGCATATGCACTGGTCCGTGGTCATTAAACCCTAAACGTTTAATTGAAACATTATTTGCATAGTCTTGCATTTCTTGGACTTCTGCATCAGACAACACGTAATTTGCAAGTTCTAACGCTTTGGGTAGATGTTGTAACCTCTTAATAATTTTGTTTTCTACAGCAATTTCTTTTGTTGACTTCATACCTTCATTATAACATACTTTTTAAAATTTGAAACAGCCTCGAATTTATTGGTGACTGTTTTTTTATGAATTAGCATAGGAGAGATGACAATTTCTAATTTATTTTTCATAGCCTTACTTTCTTGAAAAGTAAAACTTTCTTTACACTTTATTGAATTGATATAATCTTTAAGATATTCTTAGTGTGTAGTAGTTTATTTGGGTATATTAAATGGAAAAAAGTTTTGTAGAGAATGGTTTTATTATAGATTTAAGCGTAGCCCAAAATACAGCACAGCTTGTATCTGAGCTTAATTCTGTAATGGAACATCCGGATGTAAAAGGAAAAAATATTTGCTTAAAACTTGGGAATTTGGACTTAAACCAAGCTCAACTTTTGAGTGTAAAAGCTTTAATCGAATCAATGGATGCGCAAATTGCATATATTGATACTCGTTCGGAGCAGACAGAAGCAGCTGCAGTTAGTCATGGTATCATTGTTTCAAAATGCAATGATGCTAAAATCGAATCTTATGTAGCAGAGCCGGAAGCGGAAGAACTAAAAGAGCCTGTTAGAGCAACTCTTCAAGCAGGTGATACTGTTGAAGTGCATGCTGAAATTGAACAACAGCCTGAAGCTGAACCTGTAGTAACAATTGAAGGTATTGAAGACAGTTATACAGAAGAAACTGCTCAAGAACTTTCAGAAATTATTCCTACAGAACGTTTTGAATCTGATTTTGAAACTCTTGCTGCAAACGAAGGTTTGTTTACAAACGAAGAAACCAGTAAATATATCCTTCTTGATACAGGTGATGTTTTGCCGGAAGATGCTGATGAAAATACAATTGATACAAAATCATTGCCTACATTGTATTTGCATCAAACACTTCGCTCAGGACAAACTGTTTCTTACGAAGGTAATGTTTTGATAATTGGTGATGCTCACCCGGGAAGTGAAATTGTTGCAGATGGTGATGTTACAGTATGGGGAATTTTGGGCGGTATTGCTCATGCCGGTAAAAAAGGTAACATTACAGCAAAGGTAAGAGCATTAAAACTTAATGCAATTCAATTGAGAATTGCAGGTTTGTATGCAAGAAGAAATGATACTTTGAACGTTCCTTACGTTCAAAAAACAAATGAGTTTACTCCGGAAGAAGCTCAAATTGAAGATGGTAGAATAGTAATTTATAAAAAATTAAGGAGAGATTAATAATGGCTGGTCGAGTTATAGTAATTACATCCGGTAAAGGCGGAGTTGGTAAAACAACTACAAGTGCTAATATTGGTACTGCGTTAGCAAAAGAAGGTTACAAAGTTGTTCTTATTGATACCGATTTGGGTCTTAGAAATTTAGACTTACTTTTAGGATTAGAAAATAGAATTGTTTACACAATAGTTGATGTTATTGAAGAACGTTGTAAGCTTAAACAAGCACTTGTTAAGGATAAAAAGAACCCTAATTTACAACTTTTGGCAGCTGCTCAAACTAGAGATAAATCTGCGGTTAATGCAGAACAATTAAAAGAAATCTGTGATACTTTAAAAGAGAAGAACGACTTTGTCCTAGTTGACTGTCCTGCAGGTATTGAACAAGGTTTCCAAAACGCAGTTGCCGGTGCAAACGAAGCAATTGTTGTTACGACTCCTGAAATGTCTGCAATCCGTGATGCTGATAGAATTATCGGTTTGTTAGGACCAAAGGAAGAAATCGTAAGTACAAAACTTTTGTTAAACAGAGTTCGTCCAAGTTTAATCAAATCAAACGAAATGATGAGTGTTGACGATGTTGTAGAAATTCTTGCATGTCCTCTTATCGGTATTATTCCGGAAGATACAGGAATTATTACTTCTACAAACAAAGGTGAGCCGATTGTTAATGACGAAAAAGCTCTTGCAGGTCAAGCTTACAGAAATGTTGCACAAAGAATTTTGGGCGAGGAAGTTCCTTTCTTGGATTTAGATGAGCCAAAAGGAATTATGGCAAAAATTAAAAATGTTATTGCAAAATTGAAAGCGAAGGTGTAGAGATGGGACTTTTCACTGATTTTTATAATACGGTGGCTAAGTTCTTCCGCCCGCAAGAAGAACAATCAGAAAGTGATCCGTCCAAATCAGTTGCGACAAACAGGCTTAAACTTGTTTTAATGCAAGACAGAACAAATTTAACTCCAAAAGTTCTTGAACAAATGAGAGGAGAAATGATTGAACTTCTGTCTAAATATTTAGAAATGGATAAGGATTTGCTTGAATTAAACTTTGAACAAGAGGGTGATCAAGTAGCATTGATGCTTTCAATTCCAGTAATTCGTGCAAAAGATGAAGATGAAATCGAAGCTGCTACAAAAGCCGAAGATGAATCTGATGATTTTGACGAAGACGAAGAATTAGAAGATGATGAAGAAGATTTTGAAGAAGAAGAAAACTCTGATACTGACTCTTCAGAAGAAATTAAACCTAAAAAAAGACGTTCAAAAAAAGTTACTCCTCCAGAGGGTATAAACGAGGGGGTTGATGAGGAAGTAAATGAGAATGAAAACGAAAATAATTCTCAAGAAAACTCAGAAAATTTTGAAAATGTTGAGGGTTAATAAAGATTAAAAAAAGGGGCGAGAAATTTTAAAATTTCTCGCCCCTTTTCTTTATTAGTTAAATTATCTTTTTATAATCATGAATGATTTTAATGCTCTTCCTGTATCACCGGAAGCTTGAGTTGAAACAACATGGATTTTTTTGTAATCAAAAGATGTTGAACTTCCACCATCAAAAGCCATTGCGCTGTCTAAACCATAACTGGCACACAAATCACGAGCTTCGTAAATTGTCATTGGATGTTCGTTTGTTACTATGAAAATGTGTACTTCTTGAGCACCCTTAGGGAGTGATTTTATACCGATTAAAGTTCTTGGAGTTTTGTGTAATACACTTGCAGATTCTCTAATCACATTTCCATCTGTATCTTTAACTATAAAGAATTCTTCTTCTAATCTTAGAGTTGGTAAAAGTTGAGGGCCACCTTGAGCAGAAGTTACAATCGAACACATAAAATCTACTTTTGCATTGTGAGGTGCAATTTCATATTTTAATTTGCTATCACAATCTAATACTCTAAATTCTGTGCGTTTTAAAATCTTTTGTAAATTTTGTCTTAATACCGGATTTAGATTTATGTTTTCGTTAAATAACGGATCTTCTACGGTTTGAGAATCGTTTACAATATAAGAAATCGTTTTTTCGTTTTTAGGGTCAAAAAATCCTGCATTAATTGTTAATAAAGAATTTGCTGTATTATGAGCTTCTTTATTTGTAATTAAATTTGGAGAAGAAACAAAAGATATCTTTTTTTTAATTTTTTCTCCGCTTAATACTACGTGATAAATTCCATCATCGAAATTGACATCAATAGGTGCAGCTAAAGCTGTACTAATACTAAGTAAAATTCCAATTGTTAATAAAAATTTCTTCATATTATAAATCCCTTGATTTGTAAAACGCAATGATTGCCGCTAAAAACGCTAATGGTGGGAATGATGCTGTAATAAACGGATGCAAAACACCTTTTTCTGCTAATAGGTCGAAAAACGGAAGTGTAATATAATAAACAAATATACATCCAATAGCAATTGTAAACCCAATCAGACGTTGTTCTCTAGGTTTTGAAAAACCTAATAAACATCCCATAATTGCCAATAATACGCAGACAAACGGATGGAAAAATCTTTGTAAATATTTATTTAACATTAAACGATAATCTTCGTCTAATCGTTCTTGTTTTAATAATTTAATATAATTATGCAAATCTTTGTTGTTAATATCTCGGTCACGC
The DNA here is from genome assembly GCA_964584885.1 of uncultured Vampirovibrio sp. Classification (GTDB taxonomy): domain Bacteria; phylum Cyanobacteriota; class Vampirovibrionia; order Gastranaerophilales; family Gastranaerophilaceae; genus CAG-196. The sequence goes on from CAZPBG010000002.1 coordinate 16,935, forward strand.
TTTGTAGAATTAATCATTATTGTGTAAGCGTTTTCAGAAGCCTTACCTTCTAAAATATTAGCAGATGCAATTTTATCAACTGATTTGAAAATACCCTCTTCATCAATTTTGTAAGAAGTGATGTCAGAAAGTTCCCAACAAGGAACTCCGTCTTTTGTTTTTCCCATTTTGCCGTGTTCTGCAACCATAATATTTTCTAATCCGTGCAAATCATCAAAAACTTGGTCTGAAAAATCCATAACGATTACGTCTGACATATCACCATTTAAAAATTTGGAAACAATTACTGCGGTTTGAGGGTGATTTTTTTCATCTTTTTGGGTGTAAATATATTGAGTTAACATCCTTGAACCCTTGATATCTTGCAATTTTTGACAAGAATATGGAATCCATTTATCATATGTTACAAAGCATAAATAAGTCACAATAAAACTTAAAACTAATAATGGTCGCAAAATTCTTGAAAAAGACATTCCAACTGCTCTAAAAATAGTAAGTTCAGAGTCTTTGCTTAATTTGTCAAAGGTGAAAAGTGAACCTAATAAAAGTCCAACCGGAAATGCTTTTCCCATAATTTTCGGAAGTTCATAAAACAGAACTAATAAACCAGTTTTAGCTGTCATATCTCCGGCTAAAACACGTTTAATAGTGTTCAATAACATTTCAGGAGCAATCCAAACAATTGTGAATAAAAGAATTGCAACAATTGTTGTAGACAAAACCTGCATGAAAATATATCTGTCATATACGGTAATGAATTTTTTCATCTTAGAGTTTGAAATCCTTTCCTAAGTAAAATTCTTTGGCAACAGGGTCATTTGCAACATCTTCACTTTTACCCTGAATTTTGATTTTACCGTCAAATATTACATAAGCTCTGTCTGTGATTGACAAGGTCGCTTTTGGGTTGTGGTCAGTAATTAATACTCCTAAACCTTTGTCTTCGGAAATTTTTCTGATATTTTCTTTGATTTCACCAATCGCAATAGGGTCAATGCCGGCAAAAGGTTCATCTAATAACATAAAATCAGGACTTGCAGCTAAGGCTCTCGCAATTTCTACACGACGACGTTCTCCACCTGATAGCGCAATTGCAGGGTATTTTCTTAGTCTTTCTACACCAAATTCGTTAAGTAATTCTTCTAATTTTGCTTTCTTTTCGTTTACTGTTAACTTGTCATTCATTTCAAGTACTAGTTTAATATTATCTTCTACGGTAAGTTTTCTGAAAATAGAATTTTCTTGTGGTAGATAACCAATACCGGCTTTTGCTCTAAGGTTCATTGGCCAAGTCGTAATTTCTTGCCCGTCAATAAATACTTGTCCGGAATTAGGTTTAACTAATCCAACAATCATATAAAAAGTTGTAGTTTTACCGGCTCCGTTAGGTCCTAATAAACAAACAACTTCTCCTTTGTCCATATAAAATGAATTGTCATTAACTACGTATCTGTCACCGTATATTTTAACGAGATTTTTAGCTTCTATTCTCATTTAACTCCCCTTTTTTTATATGATACAACAAATACGAACGTTGCAATTGTAAAGTTTTGTTAAGAATGTTACTTGAAAAAGTCAATTATTAAGAACAAAAATACTTTATATAGATGTAAGGTTAAAAAGGTTTATTTAAATTAAAAGGTTGGAGGTCGCTATGGCTTTAGGTCTTGGCATATCTGGAATAGGTTATCCCGCAATGGGGCTCGGAACATTCGGGCTGGGTGCTAGTGGAAGTTACAGTTCATATGATAACTACATGCCGTCAATGTTAGGTATGAATCCTATGATGTCAATGGGCTATGGCTACGGAGGCATGAACTCAATGATGGGAGTGAATCCGATGATGGGTGGAATGATGGGGATGTATAATCCACTTTATTACACTCAAATGCGAAATGCAGCTGAACAAATTCAAGCACAACATAGCGGAAATATGCATACAACTTTATTAAATAACGCTGTAAATGCACAACGAGAAACTGATTCAGCTCTTATTCAAAAGATGTTGACAAACAGTGATGTGCAACAAGGTATAGAAAACTTGCACAATGCTGTAAAATCAGGTAATCAAGATGATATTTGTAAACGTTTTGACGAATTACATAAATATATATATAGTACTTATAAGGATGAGTTTGCAGCAAGAGGTGATAAAAATAATCCTCATACGTCAGCAACTAAACTTATCAATAATTTGTACACAAGTATTATAACAGCTCAAAACGGCGGTGGAACTGCAGATTTAAGAAGTGATATCATTAAATATGGTGAAAGCTCAACAATGAATGGCTTTATGAAAGGTTTTAGAAGAGGTCACCAAGATAGATATATTGATCAGACTTTGAGTCATTGCTTTGGAGATGAAATCGAAGATATGAAATCAAAAGAAGGCCGAAAAGCAGTTGCAAGCTATGTAGGTAGAGGTGCAAGCGTACTTGAAAAAGGTGCATATGGTGCAGTCGGCGGTGCAGCAGCGTATACAGTAGGCTACGGACTATTAAAAGGAGCAGCCCCAGTGTTTGGCAGAGGTAGTGCAGTTAAGTTTAGCCCTAAATGGTTGGGTAAATCCGCTCCAATTGGTGCAATGTTAGCAATGGCAGCTGATATAATTTGGCAATGCACAGATACTAATAAAGCAGTAGCATAAAATTTTTCTTAATCCTTTTAACCATAATAAAATCGGATTCTTTAAAGAATCCGATTTTTAGCATATAAAAAGTTGCTTGACAAATGAGCTTGATATCATATGATAATAGAGTACCCAATGGGACGTCGCCAAGTGGTAAGGCAGCTGGTTTTGGTCCAGCCATCTCGGAGGTTCGAATCCTTCCGTCCCAGCCAATTAAAATAGAGCCTTTTAAGGCTCTATTTTATTATGTTTTAACGTTTTAGTATTGAAAAATTTAACAAATATGTTATTGTGTAGATATAGGGAAAAGACCTCAAGAGATTGCTATCTTGAAGTCTTTCTTAACTCCCTATTTAATGAAAGAAAGTGCTATTATTATCAATAATAAAAGGGAATTTAGTAATAAAATTATACGAGAACAACTTTCTAATAAAAACTTGACTCAACCCCGTGTTATTTGTACACTTATAATACTAAACACGGGGAGGGCTACTAATGGAAGACAATGGTTTGAAGAAGTTTAATACAGCAAAATTGATTAGTTTTGCAATCGGTTTTTTTGGATTACAGTTTGCTTGGCAAATGAGAATTATTTTATCAGGTCCTGTAACAGAAAGTCTTGGAGCTTCTCCATTTCTATTTGGTTTAATTTGGCTAGCAGGTCCGTTTACCGGCATGGTAGTTCAACCTGTGATTGGTGCATTGAGTGATAAAACAACATCTGCTTTCGGCAGAAGACGTCCGTATTTGCTAGGTGGAGCTTTATTGTCTGCACTTGCTTTATGGGCATTGCCAAACTCAGAAGCTATTACAAATTTTATTTCTTCAGCTTTGCATATTAAATTCCCCGCACTTGCAGCTTTAGCTTTTGCAGCCGTAATGATTTGGATTTTAGATGCTTGTGTAAATATTGCTCAAGGTCCTTACAGAGCTCTTGTTCCTGATGTAGTTCCTCCTGAACAACATTCAATTGCGAACTCTTACATAAGTCTTGCAATCGGTTTAGGTTCTGTTGTTGCAGCAGCAACTGCTCCGTTTTTAAAATGGGCATTTAATTATCAAATGTCTGTAAATGCTCAATTTATAATGGCAGCATTAGCGTTTACTCTTGGTATGATTTGGACTTGTATGGTAATAAAAGAAAAACGCTATACTCCAAAAGAAGATGAACAAAAAGAAAAATTTGATTTTATAAAATCTTTGAAAGAGTTTTTTGCACTTTCACCGGAAGTTGGTAAGATTTGTTGGATGCAATTCTTTACTTGGATTGGCAATATGTGTATGATGATTTATTTTACACAATATGCAATCCATACGGTATATGGCGTTCCTGACTTATCAAATGTATCAGAGGCAGTAAAAGCTTCTTTTGAGGGTGCTGTTGCAGCCGGTACAAACTTCTCTTCAATATGTTTTGCAATCTTTAATCTTGTATGTTTCTTAGTTGCAATTCCTATTGGAATTCTATCAGTAAAATTTGGAAACAAAAAAATCCATGTTATATCAATGATTTCTATGGCATTAGCATTTTTAGGTATGGCATTTACAAAAAATCACGTGGCAGTTGCTGCTCTAATGGGATTGTCAGGTATTGGTTGGGCAAGTATTTGTGCATTACCGTTTGCAATGCTTTCACAATATATTAAACCTGGAACAGAAGGTTCTGTAATGGGTATTTTCAATATCTTTATTGCCGGACCTCAAGTGTTTGTATGTACTCTTGTTTCTTGGATAATCAATAAATGCGTATTTACAGTCGGTTCAGGTGTTAATTATCACTGGGAATACACTTTCTTAATAGGTGCGATTTGCTTGGTTGCAGCATCAATAATTGCATCAAGAGTGAAAGAAGTTCGTGCATAAATAAACATATAATTTATTCTATGTTACAATTCTATTATGGATGATTTTAAACACTATACAGTAATGTTAAATGAAGCGGTTGATGCCTTAAATTGTCAAGACGGTAAAATTTATGTTGATTGTACTCTTGGCGGAGGTGGTCATAGCGAATTAATTCTAAAACGTATTTCGCCAAACGGTCGCTTGATTTCATTTGATATTGATGATGAAGCAATTGCTCATTCTCGAGAACGACTAAAAGATTATCCAAATTTAACAATAGTAAAATCTTCGTATACAAATATTAAACAAGAATTAAAAAAACTTGGAATAGAAAAAATTACGGGTGGTGTGCTTTTAGATTTAGGAGCTTCTTATCACCAATTAACAAAAGCTGAACGAGGATTTTCGTTCTCAAAAAATGCTCCTTTGGACATGCGTTTTAACATGGATGCGGAGTTTTCTGCTTATGACGTCGTAAACACTTACAAAGAGGACGATTTAGTAAGAATTTTTTCTGAATATGGCGAAGAAAGATTTTCAAAAAGAATTGCAAAAAAAATCGTGGAAGTTCGTGCTAAGAAAAAGATTGAAACAACAGGCGAGCTTGCAGAACTTATAGTTAGTGCAACACCAAAAATTAAAACCTCTATACATCCGGCTACAAGGGTGTTTCAGGCAATAAGAATTGAAGTTAACAATGAGTTAAAAAATGTAAATTTTGTATTGCATGACATCTTGGATTTATTAGATGTTGGTGGTATGATTTCAGTAATAAGTTTTCATTCTTTGGAAGATAGAATAGTAAAAAGATTTTTCAAGTTTGAGAGCCAAAAGTGCAGATGCAATGAAATGATTTGCAAATGCCCACCGCCAAAGATAGAGCTTGTTAACAAAAAGCCTATTGAGGCATCAGTTGAGGAGATAAAGGAAAATCCACCATCACGAAGCGCAAAATTGAGGATTGCGAGGTGTATTTCCTAGAGGTTTATTTGGGAGTAGGTTAGTTGGTTCACGCTTTAAAGAGTTACAATAACAATCAGCCGTACAGAAGAGAAGAAGAGAAAAATGTCTTAAATCTTTTGATACAAAGATTTTCGAAAGAAGCAACAAGTCCTTATGAAAAAAAATCTTTTGTTGATAAGTCTGTTCAAAATCTTGCAAATAATAGTATAATAGAAGGGTACTTTCCTAAGGAGAATGTGGTTAAGCAAATGGCAATTAAGCGTTTTAACAAAATGTTATGTGTAATAATGGGAATTTTGATAACTCTTGTTATAGTTAGTTATTATTTTGTTATAACTTGTGAAGTAAAATTGAATGAACTTGGTCGTCAAACTGTAGTTCTAAATAATGAAAATGCTGAATTGCAAAACAAATTGGATACCCTAAAATCTTTTAACAACGTTGACAAGACTTTAGAAAAAAATAATATGCTTCAACGAGCAGGACAAGTTATTGAAACTCAAGAAATTACGGTTGACCCAAATTCTATTCCAAAACCGGTTAAGAAGAAATTATTTAATTATGCAATTGGATTTTAATAAGAATGTTGATAAAGTAAGGGCAAAAAGTTTAATAACTTTTTGCTCTTACTTTTATAATTTTATAATTATTATCCTGCAATTATTGATAATTTTTGACCTTCTTGAGCTGGTTCAGTTTTTTTGTAGGGATTAGTTACGATGTTGTATTGTTTGTTAATTTGTCTTGAATTACCTCTGAAAGCAACATGTTTTAACACCATAACACCATTTCTTAAAGTATCTTTATTAAGAGCTATGTAAGAACCCTCTTTAACAGCAATTGCTCTGCCTTTACCGGCAATTTCTTTAACAATGTAAGTTGCCTTGTCTTTTGCTGCAGAATTTATAAATTCAAGCCCAAGAGGTAATGATAAACCTGCTGCTGATAATAAAATGTAATCAAGTTTATCATCTGCTTCATTTCCTTTTGCATTAAGAACAGACACGGTCATATTTCCTTTGCCGTCTTGCATAAGGATAGCCGGAACATCAATACCTAATGATGTTTCAAGCAAATACGGAGTGCCATGGTCTAACGCTTCTCCGGCATCAGTTCTTATCTGAATAGCTTCTTTGAACATATCAAATATCTTTTGGCGATATTCTTTTAAAGGTCCTTCTTCAAGTTCAGACCAAACAATAGCATTTCTGTTTTGAAGAAATATATTTTTTGTTTTTTCATCAAAACCGAGTGCGCCTAACATATCTCTTGCGTAGATTGACGGAATTCCAGGTAGTGCTGATAAGAATGACATATATCTTACAGCCTTATCAATAGCCGGTTCTGTAGTTTTGATGAATAATTGTTTAAGAATTTCATCTTTATTGAAATGTTCGTTTTCTTGCAATGCGTTATCTTGTTTTGCTAAGTTTTCTGCTTCTGTAATAATCATTTTGATTACAGTTTCAAAATCTCTTGCCGCATAAGCATCTTTTCTTGCGGTAAATTTTGAGTTTTCTTCGGTTGGAAGATTAGCAAAAGATTTTTTAATAAATTCATTATTATATTGTTTAATATAATCTCTTTGTGCATCCCAAGTTTTTACAGCTCTATCATTGTCAATTTGTGCGTGCAATGCTTCTCTTAACGCACCCATAATGGCAACGCTGTATACGCTGTATTGAGATAAATCCGTTTCAGCACAACCGTCTGCAGAACCGTTATTGCTCAAAATAGCTTTGGCACGATCAAGATTTTCTTTAGAATTAGGGGCTTTGTTTGCAAAGAAACCGTCAATTAAAGAATTTGCATGATTAATTATTCTGCTAAATTCATCGTTCGATAATGTAATATTTGATTTTTTTGCAATTTCTTTTAATGCACCGTCTAAAGAAGCTAATGCTTCAGTATTTTCAAATGCAAGAGGGAATGTTGCGCCTTCTCCCAAGTAATTTCCGCTTGTAAGATTTGCAATTGCACATTTCATGTAATGTTTTTCTTTATCAGAAATGTTTAAGTCATTTGTGCAATCACGCATAAGCTTGCTCATTGCAACGGCTTTCATACTTACATTTCTGTAGTAGTCCATATTGTGTAAGAAAAATTTTGCTTCAAGCGGTAATGATTTCAAATCATCCGCATTCATAAGCATTCTCATTGCAGTTTCTCTTGCCCAATCAGTTGTTTCTAAATCTGCAAGGAATAACGGCATATCAAGAGCCATACCGTGGATTACGCTTGGTTTGTCGTGGTTGTCTGCAAATGTCCAAAGATTTCTTACATAATCAATTCCGTGTACAGAAAGTACTTGCCTATAATTGTTTATAAATGATGCCAAGCTACCTGTATGTCCTTCCTCAAAATCGTGAGAAAATACTCGCAATAAATTTGTAAATGTGTAAGAATAAGCTGCTTCTGAGGTAACACCTGTGCGGATAAAGAATTGCTGCATAGCTTCATTTATATTTTTATACTTATTCCCGATTGATACGCTTTGACCGTATAAATTAAGCTTATCACCTAATAATTTTTTCATTAATGATTCAATATCAGTAATTTCAGCTACAATATATGCATTCGGGTTTTCTTTTTTTACAGCTTGAACGTATTTTGCCCAAAATTCAATAGTTTTATCCCAAGCTTCATCAAAAGACAAATCACCGTTTCTCACGGCATCCCAATCCATAATATCTTTTGCAGCGTCTAATCTGAAGTCAAGTCCAAGACCGGCTTTTCCAACAATAGCCTCTGATAATTTAAAACTATCAAGATTAGTTCCTTGAATTCTTTGTGAAATTGATTTCGCAACAAATTGAACATCGTTATCTTTTAAAGTTTTGACTCCGTGTTCCATTATTCTTCTTAAAGCCGCAGCTTCATCAGCCGGATTACTTGCATTAATGCCAAGTGATTTAAGAGTAGTATTTTCTTTGATTTTGTCGTAATCATAAGTGATAGTGCCGTCTTCAAAATACCAAGCTTCGGTATTTTTGCCACCAAATGCTTTTAATAAAGCATATTTAGCAATATCTTGTCCCATTAATTCGGTAACATATTCTCCATAAGGAGTATAATTACCGTCACTGTCAAACAATTTTTCTTCTGAAGTGCTATCGACTTCTTTAAGAACTTTGTCTGCAAATTCTTTCAAAGTTGTTTCATAAAAATCGCTTGTTTTCATGTAGTTATCAGCATATTTTTCCAACAAATGTGGATTTGCCTGTTCTAATAATTCAAATCTTGTAAGTCCGACTGTTTCAGGAGAGGTTGCTCTATTTGAAAAATATGATGAAGATAAAACTCCTTGAGTGTTTTCGCCCAATTCTAATGAATCAAGAGGTAGTTGCATTAATGCTTTAATTGTAACATCGTCTTTTTCTACAACACCTTTTGTTTCTAATTTGTAATAATTATCAAGTATATTTAAAATCGCATCGTTAGATAATTTCGCTTCTTCCGGAAGTTCTTTTTGTTGAATAAGTTTGTCTATAACTCTTTCAATAGCTGTAGCTTTGATTTCATCCGGAGTCATTCCTTTTTTATTCGTTTCATTTTCAGCAGTTACTTCATTAATAGCTTGTTGTATTGTGTTAGCTTGAAGCGCTTGGGCAGCATAAAGAGTTTGGATAATTCTTGATTTTGCAGTCCAATATCTTGCAGCTTGAAGAGCAAGGTCTTTTGTTTCATATGTGCCGATTTGAGTCATTTTAGTGGCATATTCTTTTTTGCTTGGGGCAGAAATTTCTTCTAAAATTTTCTCATCATATGGAGAAACTGAGTAACTCATTTTCTGCATATCAGTATTTGCATCCCAAGTTACGCTACCCCCCGGTCTTTTTGGTGTGAACTTGAAACTTGAAAATTGTCCGATAAATTCTGTTCCTTCTGGGGTGTTTAGTGAAATTTTATGTTCACTTGTTTTGTTGTGTTTGCTTAATTCTTCTAAACGTTTTGTGTATTCATTTGGATTAATTTCAAATATATAACTCATTACAGTATCGTCGTGAGTGTTTATATCAAGAGGTGAGCCTGATGACAAATTAGCATATCTGTCAATTGGTTTTGTTAAATCAGTAGCTTGTTCTTCGGTAACTTGTGCTGCATCATATATTTGTATGTAAGTTTCTTTTGCTGAATTGTATTTAGGATTGATTTCAACTGTATTTTTATCTGAATTATAAACAGTTGGAGCATTAATAACTTTGTGTCTAAGGTTTTCAGAGTGTTCCGGTATAACTCCTAATCCAATTGGTTCATCGTTAATTCCTGTCATTTTGAACCAATATTGTGTTTGAGGGTCTTTTCCTGCCCATCTTAAAGCATATTGAAAATGAATGCCTTCTAGTCCTTCAGATGTAAATGTTCCGTCATAAACTAATTTTTTGCCGTGCTTGAACATTTTTTTTGTGAAATTTTCATAATTTTCAGCCGTACCCATGCCGGAATCCATTTGTAAATTGTTTTTGTTCCAATATCTGAAAGCAGAACGGTTGTCACCTCCGGCAATTGGAGTTGAGAAAAGCACTTTCACTCCGCTTAGCATTTGAGGTGTATCATTTCTATCTAATGCGTCAAGCTCATATTCATATCCTGCAAGGCTTCCTCCCATAGCATTAGAGAAGTTTCTTATAATTTTTTCTGAAGCTTTTTGTTTTTCTATATCATAAAGAACTTTTCCGGTCTTTTTGTCGTAATAAGCTCCCGGTCTGTGTAAATCCGGCATGCTTAATATAGCCGAACCTTGTACAGTTGGAGCTGTTCCACGGGTTGTAACAAGGTTAAATCCGTCTTGATTTATTCCTGTATCCACTGCATTAGCGTTACCGGAGTAATTCAATTTGTAAGCAAACATTTCTTTGGCATTTAAACCTTTTATTTGATAAGGATTAACAACTACTCCATCTTTTTTAAGCTCGATAGTCTTTACTTTGTCACCTACAACACGGTATCCTGTTGGGGAGCTTGGGTCTTCTTTTACATTATAAAAATCTATTTTACAACTTTCATTGTTGTAATCAAACGGGTAATTGAAACGCATAACACGACTACCAACATTGTTAACTTCGTGCTGATAACCTTTGAAAACTTGTTGTTTCTTGAATTCATTCCCAATTTTGCTTACAAACACAACCATTACTCCTTCATACGTATAACAAAAAACTCTTGAAGAATTTTTTTTGCCTATTTTTCTTTAATTTAAATAAAGATTTTACAAAAATTAATAATACACATCATCATTAAATTTCGGCTATTAAATTTTACTATAAAAAAACTAGATTATCAAGAAATAGTTACCGTATTTGTGTTAGAATTTACGTATGAAAGATTTTGTAGTAAAGCAAGTAATAACAAACAATATTGAAGAAGAATTGGCTAAAATCGGATTTGATAAGGCTTATCGATTTAAAGCTTCTGATAAATATCGATATAAAACTTTGAAAATATTCGATTTGACACCTGCACAGGCAAACATTTTAAAACAAACTGCACTTATTTGTGGTTCGGATTGTGCTGTGCATAGAGAAGTTATAACCGGCAAAATAGAATATTCCAATGCAATACTTGGAGGTAGTTTTTCAGAATTAAGAAAAATTGCTGAAAAACTTAAAAATCAGCCTTTTTCTCTATCTCATCTTGGAGAAAAAATCTTGGAACAATTAGAACGTGTTCAAGATAAAACAAAACTTGTCGGGATTTTGAACGTTACTCCAAATTCATTTTCTGACGGAGGTTTATATTTAGACTCAAAACAGGCATGTGAGCATTTGTATCAATTGATAGATGACGGTGCTGATATGATTGATATTGGCGCAGAAAGTACAAAACCTTTTGCACAAGGAGTTTCTGCTGAAATTCAAATAGAACGTTTAAAACCTGTTTTAAAAGAAATCAAAAATATAAATATTCCAATAAGTGTTGATACAAGAAGCTCAGTCGTTGCACGATTTGCGTTAGAAAATGGTGTTCAAATAATCAATGATGTTTCCGGCATGGATTATGATTTGGAAATGGCTAAGGTTGTGAGTGAATTTGAAGCAGGAATTGTTATTCAGCACTCAAACGGTACTACTGAAAATAAACCGCAATATAATGATGTTGTGGAAGAAGTTTATTTGAGTTTGTCGAAAAAACGAGAATTTGCCAAATCAAAAGGGATTAAAAATATTATCCTAGATGTTGGCATTGGTTTCGGTAAAACTAAAGAAGATAATTTTGAATTGTTGAATAGAATAGATGAATTCAATTCGCTAAATTGCCCAATAATGGTGGGAATTTCCAGAAAATCTTTATTAGGATTACAAAAATCTGATGATAACGAATTGAAAGATTCTTTGACTTTGGCACTTTCTTATCCTTTAATACAAAGTGGAGTAAGTTATTTAAGAGTGCATAATGTAAAACTTCATAAACAACTACTCAATACAATAAATTAATTACCTAGTCGGCTAATTTTATTTTTGATTAAATACGTTAGTATAGAAATATAGCCAATTAGGATAGTAAAAATGAGTATTGTAAAAGATTTACTTTTTGTATGTATACTTTTAATATTATTTTTGACGTTAAAGAGAAACTCTGCTTTAAAATCTACACTCTTAAATCAGAGAGAAACATTTATCCAAATACTGAGTCACGATATAAGGGTTTCAGCATTAGCTCAAATTCGAGGCTTGGAATTGTTGAACAGAAATAATCAGGAGGAAGAGTTAATTAATGAAATACAAGACTCTGCAAAATATTCTTTGGAAATGATAAATATGCTACTAAATACTTATCAGTATGAAAAAGGAGAACAAATTCTTACTTATCAGAAATTTGTATTATCGGATATTATTGAAACAGCTATTTCACAATTGCAAAATCGGGCAAATGAAAAAAATATAAAATTTCATTATGGAAAAAATTTAAATAAACCTATTTGTGCAGATAAAACAGAATTGTTAAAAGTCTTGCATTATATTATTTCAACTGCAATTTTTTATTCAGAAAGAAATAATATTTTGGCAATTGCTGCGAAAGATTTTTTTAGTCATACTGAAATATCAGTTACATATTGTGGAGCAACTTTAACTGAAGAAGAATGCAAAAGGATGTTTCTCAATACACCGAGGTTTTCAACGGTTGGACATGGGATTAAAATGTATATGTGCAAAAAAATCATTGAATTTCATGGTGGCAAAATTAGTGTAAAAAATCTTAAAGATAGAATTAATGTCTTTACATTTACTATTCCTAAAAAAGACTGCTCATTATCTTCTAAATCAACAGTAATAACTAATCTTGAGCCATTTCAACTATCAAATTCTAAATAATATATTGTAAATAATTTTAATAAAAACATATACAAAGACTGGAATTTTCTGCAAAAAATGTTAATATGTGAATAAGGGTTTGTTGTTGAGTGGAATAAATTTGAACTGGTTTTGTAAAGATTTCTTAACCAACTTATCAAATTAGTCAATTATTAAAATTTACATGTTTTAAATTGACAAATCACAAAAAGGTAATTAGTGTGAATAAAAAACAAGTAGTAAATAATAATAATTTAAAACGTAATAATGAAGCTGCAAAACCGGTTACTTCTCCTATTAAACAGGAAAATTTGGTTTCAAAGGTGAACGCATTAACAAACAATCCGACTGTTAGTGCTTCTTTAAATCCGCATAAAATAGTGTTTAATAATGAGAAATCTTTTACATTAAACTACAAATATGTTATTGATAGTTTGATTGGAATTTCTGACATTGCTAATCCAACAGAATTTTATAATAAAGTTTATTCAATTATTTCTCAGCATATTGATTCAGCTTTCTTTGCAATTGGATTATTTAAGGAAAAATCCAATTGTATAAACTTGAGATTGCACGATAAAATTGGAAATAATTTTTCTACAAAAGTTTTCTTAAAAGATACAGATAATCCGATTGTACAAGCTTTTCAAGAACGCACAACAAAATTTGTTGATAAAGAAGATTATTTAAAACTTTCTTATTACAAAAATTATTCTACGGCGATTTTGCCACTAATCTCTATTAATAAATGTCTTGGTGTTCTTATTATTGAAGATGCCCATGCAAATCAAAATATTGCATTATATTCATTGATTGCAAAACATGTAGCGCTTGTAACTCATAATTTTGAATTATTGGAAAAGAGTGAAGAATATGTTAGTACGGATTCATTAACGTTGCTTTATAATCATAGGGCTTTCCAAGAAGTTTTAACAAATGAAATTTCAAGAGCAAAAATTAACAAACAATCGCTTTCTGTAATGATGTTGGATATAAACAACATTACAAAAATTAATAGAGAACTTGGTCATGCTAAAGGTGACGAAGTAATAAAATTAGTTGCAGAAAAAATTCGCCAAAACATTAGAGAAGGTGATGTTGCGGGACGTTATGGCGGTGATGAACTGGCTATTATTCTGCCAAATTCTTCTTCAGAACAGGCAAAATATGTAGCAGAGTATTTAACTTATTCTTTGTCTTGCTGTTTTATTGACGAAATCGGGCCAATAAAGGTTTCTGTTGGGGTAGCAACTTATCCTGATTGTACGGAAGATAAAGAAAAATTGCTTATTTTGGCAGAGCAAGCAATGTATATTTCAAAAGCTAAAGGTTATAAAGACGGTATGTCTGCAATTATTAGTTCTTCAGATTTCAATTTCTGGGATAATATTGCGTTAAAATCTTATGCTGAAGTTGTTTCAAAACGGCATTTGCAACTTGGAATTAATTTTGAAGAGGAACTTCTTGAAAAATTCAATGAAGATCACGATGGTTCTGATTCAAGAATTTGGGAAGTAGCGACTTCTCTTGCAGGAGCAATTGATGCGAAAGACCCATATACAAAAGGTCATTCTACTTCTGTTTCAAAATTCTCAGAAGCATTGGCTCGTGCAATCAATCTTCCTGAAAAAGAGGTTGAGCGTATTACTTTGGGGGCTTTACTACATGACGTAGGCAAAATCGGAATTCCGGAATCAGTACTTAAAAAAGAGGGTCCATTGTCTGATGATGAGTGGAAAATTATGAAACAACACCCTGTTATCGGATATGAAAAAGTACTGTTGCCAAATCCAAGCTTACGAGATTTGATACCAATTGTAAAATACCACCACGAAAGAATTGACGGAAAGGGCTATCCGGAAGGATTGTCAAACGGTGATATCCCACTAGCGGCGAAAATTGTTGCAATTGCAGATACTTATCACGCTTTGATAAGTGATAGACCATATAGAAAAGGTATGAATATTGAAAAAGCATTCTCAATTCTTGAAGAAGGCGCAGGAACGCAATGGGATGCGGATTTGGTAAGAACTTTTATCCAAATTGCACCGTCATTAGGGGTATAGAAATTTAATCGGTAATGTAGCTGTTTGAAGTGACTGGGTGACTGAGTGTTTACGAATTTTCCGCCCTTAAGGGGGAGCGGATTTTCGGTAGTGCGACGACCGAAGGTCTAGCGGTAGGGTGCAATTTTTTGCACCAAAATTATATTAATATGCAATGCTTGCAATGTTTTCTACCCTACCACTAATTGGTAAAGTATGACAATTTATAGATTTAATTGTACAACAATGACGCACAGCCAGTAATTTTGCGCCCTGTCATTGCGAGCGTTAGCGAAGCAATCCATTTTGATTTTGTCAGCTTAGTAAAGCTGACCTACTTTCTACTCTTCAAATTTTACAGTCGGGTTGAAACCCGACCTATTCACTAGTTTTATCATTTACAGCAGTTGCATTTCTAATTTTATCTATAACATAAGTTGCAGCAATAGTACTTGCTCCAGATATAGCGTAGGTTAGCCACGCTTTATAATTTAAAACATTTATTGCTTTTAGTTTTTCCGGAGTTAAATATTTTTTTGCCAATTTAGCACCTCTAAAACTTGCTAATCCTTCTTCAATTACAACAGGAGCAGCAGCAACAGCAGATAATCCGACACAATTATCTTTGACAAAATCAAAACTTTTTCCTATTAGAGAATCTGATTCATTTCTTTTTTCATTAGGTTTCTTTACTAGTGCTGCAGTCATTAAAAAAGGTGTCAAAAGCTGTAGATATTTACCTTTTGTTAATATTTTTAAGAAAGGATTTTTACTTGTACAATTCATAGCGTGCCCCATTTCATGAGGAACAGACATTGGTGAAGATTTTAAATTACAAAAAATTTCTTTTGAAGGGGAATAATAAGAAGAATTATCCCCACGCTTTACTGAGATTTTACTCTCTTCATGAACCCGTTTCACCATATCTGCATACGTTTTACACGGTTTTTCCAATTTTGAAGTATCTATAGGCTTACCACTTAAATCTTTTAATTTTACACCTTTATCAGCTAATCCTGAATCTTTAAACATCATACGTGCTTCTTTTCCGTTAAGAATATATGATGAAAACATCTGTTCTTTCTTTATTGCAGTTGAAGCTTTTGCGTGCACTTTTTTATAGAACTGATTAATTGTCAAACCACCTCCAAGCGCAAGTCCAATAGACCCCGTATCTTTTAGCCAATCATACTTGTTATCACAAGTATCCTGTGTAGTATTTGTTTTTGAAGCTTCGCTAATGCTGTTAATCCCTGTAATTCCCAACTTAATATCACCTCAAATCCACTATTTTATGATGTAACATTTTGTATAAAAAGTTACATGGGGGTAAATATAGGGAAGTGCTAAAAGCTACGTTAGATGCGATAAAGCACGGGTACGAAAAATGCCGAGCCTATCGGAACGAATAATCAATGTTAATGAGAGAGCAACAAGCAGAGCATTGTCTGAGCGAAGCGAGTTTGCTCTGCTCAGCTCGAATTTTACAATTGATTAATGAGTGTAGATACAGCTCCGGGAGCTTCTTTGCGCTACTTTCTTGTCGGCACAAGAAAGTAGCATGTGTTACAATTTATTAACAAATTTGATTTAAAAAGGCAATTTTAAAGAAAAAAATACTTTAAAAACATGTAACTTTTTATACAAAATGTTACATGTTTTGTTTGTTTTTGGATGTGAAGAGAATATATCTATGCACTTTTTTAGAATGTGGATTACTTTGAACTTCTAAACAAATTCTTCAAATCAGTCACAGTCGTTTTCAAAGCATCTTTTTGTGATGAAAGAGTTTCTGATAAATCTTTGACTGTATTTGAAAAATCTTCATTAACAGTTGATTTTAGACTCTTAATAGTTTCTGTCACACTCACTGTATCAAGAGCAGAGGTATCGACTTTTGTTAACCATTTGAATGATTTTATTGAATTCGTGCTTTCTAATCCACCATTGAAAATAACTTTAAAATCTTTATGTCCACTGCTTTCTCCTGACAAATCAGGAATAGCTGCAACATTTTCACCTCTCGGGTCAGTGGTCATTGTATTTACAATAGAAGAAGTTAATGCACCAAATTTAGGAATTGCTGAAAGTAATTTGTCTGCTGATAATTCACCTATAGGACCTAAAAGAGCAACTACTGTTGAGTCCATTCTACCTAAAACCGTTACATTAGTTGTACCGTTGAGCAAGTTATATTTACCCTTAACAAAGTAAGCAAGAGTTTTTCCTGTACTTTTTATTGATTTTATATCAGCCCAACCGTTAGCAAAGCTTAGACTGCCGTCTATATAATCAAATTTAGCGGTATTTTTTATTCCGGCAAGATTTGATAATGCTGCTGTTGTGGATTTTAAAAGAGTATTTCCAACGATGTTTCCTGCGCCTAAAAAGTTTTCCAATCTACCGATTGAACCAAAAGCTCCGTCAGCCACTTTGAATGTCAAATCACCTTTCAAAGAACGCATCATATCGTTATAATCAGCTACAACAAGGGTTAATTTAGTATCAAAACTCAATGTTCCTGTCAATGCGTTTTTAATTCCCACTCCACCATAAACCGCTTTTTCTGCGTTCATGCCTGAACCTTTGAAATCAATTGTTGATTTTGCACTAGTCAAATTATAAATAATATTACCTGCAATGCTACCGTCAAAAGCTGAGCCTTTAAGATTTGATAAATAGAAATCATTGCCTTTTAGTGCAAAATCAGAAGTAATATTTTCTGCAACAATTCCACCTGATGCAAATTTTGAAACACTTGCAACACCATGAAGAATTGTTCCGTTAAGTTTTGCATTCAAATTTTCCATTTGAACAGGAATTTCAGGAATATTCAATTGAGAAACAATTATTTCACCTGCCAAAACAGGATTTATCATTTTGCCTGTGATATTTACTTTTCCGTTGAAAGTCATTTTTGATTTGTCAAACATTGGAACTACAATTGTTGAATTTTGAGCATCAAAAACAAGGTTTAATGTTTGTTTAACTGCATTCATGCTACCTAACAAATTTGACTTAATATCACCGGTTGTAACAAAATTCAAAGCAATTTTTTCTGTTAAATAATCTTTTATTGTACCTTTAACATTAAAATTAATATTTTCAATTTTTACCGGAGTTTGGGCAATTTCAATAACATCTTGTGTAATATTTGCCTGAACTTTTGGTACTGAAACCGCAATATTTGCAGGAATATTTTTAACCACAAAATTATTTACACTCGCCGTTGCAGTAGGATTAATTTTATCCAATTTACCTACAATATCAGCTTTCAAATTAACTTGTCCGTTGATAGAATTATCTTTTAATAATGCTACTTGACCAAGAGCAACAACAAGTTCTTTTATATTAAGATTTTGCGCTACCAAGTGTAAATCAGCATTCGCATCTTCAGAAATTGTTCCGTAAAATCTCAAAGGTTGGTTAAGAATTGAAAAACCGATATTTTTGATATTGATATTATTATTATCCAACGCAACATCAGCATTAATCCTATCTACATTTACATCATAAAGTCCGTATCTTAAATTCGCAGTCGGTATCTTTAAGTAACCACTGGATTTAACTGTTTTCATATTAGATTTGATATTAAAATTCGCATCCAAATTCCCATTTGCAGAAAGTGTTTGCAAATCATTGATATTGAAAGTCATTGCTATTGCATTAACTATTTTAATAATATTGTTGAGTTCAACATTGGATTTAAAACTCATATCAATTTTGTTTTTTGCTAAAATCCCTGTGATTGTTGATTTTTCATTTATTGCTGTATAAAGATTAGAATTAACATCAATCTTTTTGTTGCTAAGTTTTAATTCGACATCACTTGGTGGCAAACCTATTACTGAAATATTATCAACCTTAACATACCCTTTGGAATTATTTTTTTCTAAAGTTAAATCTGCATCAGCATTTGCCATAATTTTATAATCATAAAGTCCTTTAAAGATATCAATTATATTAAATTGAACATCTTCTTTTTTTTGTACATCTTCTTTTGGTTCAGGGTTGAAAACTATATCATGCAAATTCAATTCAGGCATGATTTTGTTATTAATTTTTAAATTATATTTAAATTGTTCTTTCCCAACAAGTATAAAGCTTCCGTTAGAAGCGACTTTGACACTTTTGTCAAGAACAAAATCAGTAACAGTTGTTTTATCACCTTTGATTACGTAACTGTTACCCGTTGGAAGGTCTTTGAATTCGATATTGTAAGCACCAATTCTTATATCAGGCAATTTGTTTGAAAGTCTTAAACCAAATGGCAAACTCATATTTTCTGTAGCTGTTTCTTGATTATTTTCTTCTGTTTCAGGAATTTGTATATCTGCAAAAGAGCCGTCTTTATTAATCCTTATAACTGCATTCAAATTTTCAAGACTAACAACATCTATTTCGATTTTTTTTGCAAACAATGATAACAAAGACATTTTTACCTGAAAATTATCCGCAGTCATAACATCTTTTAACTCGAATTTGGCAATCTTTATTCCTGCCGTAAGTTTAGGAGTCGTGACGAGTTTAATATCTTCAATATTAGAGTTTAAACCGATTGATTTCTTAATTTCTTCGTTTATTTTTGGAATACAACTATTCACAATAGGATTAAATACAAATGGAGCAAGCAAAAACAATGCATAAATTCCAACGATTAAACTAAGCAATACAATTAATAATTTTCTCTTCATGAAAATATCCCTCCTAATTTTTATTATAATCTAAACAAAACTTAACAATTAGGGCAATTTTTTCATTGTGTTTGGTTTAATATACATGTGTAGTACTCAAGGAGTGTAATTATGTCTTATTCGTATTCAGAACCTTTAAATTATGGTTATCAACAACCGTTAGGATATGGTGAAGTGCAACAAAAGAAACCTTCATCAATGCCTTATGCAATAGGTGGACTTGCTGTTGGTGCAGCAGCCGGAGGTTACGCAGGAAGTAAGGTCAACCCTTTTGTTTCAAAAAATGGCGAAGCAGTTGATTCATTTGCTCGCAGTGTTTTAGACAAATCAAAAGGAACTGCTCCTGATGCGGAAAAAAAGATTTATAAACAAAATGCAGAAATTTTGAAAAAACTTGATAGTGTTAAAACAAAAGATGAATTGACGACTTTGTTCAACAATAACAAAGAAGCGGTTGATGAAATTTTTGGAAATTCAGAAGATTTTCTAAAAAACGTAACAGATGAAAATATTGCCCAAAACAAAAAAACTATTAAACAAAAATTTACTGCAGCACAAGATACATCATTACAAGATATTAAAAACAAAATTCAAGCTTGTTGGGACAAAGACAAAAAAAATTTTAAAAAAGCCGATAGTGTAACTCAAGAAACATTTAATGCGATTGAAAAATCTACAAAAGGTGTTAAAGCAAAAGCAATTGCTAAATATGCTGCAATAGCAGGGTTTGCAACCGGTGCTTTAGCTTTTGTTGCGCATAAATTGTTATCAATGAAAAAGGATACAACTAATCAAGTACAATAAATAACTTTTATAGTATAATTTAACTATGAAGTATCCGGAGTTAGAAAGATTAGTTGATATAGTTGCAACGTTGAGAAGCGAAAACGGCTGTCAGTGGGATAGAGAGCAAACCCACAAATCGTTGCGACCAAATATGATTGAAGAAGCGTATGAAGCTGTTGATGCAATTGATGATGGTGATATTGCAAATTTGCGTGAAGAGCTTGGAGATGTTCTTTTGCAAGTAGTTTTGCATTCACAAATTGCTAAGGACAACAATGAGTTTAATATTGAAGATGTTGCTCGTGAACTTTCTGATAAACTTATTCACCGTCATCCGCACGTTTTTGGGGATACAAAAGTTCAATCTACAAAAGAGATTTTAGATAATTGGGATAAACTTAAAAAAGAAGAAAAAACTTATAGAAAATCTGTCCTTGACGGGGTTTCAAAATCTCAATCCGCATTAATGGCTGCACAAAAAATAAGCAAAAAAGTTATAAAAGTCGGATTTGAATGGGATTGTGTTGAAAGTTTAAAAAAATGTATTCAATCTGAGTATAATGAATTTGAAGAGGCTGTTCAAACAGGTGATATGGACAGAATGGAAGATGAAATGGGCGATATTTTCTTCGCAACCGTAAATCTTGCACGTTGGCACAAAATTGATGCCGAACAAGCACTTTTGAGAGCTAACAAAAAATTTACAAAACGTTTTAGAAAAATGGAAGAAATAGCCACTAAGCCTTTAGAAGATTATTCTTATGATGAATTTAATGATTTGTGGAAACAAGCTAAAATCTTAACAAATTAGGAGAAGAGTTTATATGAAAAAAATAATAAGTTTATTATTTATGTTATGCCTTTGTGCTTCAGTTCATGCAAAAGAAGCTACCAGAGCTTGTGTTTGCCATATTTTAGTACCTACAGAAATGGATGCAATTAAACTAAAAAGTCAAATAAAAAGCTTAGATGATTTTAAATACTATGCTCAACTTTACTCAAAATGTCCATCAGGTCAACGAGGTGGGGATTTGGGATGTTTTGGTCGTGGACAAATGGTTAAACCATTTGAAGAAGCAGCGTTTAACGATAATATTGGAGAAGTTTCAGATCCGATTAAAACACAATTTGGTTACCATTTATTATGGATAACGGATAGATATTAAGGTTTACAGTTTTAAAAATAAATTAGGAGGAATTATGAAAAAGATTTTGACAACAATGGCATTATTTGCTGTTTTAACATCAATGACACCGGTATTTGCAGGTGGAACAGAGGGAACTCCGGGACAAGTTTCAGGACGTTCTGTCGGTGCTGCAGCTTTGTCACTTATTGTTTGGCCCGGTTTAGGACAACTTATCAATGATAACCCTGTAGAAAAGAACGTTACTCACGCACTTCTTGGCTTGACCGGTATTTTCAGAATTTGGTCTTGCTATGATGCTTTCGTAGACAGAACCGGTGGTGTATGGCACAACAGAATTTAGTGTTATTCACAAACAATCAAGTAGTATAAGAAAGATGGGCAACAGTCAAAAACTTGCCCATCTTTTTTAAATAATTTGATTAAAAATTTCATTCACTAATTACAAAGAAGTACAACAATCTCCGTCAATAAAAGCTCCTTTAAAAGCTCGTATGCCCATGTATTTTGCATTTACACCTAATTCTTCTTCTATTTTAAGCAATCTATTATATTTGCACACTCTGTCTGTGCGAGAAAGAGAACCTGTTTTAATCAATCCTGCATTTACTGCAACTGCCAAATCCGCAATAAATGTGTCCTCAGTTTCCCCTGAACGGTGCGAAATAATTGTAGAATAATTATTCTTTTGTGCCATTAAAATTGTATCTAAAGTTTCGGATAATGTACCTATTTGATTAGGTTTTATTAAAATCGAATTGGCAAGATTTTTCTTTATTCCACCCGATAATCTTTCAATATTTGTAACGAATAAATCATCTCCGACAAGTTGGCATTTGTTGCCTAATTTATCAGTAAGAGCAGACCAACCGAGTTCATCATCTTCGGCTAGTCCGTCTTCTATAGAAATAATTGGATAATCTTGAACCAATTTTGCAAGATAATCCACCATTTGTTCATGGTTAAACTCTTTATTTATACCTTTTAAGTAATATTTTGACAAAGAACAAACGCCACCTGAACACTCGCCCTCTTCATAGAGTTCTGATGCTGCAACATCAAGACAAAGTTTAATGACTTTTGTATTATATCCGGCTTTTTCAATTGCTTGAAGAATTACTTCAATCGTTTGTTCAGGGCTGGATAAATTCGGCGCAAAACCTCCCTCATCACCAACAGTTGTTGATAATTTTTTCTCATTCAAAATTTGTTTTAGAGTTTGAAAAATTTCTGCACCTGCTTTTATTGCTTCTGAGAATGAAGAAACACCGACCGGAGCAATCATAAATTCTTGGAAATCCAGATTATTGTTAGCATGTACACCGCCATTTATTATATTCATCATAGGAGTTGGCAAAACACAAGCATTGACACCGCCCAAATATCTATATAACGGCATTTCATAAGCTTCTGAACAAGCTCTTGCACAAGCCAAAGAAGTCCCTAAAATAGCATTTGCGCCAAGGACTGATTTATTAAATGTTCCGTCAAGTTCAAGCATTATATTATCTATAATACGTTGATCGGTAGGGTCTTCACCTACAATATTTTCAGCAATAACCGTATTTACATTTGTCACTGCTTTCTCTACACTTTTGCCGAAATAATTTTCTTTAACGTTATCTCTAAGCTCAACAGCCTCAAACATTCCGGTTGAAGCTCCTGATGGTACACTAGCCGTAGCTTTTGTACCGTCTGACAAAGACACCTCTACTTCAACGGTAGGATTGCCACGAGAATCCAAGATTTGACGTGCATCAATATTTTCAATTTCTAAAAACATAATAAACTCCTTTTTTAGGAGTTTATTTTTTATAAATATTTTTCACATCCGCCAACTAGGCATAATTAACAATTATGATTTGAGCATAACCATTAATACTGAAATATCAGCAGGTTTTACACCACCAATTCTTGATGCCTGAGCCAAGTTTGTCGGACGAATTTTTTCTAACTTTTCACGTGTTTCGGTTGAAATATGTTTTAATTTTGAATAATCAATATTTGCCGGAATTTTGTATTTTTCAAGCTTTTCAGATGTTTCAACTTGAGATTCTTGTCTTTTTATATACCCGTCATATTTTATCAAAACTTCAACTTCACCGGCAATATCTTCACTCAAATTAAGTTCTTGAGTTGCTAAATCCAATTCTCTAAACACATCGTATGTAATATTCGGTCTTTTTAGCAATTCTGCCATTCTAATACCACGGTCAATATGCTCAGAATACTTCGCTAATACTTCATTTACCTCATCGGTTGCAGAAATTTTTGTTTCACTTAATCTTAAAATTTCTTTTTGAATATTTTCCTGTTTATTTTTAAATCTTGCATATTGTGTATCATCAATTAATCCAACATCATGCCCAATAGAAGTTAGCCTTGAATCTGCGTTATCTTGTCTTAATAAAAGTCTGTATTCAGAGCGAGAAGTAAGCATTCTATAAGGTTCTTGAATATCTTTTGTAACCAAGTCATCAATCAAAGTCCCGATGTAAGAAGAGCTTCTTGAAAGTTCCAACATATCAGATGAATTCAAGTATTTTACAGAATTAATTCCGGCTATTAAACCTTGTGCCGCAGCTTCTTCATATCCGCTTGTACCATTTATTTGTCCCGCAAAGAACAACCCTTGAATATCTTTTGACATTAATGAATGGGTTGTTTGAACTGCCGGAACGGAATCATACTCCACTGCATAGGCAGGTTTAATAATATGAGCATTTTCCAACCCAGGTAATGAACGCAACATTTCTACTTGAACACATGCCGGAAGACTTGTTGAAAATCCTTGGATATAAACCTCATAAGTATTCAAGCCTTCAGGTTCAATAAAAATATGGTGAGATGGATTTGAAGCAAATCTAACGATTTTATCTTCAATTGAAGGACAATATCTAGGTCCTACACCTTGGATAAGTCCTTGATACATTGGTGATTTATCAAGATTTTCACGAATAATTTTGTGCGTATCTTCATTAGTTCTTGTTAAATAACATGGAACTTGGTTTCTCACAGGGCGATTTGGTTTAAAAGAATAAAAACTTAATTTTTCATCCCCTGGTTGAATTGTCATTTTTGAATAATCAATAGTTCTTTTATCAACACGAGCAGGAGTTCCTGTTTTTAATTTTTTTGTTCTAATTCCGTTATCACGTAACCATTGTGACAATCCGATAGCTGCACGTTCACCGAGCCTACCGCCGGAATAAGATTGAAGTCCTACATACATTTTCCCTTCCAAAGAAGTTCCTGTTGTAAGAATAATTGCGTTACAATGGTATTCTATTCCATACTCATCCATTGCACCTACGATTTTTCCGTCTTGAGTACGCAATTCCGTAATACAGCATTGTTTAAGCCAAATATTAGGAGTACTTTCAATAATATTTCGCATATATTGAGAATATTCTTTTTTATCGGATTGTGCTCTTAAAGCTCGAACAGCCGGACCTTTTGAAGAATTCAAAGTTTTCATTTGGATATAAGTTGCATCAGCAACTTCACCCATAACTCCGCCTAATGCATCAATTTCACGCACAAGAGTTGATTTAGCCGGACCTCCAATTGCAGGATTACAAGGTTGAAGCGCTATGTTATCAAGACTAAGTGTGCACAATAAAACATTACAGCCTAAACGGGCTGCACTTATTGCTGCTTCACAACCGGCATGACCGGCTCCAACTACAATTACATCAAATTTATTCTTCAAATAATCCAACATAATTTAATTATAGTATAAAAAAATGAAAAATTTTATTTTTTTACAATTGTTGGAATTTCTGTTTTTACAATTGCATCAACATATTTCATGTTATTTTTAAAACAATCTTCATATGCTTTATGAGAACTTGCTTTATCATTAAATTCATATCTATGAGTAAAGTTTATTGCATTAACACCCTGTTTTTTAGCAGCTTTACACTTAATAACATGGTAATCTACAAAACCACTATCCTTTTTCAGAGTTATTACAACGTATGAAAATGTATTGACTTCAGGATGAAAAGTTACCATATTTAGATTTTGTTGTTCTGCTATTTCGCTAATAAATTTATTGATATAACTAAACTCATCTTCTTCTTTTGGCAAATAACTTACAACAATTTTGTCCAACTTGTTTTTTGAAGTTTCGTATTCATTTATATAACTGGATTTTTCTTTTTGTACTTGTTTAAGTTCATAATTATCATTCAAAAAAGTTATATTTGCTGCATTTGCAAACGAACAACTTAATAATAAAACCGTTAAAAATAATATAATTTTTTTCATAAATCCCTCTTTAACAATATTATAATCAAAAAATATTTTTTAAACAGTAGTACATTGTTTTGCAAGTATATTTCATGTATATTTGATATCAAAGAGGTACTTATGATGATTTTTGTTTTGGATACTAACGATAATTCCAGAGAAATGATAAAGTCATATTTGGAAGAACTTGGTTATTCAGAAAATATAAGACTTTATGGTGATTACTCAAAAGCCATAGATGAAATAAAATTACAAGATACACCTCCAATTGTTCTTGTTGATATTTCACAAGATTTTGAAAATCAATTTGAAAAAATTGAAAACATTAAACTTCTAACAAATAAGATTGTCGTAACTTCAACAGATTATTCTACTGATACAATAGTGCGAGCTATGCGTTCCGGTGCTAGAGAGTTTTTGCCAAAGCCTATCTTAAAAGCCGATTTGCAAAGGGTTATTGAAACACTTTCTAAACAAGAAAATGAACAAGAAAATTCTGCATCAAAAATTATAACAGTATATTCAAACAAAGGTGGGATAGGTAAAACTACGGTTGCAACAAATCTTGCTGCTGAAATTTCCAAAACAACAAATTCAAAAGTTGCGCTTATTGATTTGAATTTACAATTGGGAGATGTTTCTACATTCTTAAATCTTAACCCTAGTTTTGATGTTGCATATGTCATAAAAAATCTTATTGATAAAAAATCAAATTCAATATTAAACGCTTTTGAAAAATATAAAAATACCGAATTATATATTTTATCAGACCCTAATTATATTGAGCAGTCAGAAAGCATTACACCTCAACAGATTGAAAGCTTGTTTAAAGTTTTAAAAAAGATATTTCCTTACATCGTTGTTGATATGTCATCCAATATTGACCCAAATTCTTTAAAAATATTAGATTGTTCGGATTTAATTTTGTTTACTACAATTGTAAACATTCCGGCAATAAGGAATGCTCAAAGATGTTTAAATTTATTCAAATCAAGACGTTATCCAAAAGACAAAGTTAAAATAATTGTTAATCGTTTTATGGAAAACGATGAAATAACAACTAATGATATTGAAACAACTCTTGGAGAAAAGATTTATTGGAAAATTCCTAACAATTATTTTTCAATCATGGAAAGTATTAACAAAGGACTAACAGTGAGTGAGGTTAATACAAATTCAAACATAGCAAATAGTTTCAGAAATCTTGCAACAACCATTTCTGATGAAATTGTAGAGTTGTCATTATTAAAATACAGGATATAAAAAATGAAAAAAGTTTTTGAATTAACAAATAAATACATTATTTTAGGCACACCACTTATTTTATTCTCGTTACTTTCAACTATTTATTTAGCAGTAACAGCAAGAGGAACTTTATTAAATCTTATAATCGGATTAATTTTATTTGCTCTTATGACATCTGCTTTTGTTGCAGGTTGGTTTAATATGGTAAAAGTTGCAATCAAAAATCCGGATGACGACAATGCTAATTCTATACTAAAAGAGTTCACTTCGGGTGTTGGTGAATATTTTTTACCTTCTCTAGGATTATTGTTCAATGTTTTGGTAATTTCTTTGATTATTTTAATGATTGCTTCTTTGATTGGAATGAAATTCATTGGAAATCCAAACATTTCACCGGAAGCTCTTAATGCTGCAATTCAAACTCCGGCAGCATTAAAAGTATTTTTAGCTTCTTTGACAAAAGAACAATTAATTAAAATTAATGCGTGGAATTTATTATTATTAGGAGCTATGACTTTAACTTATTTCCTAAATATCCTTTATATTCCGGCATTATTTTTCAAAAACAAAAACCCGTTTATTGCATTATTTGAGGGATTAAAAGATTTATTCAGCAAAAAATTCTTTAAAACTTTAGGAATTTTTATCTTGATTTTTGTAATCTATACAATAATATCAATACTTTCAGCTTTATTTATCGGCAGTGTTGTTTTACATTTTATAATAACTCTTGTAAACTTCTATTTTGTAACTTATGTTGCAGTTGGAGTTTTCTATTATTATTATAATAATTTTGTAAAAATACAAATCGGACAAATCATTGACAAAAAAATCTAAATAAATGGAGGGAATTATGAAAAAGTTATTTATTTCATTATTTGCACTTGGTTTATTGGCAATGCCTGTATCTGCAGCTACTTGGACTGCAGCAGACAGAGTTAATACAGTTGGTGCGCAATTATTGAAAAAGAATGGATTACCTGAAACAACAAAATTTAAGGTAGTAAACGGTGCTGCTGATAATACAGACGCAACAATTACTAATACAATTCAAATTTCAAGCACCGATTTGACTTATACAGGCAATGACAACGAAGTTGCAGCTGTTATTGCACGAGAAATCGGTTATATTGTAAACGGTCGTGCTACAAAATCAAAAATGAGAGATTTTGCTAAAGCTGCAATTAACAATTCTTTAAGCGAAGGCAATCTTATTAAAAGCGCCGCAAATAGTGATTATGCAGCAAACAAAGTATCTATGAGCGATAACAAAGAAGCTGATATTACAGGCGCAGACCTAATGATTCAAGCAAATTACAATCCACTCGCTGCAATTGTTGTTTTAACAAAAATGCCGGGAACTACAATGGAAATCGCACTTGGCAAACCTTGTAATTCAGAAAGAGCAATGAATTTGTATAATTATTTAACTTACAATTATCCATCAAAAGTTAAAGCAGGATATGGTTGTAAAGAATACAAATCATTCCTTACTTATGCAGATCCTATTGTAAAAGAAAGAAATGCTAACAAAAAGAAATTGGCTAAATTCAACAAAGAACAGGCTAAAAATAAAGCTTTGAGAGCTAAAAACTTAGCACAATATAAATCAACAGGTCAAAGTGGTTGGGACACATCATACGCTTTGTTAAAGGCTTTTACAGAAACATCTGAAAATTAGTAATTAAAGAGGCTCTAGAAAAAATTCTGAGCTTCTTTTAATATCAAAGGGCGGATATTCAAAATTGAATATCCGCCCTTTTTAAATATTTTTGCTAAATTAGCAACCGCAAGAACAGCCACCACCGATTGATGAGTGGAAAGTTCTTGAGATAACGTCATCTTGTTGTTCTTTTGTCAATTTGATGAAGTTTACAGCATAACCTGAAACTCTCACTGTTAATTGAGGGTATTTTTCAGGATGTGCTTGTGCATCAAGCAAAGTTTCTCTGTTAAATACGTTTACGTTTAAGTGGTGTCCACCTTTTTCTACATAACCGTCTAACAAGTTTATTAAATTTTCTTCTTGTTGTGTTGTCATTGTTATTACCTTTCTTGTTGTCTTTGTAATCCGCAAGTCACGAATCACGATTCACGACTCACGAATTACAATTAATTCACAAATTTCACTTTTCTATTGGCATGTTCCTTCTGAACATCCGCAATCTAATTGAATGTCAAGGTCACCAACAAATACTTCATCTTTACCTAAAGCGTTAGGAATGATTGAGAAAGTATTTGAGATACCGTCTTGAGCATCGCTGAACGGAAGTTTAGCAACTGAAGCCAATGAAGCAGCTGCACCGTGAGAATCACGTCCGTGCATTGGGTTAGCACCAGGAGCTAGAGGAATACCAGCTTTTCTACCGTCTGGAGTGTTACCTGTCTTTTTACCGTAAACAACGTTTGAAGTGATTGTTAAGATAGACATTGTAGGAATAGAATTTCTATATGTATAGTGGCTTCTAATCATGTTCATGAATTTCTTAACCAAATCAACTGCTAATTGGTCAACTCTGTCGTCATTGTTACCGTATTTAGGGAAATCTCCTTCAACTTCGTAATCAACTACTAAACCGTCTTCATCACGGATAGTTTTAACTTTAGCATATTTGATTGCAGAAAGTGAGTCAGCAACAACTGAAAGACCTGCAATACCTGTTGCGAAGTATCTCTTAACATCTCTATCATGTAAAGCCATTTGAGATCTTTCGTAGCAGTATTTGTCATGCATGTAGTGGATTACGTTCAATGTATTTACATACAAATCAGCTAACCATTCCATCATGTCTTCATATCTTTCCATTACTTCATCGTAGTTAAGATATTCAGAAGTGATTGGTCTGTATTTAGGACCGATTTGTTCTTTTAATCTTTCGTCAACACCACCGTTGATAGCGTATAACAAGCATTTTGCTAAGTTAGCACGAGCTCCGAAGAACTGCATTTCTTTACCAACAACCATTGATGATACACAACAAGCGATAGCATAATCATCACCGTGAGTAACTCTCATTAAATCATCGTTTTCATATTGAATAGATGATGTTGTGATAGAAATGTGTGCTGCGTATTGTTTGAAGTTGTGAGGTAATCTCTTAGACCACAATACTGTCATGTTAGGTTCTGGAGCAGTACCTAAGTTTTCAAGTGTGTGTAAGTAACGGAATGAGTTTTTAGTAACCATATGACGTCCGTCAATACCAACACCACCGATAGATTCAGTTACCCAAGTAGGGTCGCCTGAGAACAATGAATTGTATTCAGGAGTTCTAGCGAATTTAACTAATCTTAACTTCATGATGAAGTGGTCAATCATTTCTTGAGCTTGTTCTTCTGTAATCAAACCTTTTTTCAAATCTCTTTCGATGAAGATGTCTAAGAAAGTAGAAGTTCTACCAACTGACATAGCTGCACCGTTTTGTTCTTTTACAGCTGACAAGTAACCGAAGTATAACCATTGAATAGCTTCTTTAGCGTTTGAAGCAGGTTTTCTGATATCGAAACCATATGTATCACCTAATTCAGCCATTTCTTGAAGAGCTCTGATTTGTTCAGCAATTTCTTCTTTTAGTTGGATTTTTTCAGGTGTCATTTCACCGTGAAGAGAAGCATGTTGTTCTTTTTTATCTTCGATTAATCTATCGATACCATAAAGAGCAATTCTTCTGTAGTCTCCTATGATACGTCCACGTCCGTAAGCATCAGGAAGACCTGTTAAAATAGCTGCGTGACGAGCTTTTCTCATTTCAGGAGTATAGCAATCGAATACACCTTGGTTGTGAGTTTTTCTGTATTTTGTAAAGATTTCTGTAACTTCTGGGTCTACTTCATAACCATATGATTTGCAAGAAGTTTCAGCCATTCTGATACCACCAAATGGTTGAAGAGATCTTTTTAGAGGTTTATCTGTTTGAACACCAACGATAGTTTCTAAATCTTTATCAATATAACCTGCACCGTGTGAAGTGATTGTAGAAACGATTTTTGTATCCATATCAAGAACGCCACCGTTTTCACGTTCTTTTTTGAATAAATCACAGCATTCTTCCCACAATTTTGTAGTAGCAGCTGTTGGTCCAGCTAAGAAGCTAGAATCACCATCATAAGGTGTGTAGTTTTTTTGGATAAAATCTCTTACGTTGATTTCTGACTGCCATTTGCCGCCTACGAAATCAGTTGTAGAAGATTGTCTTTCTAATGTTAATTCTGACATTTTTATCTCCTTACTTTGTGTCGTAAACTCTACGACTTCCTATTACTAACATTTCTTTATACAATATTATACAACCAACATGAAATATAGAACAGTTGTAAGAACAACATGTTATTAAATTTTTATAAAGTTTTTAGGAAAATCAAATTAGATAGCTACATGAACAAAAAACGGGGGCAAATGCCATAAGGCATTTGCCCCCGTTAATTCCTTAAATTTATTTAATTAAACTGTCACAATTCATTTCAGCAGGTTTTTGAATTCCCATTAACTGCAATACAGTTGGAGCTACATTGCATAAAGCTCCGTTTTCTTTTAATTCAATTCCTTTTGGTCCGTTTATGATAACAAAAGGAACTTCATTTGTTGTGTGCGCAGTTTGTGGTTTGCCTGTTGATTCATCAACCATTGTTTCAGCGTTACCGTGGTCAGCAGTCAAAATCATTGTTACACCGTATTCTTTACATTTGTCTGCAATTTTACCAACGCATTCATCAACTACTTTACAAGCTTTTGTAGCAGCTTCAATAACACCTGTATGACCTACCATATCAGGGTTAGCAAAGTTCACAAGGATAAATCCGTAATCTTTGTTTTCAATAGCTTCAAGAACATTTTCACAAACTTCCGGAGCGCTCATTTCAGGTTGCATGTCATAAGTCGCAACTTTTGGAGATGCAACAAGTTTTCTTGTTTCATGCGGTTTTGGTTCATCAATACCACCATTAAAGAAGAATGTTACGTGAGCATATTTTTCTGTTTCTGCTGTTCTGAACTGATTTACTCCATTAGATTCCAAAACATCGCCTAAGATATTTACCAACAATGTTTTAGGGAATGCTACAGGATAAGTGAATGTAGCTTCATAGCTTGTCATTGTGCAATAGTAAATATTTTTAAGCACTTTCTTTCTGTCAAAACCGTCAAAGTCAACAAAATTAATTGCTTTGGTTATTTCTCTTGCTCTATCAGGTCTGTAGTTGAAGAAAATAATTGCATCGTTGTCATGAATTCTACTTGCTTCAACTTCATTTTCGTTACCGATTACTGTAGGAAGAACGAACTCGTCAGTTTCGCCTTTTTCATAAGATTTTTTAACTCCTTCAATTGCTGATGAAGCGTGTTCACCTTCACCAAGAAGAAGCGCATTGTAACCTTTTTCAACTCTGTCCCAACGGTTATCTCTATCCATAATGTAGTATCTGCCAATTACAGTTGCTACAGGTGGCAAGTTGTATTTTTTAAGTTCATCTTCAACGATTTGTAAATATTCACAAGCACTTGCAGGAGGAGTATCTCTTCCATCCAAGAATGCGTGTACATAAACTTTTGTCAAACCTTGTTTTGCAGCCAATTGGATTAAAGCTAACAAATGGTCTAAAGATGAATGAACACCGCCGGTTGAAACAAGACCGTAAATATGAAGTGCAGAATTGTTCTTTTTAGCGTGATTAATAGCTTCTAAGAATTTTTCGTTTTCAAAGAAAGAACCGTCTTTGATTGCGTTATTAATTTTTGACAAATCTTGATAAACAATTCTACCAGCACCTAAATTTAAGTGACCGACTTCACTGTTACCCATTTGACCGGCAGGAAGTCCTACGAACTCTCCGTCAGCATGGATTAAAGTAGAAGTTTCTCCTTTAATCAATTTTGGAACATTAATCGGATGTGAAAGCTTAGTTGCATCATATTTTTCAGAACCGTTTGAAATTCCCCATCCGTCCATTATACATAACAAAACTCTATTCATTTTATCTCCCCTTTTTGTCTGTAATTATCTTGATTAATATAAGACAAACATGGAGTTGAGTCAATAAGTTCGCCGAATTTGACACAACTGTCCATGATAAATTTTATCGGTATAAACTTGTCATCCTGAAATACGCCTTATTTATTATCTCAACTACAAGCACAATATCTAATTTTGTCGGCTATTCAGGATGACAATATAATTTATTAAAAAAATCTTTTGTATTATAATTAAACTTGTATAGGAATTTCTATTTTAAATAAGGAGGAAATATGGAACATTTATTGAGCTTGATACAGCCACATGCGTTGGTTATATCAACATCTATTCTCCTTGTAGCGTATTTATTCATTGCTACGGAGAAAATCCCAAAAGTTACTGTTGCACTTGTTGGTGCATCATTAACATTGTTATTGGGACTTTTAGGACAAGCACAAAAAGTTGACGGAGCTTTAGATCCTTACTACTTTATTAATTATGTTGACTTCAATGTAATTTTCTTGCTTGTTTCAATGATGATTATTGTAAGCATCGCAACCAGAAGCGGTATGTTTAACTGGGTTGCAAACGAAATGCTTAAAAAAACAAAAGGTCATCCAAAAACAATTTTATGCTGTTTAGCAGTTTTTACTGCTGTAGTTTCAGCATTCTTGGATAACGTTACAACAGTTATTCTTATCATGCCTGTTACTTTTGCAATTGCAAAAGAACTTGATATTAACCCAATACCATTCTTGATTGTTGAAATCTTGGCATCAAACATTGGTGGTACAGCAACTTTGATTGGCGACCCTCCAAACATTATTATTGGTAGTGCTGCAGGACTTTCATTTATGGATTTCTTG
Organism: uncultured Vampirovibrio sp.; assembly: GCA_964584885.1. GTDB lineage: Bacteria > Cyanobacteriota > Vampirovibrionia > Gastranaerophilales > Gastranaerophilaceae > CAG-196. Next base: position 50,647 of record CAZPBG010000002.1, read on the forward strand.
CAAGAATTAACAGGTATTGTAACTGTAATTTTACTAGTTGTTGTTGGTGTAATGGTATTTTGGTTCAGAAAACATTTACACGCAACAGAAGAACAAATGAAAAAAGTTGTAGAATTAGATAACTCAAAAACTATTACTGACAAAAACTTAATGATTCGTTCAATTTTAGTTTTAATTCTTGTAATTTTGGGTTTTGTAACTCACGATATTACACATATTCAAACTTGTGTTTGTGCAATGGCAGGTGCAAGTATTTTGTTATTATTTGAAAAACCAACCGATATTTTACACGATGTTGAATGGAGTACAATTTTCTTCTTCATCGGTTTATTTGTAATTATTGGTGGATTTGAAAAAGCCGGTGGTATTGAATTAATGGCTAAATGGCTAATTGATATCACTCACGGTTCTCAAAGTCTTGCTTCTATGGTAATCCTTTGGGGTTCAGGAATTTTGTCAGGTATAATCGACAATATTCCTTACACAGCAACAATGACTCCTATGATTGCAGAAATCGCAGCTACAAAAGGTGCTGAATTTGCAGCTCCAATGTGGTGGTGTTTATCTTTAGGAGCTTGCTTGGGCGGTAACATGACAATTATTGGTGCTGCAGCAAACGTAATCGTTTCTGAAACATCAGCTGCTGAAGGTCACCCAATTAAATTTATGGAATTCTTGAAATATGGTGTTGTTACAATGCTTATTTCATTAATTCTAAGTACCGGTTACATTTGGATTAGATTTTTACAAGGCTAATCTGTTATTGGTAGAAGAAATTATAGGGGTCGAGTTCATTCTGAACTCGACCCCTATTTTATGAAAATATAAATTACTCAAGCGCTCTACTATCAATAATTATAGTGTTTCTTATAAAAGCATGAGCCATTAAAAGTAAATACGGATTCATTTCATTTGTTGCTGAAAGATTGACTTTTGCTTCTTGATTTTCGTTAAGTTCAATATTTTTAGGTTTTACTGCTTCTATATCAATATTGGTATTCATAGCATGAGAGCCGCTTTCTTCCATTAAACTTTTCTGCAAAATAGATTTTGGAAAATTTTCAGCACAAACTATATAAATATCAACAGAATTAGAGGTTGTTAAAGTGAAAACTCCTTTTACATTCCCAAAGTTTTTTGTTTGAATGAGCACGGTCAACTTAGAGTCATTCAAATCATTTTCACCGTCAGGTGGTGTAATCTCCAAATCAAAACCAACTCCTTCGTTTAACGGTAACCAAGGCAAATAAAGCATCATTAAACTTTTTAAATTTTGTACCGGTTTATCTGAGTCAGCCAAAGCAATACAGGAATTTATAACTGCCAATGTTTCTCTGATTTGGTCGCTGCTCATGCCTTGCTTTGAAGCAGATGCCATAGATAAAATTAATTCTGCAACAGCTTGCTTACTGTTTTGCAATATTAATTTAGAAATATCAGACATTCTTATCATGCCGCTAAAAAACAATACTGCCGCATCTTGTGCAATTGGTTGTTGAGCCGATTGTTGGGTTGGAACTTGTAAATTCGCTTCATCAAATAAAGCAGATAACGCTTTTTGATTTTGCAATAATTCTTGATTAATATTTCCTAAACCTAATGTTCCGCCATTTATCGGGCTATTTGGATTTTGAGCATTAAAAAGAATTTGTGATAAATTTTGTGGAAGTCCCAACAAATTTTTTATAAAAATAGCTCTATCCATATTTGCTAAGCAATTCATTTGCAACATTTGAGTGATACTATTAACTCTTTGCAAATTTTGTATAAGTTGAGCTTGTTGCGGTTTAGAGTTTGACAAAGATGCATTCAATTCAGGTGAAAAGCCTGTAATTTTGCCGTCATTCTTTAATTTCTTTAAGTATAATTCAGGGTTCTGTAAGCCTAAAATAATTTTACTTATACTAAATCCGTCCATAAAATAATTATAACAATATTATTTTAGTTGTCCAATTCTTCTTGAGCATCCTCTTCTTCAAACACTTCTTCTAATGTTTTAATTCGCTCATCTTCTTTTTCATCTTCCTTATCAAACGGAGATAATGTTTTTTTATTTTTCCTTGAATTCAAAACCGATGCAACGTTTGACATCGCCAAAGAATTAAGAGTTGCTCTTAATAAGGCACTCCTGTCAACATAAGGTTGATTATAATCATCATATCCTTCTTCACCCTCTGCCGGAGGTAAATACATAGCTTCTGAGCCGTATTTTTCTTGGCTCATTTTTGCAGCAGTGCCGGACGGGTCACCGCTTTTAAAATTAAAAGCGCCACCAATGCCATAAAAACCTGCTGATCTATTATCTACCACTATTTAGACCTCATGTTGAGAATACCCTACTACGATAAAATTATAAATATCCTCACAACGTAATATAACCCCTAAATATATTATTTTGCTAGTATGTAACGAAATCTTTACAATTTAAAACGACATTAAAAAAGAGCGAGATTTTAATCTCGCTCTTTTATTTTTTAGTAATTATACTCAGGTATTTCAAAAACACTTGTATCAGCGCCTTTATCTACAAATTGTAAATAATAATTCAGAGCTGTTTCTTTAGAATTTTCATAGAACTCTTCTGAAATTAGTTCTTTGTGCAATTCTGTTCTATCTCCGGAGTAGTTACCTAAAATTCTTGCAAATTCTTGGATTGAATTTAAGTCTTCTCCGCCGGCATAAGCTTTTGTTTTAGCATCTGTACCTGATGGACGAATTTCAACATATTTGTCTGTAAATTGTAAATAAGTTCCGTCACCTACAAACTTAACAGCTACTAAATTGTCAAAGTTTAATTCTGCGAATGCACAGTTTAGAACCTTTTTAACTGACTCTAAATTAGCTTTACCTTCTTTTATTGCAATAGCTAGTGATAAATAAAACAAATCGTTTTTCGTTCTTTGCTTTTCACCCTCAACTTTAGCAGCTTTTAATTTGTCAATATCAGGTTCTGATTCATTATAATAAGAAATATCTTCTCTTACATCGAATTTTGCAACAATATTATTTTTTTCAAAAATTTGTTCCAAATACTCTGACAATGTTTGATTGTCTTCTTCTAATTTAGCAGCCAAAGATGATGCTACAATTATAGCTTCTGTTGCGCTCTTTTCTCTCATTGCAATTGCTTTTCTTCCTGCAAAAGAGCTAATTAAATCTTCTGAACCCATAATCATACCACCGGATTCTTCTCCACCGAAAATAAGTCGAGGTTGTACTCCTAGGTTGATTTCGTTTCCAAATACATCTTCAACTTTAACTTCACCTTGAGGATTTTCTCTTAGTTGAAGTTCTACTTTTTTCATAATATTTGCAATTTCTTTGAACCCAACAGGCACATTTACAACTTTTATTCCATGAGCTTTTGCCCATTCATCCCAGCTTAATGCAGAAGCAGTTGTTTTAATCATAAATCTTGGATGATTTGAGAATTTACCTTGTGCTTTTAGTTGTTTTACACGATAATCCATTAGCATTAAGAACGCTTGGTTTGCTGTGTAAACAGTTAAAACTCTTGATTCGTCAAGTGCAATATATGAAATGCCATATTCTTCAAGCATTGGAATATTACCTGCTGATTCAATCTGACAAACTGTAAGTCTGTCATGGTCAGGGTCAGTAATCAATACAACAGTGCCCAATGGATAATCTTTTAAAACAGTTTCATAATGCATTGATTCTATTACAGGGAAATATTTTTCTCCATTTAATCTTTTAGCCAAAACGGTTGCATCTACTGAATAATCATAAAAACATTTGTTGCCTTTAGGATCTGTATCATATTTGCCTATAGAATGGAAGAATGGATCTTCTTCAATATTATTCCAATCAAATTTATCTGCAATATCAAGTTTGTCCAATACTCTTGAAAGGGTTCTGTACGCACAACCTCCAACGCATTCAATAAACAACTTGTTATGCATTTTCTTAACACCGTCAAGATGTTGAGCTACACCATTTTTTAAGTATTCAACATACAAGTCAATACCGTCATTTAGTCTTTCCATAATTGTTTCATCAATAAGCGGATTGTTTTTTGCAGCAATTTTTATTTCATAAGAACCTTTTTGTTCAGTTATATCAAAGATTTCTTGAATTTTATTTACGAATTCCAAAGATTCTTCAGGAAGATATTGACTTCCTTGTGAGTTCAAATCTTTTGTAGCAGTTTTAACAGAAATTCCATGGCTTGAAGTAATGTATTCTCCACCAACTAAATCCAACTTGAATGCTAAAAATGAAGCCAACCAAATTGGAATAGTTCTTCTTTCTACGGATGTTAACGTTTTAATTCCTTGTGCAGCTTGAATTCTTGCTATAGCATCAAGATATAATTCGGAATTATAGCGAACTTCGCTACCGACAAGTTTCCTAATTTCTTTGTTTTCATATTTTTCACGAGCAACCAATGCTTTCGCTAAAGTCGCTAAAACAATCCCAACTAAATTGATTGGAAATCTTGTATCTTGTGGATATAAGATATTCTGAGGTCCTCTTATACCGGCAGTAGAAACCTTTGCTTCTTTTGAATAATTAGCAAACCATTCCAATAAATTAAGACCTTCCGGATTTTCATCACTGTGAGGATATAGGTGTTCTTTTTTTAGCGTAAATGTGAATTCATTTTCATTATCAAAATTCAACAAATTCGCATTCTTTATATAATTAGGGGTTTTGTCAAAAACATTTTGAAATAATTCTTTTTCTAAAGCACAACTCGGTTCTCTTTTAAACATAAATTTCTCCTTCTTTAGAGATATATTATAACATATATGTTTAAAAAACTCTAATAGTTTGTTACGCTTCTTTGTGTTCTTTTATGTACGTTAAAATTGCATCTAACTTTTGTTTTAAAATTTCATTTTCTTCTTTTAAACGAGTATTTTCAACTCTTATGTCATAGTTTTCTTGTTCTAAAGCAATGTTTGGAACTTCTTCCGGATTAAGAGAAAATCTTTTTCCTGATTCTTCCTTCATGAAAATAATACTTTTTACATCCAACTCTCTGACAAATCCCATTTGAACCATTAATTCTGCAATAAATACGTGCTTTCCTGCATCGTTCATTTCTTGTTGTTTATTAAGAACTTCATCAAGTTGTTCAATAGTCATTTTGCCGGCACGAATAAAATATTCACCGGTTCTGTAATTGCCGGCAATAAAACCTGCAATAGCAGCAACCAGTTTTGGAACGTTGTTTGAAAAGAAGCCTGATTTTTTGCAGAAAGTAAATGCTTTTGAAACTTCTTGCATTGTAAAATTGTTTTCAATAGAAATTTCAATCAAAGACATGCCTTTAGAACAACAATTTAAAAAAGCATAAATGCTTTCATCAAATCCGGATTCTTTTGTCAAAAGTTCATTTTGACCTAATTCTGATAATTCAGGTTTATAAATATGAAATAATTCACCCTCTTCAACGTCTAAAAAATCCGCACTAAGATAGTTAGCAAGGTCTTTTGATAGGTTTAAAAATATGGTTTGCTTAATCCACAAAGGAAATGCGGTAACTCGTTCCATAAAACCAACAAATAAGCTCTTGCTCATAAAATACCTCTTTCTTTTAAGCGAAAAAAATCCATGCCTTTATTGTTATCATTATTATCATACAAAGTTTCAACTTATTATATGATGTTCTTTATTGATATTATAGCATAATATGTAATATGTAAATATTACTATAGGATTTTTGTACTTATGGGCATGGACGGATTATCTTTTTCAAATACAGGCATGGTTAAAGAATCTACTTCTGCAGAATTGACAGGTCGCACAGAACAGGTCATTCAATCCGATCCGACCAATGATATGAAACAAGTGCAAACAATGAGCACCAACCGCAGAATTCGAGAAAAAGACGAAGAAGAGGAAAATCAAAAACAAAAACAAGAACAAGAAAATGAACAAGAAAATAACGAAGAATTTGATGATGCGTTTGTAGAATCTAATCCTGAAATACGAGAAGAAGAAGAGTTTGATATAGAAGATTTAGAAAATCCAAACAAGGATTTTTATGTTAAACTTAATGCAAAAGATGATATAATAGAATTATACAACAGCGCAACTGATAAATTGGTTGAAACCATTTCAGGAAACGAACTTTCAGAATTGGTAAAAAAGCTGAACATGGCTTCTGGAATTTTTATAAATAAGAAGGTGTAAATGCCGGCAAATCCGTACAACAAATATATTAAACAATATCAAACAAACAACATAACAACAGCAACTCCGGAAAAGTTGATGATAATGCTTTTGGATGGAGCATTGCAATTCCTTCAAAAAGCAAAAACTGCAATTGAAGAAAAAAATTTGCAAGATAAAGCTACTAACATTGAAGCTGCTCGCAAGATTATACGTGAACTTATGCGAACTATTGATTTAGAAAATGGTAATGAGGTAGCACATCGACTTTTTAGGCTTTATAATAAAATGGCTATGAAGCTTATAAAAGCAAATGTTTCAAAAAATTCTGCACTAATCTCAGAAGTTGTTGAAGATTTAACAAATATAAGATGGGGATTTCAAAAAGCAATTGAAATTCAAAGTGGCATATCAACAGTGGAAGATGCAATGATTGAGCGTGAACAAAATAATTCAAAAAGAATAAATGAAAGTGATAACAATGCAGAGTGAACAACAATTTGAACAACTGATGATGCAATATAATCAACTTAAAAATGGCTCATTAGATATTAGAAAGCTTATTGAAAACGAAAACTATGATGAAGCTATTACACAGTTAAATCGCAGAGAAGATTTGTTTTTGAATTGCAAATGCATACGCAATTACTTAGAACTAACACCAGTACAAGAAAAAGAGCTTAATATTTTATTAGATGAACTAAAAAAATTAGAACTTGATAACATCAAAATGTTAGAAAGTGCAATGGCTGAAACAAAAAAAGAATTAAACAAAACACAAAAATACGAAAAAATACAACAAGCATACGATTTTAATAAAAACAACAGTGGCAATATTATAAATTTTGAAGAGTAGCAAACCCCCAAGCTAAAAGAATTACAGCCGATTTGTCAGCAAGTCGGGAGTTTTAACACGCATGAAAAAAAGGCTAAAAGCAAGAATTAATAAGATTTTCCACGAAAAAAGTACTTGCATTATTAATTTTTATTTGTATAATAATCAATGTAGAAATAAGAAAGGAGTTTTGTAATGAACAAAGAAGAATTAGTAGCAGAAATTTCAAAAAAATCTAAAGTTACTCAAAAAGAAGCTAACGAAGTACTTTCAGCTTTAATCGAAACAGTTCAAAAAACAGTTTCTAAAGGTAAAAAAGTTACTCTAGTTGGTTTTGGTACTTTCGAACCTCGTAAGAGAGCTGCTAGAAACGGCAGAAACCCACAAACTGGTAAGGAAATCAAAATCCCTGCAAAAACAGTTCCTGTATTCTCTGCTGGTAAAAAATTCAAAGAAGTTGTTAACGGCAAATAGTCGCTGACTTTGAATATTATAAAAGAGGTGAGGTTTTATATCTCATCTCTTTTTTTATGCTAAAATCAGAGCATGGCAAGTTCACTTTTTGATTTTGATAAATTTTTTAATAAAACAATTATTGGTACGGATGAAGCAGGTAGAGGTCCTGGGGCTGGTGGGGTTTTTGCCGCAGCAGTTCATTTTGATAAAATTACTGATGGATTAATTAAAGACTTAGAAATCCTTAATGATTCAAAAAAATTAACAGCAAAAAAGCGAGAATCTATTTACGACACAATTAAAAATAATACACTCAATGAAATTATCTGTGTTGAAGTTGATGAAATAGAAAAAATAAACATTTTGAATGCTTCTTTGAAAGCAATGAATTTGGCATGTTCGAGCGTTGCTCAAAAGATTGACAATTCTGATATTTTAACGATTGTTGACGGGAATAAATTGATAAAAGGCTATAATTATCCTCAAGAATTTGTAATTAAGGGTGATTCTAAATCCGCATCAATTGCAGCCGCAAGTATTTTGGCAAAAGTTACACGTGATAGATATATGCTTAGGCTTCATGAAGAATTTCCAATGTATAATTGGGCAAAAAATGCAGGATATTTAACAGCGCAACACCTTGAAGCTATTGATAAATACGGTTTATGTAAATATCACAGACCATCGTTTTTAAAAAAACATTTCGCAAATGTTTAAAGACTTTTTAATAGTGCATTGTAAACATCTTGAGAAATAACATTGTTACCAACATCCTGTTTTATGATTGATAGCGCTTTGTCCTTATCTAGAGCTTCTTTGTAACATCGTTTTTCTGTAAGTGCACTATATTTATCAGCAGTACTCAGTATTTGAGTACTTAAATCTTCTGTCACGTTATGATGATTTCTGATAAGATTTAGTGTTTCTTCATTTAGTTTTTTGTTTTTCAACAATTCAAATCCGATTTCAGAATGAAGTTGCATAATTTCTTGCTCTTTTGCAGTAAGCGTTCCGGCTTTGTTGAGAATAGAGGTTGGAATAAGGACTTTTCCATAATCATGAAACATCGCTGCATCTTGTAAATTTGGTAGATTTATTTCGGATTTTAAGTTTTGTGGAAGATTTGAATATATTTTTGCAGCTATTACACGAGTATCTTTTAAATGACCTTGTTTTAATTGATTTAATTCTTGTAGATTAAGCTTTAGTGGAATTTTATAGTTTTCTAAAATTTCCATTAATTTTGGATTTGATTTTATTTCAGCTATAATCTGCTCATTAGTACCAAAATCTTTTGTTATGGGATTAGAAATAAAACCATCCAGAACAGGACTACCTTGTAACTTTGAGTATGATACAGGCGGTGCTTTCTTGAATGCAAGCTGTTGAATATTAAAATTTACGGGTATGTTGTTAATAAACGTCATCTAATCAATATTTTCTTGTTTTTATGAACTACACTTGTAGTTTATTAAAGTATTTTTTTAATGATAAATTGCTCAAATGTAACATAATATGTAAAACAATTTACAAAACTTTATAATAAGGCAATTTTTTAAAGTTTCATGACTTAATATTAGTATACAAGTGTGTAATTTAAAGGATTCGCTATGACAAATTCACAAATTCCGTCATACTCAGGTGTGACAATTAACATTTCAAATCCAACAGTTAATGCAACTCCTTATCAAACCGGATGTGCAGTCCCTCAAGTTCAACAAGCAACGGTAACCAATCCCATTCAAGCCGTAGCACCACAGTATCAAACTCAAGGGCAGGCTCAATATGAACAACCGCAGGCTCAACCTCAAGTCCAAGTTCAAGAAGGTTTGCCGCAAGCATATCCGCCAACGTATTACATGAATAATTATAATTATCAACAAAATGCTGACAAAGTTCCTCAAGTTGGAACTCATCAGCCGATAGACACAACACAAATGGCTAATAATGCAATTTCTGCGGAAGAAGACATGACATCATCCAAAGAAATTATTGATAAAATTGAAGCAGAACAAGCAAAACAAAAAGAATTGGAAGAAAAAGGAAAACCAGTTCGTGTTGTAACTTTGACTGATGAATACATTATGTCGTTAGAAAAACATTTGAATAACCAAAATTCAGAACTTAGAGTAATGGCAGCCAAAGAAGTTTTAGCAAGATTAGATGAAGATAAAACTCGTTATGACGATGCGGCATTAAATGCGTTATTGAACAAAATGTTGCAAGACCCTAATAAATTAGTTAGAATTGCCGCATTAAGTGCCTTCTCATCAGGACTTGCCGGAGGTAATGATTTTACTATCCAATTATTAAATGATATACAAAATAATCCAAATTCAAGCAAGGAAGATGTTGTAGAAGCAGCAAATATACTTCTAAAAATGTCAGCCGGTAGTGAAGTAAGATATGTTGATCCAAATACTGAATCAACGAAGCAACAACAATTAAAACTACAGCAACAATTGTTAGAACAACAAAAAGTGATTAGTTCATTACAACAAAAGAGTAAGGATAAATAATGAATTTTGCGACAAAAATAGCGTGCAGAACTTTGGGAACCGCCGGAATGGGGGTTGCTTTGTATGATGCAGTAAATGTCGCAAACCAGTTTTCAAGAAATGGTGCACAAAAAGAAAATGCAAAATACTTGGAAAATGCTTACTTTAATTCTCGAACAACAGATACCGTGAGTTATTCGGATAATATTGTTCGTGAAAAAGTTTTTGATTTAAGGACTAAAAACCCTCTACCATCCCTTTGGGGTAGAATTAAAGGCGGTGTGGAAGGAACATTATATTCACTAAGTGACAGTTTACTTTTAGTTGGAAGTTCAGCATTTGCTCTTGTTGCTAAAAACACTTTCGCTAAAATAGGAGCAACAGGAGTTGCTCTCACTGCTTGCTATAAAATTTTACGTAGCGGATTTGGAATAGGAAAAGAACATCCAATGAATTAAGATTGTCTAAAAGGAACTAGTCTTCTTGTTGGCTTTATATGTTCTTTTATGGCATCAACTACCTTGGGAGCATCTTCTTTAACAAACTTATCTGACTTGTCAGCCGCTCCATTGACTTTGTTTATTCCGGCTTTATCAATTAATTGCGGTGTCATAAAAAACATTGTTAAAAATGAGGCACAAAGTCCAAGAACACTCGCATGAGCCCAAGATGAAGTTTGACTTCTCGCAAGAGCAGTTCCCAAACCACCGGCTGCAACTGCAATCCCACCGGCATTGATTAGGGCAATTTTCTTGTTTGAATCTGCTACATTTTGACCGTACATTCCACTGTTCCCTCTAAATCCCGCCCGAGGGCTAAAGGCACTTACAGATTGAATCATACGCACACACTTTCTTTTCTCTTAACGCTCTCATGTTAACGTAAAGATATTATTTTGTAACTAACCCAAAAGAGTTATTTTTAAAGTGTAAAAAGCACACCAACATTGAATTTGAGGTATATAATTGTTGATATATTTTATTATAACTTTTGGACTTTTTAAATTTTATCATTAATCATCCATATAGATGTATTATTTACAGAAATAAACTGCAATAATATACATGCGAGAATGAGTATAGTATGCCCTTTAGATACAGATTACAAAAAGTTTTGGATTTCCGTATAAGAAAAAAAGAAGAACAACTTTTAGTTGTTCAGAAAGCTCAACAAGCTGTATTTGAGGCAGAACAACGAATTCGAGAAAATGAACAAGAAATTCAACAGACAATTCAAAACAGAAAAACCGCTGATTTCAGAATGATGGAATACTATGATAAATATTTGCATCATCTTTGGGATAAAGCGGAGGCCTTAGAAGCTGAAAGGCAAAGATTGCAAGCAATTGTTGATGAAGAAAAACAAAAACTTGTAAAATTAGAACAGGCGGTAAAAGTTCTTGAAAAACACAAAGAAAAACAACGAGAAGCTTATTTAGAAGAAGAAAAAGCAATTGAACTTAGGCAGTTTTCAGAAATCGGTGTTCAAAGATTTTTTATTCAATCTAAAGAAAAAGAAGAAGAAGAACAAGCTGAAATTCAAAAATTGTTAAGCGAAGAAGAATTGAATTATATGGAAGAATAGTTATGAATATTGAATCCTCAAATATTAACAGAACAAATCAATCTAAACAACAAGCACAATCGTCAAGTGCTAAGAACTCATCCGTAAAATTTGCGGATGAATTAAATGAATTGAAAAAAACTGAAGATAAAAAACAACCAGTCGAAGAAAAAAATACCGAAACATCTACAAATGATGATAAAACCAAGGATAAAATTAAAAATTCAGAGGATGAAGTTGACAAATCAATGAATTCTCTGACTGATATTGTCAAAGAACTCAATCAATCAGAGGAAAAAGACAAAAATACACTAAAGAATTCTGCATTAGCGGACGACAATACTCTAAAAGGTGACATTTTGATAAACAAAGATTTTAATATTCAAGAAAATAAAGATTTACTGCCTCAAATGAATCCGAATATGAATTTTTCGGGAGACGGTCAGCCGTTTTCATCCTTTATGGGAAACGAAGGTAGCAATCAAAACTCAAATAGCGGGTTAAAATCATCCGCTGCAGAGCTTGCAGAAGAAGCAGCAATATTGTCAACAATGGCTGAAAATATTGCCTTAGCAAATAAAAATTCCCTTTTGCAAAATCAAGAAAAAACTGTAAATAGAGAAGACGGAATTAAAAAAGTTGATACAAAATCCGGAATTACTGTTGATAATATTGTAAAATATAATTCAGTAATAATGAACGAAGCTGATGTAGAAGTTTTTGCAGCACTAGCAGAGAACGGAGAAGCTAACATTGAAAAATTAGCTCCACAAGCTGCTCAAAAATCTGTACAAGTATCAAAAACATTGGCTGATATGCTTGCAAAAGCAAAAGATACACAACAACCTTTAAGAATAGATTTTGACAATGGAATTTCTGTCATTATAAAAATATCAAGGGAGGGAAAACTCTCCGCAGATTTTCTCCCATCAACACAAGTAGCGGAAGCTTACTTAAAAGAAAACTTACCACTTCTTAAACAAAGATTTGAAGAAAAAAACTTAGACTATGATGAATTAAATCAGCGTGAAAGAAGAAATCAAGAGAAAGATAACAACAGAAAGAAAGGTCGCAACAATGAATGATATTTACACAACTGCGATTAATACTCAAAAAGCCACAACACAATGGATGGACGTTCTTGCTGATAACATGACAAACGTTTATTCACCGGGTTTTAGAGAAAACAAAGTTAATTTTTCAACTTTTTTGGGCGGTGCTGTCATTGATCATAATGTAAAAAATTTTGGTCAAGGTAAATCAACCCCCGGAACTTCAAATGAGAACCTGTTCTTTGAAGGTACAGGGTTCTTTGTACTTAGAAATCCTGAAGGAAATGTTTCTTACACACGCTTAGGTGAATTTACTTTTGATTCAGAGGGTGTTTATCGTGCAAAAAACGGAGCTACTGTCCAAGGCTACATCCTCAATGACAAAGGTGAAATTATGTCGGGTACAAAATCCATAAGTGCGGATTTGTATGAAGAAACTGCGCTCAAAGGCGGAGCAATGAGCATTCCAACTACCAATATAAAACTATGGATTGATCCTAATAACGGTAAATTTTTAGGAAAGTACGACGAATACGAAATCAAAAATGATGGAACAATTTATGGCAAAGCAGACGGCGGAAATCGTTCTGTACCGCTATATAAAATTGCAACAGCAAACTTCCACAATCCAAGTGGATTGTACGAAGTAAAAGACGGATTATTTATTGAAACAGAGGATTCCGGAAAGCCGGTTGTCGGCAGAGGTGAAATCCGCTCAGGATTGTTGGAACAGTCTAATATTGACTTTAAAGGCAATATGGCTGATTATCAAATGGCAAAAGTTCAAATGGAACTTGTAAAAGCCTTAATTAAAACAAACAAAGACCTATTACAATCGGCAATGGAAATGGCTACTCAATAGGAACAGAAGTAATATAGAAAAAGCGGGAAAGTTAAAATTTCCCGCTTTTTTATTTTCATTAGTAATAATCAGAAGTGGCTAAATCTGCTAATGCATTTTTAGCTTCTTCAAAAGACGGATCTTGTTCAAGCACCTCAATATAAAGTTCTTTTGCCTTATCTCTGTTATTGCTTTCATATAGTAGTGCGAGATTGTATTTTGCTTTGATTAAATCGGGGTCATACTGCAAAGCCTTTTTAAAACACTCTTCTGCACTTTTTGTATCATGTTGTGCAGCATACATCAAACCGCTACGATATAATCCCATTGGGTGTTTATCATCAAGCTTCAATAAATCAGATAAAGCTTTCTTTTCTTCAAAAAAGTTACCCAATAAACTATGTGCTTCAGATAGTTTGAGTAAATATTTTGTATGATTAGTTTTTGATTTATCATAATCCAATGCTTTATGTAAATACTCAATTGACATATTTGTGTTACGTTGTGCAATCTGATTTAGAGCTCTGTTGTAATAAATTTCTGAATTTAACGGATTATATTCTGTAGCGTCATCCAAGTGACGATATGAACTTTCAAAGTCTTCTTTTTTTGCTTCTTCAACTGCCCAAAGAACATAAAGTTCACATATAAGCTGTCTTACGCTCTTAGCTTCTTTTTGAGTAGATTTATCAAGCAGAGCAAGATACTTATCCAAAGCTTTTTGGTATTCTCTTCGTGTAATATATGCTTGAGCAAGCTCTACCGTGACGTCATAGCCATTTTGTGACATCATAACAAGATCTTCTAAAATAGCAATTCCTGTATCATAATTATTAAGTTTTATATTAAAATTAGCAATATCATTCTTAATTTTGAATTTATCAGAACCTTGAACATCTAACAATCTGTTAGAATATTCTATTGCTTTTTCATATTCTTCTGTTTCAACGTATAATTGGATTAGGTTTTCATATACCCACAACAAGGTTTTAGGCTCTGTTACAAAAGACAACATATATAACAATGTTTCAACCGCTTTTGGAAAGTTTTTAATATTTATATACAATTCTGCGAGTTTTTTATTTGTAAGTACATCTGTAGGATAGATATTTAAACGGTTTTTATATGCTTCAAATGCAGCCGGATAATCTCTTGTTCTTTCATTTAGTTCTGCTAAAATTAGTTGAACATCCGCAATTTCATCATTTTGTTCAAGAATATTTGAAAGAATATTGTATACTGATATTGCAGAAAAAAACTGTTCCGTATTACAATATAACTCTGCTAAAGTTCTTACAACATCCTTATCAGAGCTTCTATAATCAAAAATTTCTTCATATTCTTTGATAGCCTTGTTTAACAAATCTTTTTTTATAAAACAATCCCCTAATAATTTTTTTGTATCAATATTATTTGGGTCTTTTTTTAATATCATTAAGCATTGTTTTATTGAATTGTTATATTTCCTATCTTTATAATAAGCTTGTGCTAAATAATATCTTACTTTTGGATGATCAGGAACTCTTTCCAAGTATTTTGTTGCCAAAAGTTGAATAAGCGCATATTCGCCTTTTTCATATAAAACTTCAACCTGTTCCAAAATATTTTTTGTTGTTAATTGAAGTTCTCTATCTTTAGAATTTTTAGTTCCCTGAAACATAATAATTGCATATAGCGCATAGATAGCAAGAACTGCAAGCAAAAAAGCAGCAACAATAATTATCACATTAATACCTGTCATCCATGAGCCTCTCTATATTATGATATATATAATTATTATACACTATTGTTTAAAATACTTCAAGATTGTGCTTTATTTTGCTGAATTTTGGCATACTCATCCACCCCAAACTTCCAACTATCTTCGTATTCAAAATCACGAGTTGCGATTTTTTCCGGCAATCCTGCATGATGTATACTTGGTAACAACTCTGTTTCAGATATTTCAATTGGCATCGATAGATTGTCATCAGAATCTTGACAAATAAAGATTGTTTCACCATTCTTACCAATTTTTGCATCAACAATAGTAATTTCGTGACCGGCAAGTCTATTGCCATTATCAGGGTCAGGCCAAGTATACCCGATTATTATATTGTGTCCCATTGCCAAAGTGTCCAACAATTCTTTTTTTATTGTTGCAAAATCTTTTTCATATCCTGCCAAACATCCATTTTCATCGACTTTTTGATAAATAACAGATACCGTATTTTTGTTTTCCATTATTGATTCGACATAAGTTTTTTCAAAATCGATTAAGCCGCCATCTTCCTCTGTCCAAGCATTTGGAGCACGCTTATCAGTCAATGAATTGTATGTTTGTTGAGAACCTAATTGCATCATTGTTGATTGCATCAATACATCAATAATTGAACGTTCACCCTTATCTCTGTGATGATTTTGTATTCTTGCTCTGATAATTGCATTTTCATCAGGTTTTAATAAAACTACAGCTTTATCAAAATTTGCAATTTCATGTGGAGTTTTAAAGTTTTTTAATAGCCACACTGCATCAAGAGTTTTCTCTGATAGAGCATCCATATCAATAATTTTAATCGCTTCATTTTTAGGAGAAGTTAGCCCTTCTACTATTCTAAAGAACTCTGCCGGATTTTTAGTAGCCAAATCAAATTCTACACTTGCAGTAGGGCAAGTGCCGGTATGAAGATTATCTAAATGCTCGTTTGCTTTTTTGATTTCTTCCATATCTTCGCTCATATTTGTCATTAAACCGATTACTTGAGTTTTGTATTCGGCAGGAATATCTTCTGCAGTTTGTGTAATGACATATGGGTTTGAAATTATATCAAGACATTCTTTCAAAATTGTCCTGCCATCGAGTCCGGGATCTCGTTCTTCTTTTAATATTTTATGTAAATTATCCAAGACAGTACTTTTATCATCAGAATTATTCTTCAAAAGAATACCGGATTTTAAAGCATAATCAAGTTTTTTTCTATATTTGTAATCAAGTTCATTGTTTAATTCTTGATATTTTTTCTTTTCATCACTGGTAGTAAGGGACGTACGAATATCTACAGCCGATGTATAAGCTGTAGATTTAAATGAAGGTACGCTTTGTACTACTGTCGGCTGAGCAGAGAAATTGGCGGAATGTTTTTTTTGCATTCCACCGAATCCATAAACCTTTACATTATTTTGAAAATTTACACTAACCATATATATATAAAAACATCTGACACATAATTTTTGCGTTTTAAAATTCAAAACCTAAGAAAGATATACCTCAAAGTCAATATTCATGCCACAAACACAACTTAACAAAAGTTAAAATTTACACATAGTCTGATTATAAATCAAATTGTAATACACAGATTTGTTAATAAAGTATAAAACTTTGTAACGATTTTATAAAAACTTGACATGTTTTTGATACAATTAAAAAAGTCGGAAATTATTACATTAGACGAATAGAGGAAAAGAGACTATGAAGAAATTTTTATTGATGTTATTTACTATGCTTATGGGACTGCAATCAGTTCAAGCAATGAATGTTGATTCTTTTATCGACAATAACATTGCTCCTTATACCGATGCTGTCGCCAAAGCGATTTTCTTTCCTGTCTCGATAGCCGGCGGGCAAGTTCCAGTAATTATTTTATGGATACTTGCTGCAGGTATTTTCTTTACAATATATTTTAAAGGTATTGCAGTTTGGGGACTTAAACACGCAGTTGACAACCTAACTAAAAAATCTGAAAATCACGGTGACGGTTGTGGTGATGTTAGTTCATTCCAAGCTCTAGCAACAGCATTATCAGGCACAATTGGTATTGGTAGTATTGCTGGTGTTGCGATTTCTATTTCAATTGGTGGACCTGGAGCTGCGTTTTGGATTTTCTTTGGCGCAGTATTAGGTATGTCTATCAAATTTATTGAAGCATCACTTGCTGTAAAATATAGAAGATTTAACTTAGATGGTTCTGTTTCAGGCGGACCAATGCACTATATTGCACACGGTTTGACAAGAAGAAAACTACGTTGGTTAGGTCAACCTCTTTCTGTAATCTTTGCTATCCTATGTATTGGTGGTGGTATTACAGGCGGTAATATGATTCAAATTAACCAAACAGCGCACCAAATTATCTTTATTACAGGTGGTGAAAACAGTATTTTCCATGGTTATGCTTGGATTCTTGGTACAATTGCAGCTATATTAATCGGTTTGGTTGTAATGGGTGGTATCAAAGGAATTGCAAAAGTTACAACAATTCTTACTCCAACAATGTGTGCACTGTATATTCTTTGTGGGTTAATTGTTATTTTAGCAAACTTCTCTTCAATTCCAAGTGCGTTAGCTTTAATTGTAAAAGAAGCATTCCATCCAACAGCTGTTGCAGGTGGTGTTTTTGGAACTATTATTATTGGTTTAAGACGTTCTGTTCAATCTAACGAAGCTGGTACAGGTGCTGCAGCAATTGTTTATGCAGCAGCTCAAACAAAAGAACACATTTCGCAAGGTTTTGTAGCTTTGCTTGAAACTTTCTTGACAGGTGTTTTGTGTCTGTTCACATCTTTTGCAATCGTATTTTCAGGTGTTCTTGAAAATACTCATATTGGGGAGATTTCAGGTATTGAACTTGCATCAAATGCATTCCAATCTGTAATTTCATTCTTCCCAATAATTCTTTCAATAGTAGCTGTAATGTTTGCTATGTCTACTCTTATCAGCTGGGCATACTACGGACAAAAAGCTTGGACATTTTTGTTAGGTGAAGGTAAAAAACGTGTAATCACATTTAACTTGATTTATTGTTTATTTATCATTATTGGTTCAGCAATGAACGTTCAGTCAATCATTGATATTACAGATGCTATGATGGTTGCAATGTGTATTCCAAACGTAATTGTTCTTTATATCTTAGCTCCGGAAATCAGAAGAGATTTGAAAGATTATTTGGAAAGACACAATATGAATTTTATAAAATTTTAGTATAAAGTTATAAATTTTAATCCTAAAAAATTCCCCAGGTGGTTATTGCTCGGGGAATTTTTATTGAGTTTAATAATAGTTGAATTCAAGAAAGGAGTTTTATATGAACGAAAACGAAACAAAAAATCATTGGTTAAAATTTGGTGCGATAATTCTAACGACTTTTATTGTGGCATTTTTAGCTTTTTATTGCGCAATGGAGCTTATGATTCATAGAATGACAGATCCTGTTTATAATGCTAAGCGCATTGAAAAATTGATGAAGCAACAAGAACGCAGTTTTCAGCATATTGAAGACAAGATTATGAATGACAGCCCATTTGAACCTAAAATGCGACCAATGTTGGTTAATCTTGTAAAAGAAAATAACGAATATAAGGTTATTGTTGATTTAAAGCCTGTTGATAACAATGAAAATAATATAAATGTTGATATTAAGGACAACATACTAACGGTAACAGGTGAATTAGATAAAAAATCTTTTGATGGGGAAAAGATTG
Source organism: uncultured Vampirovibrio sp. (assembly GCA_964584885.1). Lineage (GTDB taxonomy): Bacteria > Cyanobacteriota > Vampirovibrionia > Gastranaerophilales > Gastranaerophilaceae > CAG-196. The sequence continues at coordinate 69,487 of CAZPBG010000002.1, forward strand.
TTAACTTTTCTCAATCGTATTATTTAGATGAAAAATTAATGGCCGATAAGATGACAAAAGAGCATAAAGGACATAAATATATAATTACGATACCGTTTCAAGAATAAATAAAAGGGGCGCAGCCGTTGGCTGCGCCCCTTTTCGTTTTATAACTATTTTATTAGCATTTGCGCAAGTTTTAACGATTCATCAGTAATCTCACCGGATGCAAGTTCTGCAATAGCGTATAATTTTTCTTTTTCATTTAAGATAGAAATATTTACGCTTGTTTTATCATCTTGAGTCTTTTTGACGTAAAAATGTCTGTCTGATTTTGATGCAATAATTGCTTGGTGTGTAATCATTATTATTTGCATATACTTAGCTAATTCTTTTACTTCGTCTGCAACAGATTGTGAAGTTTTGCCGGAAATTCCCGTATCAATTTCATCAAAAATTACAGTATCAATATTATCAGATTGTGCAAAAATTGTTTTTATTGCTAACATAACACGAGAAATCTCACCACCGGAAGCAACTTTTGCTAAAGGTTTTAATTCTTCCGAAATATTTGTTGAGATTAAGAATTCAACTTTATCAATACCGTTAATTCCAAGTTCACACTCTTCAAAACCTATTTCAAAACGGACTTTTGGAAGTTCTAATTTTTCAAGTTTTTCAACAATTTGATTGGAAAGTTTATTTGCATGAGATTTTCTGTCTGTAGAAATTTCTGATGCTTTTGTTAAAAGTTTTTTGTGGAATGTTTCAATTTCAGCTTCAAGATTTTCGATATTTTGGGTCGAAAACTCAATGTTATCAAGCTCGTTTCTTAACTTTTCACCAGTTAAAATAACATTTTCAATCGTTCCACCATATTTGCGTTTAAGCTTGTCAATTAAAAATAATCTTTCCTGAATTTCATTTATTCTTTCTGTATCATTTTCTAACGAAGTAGAATAATCTCTCAATGATGATGATAAATCTTTTAAAATTTCAATTGCACTAATTAATTGAGATTCTGTTTCTTCTAGAGAATTATCTAAGCCAACAGCTTTTGAAATTGACATTTTTATCTGAAAAAGAGCATCCATAATTGAACCGTCATCACCTGATAGAGTCCAATAAGATGAACCCGTCAATTCTTTGAGTTTTTCAACGTTTTCTAATACTGAAAGTTCGTTGTTTAAGTTTTCATCTTCATTTTCAATCAAATGTGCTTCTTCAATCTCGTTTACTTGAAATTTTAAAAAATCAATTTGTTCTTCGGTTTTTTGAGAAGCATTTTTGAGTTCATCAAGTTTTGATAACATTTTTTTATAATCATCATAATCTTGCTTATATTCAGTCAATAATGGATTTTTAATATAATTATCCAACAAAGCTATATGAAATTTTGGTTGCAAAAATGAATAAGTTTGATGTTGTGAATGAATATCTAAAAAGACTTCTCTGAATTTTTTTAGAAATTCCAAATTAACCAATGAACCATTAACTCTTGAACGAGAAGATGTTTGAGTAATCTCTTTTGAAAGAATGATTTCTTCGCCTAAATTATCAATTCCAACTTCTTCTAACAAAGACGAGGCTAAATTATTTTTATCACAAATGGTTAGTTCGATAATTGCTTTTTCTGCATTATTTTTAATAACTTCTTTTCCGGCTTTTGCACCAAATGCTATATCAATTGCATTAATCAGAATACTTTTTCCGGCACCCGTTTCACCGGTAATTATGTTTAATCCGTTTGAAAAATCCAATTCTAATTCGTCAATTAATATATAATTTTTTATAAAAATCTTACTTAACATTCTTCGCTGTGTTCCAATTTATAAGAAGCTACTTCAAACTCTTGTTTAACAACATCTCTAGGATAAGTTAAAGAATGGCTATCCAAAGCTAAATCCAGTTGTTCGGCATATTCTTCTAAATTTCCAATACGCTTGTAGATTTGCGCTAAGACATAGTTCAAATCGCCATTTTCATCTTCGTCTAATTTGCTGTCTAAAATTGATATAATTTCTTCAATTTCGTTTTCTTTAATACAAATTTTTGCTAACAACTTGTAAGCTTCTGTATCTTGCTTGTTGTATTCAATTGTTTTTAAAAGATAATCTTTTGCCAATTCCAAATTGTTATTATTATAAGCAATGGATGCAAGATTATAATAAGCCCAACTATAATCAGGAGATATTGCCAGTACTTTTTCGTAACATTCTTGGGCAAAATTAGTTAAACCTGATGATTGATAAATATTACCAAGATAAAACTGTGCAAAAATATCTTGTGGATTTAATTCAATCGCCTTTTGAAAATTATCTGTTGCAAGATTTTTTTCATCTTTATTAAGGTAACACAACCCCAAATTAAAATAGCAGTTCCCATCCTTTGTATCAGTTTTTAGAACCTGTTTGAATGCGTTTATTGCTTCATCCCATTCTTTTAAACTAACCAAAACTTCACCGAGATTGTAATAAAAATCTTCTTGTGGAGAAAGTTCAATTGCCTTTTGATAATTTTTTTTTGCATTTTCAAAATCTTTTAATTTTTCATACAAAATCCCAAGATTATATTGAAGCTCAGCATCTTCCGGAAAATACTTTTCTAAATATTTTAGATTAGACAAGGCTTCTTCATTAAAACCATTATCAGCAAGCAAAATTGAAAGCTCTCTTCTTGCCTGAAAATTAGACGGGTCGCTTTGTAATATTCCCTGTAAGTTTTTAATCTTATCTTCCATAGTATAAATTATAGCATGGTTTTGTATCAGTCAATATACATGAAAATAAAAGGATTTTAATAATATTGACTTTTAAAAAAATATAATTATAAATTTATTACTCCTATAATCGGATGATTTTATCAAAATATATTTAAGTTTATTCAAAAATCAGCCGAATAACATGGGAGAAATGAGGTAAACTATATGCAAATCAATGGTGGCATAAGATTTTGTGAACAAGGTATGAAAGCTTCAATCCGTGCAATGCACGTTCAGACTGAAGTTCTTGGTATGATTAACGAAAACGTTACAGGCTTTGACAAAGTCGGATTTCAACGACGTGAGCCGGTAGTTTCTGCGTTTACGGAATACCTTGGCGTGCACGGTCTTTCTTCTACTATAGACGATGCACCAGGGCGTATTATGACTTCTCAAAATCCGCTTGATATTGCAATGGCAAACAAAGGATATTTTCAAGTACAAACACCTGAAGGCATAAAACTTACCCGTGACGGACGTTTTAAATTAGATAAACTCGGAAACCTTTTAGATTTAGAAGACAATCCGGTTTTGTCAGATGCAGGAATGCCAATTACGCTTCCTGTAGTACCGGAAAACGCAACTCAAGTTGTGGTTAATTCAAAAGGTAAAATCAGCGTCTTAGACAAGGCTTCAAATAAGCTTGTAGAAGCCGGATATTTAGGCATTGTCGATTCAAACGGATTAGCAGTTTTAAATCCTGATGTAAAACAAGGTTACAACGAATACTCAAACGTAGTTTTGCAAAATGAATTTATGGCAATTAAACCGGTTGTAAGAAATTTTGAAGCAAACCGTCAAATTTTCTTGTTAGAAAGTTCAAATTTACAAAAAGTTATTAGCCAATTAGGTTCAGCATCATAGGAGATTTTAGATTATGTATAATATGCAAGCAGTTGTAAGAAAAAATATAAATAATACTACGATGCAATTTGAAAGATTAGGTTACATCGCTAATAACCTTGCAAACTACAATACAGTTGCTTATAAAACAAATCGTTTTGAGCAAATGTTACGTGAAGACGGTTATGTAGACGGAGCAATCAGAACAAATGCCCTAAAAGGTTCTATAAAAATAAGCTCGAACCCTTATGACATCGCTATAGACGGAGAAGGTTATATTCCTGTTGTATCTCCGGATGGGGAAGTTCAATATACAAGAGATGGTTCACTTAAACGTGGCGCAAACGGTTATCTTGTAACTGTTGATGATTGGATGGTTGGTGACGGAATTAAAATTCCTGCCAATTCTTATAAGTTTGAGATCAAACCGAACGGGGATGTTATTAATTATGATAACGCAGGCTCTTTGCCTGAAAAAATCGGAACAATCCCTATCGTTCAGTTTGATTCTCCGGAAAATCTTGAACAAGGTCATAACAACAAAATGGTTGTTACGGCAGAGTCAGGCGAAGCTCGTATTGTAAAAGAAGATCAGCAAATTAAACAATATGCAACAGAAGTTTCTAACACAAATATTTATGACGAAATGAACGAGTTAATGAGATTGAATACTTCTATGATTGCAAGTATGAATCTTATGAAAGTTGCTGATGATATGTACAACAAATCCATTAACATTAGAGAATAAGGTGGGTAAATAGACCCTATCAAGATAGTAAAGCTACAAGATTAAAGAGGTAGAGAATGACATTTACAAGTTTAGATTCAATGGGAAAAACAACATTAATGCTCGATTTGATTTCACAACGTCAAAGAGCATTGGGTTCAAATGTCGCTAACGTTGACACCCCGGGGTATGTCAGACGTGATATAGATTTTTCTCAATACCTTGGAAGTATGAACAGCCCTATTGAAACAAAATTGTCCAATGCACTTGGACCATCAGGAGTCATTGAAGATAGAAGGAAGCAAGAAATTGATATTGCAGAAGAACTCTCTGAAATTCAACGAAATTCCTTAATGTATACAATGGCTACAAGAAGAATGTCAAATATTATTACCGAAATGAAAACAGTTATTAACGTTGGTAAATAGAGTTTAATAATTAACTAATATTAGCAAATAAAAAGTTTTTCTAATAAAGAAAGAAGGCAAAAAATGAGTATCTTAGAATCAATGAATATCGGTTCAAACGCATTAAAAGCACATGGATTAAGGCTTGATATCCATGCAAAAAACATTGCGAATATTGATACTCCGAATTATGTTAGAAGAATTCCTGTTTTGAACGCTTCAGAAGATATATCTTTTCACGGACTAATGAACGTAATGAAAGAAGATGTTTTTGGCACAGGAACTTTACCATATCTTCAAGGTGGGGTTGTTTTTAACGGTTGTGTAGAAGACCCTACTGTTGGTGAAAGAATTTATTCTCCAGGACATCCTGATGCCGACGCAAACGGTTATATTAGGGCTTCTAACGTAAATGCTATGGTGGATATGGCTGATGCGATTATGGCTCAAAGAGCTTATGAAGCGAACCTTGCGCTTATTAATATTTCTCGTGCTATGGCAACTAAAGCAACTGAAATTGGCAGATAATAATTCTAAAGCCCAGCAGGGATAGGGCTTTTGCACTTGCTATGTAACGAATTGTAACAATACCTTTTAAATCTCTAAAGTTTAAAAAAAATATGCCGTTATACATATTGTTAGAGATAAGAAAAGCAAACACTCAAATGTGTATGGCTGTTGATAAGAGGTATGGCTTATGGCACGTGATGAATACGAAGCACTAATTGAATATTCAGAAATGACAGCATTCAATTTCAATTCAAAGGAGTTTCAAGAAGTAAAAAAAGATTATTTGGAATGCAAAAAAGCGGCAACAAATTTTGAAACAATTGTGAAAAATTTTGTAAGTCGTTTTAAGTCACAATCAGAATAGTAAACCCCAAGAGGTATGTGTATGTCGAACAAAAAAGATTTTAGTAATAACTGTTTTTCTCCGAATTGGATTGAAGTCAATTTAGAGGATTGCAGTGCAGCACCGGTAACTAAGGAGGACCGCCTAGAGAGCAAACGTCGCAAAGATTTGAATACTTTATTACGAGAGCTTGATGAAATCAAGCAAAACATTGAAATGGTTGCAGAAAAGCAACGTCGACTTGCAAACCTGAGTGGATTTTATTCACAGGAGTTTGCGCAATAGATGCAGAAAAGCCTTGCTATATGCGAGGCTTTTTAGTTGTTATACATTTGTTTTTCAATAATTGCACAAATCAAGTGTTCTATCATTAAATGTGATTCTTGAATAATTGGGGTTTCCGTAGACGGAACTTTAATAATATAATCACATAAATTATCAATTGTAGCCGGTTTTTGTCCGGTCAAACCTATGACTATCATTTTTTGATTACGAGCTTCTTCTACAGCTCGTACAATATTTTTAGATTCACCTGATGTAGAAATCGCAATAAAAACATCTCCGGAATTTGCGTGCGCACTAATTTGACGAGCAAAAACAAGCTCGTGGTCATAATCATTCCCAACAGAAGTTAAAATTGAAGTATTAGTCGTTAATGCAATTGCGCTCAGTGCAGGTCGTTCCAACAAGAATTTAGAAACCAATTCTGCTGCTAAATGTTGTGCATCGCCTGCTGACCCTCCGTTTCCGGCTGTCAAAACTTTTTTGTTGTTTTTATATGCATCAATTATTACAAATGCAATCTTTTCGATTTCTGAAAGAATTGTATTATTTTTTAGGATGCTCTCTTTTGTATTTTTTGATTTTGTTATGTAGTCTTCAATAAAATTTTTCATTGAAAGTATTATAACATAGAATTCTAACTATATACAAATGGTGGGCCGTTTTTAATTTCAAACAAAATATTATCAGCCATAACTTTTAGTTCTTCCGGTGATTTTCCGTTAGCTTTTTGCGTAAAGAATTCTTCACAAAGAGGTTCAATTGCCGATTCTTTTTTTGTTTTAAAATTCCTTAATTCTGTAGAAACTAATCTTTTTTGGAGTTCCAGTTCTGTTTCTGCATTGTATTTTTTTACTTGAACATCTTTTATAGCTTCAGTTACAGTTTTTCCGCCGTATGCAAGAGCTGAAATCCCTGAAATTCCAAAGAACAAATTCTTAAATTGAGGGTTTTTAGGATTCATTAACCAATCATAAAAGAAAGATAAATAATCATTAACGTGAGAAAAATACGTAATTTTATTCCTTCCTGAACCGCCGATTGCACTGTTAACTTTTTCTGTAGCTTGATTCATAGAAGTTTTTAATTGTTTTATAAACTCTTCTTTTTCTGTATCGGAAATCTTCATTTTCTTGACATATTCTTCGATTTCAGTTGGAGTTGCATAAATTGATTCAAGCATATTTTCGATTATATGTTTATGCGCATCTTTTCCGGTAAGAATTTCTCCGTTATGTCCTTGAATATTTTCAATAGTTTTTCCTTCGTTAAATTCTTTTATAAGATTTTCCAGTCCGGTTTTTGTGTTACTAAGCCCATTTTTAATAAATTCTTCACTTTTTCTAATGTTTCTTAGTGAAAAATATCCTAACCCAAGAATTCCAACAAGAGTTGCTGCTCCAACTGTCCAAAATTGTTTGTTGTTATCATTTTCTTGTTTTTTATTTCCTTTAAATGATAAAGCATTCGAAAAATCATTAGCTTTTGTTGAAAGCATACTTCTTATAATCTGAATTTTCCCTGAAAACGCTTGAGTTTCCACTTCAATCAAGTTTTCTTGCAAGTTTTTTTGAATATCAGCTTCACGTTTTTTTATCCAAACATCTTTGTATCCGTCAATAAAGTTTTTGGCAATAAAAGCCATTGAACCAAGAGTTATTACACCAAGTGCAGCTAAGATTGTACGTCGATTTGGGGATTGAATCATGCTAAAGATGCTTTGATGAATTTCATCATTTATGCAGTGATTTCTGGTAATTCCCGGAAGCAAATATTCTTTAGTGGAGTCTAATTTCTTTTTTGAAAAACTTTTAATCATAGCCGTAAATCCACTAATAAGCCCCATTGCACCGATAGAAGCTCCGGCTAGAATTAGCATACCATTATCTTTTTTAGTTTCTTTTTCGTTTAACTTTTCAGGTAATTCAACTTTAGAATTTGAAATTACTAACGTATCTAAGGTTTCATCTAAAGAAAGCAGAGGGTCTTTTACAAAAGCGTTCACAATCTTCCCCTCTTTTACATTGGAGAAGTTTTTTTGTTGAGTGCTGGTCATATTTTTTTGTATTCGATGTGACTCAGCATCATTATTTATCTTTTGAATTGTTGTCATCTTTTTTCTTTCTTAGAATTTTGTGTAGGATAGTTTTGAGATTAAATATTTTTTTATCTTCATCAATCTTTGTTTCGTCATCCTTGTCATTGTTCTTTTTGAAAATTTTGAATAAAAGTTTAAACTTAGATTTTATTGTGCTTACAAGTTCCGAAATTTTCTTTTCAACAAAGGCTTTTGCTTCGCCATAAATAGCGCTTAGCTTGTCCATTATTTCAAATTTTATTGTATTAATAATTTTTGGAATAATTCTAACCAAGTTAATAACAGGAACGACGATATTTTGAACTACAAATACAATCGGTTTCATTACTGGAATAGTTTCATATTGCATAATGAATTGTTGTAAATTTGTGGATAGTTTTTGCATTGTTGCTTCAAAATTTTTAGCATTTTCAAGCCTGTGCGCAAGGTTTTGCTCGTGATTTTTTTTTGCTAATGCACGAGCCCTTAACATATTACCTATCATAGCACACTCATGATAAGTCATTTCTCCGACTTTTCGATTTCTGTCAGATTGTTTCATAGAACCGGCTCCGGCTGAACAAATAGGACACGCAGCCGGCGGAAGCCCGTGTGGACATAATCCGGCATTAACTTTATTAACCTGTTGCACAGCTGCTTTTGACAATAAAAAAACCTTCCTCGCTATATTACCGCAGCACAGGAAAGCCCTTCCACGGCTTTGACTCGAAGCGGTGGTTATAAATACTAGTGTTCAGACTTTACTGTTGCGGCACAGTCCGGGAATTTCACCCGAGTTTCCTATATTCAATTGTAGACTAATTTTAAAACAAGCATTGACTAGAGTCAAACTTGTCGGCTTTACTAAGCCGACAAAATTTATTTTATTTGCAAAACTATGAATTTTCCTCCCCATAGGGGGAGGCTGGGAGGGGTACAAACTATATCAAATATTCTTAAAGGTTTCTTTTTCTTTATTTGCGGGGTAAAGAAAAAGAAAAACAACGCTGGTTTCCTATGTCTTTACTGCGTTCAGCCGTTTTGATGTTTGGCAGCACCAAATCTTTTTTACAAAAACTCTGTAAACACTTAGTCACGCAGTCACCTAGTCACTTCAAAAAGTAACCCTCGATTCACAAATTACGATTTACGAAAACATTGTTACAAATTGTAAAAACAATAGTAATAAAATTCTTTTTGGAGGCAATTTTTCTGAGGTTATTGTTTTTATATGAGTATAGTAAGTTTTAAGGGTGGATTATGACAGAAATTCAGAACAATGTTACATTACCTCAACAACAGATGATGCCAATGAGCAAAGAGGCTCTAAGGTATCAAGTAGAAATGGATAGAGCTTTGAGAGCTCCTAGAATGGCTCAAGATGAATTCGTTCGCCAACACAAAAGAAACGGTTTGGTGGAACGATTATATAATGGAATTAAAAACCTAACTGGTTTAGGAATTGGTTCTAAAAAAGTAAAAGCAGAGCTTGCAAAGGTTGAATCAGGAGAAATTACTGATGAGCAAGCAAGAGAAACTGTTGATAAATATAGAAAATCTCAAGTTAACAGCCAACAAGCATTCGGAGATTTGATGTCAATCGGAGCTTCCGGCTTGACGTTTTTTGGTGTGATAAATGGAGCTAAAAAGAAACAAGCTGTAAGAAAATTAAATAAAAAATTTGGTTCTAGAAATATTTTAGATGAACTTTCCGGTAAAAATTCTAAAGAAGTAATGAAGGCTATTTTTGAAGAAGGATTAGCACATGCAAATTCAAAAACAAAGCTTACTTTACTTGCGGCATGGAATGCGGCATTAATTGGAGGTTTTGTTAAATGGGGAAGTTTGCTAATCAATAGAATTGGCTCTAAAGGTGTTGATAAAAAAGAATTTAATGGTGCAATGACACCATATGATAACGCTGCATATAAATTTGCTAAGAAAGAAGCTAGTAAAGAACGTGGTAAAAACTTCTTATCCGGCATGATAAATGGTGCAATGCTACCATTAACGATGGTCGGTAGCGCTTTTGTCGGAGTACCTCTTTATTTTATTGGTAATAGCTTAAATAGATATTTTGTTGCTAACGGAAAAGAAAAGAATAAATCATTTAGTGGTTATATAGATAACTTAAAAAGTGATGCTATAATTCATGGAGCATTAGCAGTCGGTGCAGCTATTCCAATGGCAAAAAATGCTCATTATTCAGCCGTTTTAGATAAAAACTTAAAAAAAGCGTTTGATACTCTTATGAGTAAACCTTATTTAAGAGAAAATCCCTATGGCGGTAATTCTGCATACAACCAAATAGAAAGTGTACTGTTCGAACAACCTGAATTAAGAGAACTATTTAATGGTCGTGTTTCATATAAAGATTTTTCCAATTACACGGTTTTTACAGAGCCAAAGTCTAATGAGATAAAGGAAGCTAAAAATATTTCTCAAGATTTTAAATCATATATCGCAGAAAACTTTGGTAAAGATGCAAAAGTAATAAGTCAAACTCGTGATAATAAGTTCTTAATTCGACAAGCCGATAATACAGAAACTTGGATTAAAGTTTCAGAACATGATAGGACTAGATCTTTAACTCAAGAAGAATTAGTACAAAAATTGATTGATGACAATATTTTAGCAGCTAAATTGAAACAAATTAAAGGTGCAGAACAAAGCAATTTCTTATTCTTTAGTAAAATTGGGGATACAGATCCGATTACAAGAGCATTACGAGAAGGATGTCCTCCAACAAGAACACTGGAAGAGGCAGCTACTGAAATTAATAAAGCTTTAGGTGGCGGTTATCAAGTTCTGAAAAACGTAGGAACAGGTACTGTAGCAGAAACTTATCTTGCCAAAGATGCTACTGGGAAAGAAGTTTGTATAAAAATTATTAAAAAAGGAATAAATGTAGAAAAAATTGCAAAAGATAAAGAAAAAACAATTGAATTAATTAAAAATATGGAAGGCAAATCTGATGCTGAAAAGAAATATTTAATTAAAAATATTGAAGATTTAGCAGACGGAATAAGCAAAGAAGTTGATTTAGCTAATGAAATGGAAATGGCAAATAAACTAAAACCATTTACTAAAACTGCAAATGTTGTTCAAGGTATAAAATGTGAAAACAATGTATATGTAATGGAAAAAGCAAAAGGTGTAAGCTTGGAAAAATTGCTTGAAATGACTCGCTCTAAAGATAAAGTTGTATATAAATTAAAACATTTAGAAGCAGAATTAGCAAAAGCTGAAAGTAATGAAGCTAGAAAATCTATTCAATTGAAAATAGATACTATTAAAGAAGAACAAAAAGAAATTTTAGAACAAATTTCAGATATTACAGATGATGATTTAAATTATATTCTTAAAAATTATATGGATGTTTTAGTTGAACAATTGTACAAAATTGGTAAAGAAGGTAGAACGTTACACGCAGATATCCACCCTGGTAATATTTTCATTGATTTAGATGCATTGAAGAATCAGAAAGGTAAACTATTTACTTTAATTGATACCGGTAACGTAATTACTTTGAATGCATTACAGGCAGAGCAATCAATGAAGTTAACTAATTATATCAAAAACGGTGACACAAAAGATATTGCAAAATATTTTGTTGAAGATGCAGATTTTTCAGCTTCTAATCTTTCAAAAGAGCAAGCAGCTGAAAAAATAGAACAAGAATTAAACAAACTATTCTTTGACTATGAAACCCGATTAGGTACAGTTACAAACACAGACGTTATAAATATAACATCAAACATTATGAAAGATATGGACATTATGCCTGGTCAAACACAATTAAATTTGGAAAAGGCAAAAGTATCTGCTGAAAAGTCATTTGATACATTAATACATTTGTTACAAGATAATACTGAAAAAGCAGTAGATGAAGCCAAAGGAATGGGAAAATTAACAACTTTCATTCAAAGAAGTAATAAACAAACTGAAATTATGGAACAATATAGAAAATTACAAAGTGAACAAGAAAAGCGCAATTTATGGCAAATGATTAAATCTCCTAGAGAATTCTTTAAATCAAGAAACAATCCTAATTATAAAAAAGAAAATAGTGTTGAATATTTGACATACTATTTGAAACAAAGAATCTCAGCACCAAGTAAGAATGACAAATTAACAAGTATTATGGATAACTTGGGCTAATTTAATAACTTCCTACTTCAACTTCTTCACCAAATCATTTAGCAAGCTCTCTGCAGAACCTTTGTTAAGGAGTATTGATTGTACGGTAGTGTTGAGCAAAAGATTTATTTCTTTTTGATTGTTACGTTGTTTTAGTTGCGGAATGATTTTGTTAATCTGTTTTGCGCTTATTGAACGAGCTTTTGAGGTCAAATCAGAATAATCATTATAAAATTCATTGTTTAGCGCAGTTGAGTTTGTTGAAATAACATTTGTCATTTTTGCTAACCCTAGTTGGTTTTCAGCATTAGTCAAGTACAAACAAAAATCAAGTGCTTCTTTTTTGTGCTTTGCTCTTAGTGGAATAACAAAATTCATAACCGAAAAATCATTCTGTCCAACAGGACCTTTAATCTGTTCTATTACATCGGTTTGAGCATAAATACTTGGCGCATTTTCTTTTATCATATTCAAGAAATTTGCTCCGCCTTGATAAAAAACGATTTTGCCGGCCATGTACTGTTCAAGAGCTTCTCTATGCGTAAATGTGATTGTTTCAGGTGGGATTAAATCATTTTGATACAAAGCCTTAAACATCTCAAACACCTTAATACTACTTTGAGAATTGAAATCCTCGATTTCTGAAACCCCATATTTATTAAGGATTTTAAGCATTGTATCATTTTCGGTAATTGTAGGAAGATATGAATACGCTCCTGTATTTGTCTTGATTTTTTCTGAAACGGAGGCTAACTCTTTATATGTTTTAGGTAGTCTTAACAACCCTGATTTTTGGAACAAATCTTTGTTATAAATAGTAATTGCACTTGTTGCATACCACGGAATTGAATAAATTTTATCTTGATAACGCAACGCATTTACGATTTCTGAATTAAAATCCGTTAACTTAGAATCATCTATTTCCCACAACGTGCCTTTTTGCGCAAGGATTGCAGAAAAATCAGGGTTTAGATTGATTAAATCCGGCGGATTGTCTGTCATTACAGCAGCAAGCGTACGTTTTTCACCCTCTGAAAACGGGACATCAACCCATTTTATTTGCGTATTTGGATGCGCTGTTTCATATGAGCGAATAATTTTATACATATAATCAGAATAGTCGCCCATTTGTAATGTCCAAAAAGTGATTTCTTTAGGGCTGTTTTCTTGTCTGATTGAGCATGCAGTTAAGCCTAAAATTGATATTAATGTCAGAAAAAATACTAAAATTTTTTTCATCTTATTATCCCTTTATTTCTGTATTTAGGTTTAAATCAATATATTTAAACATGTTTGCAACAATCCCCGGTTGAAAATAATAAATATCATTGCAAGGTGTAATTTTTAAAATCGAATTTTGAGAATCAATGCTTGCAATTGTTGCTAAATACTTGTTGTTTGCAGCAGTAAAAATTACATAACCATTAGAAGTTTGAATTTCGTCAATTGTAAATTTGTTTGCAGAAACCGCTCCAAGAGCTAAATAAAACAATTTTTCTTTATTAACCGCAAAAATCTTTGTACAAGTCGAAAATTGAATATTTTGAGGAGTTGTAGGGTTTTGTTGTGGCTCATCAACCGCAAAAGCAGGTGCTGACAATAACAAAAACGCAAAAAACACGCATATTTTTTTCATAAAAACCTCTCTCCTACAAGCATATTTTACCATAGCGTTAAAATCTTGTAAATATTGAACAAAGAGGTATAAAAGAATAGCTCATAAGTTAAATAAGTAAAACAGCAACTCGCTGCTATACATTTCGTATAAAAGCGAGTTGCTTATAGACTTTCTACTCACATATCATCTAACTATTGTGAAGTTGCAAACCTGAAGTCTTCACTCCAAACTTTAAACCCACCACAAAGTTGCATTACAGTAAATTTGTTCTTAGCCAAAATTAATGCGGCTTTTGTCCCAAGGTTACAATATGGATTGTAGCAATACACAACATGCAAATCTTCTTTATCAAGTTCGTTTAAACGATTTTCTAACTCTTCATACGGAATAGATATTGCCATTGGAATATGTCCTATTTCATAATCAGAACGATGTCTTACATCAATAATTTTTACTTCGTTTTCCTCAGAAAGTTTTTTTAATTCTATTGGACCAACCATAAAAGCTGCTATTTGCGCAAAAAATTGTTCAGCTTTTTCACTATCATTTCTAAAATTTTCAATCATATATTTATCCCTTATTAAGGAGCACAACTACTATTTTACAATTGTTCCGTGTGCTCAATCGGAACAATCTGTTTAAATGTTATAGTCATAATTGTTTGATAATCTAAACGCAATCAAGCCCATGCCTGATACAAGAAAATTTATGCCCAATAACATTCCGACAACCCAGAACGATGTCATAGGAAGTCCTATTATAATAATTAGTCCTAGCAAGAACTGCATAATTGCAATGAGCAATATTGCCCACCACATTGACATTGTTTTTCTGGTTTGTACCGAAAATGCTGTATTAGAAATACTTTCGATTAAGAAATACACTCCGATTAAAGAAGTTATAATAAGTAAATTTATCTGTGGAATACATAACAATAATATTCCTAAAACTGCAACCAACAGACCTATAATAATATTTAATACAAAATGTTGTTCATAATTTCTTGCCATAATCGCATGAAAGATTTTATAAATACCATACGCAATAAGTCCGATACAAATCATCAAACCAAAAGTTAAAGATGTGAGTTTTGGTAGCATTAGCATACAAACTCCCAATACGGAAAGTAAAATTCCCTCCATTAAAATAAAATTCAAAAATCGCTTTTCGGTCATAACTAACTCCTTTTTGCTACGCACGTAGACATTGGGCGGAGCATATTCCATTAGCCTACTAAAATATTTTTTACTTACAAATGCGTCTTTTAAGTTATCAACTGCTTGTTTTGCTCCGAGTGAGTATCTATAGAATAAACCATTATTAAAAAATTAAATTCCGCTTTTTATTAGTACAACAAGGTGATTTGTTGATTTCGTCTTGTGTTTATTTTAAAATGAGCTCAAAGGAAAAGAAGAGGAATAAAAATTTTCCCATTAAAATTAAAACTACGAAATTGAAATAAAGGAGGAAAATTATGTCAAGAAAACCAATTATTGCAGGAAACTGGAAAATGAATTTACTTCAAGAAGATGCAAAAGCATTGTTCGATGGAATAAAGAATTTTACAAAAGATTTTACTGCTGATCAACTTCCTACAGTTGTTATTGCTCCTGTATTCACTTCATTAAACGTTGTTGAAACAGAAAAATGCAACTGCGGTTGTGGCGGCAACAAGATTTCTATCGCAGGACAAAACTGTCACTGGGAAAAATCAGGTGCTTACACTGGTGAAATCTCTGTTGAAATGTTAGCAGATGCAGGTTGTTCTTATGTTATCATCGGTCACTCAGAAAGAAGACAATACTTCTCTGAAACAGATGAAATGATTAACAAAAAAGCTAAAGCTATTTTAGCAGGTGGCTTGATTCCTATTATTTGCTGTGGTGAAACTCTTGAACAAAGAGAAGCTGGTGTTACTGATGAACACATCGCAACTCAAATCAGAGCAGCATTGAACGGTTTAAGTGAAGAAGAAGTTGCTAAATCAGTTATCGCTTATGAACCAATTTGGGCTATTGGAACAGGCAAAACTTGTGATAGCGTAGAAGCTAACAGAGTTATTGCTATGATTAGAAACGTTGTTAAAGAAGTTTCTTCTGTTTCAGCAGGTGATTCTATCAGAATTCTTTACGGCGGTTCTGTAAAACCATCTACAATCGAAGAACAAATGTCACAATCAGACATCGATGGAGCTTTGGTTGGTGGTGCAAGCTTAAAAGCTGATAGCTTTAACGAAATCATTGCTAACACAATGAAGGTTTCTGTTTAATGAGTTAACGGAAAAATTATTGTTTTTTTAACATTAATAAAAACGGATTAAATAGCTACTACTTGTAGAATATTAATCCGTTTTTTGCATGAGCCGTGAGTCACAGACAAGGTCAAAAGGCTTTTTCTGGGGTTTGAAGTGATTAAGTGACAAAGCGACTGGGTGGTTTTCGTGAATCGTGAGTCGAGGGATAAGTAGTTGAATGGTTGAAAGGTTGAAAGGTATTTACGTAGTTTTATTTTACTGGATTGCCACGAGGGTAAATACTTTTGGTCTGTAGTTAAAACTACTAATTTGGAAGTGCGTAGGATGTTTTAAATTTTATTGTCACCCTGAATTTATTTCAGGGTCTTACTATAATGTAGTAGTTACGTCTAATTGGAAAGATGCTGAAACGAGTTCAGCATGACAGTTTATAGGTTTAATTGTACAGCAATGACACATAGCTAGTAGCTTTGCGCCCTGTCATTGCGAATGAAGTGAAGCAATCCATATTTTCAACGTGAATCGTGA
>CAZPBG010000003.1:0-74744 GCA_964584885.1 uncultured Vampirovibrio sp.
ATTTCGGCTTCATAATTTTGTCTAAATTAGTCATTATAGCCTCTTCCTTTCTTTACGTAAATTATTACATGTAAAATTATAGTACAAACAAGCGTTTTGGGGGTAATCTTTTTGAACGAAATCTGAAATGTTGGGTTACAAAAGTTTACAATATAACTTAAAAAATTTAAGAAAAGTATATTGGGAAAAATATTCCGCCAATAACTTGACAAAAGCTGTCCAATAGTAAATAATGAGAATATAGGGGGAAGCCCTAAAGAAATACCACTTCCTTAGAGCTTCGCTTAGTACCCTCTAAATTTCTAAGAATTTAAAAAAAGTTCCAGTATCTCTAGTACTGGGATTTTTTCTTTGTATGCTCTTACAAAGCAATACATCAAAGAAATCATGATTTGCACCCTCCTCTCTAGTTTGTTCTATAGTACTTTTGTCCTAAGAGGGGGCTTTAGGCACTACCCATAGGAAATATATTACAATATTTCAATATATTTGTCTATTTTCTGTTGTATAATCATTATATGAACTACACTGAAGCAATAAATCAAATAACCTCAAAAGGGAAATTTTATATAGATTTAGGACTTGATAGAATTTCTAAAGCATTGGAATTGTTGGGTAATCCTCAAGATGATTTAAAATATATTCACGTTGCAGGCACAAATGGTAAAGGTTCTATATGTGCAATGCTTGACTCTATTTTGCGTGAAGCCGGTTATAAAACGGGATTATACACAAGCCCACATATTTATAACTACACAGAAAGAATAAAAATTAGCGGAGTAGAAATTTCGCAGGATGATTTTGCAAGATTATTTGAAAAAATTGAAGAAACGAAAATTCATCTAACAGAGTTTGAAATCCTTACGATAATTGCGTTTCTTTATTTTAAAGAGCAAAATGCCGAAATCGTAATACTGGAAACCGGCATGGGCGGAAGATTAGATGCGACAAACGTAATTAAGCAAAATTTGTGTTCAATAATTACTCAAATAGATTTGGACCATACAGACAGATTGGGCAAAACTAAGGACGAAATAGCTTTTGAAAAAGCCGGAATTATCAAAGAAAATTGTCCGATTGTCACCTCTATGGGCTACGAACCAATTCGAGATAAAGCAGATGAAATGAATTCAATGTTTTTATTCACATCTCCATTTGTTCCTCAAGATTTTGTAGAAGCTCTTTCGCTAAAGGGTTTGCATCAAATAGAAAACCTTGCTCTTGTTTTAAGTGCAGTCAATTATTTGTTCAAGGATATTGATGAAAATACAATCAAACGAGGATTGATGAAAGTAAAAAATCCGTTTAGATTTGAATATTTTGAAAACAAAAACCTTATCATAGACGCTTCTCACAATCCAAACGGAATAAAGGCTTTAAGAGAAAATCTTGATTATTATTACCCAAACCAAAAACGCAGATATATTTTTGGTTGCCTTAGAACAAAAGATTATGCAAAAATGATGCAATTACTTTTTCAAGAAGACGATGAGGTTTATCTAAACGGTTTTGACTACAAAGATGCGTGTACGTTTGAAGAACTTATGAATGCTTGTCCTGTTGGTGCAAAACCATACAGTCAAGATGTCGTTTTAACCCCTGATAAGCTTAATATTATTTGTGGTTCGTTTTATATGATTGGAAATTTAATTTTTTAGTTTTATAATAGAGGCACAGAAGGAGTGCATATTATGAAAAAAGAATTAATTTTTCTCGGACCGCCGGCATGCGGAAAAGGTACACAAACAAACAGATTATCAGAATTTCTAGGACTTCCGCATATTGATACCGGTTCATTATTGAGAGCAGAAATTGCTAAAGAAACAGAAGAAGGCAAAACTGCTAAATCATTTATTGACAAAGGTTTATTGGTTCCGGTTGAATTAGTTGCAAGAATTATTAGAAACAAACTTGCAAGTGAAGATTGCAAAAACGGATATGTTTTAGACGGTTTCCCAAGAAGTCTTGAACAAGCAGAACAACTTGAAGAAATTAACAAAGAAGTTGATGCCGGAAAAGAAACTTCTTTCAAAGCAATTTATTTTGATATTGATACTCAAATCTTGTTAGAAAGAATTATTTACCGTCAATCTTGCCCTCAATGTGGTGAAATTTATAACAAAAAATTCAAACCTTCAAAAGTTGAAAACGAATGTGACAAATGCCATGTTCCTTTGAAAACAAGAGCAGATGACAATGCAGAAACTGCAAAATCACGTTTTGATACTTACTTCAAACAAACAGCTCCGCTAGTTGAGTTTTATGAAAAGAAAGGTGTTCTTTCTAAGCTTGATGCAAGTGGAGATATTGAAGAAGTTTGGGGAAGACTTTTGGAAATTATCAATAAGTAGTTTAAAAAAGAAGATGGCAAAAAGTCATCTTCTTTTTTTATAAAACTAAATTTTTTACAAACTCTATTGCTTCTTCTTTTGTGGTAACTTCACCGCTAATTTGAGCTTCATTAAGAGATTTTAGAATTATTCCCAATTGCGGACACTGTTTTATCCCTTTTAATTCCATTACTTCAAATCCTGTAAGCAATTTTGGAAGCGGTTTCATTGTTTCTCGCTTTTCTAAATAAAAATTAAGTAGTTTATCCAAACCACCAATATTTTCATTCACAATTTCTTCTGTTATAGCTTCGCCTCTCGCAGAAAGCCTGTCAGCTTTTGCCAAAATAATATTATCAATCACATTGTTTTCCATTTTTCGCAAATAACGCATCATAACTTTGTCGCTTAAATCTGGCGCTGCTATTACGTTTGACGGATAAATATGATTTTTTATCATACACGAAATATATTCAATTTGTTTTTTAGAAAATTTTAAATCTCTCAAAAATGGTACACACATTTTTGAACCAACATCATCATGCTTAATAAAACGATGTCGTCCACTTTCTTCAATTGTCCATGTAGAAAATTTCCCAATATCATGCAAAAAACCGGCAAGTTTTAAATGATTTATTCGTGGGAAACCACCAAAATCAATTTGTTCCAAATGTTCTTTTATATTATCGGAAGAATTTTCATAAAGTTCTTCAATGTTACGAACAGTTTCTACTACGTGATGAAACAAATCCAAATGATGATGAGTATTTGGTGGGACTTTTTTCATTTCTTTTACGGTTGGGAAAATCTCTTCCAATATTCCAAATTCATCCATTAATAACAAGGTTTTTGAAGCATATTTTCCGCCAAAAAGTTTAAGTAATTCGTACATTATACGTTCTTTTGACGGTTTTAGTATTAAGTGTTTGTACTTATTAACAGCAATTTTCAATTCATTCGCCATATCAAAACCTGTAACTGCAGCAAATCTAAATGCACGCAAAACCCTCAATGGGTCATCTTCAAAATTTTCATCTTTTATATGACGTAAAATACCATTTTTTAAATCTTCTAATCCGCCTGTTACATCAACAAACTCTTCTTTTGCCAAATCATACGCAATAGCATTTATTGTAAAATCTCTTCGTGTCAAATCGTTTTCAATTGTACCGCCTTGAAGCTCAGATATATCAAGATAATTGATTTTATCTTTCAACACAACTCGGAAAATTTGATTTACTTCATCCAATACAATAAAAGTTCCGTCAATTTTTTTTGCAAATTTTTCCGCACCTACAATGGCAATATCTCTATCTACAGTAGATTTTCCCATTAAAAAATCTCTTACTGCACCGCCGACCAAATAACCTTCATTAATATTTTTTAGTATAAAATCATCCTTTATATTCATAAACAATATTTCCTAATGTTACTATTACAGCGGTTTCTGCTTTTAGTATTAAATCACCTAAAGAAATTAACGGTAAATTTTTCTCCTTAAAATAATCAAATTCTCTCTGAGAAAAACCACCCTCAGGTCCAATAATTGCTAAAACTTTTTCACCTTTTTTAATAGGATTTTGAACTAAAAATTCTTTCAAAGTTATTTCAGTAGAACGTTCTGCCAAAACAAGAATTTTATCAAAATCTTTGTTCAAAACATCTTCTAATGTTGTTGGCTCGTAACAAGTCGGAATTTTTGCCCGTTCACATTGTTTGGAAGCTTCAAACATTACTTTTTGCCACTTTTCGTGTTTTTTTGCTAAAACAGTTTTTGCCAATGCACAATTATCCGTAACTATTGGATAAACACCTCTGACTCCAAGTTCTGTAGACTTTTCCATTATTGTAAGTTGAGCATCACTTCTTAACGGAGATTGAGCCAAAAACAAATCAAATTCCAAATCCCGTTTAGAAACATAGGATTTTTCTATTGTACAAATAACTTCTGAATTATTTATTTCTTTAATCAGCGTTTCGTATTGAATTTGATTTTCATCTATCAATAACAATTTTTCACCGACTTTCGCTCGAAGTGCTCTTGCTACATGGCGATAGGTTTCTACGTCATTAATCTTGATTAAATCATCGGACTTGTTTTCTGAATTAACAAAAAAATGTGGCATTTTTCTATCCTTCCATTTGTTTAAATCTTTTTCTTAAATCAAGTGACATTATTCCACACAAAACAACGGCAGCAACAATTAATGCTTCCCAGAAACCTATTAAATAAAATTTAAAATAAAGTCCTAACAAACATCCCAAAGGTAATGCTATGAACCAATATGAAATAAGGTTAGAAATCATAACAATTTTTGTCTTTTTTAAACCTCTGAAAATACCTGCCAATGCAGCTTGTAATCCGTCAAAAACTTGCATAAAGCACAATAGATATATAACAGGAATACAAACTTGAATTAATTGAGGGTCTTTTGTAAATAATCCGGCAATAATTCCGGGGATTGTAGCTACCACGATTGCAGAACAAGCCATAAATCCGCCAGCCATTTGAAGTACGGTTATTGCATATTTTTTTAGTGCGCCATAATCCTTTGAACCGTTTGTGAAACCAATTTTAACAGCGGCAGCATTTCCCAACGCAAGCGGAATCATAAATGATACTGACGTAATTGTACAAACTATATTCATAGCAGCAGCATATATACCTGAAATTCTACCAAGAATTACCGTCATACCGTTGAATGCTACAAATTCAATCATAACTGCTAAAGAGGACGGAATTCCGACTTTTAATAAATCAAAATAGTAGTTTTTATCTTTATGGTGTTTGATTTTAATTTTCTTATAACAATATAAAAATAGAACAATTCCCATAAAATAACGAACAAAAAGGCTTGCAATTGCAAGACCTGCAGCACCCATTTCCGGAATAAATCCGTATCCAAAAACAAAAAGAATATTTAAAAAGATATTCAAGAATATACAAAATACCGTTAATAAATTTGGGAATAAAACTATTTCAAATGATTGCAAGAATTCTTTTGACATGCAATGCAAGTAAGCCCCAAAAACAGAGAACGCAGTAATAAAGAAATATTCTTTTATCATAGGATTTAATTTAGCTTCAAATCCTAACAAATCAATAAACGGTATACACGCTAAAATTACAAGAGAAATTACAAGTGATGCCAAAGCCGTAAATTTTAATGACGGGTAAAAGTATTTTTCAGGTTCTTTGTTTGCTCCACGATAATTTGACAAAATCGGAGAAATGCTTATCAAAATTCCGATGCCGAACATCGTAATGCAGTTAATAATTGCAGTTGCAAGACTTATTGCCGCCAAAGTGTCAGTGGAATGACGTCCGGCAACAATTACATCTCCAACCCCAATCATTATAAAACCTAAATTCCCTAAAATGATTGGCAAGGCTATGTGTAACAAATCTTTGATATAAAATAATTTTCCTTTTTCCATAATACAACAATTGTAACTAATAAATTAAGTTGAGCAAGTGTATAAAATTACTTTTTCTATTGACCATAATACCAATATAAACCTTTATGAATAAATGTTAAAATTTTACGGTGATTAGGCAATTAATATAATTGATGAGTTTTACATACAATAAATGTGTAGGAGAACAACATGCAAGTTATACCCGTTTCTTTAAATAAGCAACAAATTAAAAATAATACAACTTTTGGTGCAAAGAGAATACCCAATCCTCAAAAATTATTACCGGAAAGTAACACAATGAAAGTAATAAGCAGTGCGCTGGCTTCTATTGGCATTGCAGGAATAGCTTTACAAAAAGAATCCACAGATTTTGCAAATACTTTCAACAAAGAAATTGCAAAATCAGAATTAAAAAATATTGAAGCAGATACAATAGCTGAAGTAATGGAAGTTGCTCCGATTTTAATTGATATAATTTTAACAGATCATAACAGTAAAAATAAAACAAGAAATTTAAACAATAGTACTCTAAAATCGCTTGTTGAAACTTATTATCAAGATGCAGAACTTACAGAAAATCTTCTAAAAGAAAAAGATGAAAAAGGAGATTACAAATATACTGCACATCAAATTAATACATTAGTCAAAATTAAAAATGATGTGCCGGAATTATATGAACTTGCACGTAAAAATCCAAGTCATATAGAGAAACTTATAGAATTAAAAAACAAATATGATAACGATGCTCCGTTATATGGTGTATGTGATATTATTTATTGGAACGAAGCATCTAAAATTAATCCAAAATTTGCTGAAAAATTAATTAAACAAAAGAATTCTAAAGGTAATTCAAGATTTACCGGCGAACAAGTAAAATACATGGTTGAAAATTTTGATGAAAACGATAACTTTACATCATTTCTTATTAATGCAAAATATAGTATAGAAAAAGATGAATATCATTTTACACCGGAACAAATAATAGAATTGCATCAACTTGTAAAAGAGAAATTAGCTCAAAAATTGGTAAAAAAATTATCCGAACCTATTTCATATATAAACTATTATGGTGACAAAACAAAAAGTCAATTAGATGCCGATGACGTTATAGACATCGTAAAAAATCCGGATAGAAAATTTGTTGATATGTCCAAAGATTTTGATTATGATAAAACTTTTCTTTTGAAAATTTATACTTTGCTTAACGGCAAAATTGGCGAAAAAGAATTAAGTGAAATTCTGTCACTTAAACATGAAAAATATAATTACCCCGTTTTTTACACACAAGAATTAATTCGTATGCCTGAATTATTTACAAAAAAAGCTAATGATATGCTTAGAGGTAATTGGTATCTTGCCTAATTTTTAACTCGGAAAATTTGTAACTACCTTTCAACTTTTCAGCCTTGCAACCACTTCAAAGTTTAAATCAAATTAGTAAATAGTCACTTAATCACTTCAAAATCCGTAAATCCCGACTCACAATTCACGAGTTACAATTCACAAAAATACTTTTCAGCCTTGTCAAAGGCTGTACCTAAAATTAGGTAGTTTTTTGTATAGAAAAATTTAGTTCATATCCTAATCCTGCAAAGATTTTATGCAAAATTTCAATACTTGGCACCATTTTTTTTGAAAATATTTTATACAATGTTATTCTATGAATACCGATTAATTTTGCATAATCACATATTGAATAATTTGCTTCAATTAAAGGTTTTAAATTATATATTAACTCATTTATATCTTTAGTTTCAGAATACTCTTCTAAAAGACTCTCAAGCCACATTTGAGCATATTCTGAATCATTTTTTAATTGCTGTTTTAAAATATCTTGATGTTTTGGAAAGTTTTGTAATAATGTTTTTTCTTTTTTATTCATTATTTAATCCTTTCATTGTATTCATTAATGTATTTTTGTGCTAATTCTATATCTTTTGATTGTTTAGACTTATTTCCACCGGTAAGCAAAAGAATAATTGTATCACCTTTTTCTGCATAATAAATTCTTAAACCATTTTCAAATTTTATTTCGTACAAATCTTCTGATAATCGTTTAATATTACCCAATAAGCCTCTTTCAATTTTAGAAAGTCGCTTGTCAACAACAAGTTTTAGGCTTTTATCTAAAGAATTATACCAATCAAGATAAGGAATTTTATTATCTATTGTTTGGTAATAAATAATTTCTTTCATAATAATATTGTAGCATATCGGCTACAATATTGCAATGATATCTTATGACGATTACAGTACACAACTCACGTAACCACTTAATCACTTCAAAGACCGTAACCCTCGACTCACAAAACCCAATAAAAAAGGAGCTTTGCAGCTCCTTTTTTTATTACATTGAAACTCTGTCTTTGATTTCTTCCATCTTGTGATCGGCAAGTCTAGAATCACCCTTAACTCTTGAATATGACAAATAACCGTTCATTCGGTCAATCTTCGTCAAGTTTCTGCTACCGCATTTTGGACAAACATCCATATTCAATTCTTGATGCCCACAATCATCACAGTATGAAAGTGAAAGATTTACACCTTCATAAAATCCCATATCCATTGCTCTTAAAATCAATGTTTCAACAGCTTCTGTATTATAATCAATAGGATATTTTACATACTGAATTTTACCGCCATTCATCAAATCCCAAAAACGTTTTTCACAATCTTGTTTTTCAATAGGACTGATTTTTTCACTTACGTGACAATGGAATGAATTTGAAACATAAGGTTTGTCTGATACATTAGATACAACACCATATTTTTTACGGAATTGTTTTACTTGCAATCCGCAAAGATTTTCAGCAGGAGTTCCGTATAATGCATACAACCAACCGTCTGCTTCTTTGAATTCATTAACCTTTTTATTAATGTATTCCATAACTTCTATTGCAAATTGACCGTCTTCAACAAGTGATTTACCATTATGAAGTTGTTGCAACTCGTTCAAAGCAGTAATACCAAAAGAAGCTGTTGCAGATTTAAGAAGCGGTTTGATTTTGTCATGAATACCCAAATGTCCGCCTAAGAAACCACCCTCACAATATGCAAGCGGGTTTACTGATGCTTTCATTTCTCCCAAGTATTCATAAGTTCTGATATGAAGTTGTCTAATCAATTCCATATAGTAATCAAGTACTTGATAAAAATCTTTGCTTTCTTTTTTAGCTTTTGCATAAATCATTGGTAAATGCAAGCTGATTGCACCAATGTTGAAACGACCTACGAAAATAGGTTCATCGTTTTCATCAGCCGGATGCATTCCGCCTCTTTCAAACCAAGGTGAAAGGAACGCTCTGCAACCCATTGGAGAAACTACTTTACCATATTTTTTGTACATTTCAGCAACATATCCTTCGCCTGATAAGCTTAACCAGTCAGGATACATAGTCTTTTTAGAACATTCAACACCGGCTTTGAATAAATCATAGCTAATTTTGCCTTCTCCATGGATGTTTTCGTCATACAAGAAAACTATCTTAGGGAATAATACAGGTTTTTTGCATTCTTTTTTGCCTTGTCCGCCCATACGAATTCTTAACATAGCCAAAGTAGCCATTTTTTCGTATTCACCAGTACCTAAACCTGCAGATACAGTGATGAACGGATAATCACCTCTTGAAGATGCTACTGTATTAAATTTGTATTCCCAACCTTGGAAACCTTGTTCAAAATCTTTTTGAACATCAGCCATAGCTGCTTCTCTTGCTTTTTCAAAGGACAAACCTAAGCATAAATATTTATTGTTTTGTCTTTCAAATGTTTTTTCTGCGTATGGAGCTAAAATCTTATCAACTTCCGGAACTGTAAATCCACCGTATTGTTGGCTTGCAGCTGCCATTACGATATCACCGATTACATCAAAAGCTACATCAAGAGATTTTGGTTCGTTATACCACAAGTTGCCCATTTCAAATCCACCTTTTAAAACGGATGCAACATCAAATAAACAACAGTTCATTGTATCACGTCTTGCTGACATATCGTGAATATAAATATAACCATCTCTGATAGCTTGTAATTCGTCAACTGTTAAAAAGAATTTTTTATACAATTCTTTGTTTAATTCATTGAAAATTAATGAACGTTTAGTAGATACTAATGTTGAATCGGCATTAGAGTTTTCTTTGTCACCAATGTACATAATTCTTTGTGATTCTTGATAAACTTTGTCCAACATGTGTACAAAATCCTGTTTATAATTTCTGTAATTTCTGTAACTGTCAGCAACTTTTGGATACAAATGTTCCAATGCGCTTTCAACAAGATTGTGCATATCAGCAATAGACACTTCTTGTTTGTTCATTCTTACAATATTATTATCTACAAAATCACAAATTTCTTTCAATTCTTCTTCTGTAAAATTAACCAGTGCTCTTGCGGCTGATTTTTTTACGGCATTAATAATTTTTGAATTATCAAAATGTTCTCTTGTACCATCTTTTTTTATAACACTGATAGCACTTGCTTTAAGGGGAGTTACAAACAATGATTTTGGCATTTCACTTTTTGCTAACTCACTTGGAATAGAAACTCCTTTTTTGACTTCTGATGAAGGTTTTGAAAGAAATTCTACAATATTCCCATCCTTATTCAAACTATTTTGCACGACGTTCAACCTCCTGATTATATCAAGGCTAGCTATTTATTTTCACAAATTATAATTTAACTATCCTTTAATAAGAGAATAACATTCTCTTCCCCAAAATTTATCCACTGATTAAATGATAATTCAAATAACAATTTTAATCAAGAAATTAATAAAACGATACAATTCCTACAATCCAGTAAAATCAGCAACTTTACGTTTTGCAATATTGTTAAAATTGTAAACTTTTTCGCATGCGAAAAATATTTTTTATTTTGTTTAATTTTATGTTTTAAATACAAATTTTTACAAAAAAATAACAGTCTTCTTTATTATAAAAAGAGAGCTGTTATTTATAAAGTTATTTAAAATCTTATTGATACACCGGCACCACCTACAGGAAAATAAACACCGGCATGCGGAACACAAGGTGGTGGAGGCGGAGGACAAGGTTCACACCAACCTAATCGATAATCGCACCAATTGCTGCCCCAATAACCAGTCCTGTAACCGCCCCAATGGCGATGCCTGGGATAACCTGCATGGATACGAACTCCGCCGTGATGTCCGTGTGGCGGAGGTGGCGCTATATTTGGTCTATGATGCGCACCGGCATGAATTGGCGGTCTACCACCCATTTCCGGACCCATAGGACCTCCATGTGGTGCAGCAAATGCCGGAGTTGCCAAGCTTAAAACCGCTACTAAACTTAAAACTGAAAAAATCTTTTTCATACAGAACCTCCGTTTCTTGCTTATATAACGAAACAGTTTATAAAAAGTTCATTTATTTTAAAAGTTCAGCGCCTTTTCTTTCGTTCTGTCCTTGCAAAAGCTCTAAAAATATACTTTTGACAGAATTTTGTGATTTATTATTTAAGAAAAATCTAGTTAATGCAGCTTCAATTTCTCCGATTTTTTCGACACTATCAATTGGAATATCATCTTTATAAATATATTCAACAGCTTCTTTACGTTTTTTAAACAGAGATGAGTCTTTAGCTGGTGTTTCTCCAAAAAGATTAGTCTTATTTTCATCTTTTTCCGTTAAATATACCAATTTTCGTATTCTTGATGATTCATCACCTCTATCAGAATTTTTTATTTTATAAAGCGCATCTTCATTGTTTTTAACCCAAGAAAACAATCTATTTTGACTTCTAACTTTTAATTTATCAGACTCAAGATTTTTGGCAGGAATTCTCAATAATACCAAACCGTCACTAAAGAACTTTTTGACTTGATATATTAAATCAAGTTGTAAATTTGTGCTATCCCAATCTTGACTGGTTTTCCAACATCTGAAAAAATTAGCCAATTCAATTAAGAATACACCTTGACCACAAATTCTATCCTCACTAGTCTTAATAAATCCATCTCTTAGCATCGACTCATAACTGCGTTGAGTCGTAAGGTGATACATATATTTTGGTATTTTGTGCTTTCCAACGTTAATAGGGTTTATCATACCAAAATAAAAACCTGTGAATATTTTTTTTGCTGTAAAAAAGGCGGACTTTATAGTCCGCCTTACATATTTATTGTTCTAAAATATAATTTACCAAAGTTCTTACACCGGCTCCGGAAGCGCCTTTGCAAAGTTCTTTTTGAGGTTTATCCAAAAATGCTGTACCGGCAATATCAATATGTGCCCATTTAACATCTTTGACAAATTTTTTCAAAAATACTCCGGCTGTTGAAGCACCACCCCAACGAGAACCTGTGTTTTTCATATCTGCAATATCTGATTTTAGGCTATCAAAATATTCATCCCACATAGGAAGTTCCCAATATTTTTCACCGCTTCTATCTGCAGTTTTAATAAGTGTTTTAACCAATTCATCATTATTGCCCATAATACCGGCTGCGTGTGAACCAAGCGCAACCATACAAGCACCCGTTAGAGTCGCAAGGTCAATAACCTCATCAACACCAAGTTCGCAAGCATAGCAAAGTGCATCTGCTAATGTCAAACGACCTTCTGCATCTGTGTTATCAACTTCAATTGTCTTACCATTTTTTGCAGTAAGTATATCTCCCGGTTTATATGCACTACATCCCGGCATGTTTTCACAAGCGGCAATAATACCGTGAATTTCAACTTGCGGATTAAGTTCTTTTAATATACTCATAACTCCTAAAACGCAAGCAGCACCTGACATATCGTCCTTCATTGTAAGCATTGAAGAAGCAGGTTTAATATCAAGTCCGCCACTATCAAAAGTTATACCTTTGCCAACAATTGCAATTCTTTTCTTAGGATTTTGAACAGAATATTTCATATGAATAAATTTAGGTTCTTGTGCGCTTCCACGACCAACCGCCAAAAATGCGCCCATTCCCATTTTTTCACATTCTTCTCTATCATAAATTTTTGTTTCTAATCCTAAATCACAAGCAATAGAAGCTAATTCAGAAGGTGTTGCAAATTGAGCAGGTTCATTAGCAAGATTTCTTGTAAATGCCATTGCTGAAGCGATTTTTTCTGTTCTTCTTACAGTTTCTTCATTTGCTTCAACAAAAACTTCTTTTACATGGTTATCTTTTTTCTCTGATTTATATTTATCAAAAGCATAATCTGCAATTTTTACACCAAAAGTAAATTGTTCCGAATAATCAAATTCAACACCAACAAGCTTAAAAGCAACTGTTTTAGACTCAATTTGCATTGCTTTTTTGATTGATTTTGCAACAACTTCTCTTAATTTATTTGGATTAAATTCGGATTTTTTACCAAAACCGATTACAAGAACTTTTCTGTGTTTTTCTTGTCCGTATGTCGGAAGTAAATATGTTTCTCCAAATTTTCCTTTAAAACCGTCTTGTTGAACTGCATAAGTATTCGCTAAATTGCTTGTAGTGGTTTCTCCCTCAAACAAATTAACGACTAAAAGGTCGCATTCAACAGATTGGGTATTGTCTACAACTCTGATTTCCATATAGAGCTCCTTTCTTATTTGTCGACATAGTACAAAAAAAAAGGAGTTTTTTCAATCCTACAAAGGGTGTTATTTTATACGAAATGGGCGGTGCAAAATATTTTGCACCGCCCATTTTACTTTATATATTATGAAAACCAAGAACAAATTTTATCAAATGCTGCTTCGCCTGCAACATATCCTGCAATACCGCCAACTACAGCGCCAACTGCTGTACCAATACCAGGACAGATTGCAGTTCCTATTGCTGCACCCAATTTAGTACCAGCTGCACCAGCTGCTAAACCGCTTCCTGATTTACCTGCTTGTTTTACAGCTGCTTTTGTACCGCCTTCACCATATGCACAAGCTACTTCTGCTGTTGCAATAAGTGCTCCGACCCCTGGAAGTCTTTTTCCGACAGCTTTACCGGCTTTTGTAAGTTTCATAATTCTTCCTGATTTAATAGCTGTATTTTTTGTAGCATTAACAATACTTTTACCTTTTGCCGCTACACTTCTTACAGCTTGTTTAGAACCGTCAGCTACTGCATGTCCGGCAGTTTGAACATTATTTGCAACTACTTGACCGGCATGTTTAGCTCTGCCAACAACTTTTTTGCCTCCACGCATTATAGCATCTTTTCCAAAAGCGTATTCTAATTCAGCTTTTTTTGCAGCATGCTTAACTCCGGATTTAATTGCACTTCCAATTTTATTAGTACCGGCTTTAACTTTATCTGCAGTATATAAACCTTTTAAATATGCAGTTTCTGCTGCACTTTTAGCATATGGAGCTAAGTATTCAGCACCTTTAAAAGCTGCTGCACCGGCTAAACCGTAACCAAACATTTCAAATCCACCTATATCATGACCTTCGTTTTGTTGAAAATTTGTCATTTGTTGTTGCATATCAGCTAATTGTTGTTGATATCTTTCCATTTCAGACATTAGTTCTTCATTTGAAATTTGTGGATTTGTAACCGGTTGTTTTGGTTCTTCTTTTTCAAAAATAAGTTTTTGACCAACTTTAATCTTGTTAACATCTTTGATGTTGTTCAATTCTGCTAAATCCTTAACACTAATGTTGTGTTGTTTAGCGATAGTTGATAAATTGTCACCTTGGCGTACTGTGTAAGTTGTTGTCATAATAAATTCTCCTCGTTTTACTTTGTATACTCTTGATGAATATATAAAGTATTTGAGGATTTAAAAATTGCTCTTTTTATGTGATTAAATTACATAAAAAGTATATAACGTGCACATTTAGCGCATTTTCAGCTTCACATTTCTTAACATTCTATTCGTTAGATAGAGCTTTTATCACCTTATAAATATTTTCGACTTTATCTCTGTCGGTTTTAATTTTATCTAAATATGAATTAATATCATTCAACAAATCTTCTGTTGGTCGCAAATGACTTGAAATAAAAAAGTCTTCAAAATCAGAATTTGTATAATTAAGAATATTTTCTATAGTTTGAGCAGAAACAAAACTTTCGCCAATCTCAATACCGGCAAGGGTTCTGGTTGCAATATTCAACTTCTCGGCAAACTCTGCTTGCGTAAGTCCTTCTTTTTGCCTAATTTTTTTAATCTTTAAACCTAAAACTTTCTTTACATCCATAATAACATGATAGAGCTTAGGATTAAAAATAAAAATGATACAATTAGGCATTTTTATTTATAATAATGTGATATGCTCGCATTATTGCAAACTTTTTTTAATTGCCTTTGAGCGCAAATCCCGATGATAAGAGTTTTATCCTAAATATCACTTGAAATTTGTAAAAACTACGATATAATGTAATTAAGAGAACTTCTTGACACGGTAAATCTTGCAACCGCAGCCATCAGGCAACAGTGGGGAAGCTAAGTCCACATAGTAGAAGTTCTCTTTTTTTATTTAATGTTTATCAAATTCCTCTTTACTCAATAATCTAAATGAAGTTAAGTAATTTTCTTGTTTGTTTATTGTTGTTTTTATTACTATTTGATAATGTTTATTATCTAATTTTAATAATAAGATACTATTAGAACCTGTTTTAGATAAACAAATTTTATCAGGTTTTTGTAAAATATTTGGTATTTTTAGATATTCTTCCATAGTAATTTCGGAATGTTTAATTAAATTTTTGACTAAATTATCTACAGAAAATTTAATCGTTGTTGATTTAGCTCCCAATAATTTGAATTGCTCGCTTTTTAAAACCCCAATTTCATAATAACTGTTTAAATCTGCTTTATTAAAAATTTTTCTCGCAAGTTCTACAGTTTGTTTTGAGCCAAAAGACATTACTTTAGCTTTTGAAGCTAAAGCATATGACTTATTGTAAAATTCATCAAAGTTTTTAAACTTCATTTTACAATATTAACATAAACTTAAGTGAAATTGACTACAAACTTTTTTTAATTGCCTTTGAGCGCAAATCCCGATGATATGTAATAGCGAACCTGTGCGCTTCATCTCGAATTCTTTGGATTAAGTATAGTGCATTCGATTCTCGTGGAAGCAAAATTGAGTTTGATTGATTAGGCAAAAATACTTCTTCTTCACGTTTTGCAAGTGATACAAAATCTATTCCCGAAACTCCGAAATCTTCAACTATTTGCATAACACTTGATAATTGTCCTTTTCCACCGTCAATTATTATTAAATCAGGCTTTTCCCATTTTGGTTCACCTAAACGGCTTAGTCTTCTTGACAAAACTTCTTTCATTGATAAAAAATCATCCGGTTTTCCCTCTGTTGATTTGATTTTGAACTTTCTATAAGCAGTTTTCTTTGGCAATCCGTTTTGAAAAACAACCATTGAAGCAACCGTATTTGTACCTTGAATATGAGATATATCATAACATTCAATTCTATTTGGAAAATTTGTTAAATGAAGTTTTTCAGCAAGATATGAGCCAACTTCGTTAAAATCATCTCTAATTTGAGCCATTTTTTTAAGCTTTGCATTTTCTAACAAATTCCCTGCATTTTTCAAAGCCAATTCGTATAATTCTTTGTATTTGCCTTTGCCATAATTTATTGTAATTTTTTTGCCTGACAAAACTTTAAGCCAATCTTCGTAAAGAGTTTTTTCACCGATTTCTTCAAGGTCTTTTGAAATAATTTTATCCGGAAATTCCAGTTTTAGTTCTGTATAATAATCTCTAAAGAAAGTTTCAAAATACTCATTTTTATCAATATTATCAACAAAATATGTGTAATCTTTTTTATCAATCAATCGACCTTCTCTAATCATCATTATTACAACCGCAAGTATTCCGTCTTCATAAAGCACGGCAATAATATCTTCATTAAGTTTGGTATTTTCATAAACAACTTTTTGACGTTCAAGCGTTTTTTGCAAATCCAAATAGCTATCCCGCATTTTTGCCGCTTTTTCAAACTGTTCTTCTGCTGCATATTTCTGCATTTGAGTCTGAATTTGTTTGAGAAGTTCTGTTTGTTTCCCACTCAAAAAGAGTTCAACTTGTCTGATTAATTTTTGATACTCTTCGGGAGTAACTTTGCCCTGACACGGAGCAAGACACTTGCCAATATGATAATATAAGCAAGGTCGATTAGAAAATTTCGGAGCTTTGCATTGTTTAAGCGGAAAAAGTTTCTTTAAAAAATCCAATGTAGCATACATCGCCCCAATATCCGTATATGGACCATAAAATCTGCCTTTGTCGGGGTTCAAGTTCTTTTTTCTTACAATCTGAATTCTTGGAAAATCTTCATCCGTAATCAAAAAATACGGATATTTTTTATCATCTTTGAGTAAAATATTGTATTTTGGTTTATGTTGTTTTATCAAATGAGATTCCAAAATTAAAGCTTCAACCTCGGAATCCGTAATAATATATTCAAGTTTTTCGATTTGTGAAACAAGAACAGTCGTTTTTACGCTGTCATGTTGTTTGTGAAAATAACTGTAAACTCTGCGTTTAAGATTTTTTGCCTTGCCAACATAAATAATTTCCCCGTCTTTGTCATAATAAAGATAACATCCGGGTTGCTCGGGAACAAGTTTAATCGTTTCTTGCAAAGTGTTGTTCATAATAAAATTATACAACAATTCTTAACTCTTTGTTATCAACTATTGGAGTTGTGAAATTAAAACCTCGTATTCTTATTACATACCGAATTGTGATCTGTAAAAACTGCTGCTGGCAATTTTATCTTGAATATAGTTGTTACCGTCTTGAGATGCAAGATATAAATTTGAAATTTTGTTTAATCTTTTTGTTAATTTTGTTTCAGGATAGCTTACTGCATTGTTTTTCAATTTTGCCCAACAAGCAGCTTCTTTTTGAGTAGCAACAGTTTCTTCTTCAAGTGTTGCTTTTCTTAATACGTGACAGCTTTCGTGTGCAATTAAGCAAGCAATTTGTTCAATTGGAGCATTTTTGTAAGCAGAATTAATTAATATAACTCTTCTTCCATAATTATCATAAGTATTAGCTGCATAAACTGTTCCATATCCGCTTAAATTGTAAAATTTAATTTTTACAGAGTTCTTTTTAAGGTTAGCAAAAACATCGTATTCGCCATTTTGTTCCAACAATTTCATTGCAGAAATGATTGTTGCATCGCTAGAAAATCTTTCTACGTCATAAGCAAATGCTTGTGTAATTGTTAATGCAAAAAATACAAATAATGCAACAAACGCTTTTTTCATCATACCTAAAACTCCGAAAAACTATTAACTACATTCCCATTGATAGTAGTGTTATCGGCTCTTTTCGCTTATTCTTTAGGGGTAAAATCGGCTTTGTTACAAAACGAAACAAATGTTTACTTAAGTCGTCAAATTTGGATTTAAAAGAGGTAAATTGTTAAGAAATGTGTTTACAATTTTTTCATTCTTTACATTTCTTAATGTTGTTGTTTTTCAAAAGTCAATTTTGTTTTCTAATTTATTTGTTTAGTTTGTAATTTTTAACATAAATTTTATTGTCATCCTGAATAGCCGACAAAATTAGACATAGTACTTGTGGTTAAGATTATAAATAAAGCATATTTCAGAATCTTACAAACTTGGCATGATACTTATGTTTTGGTTAGATCCTGAACAGCTTGAAAATTACGGACTTACATCCTTATTTTCTACACTTTCAGGATGACGTGTTTATTTGCATATTTATACCAATAAAACACTTAATCACACAGTCACTCAGTCACCTAGTCACTTCCGGAAATACCCCCTCTTATGCTATAATAATCATTGAAAAGGAATGAGATATGAAAGCTGTAGATTATTTTTTAACAAAGGGTTATTCTTGCTCGGAAAGTATTGTTCAGTGGGGAATTGATGAGGGTTTATGTCCTCAAGAAATGATAAGTGCTGCAACTGCGTTTTCCGGTGGAATGGGTTCAGGTTGCTTATGTGGAGCTGTTGCAGGAGCGCAAATCCTTATTGGCTCACAATTTGGACGAGATAACAACTACCAAAATGACGTTATTGCAAGAGCTAAGGCAAAGGAATTTATCCAAAAATTCAAAGAAAAATTCCCTGCTACTTGCTGTAGAGTTCTTACTCACGGAATGGATATGGCTTCAAGTGAGAGAAAATCGCATTGTGCAAATATGGTAAACGAATGCGAAAATCTTGTTAGAGAAATTATTGGAATAAAGGTGCAATAATGAATTTTTTGGCTGTATTTATTGGTGGTGGACTTGGCGCAATTGTTCGTTATTTGCTCTGTTTAATTTTACCAAAACACATTAGCTATATTCCTTGTGGAACTTTAGCTGCGAATTTTTTCGGATGTTTTATTGCATCTGCTGTTTTCACTTTTTTTGTAATCAAAAGTGACGTAAATTCTATTTACAAACTTCTCTTAATTACAGGTTTTTGCGGAGGTTTGAGCACATTAAGCGCATTGTCTTTAGAAGTTATGGAGTTTATTCAATCCGGAGATTTTGTAAAGGCATGTGTCTATATTTTTACAAGTTTGTTAATTTGTGTAATTTCGGTTATACTTGGTATAGTCCTTGTGAGAAAGTATGTTTAATAGAACAACATTTAAAAAGAGAATATTATTTGTCGGAATTCCTGATATGGCTTATATCGGGCTTGACGGTCTGCTTATGGCGGGAGTTAATATTGTTGGGGTATTAGGTCCTAAAAAAGACCATTCGATGTTTAAAGATTTTAAAGCATTTGTTTTGGCAAGAGGTCTTAATTATATTGACTATGATGAATTGGACGAGCCGCAGCTTTTGGATAAAATCACAAAATTGAGCGTTGATGCGGCGGTTGTTTGTTCTTTCAATTACAAAATCCCAAAAGTCTTGATGAATGCAACTCGTGACGGGTTTATAAATGTTCATCCGTCAATGTTACCAAAATATAGAGGCGGAAACCCTTATTCTCGAGTAATTATGAATGGAGAAACCGAAACGGGTGTAACTATTCATTTTATGGACGAGGGTTTTGATACAGGTGATATTATTGCTCAAAAACCTTATCATATCCATTCGAAAGCAACAATGGGTACGATTTTTAATGAGTTGAACGTAATTGGTATTGAGCTTTTGCTACAAGTTTTGCAAGCTTATGAAATGCAAGATTTGCCTAGAATTCCACAACCTAGAGGGGATTTTATTTCAGGAAAAGGACTTGCTGACGGAGAAATTTTTATAAATTATAACCGTACTGCCGAAGAAATTGAACGATTTATTCGAGCACTAAATCCGTTTATTTTGGCAAGTACAACTTTTCGTGGCAATATGATGAAAATCATGAAAGCGGAAGTTGCTTCTGATGCGTTTTGTATTCCGCATCCAGCCGGAACTGTTGCAAAAATTGAGGATGATAAATTCTTTATTGCAACATCAAAAGGTTTAATTGTGCCAACCGTATTGCAATTTGGAAGCTTCTTTATCGGTGATAGTAAAGATTTTATAAGAATTGTTAATCCTAAGATTGGTGAAGAATTTAAGTAAACACTCATATTTTAGGGATAAATGAGTGATAGAATTTGGATGAGTATTAGAATGGATAAATTATATTTTTTAACAGCAGGTGTTCCGCTAAGAGCAGGTACAAAAGGATATGCAAAAGGGTTTGAAATCCACGATGAAATGGGTTTGGATGGTTTAGAATTAGAATTTGTCCATGGTGTAAGAATTTCTGACAAAAGCAAAGAGGCTGTAAAAGCTTCAGGAAAGATTATTACAGCACATGCGCCTTTTTATGTTAATCTTAATGCCAGAGAGGAAGAAAAGGTTGAGGCAAGCGCTCAAAGGATTATTGAAACTGCACAAATGGCAAATGAATTGGGCGGTTACAGCATAACTTTTCATGCCGGATTTTATTTGGGTCAAGACAAGGACCTTGTTTCTGAAAAAATCAAATCTCAAATCAAGATTATTACAGACACTTTGGCTCTTGATAAGAACAAAATTTGGGTAAGACCTGAAACTACGGGAAAAGCTACTCAGTGGGGAGATTTGGAAGAAATTATTAATCTATCAAAAGATTTTGAAACGGTTCTTCCTTGTGTTGATTTTTCACATTTGCATGCCAGATATAACGGAATTTCAAACACTTATGACGAATTTTGTGCGATTTTTGATAAGATTGGCACAGAACTAGGTCAAATTGCGTTAGATAATTTCCACGCACATATTGCAGGAATTGAATATAGCGCAAAAGGGGAAAAGAAACACCTTAACCTCGAAGAGTCTGATTTTAATTACAAAGACTTGCTTAAAGCATTCAAAGCTTTTGATGTAAAAGGCGCAATCGTTTGTGAAAGCCCGAATATTGAAGACGATACGAAGTTGCTAAAAGAATACTATTTGAGCTTATAGTCATACTGCAATAATGGAAGGCGGTTGAAAAAAGATTACTATTTTAGCTTGTAGTTGCTCTACATTATTCTGTGCCCATTAATAATGCTTCGACTTGTTTATGCGGAAGAATAAGCTCTTGCATGGAGTTAACGAGTTGAGCATTTGTATCAGCCTCAATAAATCTTCCACCGGTAACATCTGCGGTGCATTCTAATTGTGCTAAATCATCCATATCATGGACGTTGAACGCTATTACATCAATTTTAATATCACGTCTTGTCTTAACGAGCTCAATTGCGTAGTCACAAGGACTTTCGTCACAATTTTCACCGCCGTCAGTCAAGAGTAGGATATGTTTCATCCCTGCTTGAGTGTCAAAATCTTTTTTTACTGCTTGTTTAAGCGAATAAGTAATCGGAGTCATTCCACGAGGTCTAAGCTTTGAGATAGAAGAATATATTTTTCTTGAATTTCCTTGTCCTATTGGTACTAACAATTCTGAACTTCTGCATGCATTGTAGGCTAAAATGTTACAAGTATGTCCATAAACTCGTATCCCGACATTTGTATCATCAGAAATTTGCGGAAGAATTTGTGCCATCATTGATTTTACTAAATTAACCTTTGTTTTGTGTTCCAAATA
This sequence comes from uncultured Vampirovibrio sp., assembly GCA_964584885.1. Taxonomy (GTDB): domain Bacteria; phylum Cyanobacteriota; class Vampirovibrionia; order Gastranaerophilales; family Gastranaerophilaceae; genus CAG-196. The sequence continues at coordinate 21,702 of CAZPBG010000003.1, forward strand.
TTCTCCCATACTGTTTGAAAAATCCAGTACAAAAAGCAGATTATTTCCTGCTTGTTGGTATTTGTAATCATTGGGAAAATACACATCATAGGCAAATACAGGAATTATTAATAATACAAGAATAATAAACCACAATTTTCTCATATTAATTTAATAAACTATTTTGTTAAAAAAACATATTCTCTAATCAGGCATTTTGAGTGCGTTTCATCAACTCTTCAACAATAAGCCAATCTGACTCTTCATCAATTTCGTAAGCTGTTTGTGAAGGCATTTCGTAAGCAATAATTTTTCCTGATAAACGGCATTTGTCTTGTAAGATATTTTTAACAGAGTTTATATAACAAGCTCCATTTTCTGCAATAATTCCTTGGAAATCTTGTCGTCTTGGGCGATTGCGATAATCGTAATTAATTGGCTTTACTCCGTTTTCGTATTCAATCCAGTGGAATTGTTTTTCTCTAACCCCTGAAAATATTGAATTAGCGCCTGAGTTTTTAAGTGTATTATACATTTCATCAATGTATTCAGGTTTTAATAACGGAGATGTTGCCTGAATTAGAATAAAATTGTCTTCTTCTTTTAAACAAGATTTTTCAATATATTCGAGCATGACACTTTCTGTTGAAGATGTATCACTTGCATTTTGTGAATTACGGTCATAAACTTCCAATTTTGAAAAACTAAAGTTTAAAACTGTTTGTTTTATTTCGTCACTATCAGTTGCAATTATTAATTTATCTACACATTTTGCCTGTTCTGCAGCCAAGGCTGTCCAATAAACAAGCGGTTTCCCGTTTAGGAGTTTTATATTTTTTAGAGGAATTGATTTACTTCCGCCACGTACAGGAATAAAAGCTATATTCATTGTTTTTCCTCCAAAATTTTCATTAAATCATAAAGAGTTTGGTTGTATGGAGTCAAAATATTAAACTGTTTTCCACGTTTAATAATTTCTCCTGCAAAAATATCTACTTCAGTTTTTCTATTTGCAATAATATCTTGAAGCATAGAAGTTTTTCCGTCATCAACCATACTTGATAAAGCTTTTAGTGCATCGTTTTCTAAATTTTCCAGTCCTTTTACTCCGCTTGCTTCACCAATCTGTCGAACTTCTGAAATAATCTTTTTTGCAAATTCCAAGAATTTTTGATTACGTTTCATTTCACCAAAACTCAAGTTTAGAATTGCCGAAGTTTGATTAGAAAAAATATTCATTGTAAATTTTAGCCATAATGAATAAATAATATCATTTGGTATTTCATAATCAATATTATTTTCTTCAAAAAAAGCTTGTAATCTATTATTTTGTCCAAAAATGATTTTTCCTATTCCGTCTTGAGTAACCGAATTTCCGTTTCTTACGGCACTGTGCCCGATAAAATAAGCCGGTACTACTTTTTCTTTTCCATAAACAGATGCAATTTCTTCTTCACTGGAAATCCCGTTTAAAAGCGAAATAATAATTGTATTTTCACCAACAAAATTTTTGATATATTCAATTGCAGAACTTAGTCCTGATGATTTTGTTGAAATAATAATCAAATCAGAAGTCCAATTTTCGTTTGGAGTAATATAGTCTAACTCAATTTTTTCACCATTTAATACGGGTGGGTTTTGTCTAAAACGTTCATAACGGTTTTCATCAACCAAAATTTTTAACTCACACACATTTTTTAATTTGTTTGCATAAGTCAAACCGACAGCACCGAGTCCGCAAATTATTACTCTTCTGATTTTATCTCCAATATATTCCATTCATTATCCCAAACTATTTCACCAAACTGCTGTATTCCGTGATATTGATACACATTTTCTATATATTCAGGTTCAAACAAACCTATTTGTCCCAAACGTTTTACAATTCCGTCCAAAAGCGTTGTACTTCCGGCAATTGTTCCGTCTGCGGAAGTTGCTTTTATTCCGTCATAGTATATTTTTGAATCAGCAAATGTTGTTTCTTTCAAATCGCTATACGTAATAGGTAACGCATCACTGATTAATATAATTTTATTTTTATCTTTTGATTTGAAAACAAGCTTTAGTGCATCATCGCTTACATGAACTCCGTCAGCGATAATTTCTGTATAAATATCATCCACCAAAGCAGAAAGTGCAGTGCTTTTACTTCTGTGAGAAATTCCTGACATCGCATTAAATAAATGAGTTGCCGCATCAATTTTAGTTAAATCTCCCCCAACACAGTGTCCTGCTTGAACTTTAACTCCTTTTGAGTGTAAATAATCAATCAAATTAATATCTAGTTCAGGCGCTAATGTTACTATTTTGATGAAATCATCTTCTATTAATTGATAATTTTCTTTTGTTAAATCTAAGAAGCGTTCAGGATTATGAATTCCTTTTTTCTCAGGATTTATAAAAATACCTTCAAGATGAATTCCTAAAATTGCAGAAGAATATTTTGCAGCTTCTTTGATTACAGAAATTTGACGTTTGATATTTTCAACAGAATCCGTAACAAGAGTTGGAAAAACTCCGCCAATTCCATGTTCTTTTAATTTTTTTACAACATACAAGACTTCTTCTTTTGTAGCTTTATTAAAATCAATTCCAAAAGCGCCATGAATATGTTGTTCTATTAATAAATTTGTTTTCACAAACTTATGCTCCAATAAATATTTCTCTTACTTTTTCTCTATCATCGAAATGAATTGTTTCTGTTGCAAGAATTTGATAATCTTCGTGACCTTTACCGGCAACAAGTACAACATCATTTGGATTAGCAATTTTGTACGCTTCTTTTATTGCAAGTTCTCTATCAGGTTCAACAATTACATCACTCACACTTTTAAACCCTGCAAGAATATCTGTAATAATTTGTTGCGGATTTTCACTTCTAGGATTATCACTTGTTACAATAACTTTATCTGCATAAGTTTCTGCAATTGTACCCATTTTAGGACGTTTTGTTGCATCTCTGTCACCACCACAACCAAATACACAAATTAGTTTTCCGTGTTCAGGTGTGATTTCTCTAGCTGCTTTAAGAACATTTTCTAACCCGTCAGGAGTGTGAGCATAGTCAACAATAACAGTCGGTTTTGTTACAACAACTTCAAATCTTCCCGCAACACCTGAAATTTCGCTCAAAACATCAATAGATTTTTTAATATCAAAACCTAATGCCAAAGCCGTTGTAATTGCAGCTAGAACATTATATACAGAGAACATGCCGTTCATATGCAAATTAACTTTATAGCTATCACCATTTACTACACAAGTAAAAGAAGCTCCTGAATTATCAAATGTTATATCTTTAGCCATTACATCCGCTTCTTCTTTTACACCGTATGTATAAAGCTTAACGTTTGGAGAAATTACATCCTTAAATCTTGGCGCATACTCATCATCATTATTAATGACTGCAAAATCATCAATAAGCAAATCTTCGAAAAGCTTAGCTTTTGCCTTAAAGTAGTTATTCATTGTAATATGAAAATCTAAATGGTCTTGAGTTAAATTAGTCAAAACCGCACCGTTAAAATCAACATAATCTACTCTATGTTGAACAAGTGAGTGTGAAGAAACTTCCATTACAACATTATCAATACATTTTTCATTAATATTCCACAAAAGCTCTTGTAATTCAGGTGCTTGAGGAGTTGTGTGTTTTACATCTCTATACTCATCATCACTGGAAAATTTATGACCTAAAGTTCCGATTAAAGCACATTTTTGATTAAAAGCTTCATATAATTTTTGGATTAAATGCGTTACAGTTGTTTTTCCGTTTGTACCGGTAACACCAATTATATTTAATTTATCAGAAGGATTTGCATAAAACTCACTTGAAATCTTTGCAATAGATTCTTCTGTTGAAGACACTAATATTTGTGGCGCATCAATACTTAACTGTCTTTCTACAACACAAGCAACTGCACCATTTGCAAGTGCTTCTTCTGCATATTCATGACCATCAACGTGCTCTCCGGTTAAACAGATAAACAAATCACCCGGTTTTGTTTTTTTTGAATTATAAGAAATACCTTCAATTTCTTCATCGTAATTCTCTATATTAACTAAATCGATAAAATCAATGCTTTTAATTAAATTTCCTAATCTCATGTTTATCCTTTCCGTTTAGCTTAAAAAGCCATGAATTATTTATTTTTTCCTTTATCAGGTTGCAAATTCAAGATATGCGTAACCTGTGTTGAAATCTCTTTGAAAATCGGAGCTGCAACCGTACTGCCCCAAATCTCTCCACCTTGAGCTGAGTCAACTATTACATATATCAAAACTTGTGGGTCACTTGACGGTAAATAACCTACAATTGAAGTGTACATTTTATTTGTGTAACCTCTGCCGTCTTCTTTTGGCTTAATTGATGTACCTGTTTTAGCTGCAATATTATATGAGTCCATTTTTATCGGAGCTTTGCTGCGGTTAACACTTTCTGTCAAAACATCAGTAATAGCTCTTGCGTGTTCAGGTGACATTACTTGTGTGCGCTGAACTTTTATTGCTTCTTCTTCAGGAGAATATTTTATTACGTGAGGAGTAACTCGAACTCCGTCATTTGCAATAGCAGAAACAGCTGAAACCATTTGTATTGCTGTAACAGAAGTTCCATATCCGTAACCCATTGTTGCGTGGTCTGATTTATCCCATTTTTTTGCCGGTTTCAAAATCCCAACTGATTCCCCCGGTAAATCAATCCCTGTTTTTTCACCATAACCAAATTTTTTCAACATGTCATAAAATTCGTCACGGCTCATTAATTGTGCAACTTTTACGGAAGCTACGTTACTTGAATGTTCAAATAAATATACTAAATCAATCCACCCCGGATGCGGATGTCTTGCATAGTCGTAGTTTTTTATATCCCAGCCGCCAATATTTATTTTACCTGTATCTTCTATCTTTGAAAATCTGTTGATTTTACCCAATTCCATTGCAGAAGCAACTGTAATCGTTTTGAATGTTGACCCTGGTGGGAATACGTCTGTCAAAGTCCAATTTTTGCGTTGGAAACTGGAAGTTGATTTAAAATTGTTCGGGTCAAAATTTGGGTATACTGCATATGCTAAAATTTCACCATTTCTAGGATTCATTACAATAACAGCACCTCTGTATGCGTTAAATTTGTGAATTGTCTTCATCAAAGCTTTTTCACATACGTGTTGAACTGCTGCATCAATCGTAAGTGTTACGTCTTTTCCTTTAGGCGCAACTGTTGCTGAAACCGGGTCTGTCGTAATGTTATAAATAACTTTTCCTTTAGGTGTAATTTCTAAATTATTATTTTTAGTAACACTTTCTAACTTATCTTTTGCGGTATATTCAACCCCTGATGCTTCATCGGCATCAAAGTTATAATAACCTAAAACGTGCGCTGCAAGAGAACCTTGAGGATAAGTTCTTATGCTTTTTTTGTCCATTGGAATTTCTCGTAAATTAAGTTTTGCAATCTTATCACGAGTTTGTCTGTCAACATTCTTTTTAAGCGAAATCAAAGGTACATCTTGTTTTAATTTTTCAACAAGATTTACATAAGGTATGTTTAGAATAGGCGATAACAATCCGGCAAGTTCTTCCGGTGTGTGCACAAAATCATCACGTCTTGCAAAAATATCATAATAAACAGTATCTGTTACAAGTTTAATACCATTTCTGTCATAAATATTTCCACGCATTACGAAAGAATAAGCTTTTCTTTGTCTTTTCGCTTTATCTCTGTAATGTTTGCCGTCAAATACCTGTATGAAAACAAGATAAAAAATAAAAAGGATAATTGCAGACAAAAAGATTATCTGTAACCAAAAAATTCGTTCAGAAAACAATTTGTTTTTATTTACTCTGTCTGAATTTTGTATCCTTCTCTCCATAAAAAGATTATATCATAATGCACAATAAAAAGATAATATAAATTTATTAAAGGATTTACACGAGCTGATAAAATTGATAAACTTAGAATAAAGAGGTGAAGAGTGTGAAAGATAAAGGTTATAGCGTAGTTGCAAATTGGAATTATGTAACAATTTCATTGGTAGTGTTAACAATTTTAACAATACTTATTTTATATTTGCCGGGGATTAAAGAATTTGATAGAGGTATACTTAATGCTATTAGGAGCTTTTTAGCACCTTACCCAAGTTATATTCCTGCATTTGTATCAGAATTCGGACGTGCCAATTATATGTTGTGGCCACAAATAACGGCTTGCGCAGTACTTGTTTCTCACGGAAAATATTTGAAAGCCTTTTTGTTGGTATTCTTTACTCACGCTGCATTCTTTTTGACAGCTTTGTTAAAAGATTTTGTATGCAGAGAAAGACCTTGTATTTATTCAGGATATAGTTTTCCGTCAAACCATGCTTCAACAACAATGTGTTTTTATGGAATTTGTATTTATTTAATTTTACATTATACAAGAAGTGAATTTTGGAGATATTTCTTGGCAGTGGTATTTGGAATATTTATATTCCTTGTAGCCCTATCTAGACTTTGGATAGGAGTTCATTTCCCAATAGACGTCATTGCCGGTTTGTTCTTGGGATTTTTGCTCGTAAATTTGTATATTATAGTAGTAAAAGCATTTAATAGATAAATGCCATAATTTTATAAACTCAAAACGCTTGACAATAAATCTTGAGCAAGTATCATAGTAATTGTTCGGGCGTTTAGCTCAGTTGGTAGAGCGTCTCCCTTACAAGGAGAGGGTCAGAAGTTCGAGTCTTCTAACGCCCACCATAAAAAAGGAAGTAACAAAAGTTACTTCCTTTTTTATTTCAGTATTGCTTATACAATTTCGTTATGATAATATAACGCTTGGATTAAGGAGTGTGATAAATGCAAGTCAATCGAATTCAATCTTATAATTATAGCAATCAACCAAATTTTAAAGCATTAATATTAACAAAAAATGGTACTAAAGTTTTGCGCAGAGTTTTTAGCAAAGAACAATTAGAACAAGTTGCTAAAGTAAGGAAAGACTTGGGAAACACGAAACATTTTGATTTAGAGATTGATGCAATTGGTAATGAGTTATTTTATGAGTTCAAGCATAAGACCAATCATTTCCTTAATAGTGAAGCTCCACTTCACCCAAGAACTCTCAATGGAAATAAATTAGGTGCATACGGCATTAGCCTCCTTGATTGTGGAGAGATATATACTTATGAAAATTTAAGATTCCCAACCACAAAAGAAGCAGAAGAAGCATATTCTAAGTTGTCAGAACACGCAGAAAAAAGTCGTCATATTTCTTGTGCAGTAAATTCATTTGATAATTTTAAGTGGGCAGTAGACTCAACAAAAATATTAGACAGAGCAGCTGAATACACCGGAAGTGATGCTATAATATATGGTTCATCACCTTCATCTGTTGTTAAACAACCTAAACCAATTCTACCAACAGAAACTGCAAAAGCATCAAAACCATCAATAACACAGCGTATTAAAAATGCTTGGCAAGCATTAAAAGGTAATTAATCTTTAATAAATTCAGGGTAATTATAAAATTATAATTTCATTTTATCAATCCCTCAACAGCATCTAATGTCAACCGCAATAAAATCAAGTGCAGCAGAAAAATATGCTCAAAAAGTTAAACTTTCCAACAGGCAACGCAATGTCCGTAATTTTTTTCTTCCAAAGTTGGAGTTTTTGTATCACAACAATCTTTTTCATAAAAATCACATCTCGGATAAAATTTGCAGCCGCATATTTTCTCTTGAATACTTGGCGGCGCTCCGATAATAGTTTTAAGCTTTTGAGCCGGATTATTTGAGGGTAAAGAATTCAAAAGAGCTATCGAATACGGATGTTTTGGATTTTGGAAAAATTCTCTTGCTTCTGCCTGCTCAACAATATGACCGGAATACATTACTGTTACAGTGTCCGTATAATTACTAACAAGAGCCAAATCGTGAGAAATTAATAATACAGTTGTGCCAAACTCATTTTTTATATCCGAAATCAAATCCATAATTTGTTTTTGAATTGTTACGTCCAAAGCAGTTGTCGGTTCGTCTGCAATAATCAATTCTGCATTACAAGCCAAAGCCATTGCAATAATTATGCGTTGCTTCATTCCACCAGAAAATTCGTGTGGATAAAAGTCAAGTTTTTTTTCTGCATTAGGAATTTGAACTAAATCCATAACTTCACGAGCTTTGCGCATTGCTTGACGTTCAGACACACTGGAATGTGCTTTTATTGATTCCAATAATTGATTACCAATTGTATATAGTGGGTTTAATGCAGTCATCGGGTCTTGTGGAATAAGAGCGATTTTATTTCCTCTTAATTCTCGCATTTGTTTTTCTTTGAATTCTAAAAGATTTTTGCCTTGAAAAAAGATTTCACCACTCTTAATAAATGCATTTTTAGGCAAAAGTCGCATTACAGACATTGCTGTCATAGTTTTTCCACATCCGGATTCACCAACAATAGAATGAATTTTACCTTTTTCAAAACAAAGGTTTATATCGTATAAAGCCTGAAAATTCTCGTTTTTTCCTTTTTTGTCTTCACTACGAAAAAAAAGGTTAAGATTTTTTATTTCCAATAGATTTGTCATAAAATTATTTTATATTTAAAACAAATTTTTGTGAATAAGCAAGAAGTATGATACTTGTATTTGCAATATATTTGTACTAAAATATTGAAGTAAATTAGTCATTGAAGGGGTATAAAAAATGAAATTTGTTGCCGGAAAAGAAGATTTGTTAAACGGTATTAGGATTGTTGAAAGAGCAACTGTTGTAAAAGGTTTGCAGCCAGTTCTTGCCAACGTTTTGATAGAAACTGTTGATACAAATCAAATCAAATTAACAGCAACCGATTTTGACCTATCAATCACAACCCTAATTGATGCTAATGTTGAGGAAGAAGGTAAAATCACTCTTCCTGCCAAAAAACTTGGTGAAATTATTTCAAGATTACAAGATGAATTAATAAAAATTGAATTAAGCGGTTCTGTTGCAACAATCACTTGTAAAAACTCTAAATTTGATATTATCGGTATTTCTGCAAACGAATTTCCTCAAGTTGAAGAAAATATTTCTGAAGAAGATTCTATTGAAATTGAAACAAAACCTTTTACAAAAGCTATTCGTCAAGTTGTTTCAGCAGCTGCAGGATATGAAACAAACAATCTTCTTTCAGGTGTTGTTTGTGAAGTTAATAAAAACATCTTGGAAATGGCAGCAACTGACGGGAACAGACTTGCTCGTGTAAGAGAAGTTGTTAAAAACAATTCTGTTGACAGCGAAAAGGTTTTTGAAATGCTAATTTCATCAAAAGTTCTTGCTGAACTTTCAAAGATTTCTGTTTTAACTGAATCAGAAAATATTAAAATCTGCAAAGAAATGAAAAAGATTGTAATTACTATAGACAAAACAAGAATGATTACACGTCTTATGCAAGGACAATTCCCTAAATATAACCAATTAATCCCTCAAACTTTCCCTAAAGAAGCAAAAGTTGATAAAGGTAGTTTGATTTCTGCGCTTGAAAGAGTTGCGGTTATGGTTAACGAAAAAAACAGTATTGTTAAGTTTGAATTTGCAGATAATACTCTAAAATTATCAGGTGATTCTCCTGAAGCGGGTAATTCTCAAGATGAAATCGATGCAAAATATATGAGCGAACCTCTTACAATTGCATTCAATTACAAATTTATTCTTGAGTTCTTAAAAATTGCAGAATCTGATGAGATTTCAATCCAATTGAATACTCCACTTTCTGCAACCGTATTTGCACCTTGCTCAGACGAAGATTATATTTATTTAATAATGCCGGTACAATTAAGAAACTAGTACTGACAGGCATAGGTCAGCGGATAGTCCGTTCCAAAGGAGCACTTGGAATGATAGGATAAGTTAGTAGTTAAACGGAATGTGCTCCGCCCAAAGGTTGAAAAATGAAGGGAACAGCGCATAAATTCGGAGATAATATTTCAACAGATCATATAGCACCGGGACGTTTGTTTCATTTGCGTTCTGATTTGCAAGAATTCGCAAAACATGTTTTGGAAGATGCTGATGAAAATTTTGCAAAAACAATGAAAAAAGGCGATTTCGTTGTTGCAGGTAACAACTTTGGACTTGGTTCTTCTCGAGAACACGCACCTCAAATTATAAAAATTGCTGGTGTTGGTGCTGTTATTGCTAAATCTTTTGCTAGAATTTTTTATAGAAATGCAATTAATATCGGACTTTTGGCTATTGAATGTGATACCGATGGAATTGATGCCGGTGATGAATTAGAGCTTGATATTAAAGGCGGTACTCTAACAAATTTGACAAAAGGCACGATTACTGCAATTGAACCGTTACCGGATGTAATGATAAGATTACTCAATGACGGTGGATTGATTGAACACATCAAAAAAAACGGTGATTTAGTATTACAATAATGTTTGTATAATTAAACTGGGAGAGAATTATGACTGATAATAAAAATGATATTTTGTGTCCAGCGTGTGGAAAACCAATGACAAAATTGAATATGTCAGAAGCCGGTGTTGATATTGATATTTGTCTTGATGGTTGTGGTGGCATATATTTTGATAATAGAGAGCTTGAAAAATTTGATGAAGCTCATGAAAATATTGATGAAATTATTCAAGCAATTAAAAATAAACATTTTAATTCTGTTGATGATAAGAAAATTCGCACATGTCCGGTTTGCGATTCTAATATGTCAAAATTCGGTGCGGCAAATGGAGAAGTCGAAATTGATGTTTGCAACAATTGTGGTGGGAAATTCCTTGATAATGGCGAACTTAACAAAATAAGAGAAGCAATCGAAACAAGTGACCATAAGCTCGAAGATATATTACAAATAATGTTTGAATACAACTTGGATAATGTAACTAAAAAGCCTATGTTCGTAATACCAGGCAATGAAAAACGAAAAGAATATTTTATAAATTTAGCAAAAAGTTTCCATACGAAATAAAATAAAAATTATAATTACAATTTTTTCAAACCATGTTTTTATTCAAACATGGTTTTATCAAATTCGTAGAAGTTTTTAATAATACTATCAACTTCTTTAATATTCTTGTAAAATTCAATTGGTTCTAGAGAAGCAATTGCAATAATTTTTCCAATACCGGCGGCAGATGCGGATTTTATTCCGGCAATAGCATCTTCTACAACAACACAATCTTTAGGATTTAAACCGATTTTATCTGCAGCAATCATAAATATATCAGGAGCAGGCTTCCCAGGGATAATTCCGTTTGAATAAACAATTTTATCTACATCAAACCATTGTTCAAGATGAAATTCTTTTATATAAAATTCAACATTATCCCACTCGGACATCGTAGCAATTGTCCTTGGAATATTGTTTTCTTTCAAAAAGTCTAAAAATTCTACAGCACCGGGAGCTAATTTGAACTTTTCTCTATCTAATAAACAACGTTTTCTATAAAGAGATTCTTTTTCGTAGGCATATTTTGAAACCATTTCACAAGAGGGTTTTCTACCGATTGCATATTCAATAATGTCCTCGTTTGTATGACCAAACATTTTATCACGCATTTCTTCATCAGTAAATTCTGTACCTCTTAAAACCTTTGAGAATTCTCTCCACGCATCATAATGTAGTTGAGAATCCCAATATAAAGTTCCATTAAAATCAAATATTATACCTTGCATAAATCTTCCTTTTCTATATTAACAATAATTCTACCCCATTGATAGGAAATACTCAATATGTTAAAATAAAGTATATATGAGGGCTTGAATATGAAATTCAATTTGAACTTGGAAGATATTAAATATGCAAAAATTTTGTATCAAGATTTGGATGGAACACCTTGTTCAACAAAAGCTGCAATAAAATCTGTAGATGAAAGAGAAGTCATTACATGCACAAAATTCGAAAAGACTGTTAATCTTAATGTTCCTCAAGAAGTAACATTGAGTCTTGTGTGCAAAGACGGATTATATAGAACAAAAACAAAACTCAAATCTTTTTATAATCAAAATGACTACATATTTTTTGTACTGGAAGCTCCGCAAGGATTAGAATATACACAGAACAGGGAGTTTTTCCGTGTTCCTGTTGAATACGACTGTGTGTATACTGTATTTTCCGACAATAAAAAATATGAATACAAAACCCATACTTATGATATTTCCGCAAATGGGGTAAGTATTTTTATGACAGAACATAAAATTTCTAATGCAGAATCAACATTAGAAATAATATTTGACGGAATTACTATTGCAACACAAGTTAAATATATCAGAAGCGAAAAAATTGAAAATGGATACAAACTATCATTTGCATTTTCTGCAATAACAAATACTGATAGAGATTTTATCTCACAAATTTGTATCAGAAAACAACTTGAGCAAAAAAGAAACTCAATAAAATAGGCTAATTTCCTTGTCTGAACCAATTCACGAATTGGTTGAAAAGATTGTCTTGTGGAATATCCTTTTCATCAATTTCTGAACTAAAAATAATCTCTGCTTCTTCTTTTTCATCTTTATGTTCGAAAATATCGTCATCGGGTTGGTCTTTGCGTTTTTTCTTTTGCTGCATATACATGCCGCCGCCACCCATGCCGCCTCCATCTTTGTACGCAGCTTGTGCCTTAAATTGATTGATATTATTATTGCCAAAATCAAAAGACATAACATCGCCTCAAGATTTGTAAATTGCTGATTGGGTTTTTCCACCCTCATGATAACGTATTTTTTAAAAAATTCAAGAGGTACAAAAATTTATGTTCTATTTTTTAACTTCTTGATTAAGTAAAGCAATATGCTATAATTAGGTTAACATTATAGTTTTAAGAGAGGTTTTATGCAGGTTTCAAAGCGTCTTGTTGTAAAAAAAGAAATTCCAATGGATGTAGCTACTGACTTGTTGTATTCCATGGATACTGCAATGGCTGAATATTATTGCAATAATAAGGATTATGAAAAAGGGTTAAAGCTATATCGAGAAATTTTAGCCCAAATTAGTGGCGATGAGCTGGATAATGTAATACAAAAATATATTACTTATTCTTTAGAATACGCTCAATCAAAAATCAAGGAAGATAAACACATTGAGGCGATTGAAATATATCGTGATTTGATGAAGTATTCCGGTTTTCCGATAACTATTTATAAACAAATCGGACTTTGCATGAAAGCTATTGGGAATGCCGATTTGGCGATTAAATTCTTAACTCGTTTCGAAGAAGTTTCCCCTGACAAAGAAGATGTTTATATTTATCTTGCAGATATTACGTACACTGATATCAAAGATAACCTTAAAGCCATTGAATACTACGAAAAAGCTCTTGCCAAAAATTCTAAAAACTACGCTTTATACAATATGCTTGGACACTTGTATTCAACCTGTTATCAAGATAAATACAAAGAAAAACAAATTGGCTATCTTGAAAAAGCTTATGAGCTTGCACCTAATAACAGAATTGTTGTTAAGAACCTTGCTTATGTTTACGGTAAATTCGATGATATTCAAAAAGCCGATGAATATTATTCAAAATTGCTTTACTTAAATCCAACACACGCAGATTTACACTCTTATGGTGCGTATTTGGTTAAACACCAAAGATTTTCTGAAGGATTTAAGTTCTTACAACATCGTCTTCAAAAAGAAGATTTAGTTGCAGCTGCATTCCCTGCAATTTGCAATAACAAAAAGAAGCGTTGGAACATGAAAGTCGATATTACAAATAAACATATTTTAGTACACTTTGAACAAGGTTTTGGTGACTCAATTATGTTTGTCAGATTTGTTAAAGAACTTCAAAACAAATGCGCAAAAGTATCGTTAGTAGTTCAAAACGGACTAATTGATTTGTTCAAAGACTCAAAATTAGGTGTAGATATTTATCGTGAAGACGAGTTATCCAAGATTAATTATGATTACTATATTCTTATGATGGATTTACCTATAGTTTGCGAAACAAAACCAAATACAATTCCATATGCAAATGGATATTTAAAAGTTCCAAAAGCTAAAATTAATGCTTATAAAAAAGCACATATTAATGATAATAATAAACTTAAAATCGGTATTGCATACGAAGGCACACTCGCTTCTAAAGAAACAGACAGAGATATTCCATTAGAATTCTTATATCCTCTGATGTCTATGCCAAATGTTGAAGTTTATAGCTTCCAAGTAGATGATTTGACTCATCAAATGGATAGAATTCCGGAAGACACAAACCTTATCAGACTTGGAAAAACATTTAAAAACTGGGAAGACACTGCTGCAGCAATGAAATCTATGGATTTAATTGTAACTACTGATAATGGAGTTATGAACCTTGCAGGTGCTCTTGGTGTAAAAACTTTTGCTCTCTTTAATAAAATTACTGAGTGGCGTTGGTTCAAGACCGAGGGTGATGATATTGCTTGGTATAAAAGCATTAAACCGTTCCAAGCTCCAACTTCTAAGGCTTGGGAAACCCCTGTATGGCAAATTATTGAAGAAGTTAAAAAACTTCAATATGAAAAAAGTGCAAACGGTTTGTTTTAAAAATATCTAATTTATCATAACAATTTCTCCAATTGGGGAAATTGTTTTTTTAAACTTTGATAAATAATACTCCTGTACGACTAAAAACTTGTCGGAAAGGAGATATTATGTACTACAACGTTTTAGAAGTAAAAAATTTGCCTGAAAGAAAAATTGAAGGTTTTATTATGGAAACGCTTATGGAAAGAGGTGACTCCAGCTTAACCGTCGTTTCTTTAAAAAAAGATGAAATCGTTGATGATCATATTTCAGTATGTGATGCTTGCATTATAGTTTATGAGGGCGAAGTTGAATTGCATTTTGACGCAGAAAAATTCACAGTGAAAAAAGGTGAATTAATTATGTTCAAAAAAGAACACGAACACAAAGTATTTGCCCTAAAAGATTCGAAATTTTTCTTAATCAAAATATAACTGAAATCCGGCATGCTTCTTTTTTTACAAAACTTAATCTTAAAAAGAAATCATGTAAACATGCTTCAATCATGGGTTTGCAAGGTCATAGACCATGCAAACCATGTAAGCATGGGAGTTTTACATGGGTCAAACCCCTCAAACTGTGTATATTTCGGCTTTTAGAAATATGTAAAAAAGTCTTTACAATTGGATTATATGGGTTGTAAAAGAGTTCTTAACCCATATAATAGAAATATAGTTGAGAACTCGGTGAGAGATTTGGGGAAAAATTACCAACTTAATTAAGTTGTTTCGGAGGAATAAGTGTTTAAAAGTCGTGATATGGGAAGAGCAATAGCTGTTAAAAGATGGACACCTACAGCTTTAGAATGTTATAAACGTGGTTGCAATTGTGTTGGATGCTTTTACAGTGATTTTTTCAGCGCAACTGCACAAAAATGTCAAATGAAAGCTGCAGTTTTGGAGCTTGTTAGAACAATTGGCACACCTAATGTTGAATTACCACAAATTTTAGAACAATAAAAACCCTTTATTTATCAACATTTCAGATGAATTGCATTCTGTCAAGGGGTTTAAATTTATTCTAAAATATTGTACAATTAGGGGGTAACACATTAGGAGGTGTAAATGCATATACATGTAAACGGTAGAAACATTGAGATTACTGACGCTATTAAAGCCTATGTTAAAGAAAAATTAGGCAAAGTAGTAAATCACTACGATCAAATTACAGGGATTGATGTAGTTTTATCAGTAATTAAAAACCCTGCAGCAACAGGAAAGCACGTTGCAGAAGTTTCTTGTAAGATGAATACCGGTGTTGTTCGTTGTGAAGAGTCTGCTGAATCAATGTACGAAAGCATTGATTTGTTAGCTGACAAACTCGACAGACAGGTTAAAAAGTTTAAAGATAAATCTTTATCTTCTGACAAGGCTACTATCCGTAATGCTGAAGAAAAAGAAGAAGAAGTAGAAGCATAGGCATCTGCTTTTGAATAGTATTAATTAAGTTTTGCCGGCAAATTACCCTTGCCGGCAAATTATTTGGGGAAAATAATGAAAATAGTTTTAGCTTCATCAAACGCACACAAAGTCAAAGAAATTAACGCAATAGTTCAAAACCCTAAAATATTGGGAAACAAGTTTCAAACTCCGATTGATATTGAGTTTATTCTTCCTCCTGACGGTTTTGACCCAATTGAAAACGGCACAACTTTTGAAGAAAATTCCTATATAAAAGCATACGCAGCTTGGGAAATTTCAAAAAACTGGACATTGGCTGATGATTCAGGGCTTTGTATTGATGCACTAAACGGCAACCCCGGAATTTATTCCGCAAGATATGCAGACACCCCACAAACCCGCATTGATAGGGTTTTGAAAGAATTGGACGGAGTTCAAAACAGAACTGCGCATTTTGAATGCGCAATGACTCTTATTAATCCAAAAGGTGAAGTTGCATTTGCTTGCAAAGGAATTTGTGAGGGCTCTATTGTTGATAAACAGCGTGGTAATCACGGTTTTGGCTATGACCCTATATTTTTGTTAAAAAATTCCGATAAAACAATTGCAGAACTTGATGATGATGAAAAAAATCGAATTTCACACCGCTCAAAAGCGTTGGTGCAAGTACTTGAGTATTTAACACAAATCCAATAACATCGTCGCTATATTGTTGCTAATTACTTGTATTTCGGAAAAAGAAAACAGGTCGGTTTAATCCTTCCTGTTAAGATTTTACACTAGCCGAAATATAAATAGCACTTTTATTATACACTAAAAACTTTTAAAACACAAATAATTTAAGCTGTTTAGCCAAATTAAATTCATAAAAATACTGTCTGCAAGCATACTATAGCAAGATTTTAAGAATATAACGAAATATTAAATAATGTAACAAATATATAATAAATATATACTAATTTGTCAATTTTCTTTACATTCATGTTTTTATATTAATAAGAGGACGAGCTATGAGTAGTTACAGATTTAATTCAATAGTAAATCAACAAGAAGCAGATGCGCTAAAAGACATGATTTTTAAGCGAGTTAGAGAGCGTGCTGAGTCTTTAACTAAAGACACTCAAGACTCTTATACTTCAGCGATTAAAAACGATATTATGGATTTGGCGAGAGATACATTTGTATCAAGTAAAAATCCGTTTTCTATAACACCTAAATCTGAAGCAGCCGCACAAGCTGAACCAATTGAAGAACACAAACAAGAAAAACCTGAAATTGGATTTCAACAACGCAAAATTGCAGATATAAAAGCACAAATTGCAAATCGGAACAAAAATACAGTTGAAGAAATTGCAAATAATACAGTAAATGATGTTATGGCTGATGCCGGAAAAGAATTTACAAACAAAACCTCTTTTATGGGGGCATTAAATTTCTTGAATTCACAAGCATCAATATCGTTAATAAGTAAAAAAGGCAAAAGCTTTGAAGCTCTTGCCTAAATTATCAAATATTTAAATTTTTGTAATTATTTTTTAGATTTGTCAGCCAATTCGCTATCCATTCTCAAGAAAACAGGTTTAATGTTTTCTTTATCGATAAGGTGTCCGACTTTGATGTTATCACAAGTAATATCATCTAATTTTGTTGACAAATCATAAGATAATTGTTCAGCCATAGCCTTTGCAATATTTGGGCAATATGGATAAATTAGAGAAGAAACAACGCACATAATTTCAAGTACAGTTGTAAGCACTTGGCCACATTCAGTCATTTTTTCTTCTTTTGCCAAAGTCCAAGGTGCGTTATCTGTTACATACTTGTTTGTAACGTCAACAAGTTCAACAATCTTTTGGGCAGCTTCTTGAACTTCATAGTAATCAAAGTGATGTTTTACAGCTTTAACAGTTTCAAGAGCCTTGTCAAACAAATCTGATTTAACTTTGAATTCAGGTTTAATATCACCTTCAAAATACTTAACAAGCATTGAAAGAGTTCTGTTTAACAAATTACCCATTGAGTTTGCAAGATGTGCATTAACTTTTTCTTTAAAATCATCATCAGAATAGTTACCGTCTTTTCCACAAGGTGCAGCAGTTGCCATGTAATAACGAAGTGCATCAGGAATTTCTTGATTGAAAGACTCTAGCACACTTGTTGGAGAAATTACGTTACCCAAAGATTTTGACATTTTAGTTTGGTCAATTGTAATCCAACCGTGAGCTAAAATATGTTTAGGAAGTGGTAAATCCAATGCCATTAAGATTGCTAACCAATAAATGCTATGGAATTTCAAAATATCTTTACCAATAACTTGAACTTCTGCAGGCCAATATTTTTTGAATTTTTCGTCACTTTCTTCAACATTATCCGGATTATAACCCAAAGCCGTAATGTAGTTTGAAAGGGCATCAATCCAAACATAAATAACTTGGTCGTCATCTCCTAAAACAGGAATACCCCAATTTACATTTGTTTTAGCACGAGATACCGAAATATCTTCAATATTTTCAAGCTGATTTAAAACTTCGTTAGCACGGAAAGCCGGTACGATAAAATCAGGATGAGTTTTGATATGTTTAATAATCGCATCTTTGTATTTTGTAAGCTTAAAGAAATAATTTTCTTCACTTACAACCTCAGGTTTCTTCAAGTGGTCAGGACAAAGACCGTCTTCTGTTAAGTCTTTTTCGCTCAAGAAAGCTTCACAACCTTGACAGTATAAACCTGTGTAAGAGTTTTTGTAAATATCTCCTTGTTCAACAAGTTTTTTGAAAATCTTTTGTACAACTTTTTCGTGAAGGTCATCAGTTGTTCTAATAAACTGAGAATAACCAATTCCCAATGCTTTCCACGCATCTTGAAATTTACCTGCATTCATATCACAAAGTTCTTTTGGAGTCATACCTTGAGCGGCAGATGTTTTTTGAATTTTAACCCCGTGTTCATCAGTACCTGTCAAAAAGTAAGTATCTTCACATCTTTGAGTAAAATGTCTGTAAATTACATCTGTAAGAATTTTTTCATAAGCGTGTCCAATGTGTGGAGCACCGTTCACATAATCAATTGCAGTTGTTGTATAAAATTTTTCCATTTTCAATCCCTCTTAATTCTGTTGAGATTATTATATCACAAGAATAAAAGGGAAAGGGTTGAAGTAGATAAGAAGTTTTATTTTAATTGCTCGGTCAGTAGAACGGCTTTACTAAGCCGACAATATTTATTTTGTATTTTTTTTATTTACTTTTTAATTTTGTGCGTTTCTTTCTTTTTTATTGCGGAGAAAAAAGAAAGAAAAACAACGCTGGTTTTCTACGTCTTCACTACGTTCAGCCGTTTTGATTGTTTGGCTGCGCCAAATTTTTTTACAAAAACTCTGTAACCACTTAGTCACTCAGTCACACAGTCACTTAATCATTTCAAACCGTAAACCTCGACTCACGATTCACGGCTCACGACTCACGAAAATTACTCAGTCACCTAGTCACTTAATCACATCAAAAAAGGCAATTTTTGAAAAGAAAAATACTTTATATATTTATAGAGGAAATTAACAGGAGAAATTATGCCAATATTAAACGAAACAACAACAATTGCTACATACCAAAATTTTGATGGTTCAAACACATCAATGATTTTAAAATCCTTTGGTAAAATATCGATTAAAAATATAGATTTAACCGGAAACTTTGGTTTTAGCACCAACTTTAAAGATACAAATGCATTCGTGCTTGAAGGTAAAGCAAAATATAATATTGATGAGCATTTTGGGGTTCAATTGAGGTCAAGAAACTCATTTGCACCAGGTAACAGCTCTTCACAACTTAGATTTTCTCCGGAGTACGAAACAAATATTTCAGATAAAGTTTCTATATACGCAAATCCTTACGTTGTAAGCAAATATAAGTTTAATAACAACAAATTAACAACCGATGTCGGAGCTTTTGTCGGAGCTACTTACAAAATAGCACCTGATTTGTCTTTGTCCGGAGAATTGGAAAAATATAACGGATTAGACAGTGGCGCTAAAAATTGGGGAGTCAACGTTATATTAAATCACACATTTTAAAAAAAACTAAATTAAATTTTTACACATTCTCCATATGTTAAGAAACTTAACAATCTAATACATACGTAGGGTTGAATTACCCTAAAACATGGGTTATAATTGGATATATACTAGATATAACTATTTAAAAAAGGATTTTTAAAATGACAATATCATTTAGCGGTTTGGCTTCAGGGTTGGATACCTCTAGTTGGGTTGAAGCACTTGTTTCAGTAAAACAACAGAAAGTAACGACTTTAAATTCAGAACTTACTGCAATAAAAACTAAAAAAAATACTTTAGATTCTACTCGAACAATTTTTAATAATTTTAGAACCGCATTAGAAAAATTTACTGATGCAAAGTTTGGCGGAACGTTTGATTTGTTCACAAAAAACAGCGCATCATCTTCTAATGAAGATGTTTTCACAGCGATTGCAAACGAAAACGCTGCTCGACAAAATTACGATATAACAGTTGAACAACTTGCTACATATACAAAAGCTTCTTCTAAAGAATCTGTAAGTGCTGTAGCGGATGATAATACAAAGTTATCACAACTTGGTATTAAAGAGGGTTCGTTAACTGTATTTGTTGACGGTGCAAAAACCGCTATTGAAATTGGCAAAGATGATACTTTTGGCGATTTGAAATCACGTCTTGCTGCAGCAGGAGTTAAAACGGAAGTAAGTGCTGACGGATTAGTAACATTCTCAGCTGAGGATGCTTCAAAAAAACTTAGCGTTGGTGCTACAACCGATTCAAGCAACTTAGTGTCATTAATTGGATTAGAGCAACAAGAAGACGGTTCTTATAAATCAACAAACTCTTTGTTTAAAGCCAATGTATCAATGAAATTAACCTCTGCTGATTCAGGTTTTAATGAACAAATCACTGCGGGAACATTCAAAATCGGTGATGCAGAGTTTACGATTGACGACAAAACAACATTGTCATCATTGATTTCATCAATTAACAATAACAAAGATGCTCAGACTTATGCGTACTGGGATGATGCATCCGGAAAATTAACCATAACATCTAAAAAAGAGGGCGCTTCTTATATCAATATTGAAGCCGGAACAAGCAACTTTACGGATGTAATGAATTTGACCGAAACAGAGCGTGATGCTGATAACAACATCGTTTCTTCAAAAATGTACACAGATGCTCAAGAGTTAGGCAAAAATGCCATTTTTACCGTGAACGGAACAAAAATGACATCAACCTCTAACACTGTTACAGAGGACATTTCAAGAATGAGCGGTGTAACTCTTACCTTGAAAAAAGTAAGCTCAGAAGAAGACGGTACTTCAAAACTAACAATTGAACAAGATACAACCGATTTGTTAGAAGCTGTTAAATCTTTTGTGTCTTCATACAACGATGTAATTTCTAAGATTGATGAAGTTACTGCAAACGGTGCAGATTTACAAAGAGAAACAACGCTTACAAGTTTCAAAAACACAATCAGAACTTATGCAAACGGAAGCAATACAACAAACGGTGGCGCTTTCAAATTGTTAGCAAATATTGGTATTTCTACAGGAGAAGCTGACAGTCAAAATATTTCATCAGACAACACAAACACTCTTGTGTTAGATGAATCAAAATTCAAAGAAGCACTTGCAAAAGACCCTGACTCAGTACGTTCACTTCTTGCAGGAGAAAACGGAATTTTGAGTATGATGGAAAGTTCTGTTGAGCAAACACTTTCTGCTTCTAGCGGATTTTTTGATGTTAAAGAAAAAACATTAAATTCTGATATAAGCAAAATGGAAGACAAGATTACAAAACAAACAACAAGTGTTGCAAACTACAAAGCGCAATTAGAAAAGAAATTCAATGCTATGGAACAAATGATTGCTCAAATGCAACAAAATTATAGTTCATTCTTGTCATAGAATTATAGCAAAATTATTAAGGGCAGCTATTATTACAATAATAGCTGCCCTTTGTCTTCGTTAAAACTCTTTACATCAGGTTCTATTTCATTTACAATACCCTTATAGATTTTTAAGAAAGTGTGTTTATGAAAATAGATTTAAGGGAGAGTGGGTTAAGTTTTTCTGCAAAACCTGCCAATATGAAGGCTTATTCAAGAGCCATTAATGAAGGCTTAGTTGCATTAGATAAGGAATTAGGAATAATTATTCATAATTCTTCTGTTCCGTCTGCAAAAGAAACTGCAACAGGAATTGGTTCATTGTTGTCTAAAAACGCAGAAGCAAACTTTGTGCCGTTTTTGCGCCAACAAGCAGTTTCTTCAATTCAACAAGAACCAACATATTTAAGAAGGTTAAAAGACCCTTCTCCTTATGACCCGATTTCTACATCTAAAAATATTTACATGATACCTTTAGAAGTCTTAGCTAGTGATGAATACAGCCATTTACTTTCAAAAAAAACTTTGAATAAAATCC
Organism: uncultured Vampirovibrio sp.; assembly: GCA_964584885.1. GTDB lineage: Bacteria > Cyanobacteriota > Vampirovibrionia > Gastranaerophilales > Gastranaerophilaceae > CAG-196. The sequence continues at coordinate 44,042 of CAZPBG010000003.1, forward strand.
ACTCAAAAAACGTTTTGCAAGACGAAGAACGTGTTAATTATTCAACAGTCGCAGAAAATTATGAATTAGCTTTAAAAGAAGCTTATAACAGGTATAATAAAAAGATTGCAACTCATACAGATAATAAAACCTCACAACTTGCTTTAGAATTTTCTAAATTCAAAAAGCATAACGAAAAAGAACTTGAACCGAATGCATTATATGAGATTTTCACAAAAAAATATAATGATGATATTTGGCAAAATTGGGACACACAAGATAGAAATCTTTATGATTTAGGAGAAAATTCACCGTATTTAAAACAACTGCGAGAAGATTATAAATCAGAAATTGATTTTCATATGTTCAAACAATGGATTGTAGAACGAGAAATTCAAAAAACAAACAAGAACAATTCCGCTAAACATATAAATATAATTGCAGATACACCGGTAGCATTTGCTCCTGCAGAAGTTTGGCGAAACAAAGATTTGTTTATGGAAGATTTTGCACTTGGTTGTCCGCCTGATTATTTTACAACAGAAGGTCAGCGTTGGGGGTTTGCCGTGCTTAAACCTGAATTGATTTTTAATGAAGATGGTAGTCTTGGCAAAGGTGGCGAGTTTTTAAGAAAACGATATGAATCTATTTTCAAAAATTCTCCTGGGGGAGTGCGCATTGACCACTTAATCGGATTAATTGACCCATTTGTTTATGCAAAAAATGAAGCTCATATGAGCGCAAGTAATTCAGGACGATTATATTCATCTCCTTACAAAGAAGCTTTTGGCAAATATGCCAAACATAATATAGATGAATATGCTGCAATTCTTGAAAAAATTGTATTCCCAGCTGCTGCAAAATATGGAATTAGCAAAGATTGCATTATTTGTGAAGATTTAGGTGAAATTACCACACCGGTAAGAGCAGTTATAGACAAATTACAACTTACGGGACTTTCAATTCTTCAATTTGGCGCAAGCGGAGTTGATGCTCCGGCAAGAAATGTTATTATACCGGGGTCACACGATAACAAATCGTTTATAGAATATACAAATGAGATGTTTGAAAACGCAAAACATTCTAAAAATGCACACGACTATTTTATCTACAAAACCCATATTTTAGGCTCTGATACTTGCACTCCTAATCAAGATGTAAACCAATATCGAGAAGTGCTTAGGAACGATAAAAAGAAATTTATGGCAGCATCTTTTGCAGAAATGTTTACAAGTCCGGCTAAAAAAATTCAAGTATTTTTTACAGACTTTTTTGGAATTGGCAAAACTTACAATGTTCCGGGAACAAAAGATGGTTGTTGGACTCTTAGACTTGGAACTGAATTTGAAAAAACATATTATGATAATCTCGCAAACGGTTTAGGATTAAATTTGCCGGAAGCAATTGCAACAGCTATCAGACAACGTGGAATTTCGTTCTCTGAAAAATACCAAGATTTGCTAAAAAGATTGGATGAATTTACACAAATATTAAAGAGTTAGAGTTATTTTTGTACGGTTTCATGCATTATTTTAGTCATTTTAGTCGCACCACTATAGTTCAAATGATCACTATCTACAAAATCACTATCTTCAAATTCTTTTGAATCATATAGATTTAAAATCTTAACATGAGAATACTCACGACAAACTTCATATAATTTTTCAAAAAGTATATTAGAATTTGGCAAAACTTCTTTATAAAGTGAATGTGCCGGTGGCAAAACAAAATAAAGTTTTTGTCCGTTTTCTTTTGTATCTTCAAGCAACTTAATACAATAATCCATTTGATTACTTGTTTTTTGGTTAATTTTATAATGCGCTAAAGCTCTTTTATGAATTTTATCAGCATCATATGTTGTCATGTTAGATGAATAACTCGCTTCTCCACGATAATTATCCGACAGATTAAGCTTGCCTTTTTGTTTTAAAATTTTTTTACTATATAATTTTTCCAATCTATATAATTTTTTTTGTTTAGCAATTGTTTTATCTTGGTAATCAATTCCGTGCAATAGTTTAAGCGAAGTGCAAATTCCTGCAAGTCCCGATTTTATTAACATATCATTTGGCGAAAAAACAGAAAATGTTACAAAAATATTTTTAACATTTTTTGTAGCGTAAAGTTTATATAATGAATAGGAATAATATAAATCCAAAGAAGTTGAACCAAGATTGAATTCTCCTTCTTGAGGTATAAAACCAGCTTCCATATGAGAAGAACCAATAGCTAAAGTTTCAATATTTTGCACAGATTTAATCCCTACAGATTTTTTAAGCATTGAATCTAATTCAAAGGTTTTAACTCGCAACAAGTCAATCAATTCTTGTATAAAAGCTATTCGCATACCGTTGCCCTTTCACTTAATATATGTAAGTGGTTTATCGAAAACCCCTTACATATGGCAAGTTTATCATAAAAATATTAATAGTAAACATGTTACTTAATTTACAAAAATGTAAAGCATAGGCGGTTACTACTATGAGCAATGTAATGTATTCTTGAATTAGGTAAAAAATTATGATATATGATGATAAAAGGTTTATAGGACAAGTGATTAGAAACGCTCGCAAAAGAGCAGGTTTGACGCAAAATCAATTAGCTGAGTCTATTGGTATGTCTGAAAAAAACTTAGGCAACATTGAAAATGGAAAACAGTTTCCTCAAGTAAATAATTTTTTGCATCTTATAGAGTTTTTAAATATACCTCTATCTGATTTTGGTGTAAATAAAGTTATACGAGATAACCATTCTAAAAATGAATTGGCAAAACTATTATTAACAACTTCTAATAAACACATTGACATTTATAAAAAGATATTTGAATTAATAAAATCACTTACAGATTAAAATCGGCTTCATTTAAAACCGGATTAACGGCAGAAGTATGAAAGTATTATTTATGATTAATCGTTTAATAGCCAATCTATTAAATTAATTATTTTAATACCCTCGTCATCAGTATTTATAAACAAATTATCTGTAGTTAAAACTATTTTTTCATAATTATCATTTATGTTTTTTAATGGTTGTAATTCTCTTGTTCTTGTATCCTCAGAGGTCATTGTTTCAGTGACTTGTATATATTTTTTTTCATTAGATTTTGTTGCAATAAAATCAACTTCTTTATCTTGAATTTTTCCAATTGAAACATTATACCCTCGTTTTAAGAGTTCCATATACACAACATTTTCAAGGATATGTCCTCTATCTCTATCTCTAAAACCAAGCAAATAATTTCTTATACCTAAATCAGCAATATAATATTTACCTTGTGTTTTTAAATATTCTTTACCTTTAATATCATATCTATTCACACTATAAAATACAAAGGCATTTTCAAGTGCTAATATATAATTATCAATAATTTCCGGTCGTATAGATTTCGATACACTATTTTGAGAAATTAGAGTATTTTTAATCTTATTTAATGATACGTTATTTCCAATATTGTCAGCCAAAAATTTTATAACTTTTTTTAAGAGTGCAGGATTTTTAATTTCTGTCCTGTCAATAATATCTTTAGTTAAAACCGTTGCAAAAATCCCCTCTAACATTTGATTTACCATTTGTTCATCAAATTTAAACATTGTTAATCCGGGCATTCCGCCAAATTTTAAATACGTATTAAATTTTTCTTCTTTTGATATATGTGACTCAAATTCATAAAAATCCAGAAATTCTACAAAAGACAATGGTTGCATTTTTACTTCAACATATCGTCCTGATAAATAAGTAGCTAATTGTGATGACAATAAATACGCATTTGAACCTGTTATATAAATATCTGCTTTTGAATTTAATCTTATGGAATTTATTGCAAGTTCCCATTTTTCAACTTTTTGTATTTCATCAAAAAGAAAATATACTTTTTCTTTAGTATTATTCAATTTTTCAAGTACAAGATTATTTAATTCTTTGTAAGTTAAACCATCGTATTTTAAATCTTCAAAATTCATTTGCAGAATATTTTCTTCTTGTACACCCTGCTTTTTTAAATAATCAGCATACAAAGCAAGCAAACTGGATTTGCCACATCTTCTTATGCCTGTAATAACTTTTACAGGTTCTTTATCTTTAAACGCTATCAGTTGATTTAAATAAACCGGACGATTAATCATAATAGTTCCTTTTTATTAATTATAGCATTTTTGAAAGAATTTTTCAATAGTTTTTGTACAAAACATGCAAAAACTTTTCAAAATAAAAAGTTTTTGCAAAATTCTATCAATAATATTTATCTATCATATTTATTTATAAATCACTTACAGATTAAAATCGGCTTCAAAAACATATTCTGCCGGACCTGACAAGAAAACATCTCCATCAGGTTTGTTTGGAGAACCGTTCCAAGTTACGTTAACTTCGCCACCCAAAAGTTCAACATTAACTGAATTCTCAAGATAACCATTTAGAATTCCTGCAACAACGCTTGCGCAAGCTCCAGTTCCACAAGCAAGAGTAATACCGCAACCACGTTCCCAAACACAAAGTTCAATTCGTTTATATGATTTTATTTTAATAAATTCAACATTCGTTTTCTCAGGGAATTCTGCACCTAATTCAATTTCAGGTCCATAAGTTTTTGCAAGTTCTAACAAATCATCCTCTTTATCAACAAAAATCACAAAATGCGGATTTCCCATAGAAACTGCATTCCCTGTAAAAATTCTATTTTTAACCGCTATTTTATAGTTCAAATTATTATTTGGCAAAAACGGAATTTTTTCTGTTTCCAAAACAGGTTTTGACATATTTACTCGAACTTGACCATTCTCAAGGATTTTAGGTTTAATAATTCCGGCTAAAGTTTTTACACTAAATTCGTTTTTATCAACAAGTTTTTTGTCATAAACATATTTAGCAAAACATCTCATTCCGTTTCCGCACATTTGAGCTGTTGAACCATCTGAATTATAGAAAAACCAACCAATATCGGCTTCATCACAATCTTTGTAAGGAATAATAAATCCGTCAGCTCCAACACCAAAATGTCTATCACATAGTTTTATTGCCATTTCTGACATTTTTAAATCTGCTTTTTTGAATTCATCATAATCAACTATGACAAAATCGTTTCCGCAACCTTGCATTTTGGTTATTTTTATTCCCATTATCCAAAACCTCTTTTTATAGTACAATAAGATTATATAAAGGAATGGAAATATTGGCAACCTGACAATTTCGCCATTTTCAATAAGGCGATATGCTAATTCCCTCGCCCCACGGGAGAGGGTTAGGGCGAGGGAGCTAATAATAAAAGGAAATATACTATGGCAATAATAAAAGTACAAAAAGGAACAAAAGACATACTTCCAAACGATATGCCAATTTGGCACTTTATGGAAACTACCGCAAATGAAGTTTTTTCAAAATATGGAGCAAAAGAAATTCGCACCCCAATTTTTGAAGCAACAGAACTTTTTGCAAGAGGTGTTGGTGATACTACGGACATCGTAAACAAAGAAATGTACACTTTTGAAAAAAGCGAACGCTCTTTAACTCTTAGACCCGAAAATACGGCAGGTGTAGTTCGTTCATTTATTGAAAACGGTATGCACAGACTTGCTGCTCCCGTAAAACTTTGGTACAAAGGTCCAATGTTTAGATATGAACGTCCGCAAGCCGGTCGTCAAAGACAATTTCACCAAGTTGGTGTAGAAGTCTTTGGTATAAAACAAGCTACTGCTGATGCGGAAGTTATTCTTATGGCGGTTAATTACCTAAAAGCGTTAGGTTTAAACGATTTGTCAGTAGAATTAAACTCCCTTGGCTGTCCTGAATGTCGTGAAGTTTTCAAAACTAAACTTAAAGAAGTTTTAAAACCTTACCTTTCACAGCTTTGTCCTGATTGTCAATCAAGATATGAAAAAAATCCGCTAAGGCTTTTGGATTGTAAAGTTGAAGATTGCAAAGAAATTTACGCAAGACCTGAAATTCAGTCAGTTATTCAATCTGATTTTATTTGTGAAGATTGTTCTAATCACTTTGAAGAATTAAAATCTTATTTGGATAAGCTAGGTGTTAATTATTCAATCAACAAGCTTCTTGTAAGAGGGTTAGATTACTACAACAGAACCGTATTTGAAATCAAATCAAACAATCTTGGCTCACAAAATGCTGTTTGTGGTGGCGGTCGCTATGATAGCCTTGTAAGAAATCTTGGCGGAGAAGACACTCCGGCTATCGGTTTTGCAATGGGTATGGAAAGATTGGCTTCTCTTCTTGGAGAAAGAAATGATGAAAAAACTCAAGCGTTTGTTGTTTGCAACGATCCAATTGAAGCAATCAAATTGACAGAAGAAGTTCGTGCAAACGGTTATACTTGTGAATTTGACCTAACAAACAAAAAATTCGTTAAACAACTTGAAAAAGCTTCTAAAGTTGCAAAATATGCATTGATTTTAGGCGAAGACGAAATCGCTTCAAACAAAATCACTGTAAAAAACCTTGAAACTTCTGAACAAAAAACGGTTGATAGAAATAGTAATTATTTTGATTAATAAGGTTGCAAAAAGATTATAAAAAAGATGGCTCTCAAGAAAATCGAGAGCCATCTTTTATTATTTACTTACATATTTCTTATTCGTAAATATAACCGTTAGTAAGGTCAATTTTAATAGGAGCTAATAGCCTTAAGTTAACAATTTCATTTGGCATTGTTAAAACTTTAGCACCTTTGAATATTCTTCTCCAGAACCCGATTTTCTTAGGATTTAGAGTTGCTACACCATAAACCATTACTGCTTGGTCGTTTGGAGTAACTAAAAGTTCGTTTTTGATAATAACTTCGCCTTGAGTTTTGAATAATTTTCCTCTTTGAACGTATTTTACTTGACCTTTCATATCACTGTTTTCAGAGATAAGAAGATATTTTTCTTTAGTAACATAGTTTTGAGGAGTTTTAGCTGTATAAATATCAGTAACGTTAGAAATTTCTGAACCAACAACTGTTTCAAGTTTAATAGGGAAAATAGTTCCGGCAGGAACAATACCGATTGAACCTTGAACCTTAACGTTGTCTACAATATAACCCTCAGCAGTTCTTTTTTGCATAACTTCTGCAAGTTTAGCGTTTGGATTAAGTTTTGCTTCTTGCATCATCTTGTACAAAATCATTGCAACTTCTGCTCTGTTTGCAGGTCTTTCTGCTTCCATTTTGCCTTCATGACCAGGCATAACAACAACTAAATCAAGTACATGTGCTTTTGCTGCAGCCATTAAAAACCATGCCGGCATTTGAGTATAATCTTCATATGATTTTGAAATAATATCATTTGCTCTTTGTTGACTAATTTGGTTTGTAGTTAAAGCATTAACCGCAATATTGATTGCTTCTGCTCTTGTTACAGAATCAAATGGTCTGTATGCAGCACCCTTTGAATCAGGGATTAAGTCAAAATAAACAGCTTTTCTGATTTGGTTATATGCCCAAAAGTCAGGTGTTACGTCTGAAAAATGAATATCTTGTGTAACTTCTGTGCTTTCTTGTCCAAGAGCCTTAATAGCCATTGAAGCAAATTCAGCTCTTGTTACAGGAATATCAGGTTTGTAAGTACCATCAGGATAACCAACAACAACACCTACTTCTGTTAAAAATTTGATTGATTGATATGCCCAATGAGTTTCATCCATATCAGTATAGAATGCATTTGCAGGATTATTAAACATAAATAACGCTGCTAATACGCATAATCCTTTAACTAAATTTTTGAACATCGAATGTCCTCCTTTTCAATATAGAACTTTACTCTAATGCTATATTAAATAAGAGTTACGTGCAAATATTTTTAACAAATCTTTGCAAACATAAGAATATAAATAACAAAAAAATTTTTTTTAGGTTTTAATATGTACAGAATGTATCAAACTAGAGGTTTTTTATGCAAGTATCAAAAATTCAAAGTTACAATTTAATAAATTGTAACAGTTTAACAAATTCCAAAAATACAAATAAATCAATTATTTCCAATATTCCAACAACAAATTCTCAAAAAGTTCCAATAGGATTTCGTTATAACACCAATATTACATTTGGCGAATTTTTTGACCCAAACAGAACAGTTCCGCATATTGATTACGAAGAATATATGTCTATGACTTCTGCCACAAAACAAAGATTTAGAAAAAAATATAATAGCTTTTATAGAACATTGGGCAAAGGCAAACAGGAAGAAATGTTTGACCCAAAAGACAAAAAAATGCCATTACAAGATGAAAGAACGATGGATGAATTTATTAAGACAGCCAGCATTTACAAAAAATATAGAAATCAACCTATTATATGTCTTGGTAGAAGTCCAAAATGGTTCTTAAACGCCGCTCTTTGGATGAAAGACGGAATTAAAGATTATAAATTTGTTGCATTTTCAAAATATTGGTTTTGGCCGGACAGAGAAGACGGCATACGTAGAATAGATGCAAACGCACCAAATGAAAAAGAAATTGTTGCTTACCGTAAATACTTAAAACGATTAGCCAAAGACCCACAAAGCATTGTAAATCATTTTAATAAAGAAGGTGAAAAAACCGTAATTACTGATTTTATTGCAACAGGTAAAGGGGCAACTTCTTTTCTTGAGATTATGGCAGACTATGCTGAAGAACAAGGTGTTTTAGAAGAATTTTCAAAATCCATCCAAATCGTCGGCATTGGTTCTATGGATTATATGGAAAAATTTTACAGAGATGATGAATGTATTCCTGAACCTAGAGTAAAAATGCCACCTAAACTACAAAAATACAGAAATAACATTCAACAAGAATTTTATAACATGGATTATTTAATGTTTGAGGAAATGTTAATAAACCAAAATACCAACGAATGCCGTTCTACATATTATCCTCACAATGCTTGGACAATTTATAAACCTGACCAATTTAAAACAGGACTTATCAAAAATATGAATAAAGTTAAAGAACGTATTGAATTGGTAAAAAATGAAAAGTCTTTTGCTGCATTTACCGCTCCAATGCTCGATTTCAGAAACTTACTAAGTTTCAGAATTTTGGATGCTTTAAATCATCGCAAACTCTTAAAACCTTTCCACAAATCAAAATTATAAAGTTTATTTACAATAATTTGTATAAATTTCGTTGTAAGTATTAACTCCCGGAATTACAAAGAATTCTGTTTTTCCGTCATACAAATTTAAAAGTTCATCACCAATTTCTTGGGGAAGTTCTAACATTTCTGTTTCCTTAGATTTCGGATTTTCAACGGTAGCAACTACATCATAACCATTAACTGATATATATTTTGTTAAAGATTCTAATCTTGCAGATAAAGATTTTTTATTATCACATGTGAAGTAAATTTCTGATACAGCTTTTTCTCCAAATTTTTCATCAGTGTTTACATAAGTCATTGTGTAATTTTTATTATCTATTACAAATTCTTTTTGATATTGCACATCATTAGGTTTATATAAACTTTTTGTTGAGCTACAACCCACTAAAGAAGAAAGCATACATGCAGTAATAGCCGTTGGCAAAAGAGCTTTATCTGTTATCTTTAAAAAAGCAGATTTTTTCGGTTTAGCAGCTTTAAAAGAATTATTGTTATAATTTTGATAAACATTATTAATAGAAGATATCCTCATACGCACACATCCTTTCTCTGTTTGTCAATTATAGCACAAAAATTAAAAATATCCATTCTATTAACTGGAAAAAAAATCTTATATATATTATTATGAGATTATTATAAAAGGGGGATTTATGTGTAATGTTTAAAAAAATATTTATAACAACGATTGTATTTTTGTTTTCTTTATCAGTTTTTGCTTCTGATTTTACGGTACAAAAACTACCAAACGGTCAGACTCTTGTAATTCAAGAAATTCATAATAATCCTATCGTAACCATTGATACATGGGTTAGAACCGGTTCGATAAACGAAAATGACACAAACAACGGTGTTTCTCATTTTCTCGAACACTTATTTTTTAAAGGCACAAAAAAACACCCTGCAGGAGAATTTGACAGTATTCTTGAGTCAAAAGGTGCTGTTATAAATGCTGCAACAAGCAAAGATTTTACGCATTACTATATTACAATTCCGTCAGAATACTTTACAACAGCTCTTGAACTTCATGCAGACATGTTGATTAATCCGCAAATTCCAAGAAAAGAGCTTGAAAAAGAAAGAAATGTTGTGCTTGAAGAAATTTCAAAAGACGGAAATACTCCTTCAAAAAAAGTCTTTGAAAACCTAAACGAAATGATGTATACAAATCATCCTTACAAAAGAAAAGTTATAGGAACATCTGATATAATTTCTACAATAACAAGAGAAGAAATTTTAGATTATTTTAACAAATATTATTCACCGTCAAATATGGTAACCCTTGTTATTGGTGATGTTAACACAGCTCAAGCACAAGAAGAAATTACAAAATATTTTGGTCAAGAATATAAAAAACCAATTAAAAATTCGTTTAAAAAAGAACATTCTTTAACTTCTCAAAAAAGAAAAACAGAATATACTGACACGCAAACAGGATATATGATGATTGGTTTTAGAGGTGCTGATATAAACAACTGTGATACGTACGCACTTGACGTTTTAGCACAAATCTTGGGTGGCGGTAAAACATCAAGATTTTATAAAAATATAAAAGAACAAAAAGGTTTGGCTTATGCTATCTCTGCATCAAACGGTAGTTTTAAAGATGACGGTATTATTTATATTTCATCTAATTTTAAATCAGCAAATGTTGAAAAATTAGAAAATGCCATTTTTGAAGAAATTTGTAATATTCAAAAATACGGAATTACGGAAGAAGAACTTGTTACTGCTCAAAAAATGATTGAACAAGAAACTTATTATTCAAGAGAGTCAACGTCTAATATTGCATCAGAATTAGGATATATAATGACTCTTACCGGAAATTCAGATTTTTACAAAAATTACATTTCTAATATTAAAAAAGTTTCTGTAAACGATGTAAAAACAGTTGCTCAAAAATATCTTGGTGTAAACAAATGTGCTATATCACAAGTTTTGCCAAATGATATGGAAAAGAAAATTTCTTACACAACAAAAAAACATACAGCAGAAAAAATTAGTGAAAACAAAGGAACTACAAAGTATATTATTGATAACAAATCAACACTTTTAATAAATAAGCACGATAACAATGATATTATTGCAATTGATATTATTGCTCGTGGTGGAGAGTTCTTGGAAAATAAAATCGGAGAAGGAACTCTTATGGCAGGAACTTTGCTCAAAGGCACAAAGAAATATTCTTCTCAAGAACTTGCTCAATTGATGGAAGAAAATGGTATTCAAATAGAACCTGAATGCAGCGAAGATTATTTTGCAATAAATGTTCAGACAACAACATCTCAAATTGATTTAACGTTGGAAATACTTGATGAGATATTAAATAATGCCATTTTTGATGATTATGAAATTGAAAAAAAACGTTCTGAAATATTGAATATTATTAAACAAAAAAGAGATATTCCAATGAATATAGCTCTAGAAAATTACAAAACTTTGATTTTTGAAAATAGCGTTTACTCGCATTCAAACAAAGTTTTAGAAAAATATTTACCAACATTATCAAAAAATGATATTGTTAAATATTACAACAATATTTTTGACTCAAAAAACATTGTTATATCAATAAACGGTAACGTTGATGAAGAAAAAATTATTAATTCTTTTGGTTCAATGTTAAAAGAAAAAAACAAACCAATGTTTAAATATTCAGATTACAAAGTTACAAAACTTACTTCACCAAAAATTGTTTCTCAAAATATAAAAGATTTACAAACAGCTTGGTTATTCTTGGGTTGGCAAACTTCAGGAATAGAAAACAAAAAAGATTTTGTAACTTTAAAAGTTATAAACACGATTTTAGGCAGCGGAATGAGCTCAAGAATATTTAAAAGTTTGCGTGAACAAGACGGACTAGCTTATCAATTAGGTTCAAATTATTCACCAAAAGCTTTGGGCGGAAATTTTATAACTTATGTTGGCACAAATCCTGAAACTTTGAATTATTCAAAAGATAAAATAAAAAAAGAAATAGAAAAAATTAAAATGGAATTCGTTTCTGATAGTGAATTAAATAATGCAAAAGACAGATTAAAAGGAGCTTTTATTATTGCTATGGAAACAAATTCAGAAAAAGCTTCTAACACAGGATTGTTCGAAACTATGGGATTTGGTTATGATTTCTTAGATACGTATACTAGAATGATTGACGAAGTTACAGCTTCTGATATTATCAGAGTTGCGAATAAATATTTTAATAATGTTTATGTAGAAAGCGTTGTAAAATAAATTGTCTTTTTGAATTTACAAAAACACGCATTTCAAACCATACCCCTCCTAGCCTCCCCATTTGGGGAGGAAAACCCGTAAACACTTAGTCACTTAGTCACTTTGTCACTTTATTTTCTACATGTTCAAAACTATGTTCAAAACTTTTGAGTTATGAACATGTTTTGACATTTTTTATAACATTTTTATTTTTATACATTTTTATTGTAGAAAAATGTTCATAACTTTAAACTTATTGACATTTTTTCTACATATTTTTGAACATGAAAAAGCTAGTGTTTTCAATACTTTTAGATACTTTTCTACAAATAATTAAACTAGATGATGAAGATGAAGAATTAATATAATATTATATAAATATAATATTAATAATAATAAAGAAATTTTTTAAAAAATTTAGAAGTAAAGGATAAAAGGACTGGTGCTAAGCAGTATTTTGCCGGTAGTTTTAAAACAAAACTTGTAGGTATAACTAAACAAAATACGGTGGAAATTTAATACAATCTAAGAAGTAAAGGATAAAATATGTTTAAAGAAATTAGAGAAAAGTTTTCTGAAATTTGGTATAAAAAATACTTAGAAATGTGTAATGCGGATTGGAATTTTTACATAAATTCAACACCTGAAAACCTAGATATAATGACGAAAGCACAGGATGAACATTCTAATCTTTTTAGGGATGAAACTTTTTATAAAGATTTCAAAAAGATAGATAAAAATTTGCTAAATAAACACGAACAAAAACAATTAAAAAATATTCTAAAAGATTTTGAGGAAGAATTAAATACGGGTGATGATTTAAAAGAATTACGAAATAAAGAAAATGAAATTGCTCAAAAATATAATTCATATGTTTTGAAAATTGATGACAAAGAAGTTTCAAGAGTTGATATTCAAAAAATTCTTCAAACAGAACCAAATACGGAAATAAGAAAAAAAGCTTACGAAGCAAATATAAAAGCAGCAGATTTAATTGCAGAAGATTTAAAAGAATTTGTTAAAATGCGCAACACTTTTGCCCTTAAAAAAGGGTTTGATAATTATTTTGAATACAAACTTGCAGAAGATTACGAAGTTGACTTAAACGACCTCTCAGACCTCTTAGATGAAGTTTATTCAAAATCAAAAGATGTTATTAAAAATATAATTTCTGAAAAACAAAATGAACTAAAAAAATTTTTTAATATTGATAAATTAGAACCTTATCATTATGGATTTTTATTGGATAATGATCCTACAAAAAAAGTTAATGAATGTTTTAAAGACGGTGAACAAATTGTTGAAATTTCAAAAAAAACATATAACAATATGGGTTATGATGTTGATAAATTAATTGAAGACGGAAAATTGACTCTTGATTTGTTTCCAAGAAAAGGAAAAAATACACATGGTTTTTGTTTTGATATAGATGCCGGTTTAGATGCAAGAATTTTAGCTAACTTAACTAATAATACACATAGCTTGGATACTTTAAATCACGAAATGGGACATTGTGTTTATGCTTTAAGAATTTCACGTGATTTACCTTTTATTGATAGACAAACTTATCCTGCTATGACAGAAGCTGTTGCAATGATGATGGGTGATATTCAAAAAAGAGAAAATATCCTTGCAAATATTGTTCCGGAAAATATTATAAAAGATTTTAAACAAACTTTTAGAAAAGATGAAGCTAATTTTATTGCACATTCTCAAGTAATAATAAATTTTGAAAAAGAAATGTACAAAAATCCTAATCAAGATTTGAAAAAATTATGGCATGATTTGAAAGTCAAATATCAATTGCGTGATGAAGATGAAACACTTGATAATGGTTGGGCTTCAATTCCTCATTATCTTTCACATCCGGCATATTATCAAAATTATTTTAGAGCAACATTAATAAAAGCTCAGATTTATAATTATTTACTTGATAAACTCGGAAATATTACAGAAAATAAAAATACATCATCATTTTTGGCAGAAAATTTATTCCAATACGGAACGTCAATGGAAGAAAATGAATTAATAGAAAAATTGACAGGCAAAAAACTTTCTGCGGATGATTTTGTAAAAAGTTTGAATTAATAAATAAGGTAAATTACTTAACAACTTCTAAAGTTTTGTAGTCATTCAAATAAGGCAAATGTTCTTCTGTAATCAATTCACCCGGAAGCAAAATTGAAATTCCCGGAGGACATTCTGCTACAAGTTCTGCAGAAACTCTGCCAATTGCATCTTCTTTTGCAACAATTTCTTTTTCTGCATAATATGCATCTCTAAGACTCATTTTAATAATTGGGTCTAACATTGGCATATGCTTTCTGTTTTCCAAATAATAAATATCTTTGTAATTGCTTAATGCAATTTTTTCCAAACAATCAGCAAGATAAACAAAATCAGAATGTTTGTTACCAAGGTTACAAAGTATTAAAACTCCGATATCAGAAGCTGATTCAACTTCTATACCAAAATCTATTTCTAAAATTGATTCTAGACGTTTACCTGATAATCCGTCTATTTTAATAAAAACTTTTGTTACATCAGTCATATAACCAAAATCTGATTTTAATTGATGTAATCCTGAAATATTATCTAATCTTGTTCTTAGATATTTAGCGTTTTTAACTGTTCTGTCTAAAAGCGCTTGCCCTGATTTTGATTGAAGTGTAGCTCTTGCTGCGTCTAAACTTGCCAATAGAAGTAAAGATGGACTTGTTGTATGAAGAAGTTTTAAAGCTTTTTCTACAGCAACTGCATCAATTAAAGAGTCTTTTGCAATATGTAACATTGAGCTTTGACTCATGCTTCCACCGGTTTTGTGCAAAGAATGAATAACTGCATCAGCACCAAGTTTTAATGCTGTTGTAGGAAGATATTTGTTGAAATTCCACAAACATCCGTGTGCTTCGTCAACAACAAGAGGAACTCCGTATTTTTTACAAACTGCGCTGATTGATTTTATATCAGACACAACACCTTCGTAAGTCGGATTTGTAATCCATACAAGTCCAACATCATCGTTGTTTTTAAGCGTTTCTTCAATAGTACTGGCTTGAATACTTCCCCAAATTGACCAATCATCAATACGGGAAGGGCAAATCCAAATAGGCTCTGCTCCTGATATCATTAAACCTGTTAATGCAGAGCGATGACAATTTCTATTAATAATAACTTTTTTATTTTTGTTGGTTAATGACATACCAATTGCCATATTTCCAACTGTAGAACCATTTAGTAAAAAGAAAGTTTTTTGAGCGCCAAATGCTTCTGCTGCAAGATTTTGAGCTTCTGCAATAGGTCCTGTTGCCGGATGTAATGTGCCCAAATTATCGAATTCATCAGTTGTATCAATTGATAAAACTTTTTCTCCAACAAGTTTTTTAAAATCTTTGAAAACCGCTTTACCTTTTGTATGTCCCGGAATATGGAATTGGTAAGTCGGATGTTCGTAAGCAATTTTTAAAGCATCTACAATTGGTGCTTTTAATTTTTCTTGTATTTCACGATTTGTTCTAGTAGTTTTTGCCATACTAAGTATAATACTCGAAAATAAAAAAATTTGCTAATATTTTTACAATTATTATTATGGTTTAATCAAAAACTTAATTGCATTTCCTGCAATATGTTGTTCCATTGCATATTCAACTTTTTCAAGCGGTAATGTATCTGTGATAAGTTTTTCTACTTCAACTTTGCCTGATGAAATCAAATCAAGAGCTTGCCTAAAATATTTAGGGGTGTGGTGAAATACGCTCATTAGTTTTATATCGCCATAATGCATTTTTGTTGTGTCAAAACTAACTGTTGAACCAGATTTACATCCGCCAAAGAAATGTACCGTACCACCGGGGCGAACACAAGAGAAAATAAGTTCCCAAATTTCCGGCATACCAACGCATTCTATTGCAACATCCAAACCTTTTTTCTCATCAGAAAATTCTTTAAAAATCTTTTCAGGATTAGTATATTTTTTCAAATCTACAACTTCATCCGCATAAGCAAATTCTTCTGCAAGTTTTAATTTCATAGGATTTCTGCCTGCAACAATTACTCTTGCACCTTTGAGTTTCGCCAATCTTGCAAACATCAAACCAATTGGTCCTATACCAATTACACCAACTGTTTGACCTGCTTTTATATCCGTTCTTTCTACACCGTGAACAACATTTGCTAAAGGTTCACAAAAAGCGGCTTTTTCAAATGGTAAATTATCAGGAAGAATTAACGTATTCTTTTTAACAATTCTTTCCGGAACAACTATATATTCAGCATAAGCTCCGTTCAATAGGTTTAAGTTTTCACAAAGATTGTATTCTTCTCTTTTACAATAAAAACATTTACCACAAGGAGCTGAATTAGCACATACAACTCTGTCACCAACTTTTACATTGGTAACATCATCACTAACTTTTTCTACAATTCCTGAAAACTCGTGTCCAAAACCTGACGGAATTGTTTTTATTAAAACAGGATGACCACGTCTAAAAGTTTTAACATCAGTACCGCAAGTCAAAGCTGCTTCAATTTTTACTAAAATTTCACCTTTTTCCAAAGGTTTAATCATAGTATTTTCATATCTTATATCTTGTGGTCCGTAAAATAAAACTGCTTTCATGACTTCCTTGTTATTAATAATCCTATTAAAGATACAATAATTATACATATTGAAACAAATATCGCAACCGGAGTCCCAAAAACATAACATACACTATCAATTCTGAATGCTTCAACAAAAATTCTTACTATTGAATAAAGAATTAAGTAGATAAATGTTAAATGACCTTCTTTTTTGTTCCATCCTTTTTTAAGTACAAAAACTAAAATTCCAAAAATAACAAAGTCTAATATGCTTTCATACAAAAAAGTAGGATGAAAATAGTTTACATCCGTAAACGGAATAGGTCTGTATTGCGGAGCTATATACAATTTCCAAGGTAAATTAGTAGGCAAACCAAATGCTTCTGAGTTGAAAAAATTTCCCCATCTTCCGATTGATTGAGCCAAAGCTAAACCAATTACAGTCACATCTGAAAGTTTAAATATTGAATATTTTCTTCGTTTAGCAAAAATTATTAATCCGATTAAACCACCTAAAATAGCACCGTGAATAGAAATTCCGCCGTGACGGATTGCTAAAATTTCGGTTGGAAATCTTAAATAAAAACCGTAATTTAATATGCAATAATATAATCTTGCACCAATTATTCCAAAAAATATTAAATAAGGTGCTAAATCAATAATTGTTTCTTTTTTTAGTCCAAAGAATTTTTGACCAAAATAATCAGAAATAAAAGTGCCAGCAACAATAGCGAGTGCTAAAATTACACCGTAAAAATATATATTTACACCAAAAACTGTGCATAAAATTTGAGAGTGTGAGGCAAACATTATTCTACCACTATTGTTTTATTTTCTTCTTGTGTATCGGTTTCAACTTTAGTAATATCTTCTATTAAAGTTTCAACAGTTTCTTTATCTTCTGCTTGAGGTTTTAATTCAAGATATTTTTGAAGATTTTCTAAAGCGGATTTTTTAAGCTCTTCAGATTTTTGCTTGTCTTCATCAGACGGAGCTTTAACTTCATCTTTGTCATCTTCAGTATCGTCTTCATTTTCTAATAATGCGTTTGCATATTCATATTGCGCTGCGCCCAATGAATAATAAAAATCAGCATAATCAGATTTGAGTTTCAAACCATTTTCAAATGCTTCAATTGCAACATCATATTTTTTTGCATTTGTAGCAGCAATACCAAGATTGTAGTAGGTTTCATACATTGTAGAATCCAAATCAATACTTGCTTGTAATCTGTTAACAGCAGCTTCATAATCACCTTTTTCCATGTATTCAGCCGCTTTATTATTAAGTTCTTGAACTGCAATATTATTTATACAAGCAGTTGTAATAACAGCAATAAATAATACTGATGCAATTAATAACGCTTTTTTCATCTAAATCCAATGCCCTCTACTAGTAGTTATACAGGTAATTTTAATACATATAATGAAAATTATCAAGTTTTTAAAAATTGTTAATTTTGAAGTGAGTGTATTTTTCGTGATTTGTGAATTGAGGGTTACGAATCACGAAAATCACTTTTAATTTGCATTCATACCCAATTTTTTGGTATTATATAATTGCAGAGTTGGTCTGTTTAACAAAATCAGGGAATAAGAATGAAATTTTTATTGATTAGTGAGGATAGTGAGAAAGAAAAAATCATAAAAGAAACCTTTCCGTCAGATGAGGTGCTTACTTCTGTTGATGAAATTATGATTTTTGATACATTGAAAGTTGAAGAACCTGAAACAGTAATTATAGATGGGGATTTGGCTTCATTGGATTTGAAATCACTTTGTAGAAAAATTAAACAATATTCAGTTACTATTCTTTTGATTGTTGGTGAAACAAGACACAACAAAGACGTAACTCACAATGTAAATCTATTTATTAAAACCCCTTTGGATAAAAAATTACTTGCTGCAACAATAGAAGCTAGTTTAAAAACTCGTCAGTCTATTATGAAAATGGCTAAAGCTAACCAAGAATTGGCAAGAAGTCTTTATCAATTAAACGTTTTGTATAATACAAGTTCACAACTTGCAGGAACATTGGACAAAGACAAGCTTCTTAAAATTATGATTGAGGGAATTGAAAAATCTTTAAACTTTGAATTGGCTTGTACTCTTTTATTCCGCTCTGAAAGAGAACCTGTTTTGATAATAAATTCGCTATATAAAATTTCTGACCGATTATTAGAGGCTCTTAAACTTCGTGCGATTTTGAGTTACAAGTCGTTATTGTCTGACCCGCCATTTGATATTAAAATTGGTAATCTTAAAATAGAAAAAAATATCAAACATAATGTTAAAGAATATGATTTTTCAGTTTTAAGATATGACAATATGTTTGCACCGATTATGCTTAATGATGAATTTTTCGGATTTACAGAAATTTATCGTGAAAAAGCATTTTCTACAGAAGATGCAACCTGTTTTCAAACTCTTGTTCAGCAAGTAACAATTCCGCTACAGAGCGCTTCTTTTACACAAGAACTAAAAGCGACAAACAGAAAGTTGCAAAAATTGGAACGTCTAAAATCAGAGTTTATTTCAATTGTTTCGCATGAACTTAGAACTCCTTTGACTGCAATTAAGAATGCTATGGATATTATATTGAGTGGCAAAGCCGGAGAAATGACGGAAAATATTGAAAAGTTTGTTTCTATGGGCAAACGTAATGCAATAAGATTATCAGGCATTATTAACGATTTGTTGGATATTTCAAAAATTGAAGCCGGAAAGATGGATTTCAAATTCGAATTAACTCATATTGAACCGGTTATTGAGTATGTAAAAAATAATTTAACAGAAGTTGCCAGAGAAAAAGAATTGAATATAAAATATACACCGTCACCTGATTCTGTAGAAATTTATGCTGATTCAAACCGTTTGGAACAAGTCTTGACAAATTTGGTTTCAAATGCAATAAAATTCACTCCAAATGCAGGTACAATCGAGATTTCTTCAAAAGTTGTTAATGCTCGAGAACTTCAATATGACCATTGTTTCGAGGAAGATATAAGAAAACTTCAAGGTAATTATCTTCAAGTTTGTGTTGAAGACCAAGGCATTGGAATTGAGCGCAAAGACTTAAACCATGTGTTTGACAAATTTGCACAGATTGAGAATTCACTTTCAAGAAAAGTTGGTGGTTCAGGCTTGGGGCTGCCGATTGCAAGACAACTTATGGAATCCCATAACGGGGCTATATGGTGTGATAGTGAAATCAACAAAGGTTCACGTTTTTACTTTGTTATTCCTATTGCTAATGACAAAAGTAATTTTAATATGATTAAAAAGCAGGTTATACAAAAAGCTCGTTCAAGCGGTGGAACAGCGGCTATTATATGTATAAAATCAACAAATGAGATTATTGAAAACTTGATGAAAGAAGAAAATCTTCTTAACAAAACTTATTTGTCAAACTCTTTGATAGAGAAAGAGGGAAATATAACAACTTTATCAATGGTTGTTATGGACGGAGATAAACCGGCATGCGAGTTTTTAAAGAAAAAAATTGACACTGTTGTGGAACAAAAAGAGAATGTTTATGGCAAATATGATATAATGTATTCATATGAGATTGAAGGAGATGTGCATGAAAAAGATTCTTATAGTAGATGATGAGCAGGACATTGTAGAAAGCCTGAAATTCGTCCTCGAAGTATCAGGATTTGTGTGCTACACAGCCTTTAACGGAGAAGACGGATTAAGATTAGCAAAAGAAATTATGCCGGATTTGATTATTTTGGATGTTATGATGCCAAAAATTAATGGGTATAAGATTAGTCGTCTTTTAAAATACGATAACAAATACAAAGATATTCCGATAATAATGGTAACAGCTCGTTCGCAATTGGAAGACAAAGCAATTGGCGAAGAAACAGGTGTAAACGAGTATATTACAAAACCGTTTGAATTAGACGCAATTGTAAAAAAAGTAGAAGAATATTTGGGGAAGGGTTAACTACCTCCAATGTTAGCGGGGTCTAGTTCTCCGTCTGAAAATTTTAAATTTTGTTCACCTTTTTTAAGAAAATCAATGTTAAATTCGCAATGACTGTCTTTTATTTTTTCTTGCAAATGAAGATTCTTTGCTTCATTTACAATATATTCAAGATTCCTAAAAGAACATTTTCTGTCAGCCATTTTTTGAGCAAGTTCTTTTAAAGAATCCTCGTTTTCAGTTAAAAATTTATTTTTGTTTTTTAAATATTCCAAGTTCATTTTTAATGCTTCAAATATACAATTTTTGTCCGGATAAGGAACTTCTATAATGTTTTGGAATCTGCTTAAAGCAGCCTGATCTAAACTTTTGCTTTGCGGTAAAATATTTGTAGTTCCAATAATGGTAACATTTGGAGTCTTTTCTTTAAGTTCTTCCAAGTAATTTAAGAAAATTGAACGTTCATCTGTCTTAAAAAACCCATACGTAGCTTTATTTTCGGGGTTTGATAATTTTTGAACAGGATTTAATAATGTATCTAATTCATTAAAAATAACAACATATCTTTTTTTAGGATTATTTTCTGCTTCATGTAAAATATCTTTAAAAATATTTGTAAAATTAACAAGATGTTCTCCGCACCACCGAGAATTAAAGTCTGAATATAAAATTTCTTTATATTCAGCATCTAATGATTTAGCATAAATTTTAGCAAAGAAAGATTTCCCAACACCGGCAGAACCGCATAAAAGTAAACGATTTGCAGACCTTGGGGCTCCTGTTTCATCAATAACATCTTTACCGGCTTTTGTATATGCCAATTGTCGTTCAAGAATTTGTTTTAAATCTTGATTAATACTTTTGCAATTTTCTAATGTTGGAACATTGCTATCATTTTTAAGAGATTTGAAATTTTTTATTATTAAGGAGGGTGATGCTGATGCTGATGCTTTAACATTTTTCAATTTTAATATTGAATCTAAAATAACTTTTAGTGCAACAACCAGACCCAAAAAAACAATTGACTTATTGATATTATTGTTACTTTCTAACAATTTCTTTTCAAAAGTATCTTTATTTTCGGAATCTTGAAATTTTTCAATATGATTTTTATTATTTTCATTTTTCCTGAATGCATGTGCTTTATGCAAATATATATTAGTATTTAATGTTGGTTTTATCATTGATTTGGTATTCCTATAAAGGTTTAGCCATTACTGTTATTGTTATTGTTATTGTCATCGTCTAATTTGTCTATCGCTTCTTCAATGCTGTGTCCTATAGCGGCGCCGCCCAGGCAGCCACCCAGAAGACCTGCAGCCACAGCTAAAGGTCCGGCTGCTATTAAAGCGCCAATGCCTAGCCATGCCACACCGGCTGTTCCTATTGCTGAGCCCACACCAGCACCTTTTCCTCCTTTGAAAGAGAGGTTTTGTACATTTTGATTTTTGGAAGCTGTATTTTTTCTATACGAGTTTCCATTGTAGTTAAAACTTGTAATGGAATTAATTTGCATATTATATTCTCCTTTTTGAAACGGTATCATTTAAAGTTTATATTTGCAATATATTGTGTAGTTTTATTACAAACTCTATTTTATTGAATATATTTTTTCAATTTGTTATAATTCTGTTAATGGATACAATTAATAATAAAACTTTAGAAAAACTTAAATATGAACTTGTTCGTGACGGTATTGTTGAATATGAAACATTAGAAAAAGCTGAAGAGCTTGCAAATGTTCAAAATATCAATATTGGTCAAGCGTTGATTAATTCCGGAATATTGAACGAGGAAACATTGCTGAAGTTTTTGGAATCAAAATTACATATTCCATATGTTAATTTGGAAGACTATTCTCCTGACCCTAAATGTTTTAATTTTATAACATTTGCCGATGCAAGAAGATACAGAATAATTCCGTTGTTTAAGATTGAAGATGTTTTAACGGTAGCAATGGCTGACCCTTTAGATTTGTTTGCGATTGATAAAATTATTGAAACAGCTGAATGTTCAATTGAACCTGTAATTGCATCTGAAATAAGTATTACAAAAAAGATTGATGAATATTATAAAGTGGCTGATACAGTTGATAGTATTAGTTTATCATCTTCTACAGAAGAATTTGATTGGACAGAAGAGTTACACAAAAAAGACTCCGGAGAAGAACATATCCAAAGAGTAATAAGAGCAATTTTAAAACAGGCAATTATAGAAGATATTCACGAACTTAACTTTGAACAAGTAGAAGACGGATTGAAAGTAGTATTCAAAAAACACGGTGATGTTTTGGACAAAGGAGTTATTCCGTCAATACTTAATTCTGCATTTGTGACAAAACTCAAAGTGTTATCAAATCTTGACCCATCTGTTTGTGAAATTCCTCAATTAGGTAAATTGTGTTTTAAAGTTGAAGATACAATGCTTATTGCTTCTGTGTCATCATTTCCAACAATTATGGGCGAAAGAATTTCGTTAAAAATTTATAAACCGCCTGCTAAATTAGAACAAATTATTACTGATGAAAAACAGTATTCAATTTTAATTCAAGCACTTGAAACCCCAGGGATTATATTGGTTTGCGGTTCACCGTTGAGTGGTAAAACACATATTATTTATTCGCTTTTAATGGAAACAACAAATCTGCATAAAAATGTCATGACAATTGAATCAATTGCAAAATACGAATTAAGCAATGTTAATCAGTGCGAATTGAATGAAAATATTGGTTTTAATATGGATAAAGCTCTTCGTTATGTTGAGTTTCAATCTCCTGATATTATTTATTTGGAGGGAATTAAGACCAGAGAAGCGTTTGAATTTTTGTCAGAATTATTTTATAACGATAAAACAGTTATTACTGAATTTATGGCAAATAATATGACAGATTTAAGACAAAAACTTGCATTTGATGATTTTCAAACTTTTAAATCTCTAATTTCTTGTCTTGTATTTATACATTCTCAAGATAGTATTGAAGTTTTTGATAAATCAACTTTACAAAAATATTTGGCGTAAGAGTTAAAGACTTTTTTATTTTAAAAACTTATAGAGGAGATAATTATGTATAATGTTTTTAAAAATTTTCAACAAGTCAAAGCCATTGCAATAGGTGGTTCTTGTTCTGCCAAAACCAATGATAAAAATTCGGATATTGATATTTATGTCTTTGTAGAAGAAGATATTCCTGTTTTTGAGCGTGAAAATATTATCAAAAATATTTCTGAAAAATATGAAGTTGGTGGTGAATACTTTGGTTCAGGTGATGAATTTTTAGAGAAAAAATCTAATACAATTTACGATATTATGTATTGGAATACAAAATGGTTTGAAAATATTGTTGATAATGTTTGGATAAAACATTATCCGTCAAACGGTTACACTACAGCGTTTTTATACACATTAGATGTTTGTGAAATTGTTTACGACCCGACTAATTGGCTTCAAAATTTAAAAAATAAAATAAATACAGATTATCCAAATGAATTACAACAAAATATAATTCATAGAAATATGATGTTACTAAAAGACAAACCGTTTGCTTCATATTATGAACAAATAGAAAAAGCTATCTTCCGTGATGATAAAGTTAGTATAAATCATCGTATTGCAGCTTTTTTAGCAAGTTATTTTGATATAATTTTTGCGAAAAACAAATTGTTACACCCCGGAGAAAAAAGACTGGTTAAATATGCACTTGAACATTGCAAAGTTTTACCTAAAGATTTCGAAACCAATATTAATCAATTGCTTGCAACCCATCAATTATCTACCCTTGATTGCATGGTTGAAAACCTTCGAAAAATACTTTAAAAATTCACCTAAATATGTAGTGGCAATAATTCCGACAACGAAATAAAAATACGTGGTTTTAAGTGGAAAATAAAACCAATAAATATCAGCATTATTTTTTATATCAAACGGAAGTCCTTTTATTGCAAGAATTGAATACGTAATAATATTGAACACAAGCAAATGGTTTGCCATTATATGATAAGTATTTTGTCCGACTTTTTGCAAAAAATCCCAAGTTTTAATTTTGTCATAAAGAAGATTTACCAAATACAAACATATCCAAATTCCTGTAAAACCTGTTAAAATCGGAACAATCCAATTATCAAATTCACCCCAAACAAGAATATAACTTAATCCTACTCCGTCAGCAGGTGTAAAATCTTTATTGGTAAACCACAAGAGCGATTGCAAAACCAATACAAAACCAAGAATTTTAAATGTAAAAATATTAATTTTATCTTCAATTTTTGTTTTATATAAATAACCGGCTTCAATAAACAAAAGTGAAAACATCGTTCTTAACAAGTACAAAATCCAAAGATTATCAGCAAATTTTCCTAACTGAATTGAAAAGAGCGCAAATGCAAAATACCAAAATATATTCAAATGTTTATGCAAAATTTTGTATATTATTAAGCTTGTAAACAATTGAGGCACGAACCACAAAGGCGAAATTAAATCTATTTGATGCCCTGTCAAAAACGGCATTAACAACTCGTTTTTCAGAGTTACAGGCATGCACCAAAGTTTTCCGACATATGGCGCAATCCAAAAGGTTATACCTAAATAAACTATTACATACAAAATATATGGAAGCATCAGGCTTTTTATTCTGCGTTTAAAAAATTCAAAAAATCCATATTCAGGCTTAAAAAGCATTCCGGCAATAAAAAAGAACAAAACAACTTGAAAGGAATATGGCGGAAACATCGGAATAAGTGAAAATTCAAGATGACCACTTACTACAAGTAAAATTGCGAACGCTTTTAAAATATTTATTTTGTTATTCATAATTGTTTTATTACTTTGCAAGGATTTCCGACTGCAACTACATTTGCCGGAATATCTTTTGTTACAACACTTCCTGCTCCAATAACAGTATTATCCCCAATTGTTACCCCGCCAAGCACTGTAACATTTCCGCCAAACCATACGTTGTTTCCCACATTAATAGGTTTTGCATATTCTAAACCCGAATTTCTTGTTTCATAATCAAGCGGATGCTCAGGTGTATAAAAACCACAATTTGGACCAATAAACACGTTATTTCCAAATTTTACTTTTGCCGGATCTAAAATAACTAAATTG
The DNA here is from genome assembly GCA_964584885.1 of uncultured Vampirovibrio sp. Classification (GTDB taxonomy): domain Bacteria; phylum Cyanobacteriota; class Vampirovibrionia; order Gastranaerophilales; family Gastranaerophilaceae; genus CAG-196. Next base: position 69,912 of record CAZPBG010000003.1, read on the forward strand.
TGATTTGAATAGAAATTTTCACCGATTTCTATGTTATAACCATAATCACAATAAAAATTAGGCTCTATTTGAAAATTTTCACAAACTTTGCCAAATAATTCTCTGATAAAATCCTTGTTTTCTTCAAGATTATATTTTTTGCATAGCTCTTTTGCTCTCAAACGTTCTTCATAAAGTCCGTCAAGATTAGGATTATATAAAACTCCGGATAACATTTTTTCTTTTTCATTCATAAAAATATTTTACACTAAAATCAGCAAATCAGTAACTGTAAAATTTTAAACTAAACCTTTGCCTTTCTGTAAACTTTTGTAAAAAAAGTTTCTTTTAACTAGCAAAAAAAATTAATTTTACGTTTTAGTGTAAATGGATGGTTGAAACAACGAGTGATATGATATAATCAATAAAAATAGGTAAAATTCATTAGTTGTTTAAAAATCAACTATTCTGCTTATAAAAATGTGAGGTATATGATATGAGTGAAATTAATGGTCCTAAGTATGGTTTTAATCAAGTAAATTTTAACGGTATTCAAAAACCTGTAGCAGAAACAACAGAACCTGAACATGTTGAAACAGAAGATTCAAGACCACAATTAAAAGATTTTTCTGACTCAAAAGCAGAAGCTCTTGGACGTTCAATGTTATTTAAAGGTGTTGATGATGTTAACAATGATTTAAAAGCAATTATGGAAAATCCTCAAATTGCTGATAATTCCGATAAAATGTTTGAAACAGCTTTTAAAGCTGCACAAGATGCAGGAATAGAAAATCCGTATGAAGAAGCTGCAACAGCAGCTACAACAGCAGTTTAAGTAAAATTAAATATTAAAACAAAGGAAGAGAGAAGGAAGAATGAGTGAGAATAACAAACCGGTTGTTCATTTAATTTCGAAACCGGAAAATATGCTTAAAACAATTTATACTGCGTGCAGAACTTGTTACAGTGCGCTTTCACCTTATGAGATTTATGAAAGCACTGATGATGAAGAAAAAATGCTTAAATTAATAGAAAGAGTAATTTCATCAGGTCACTATTCTACAATTGAGCATATTCAAGTGACTTTTGCTATTTCAAACGTTTCAAGAGCTTGTACTCACCAACTTGTTAGACATAGACACATGTCTTTCTCTCAAAAATCTCAAAGATATGTTAAGGAAAAAGGTCAATTTGATTATTTAATTCCTCCTACAATCGAAAGGAATGAAGAACTAAAAGCAAAATTCGTTGATTTTATGGGTGAAATTTCAAAATTATATTGTGAATTTACAGAAGCAGGAATTCCTGCAGAAGATGCTCGTGCGGTGCTTCCAAACGCTGCAGCTACTTCAATTGTGGCAAGTTTGAACTTGAGAGAACTTATTCATATTGCGAATTTAAGACTTTGTACAAGAGCACAATATGAAATAAGAAATATGGTTAAAGCTATGTGTGATGAATTAATTGCACAAGAACCTTGGCTTAAACCTTATTTAGTACCGAAATGTCAGCGCTTGGGATTTTGCGATGAAGACAAATCTTGTGGCAGAATGCCTGTAAGAGAGAAATAACAATGCGAAAATTAATAATACTTTTTCTGCTAATTGTAGCACTTATGGCAGGAGTGTACCTTTTATTGAATTCTGATAACGATGAATTTGTAGAGGGTGATTTGTATGACGAAATTATGCAACGTGGAAAAATCAGAGTTGGCATAAGTCTTGATTCAAAACCGTTTGGATTTAAAAACGAAAAAGGTGATATCGTAGGTTATGATGCAGATTTAGCAAAATATGTTGCACAATATCTTTTGAAAAGCAGAAATCGTGTAGAATTTGTTCCGGTGACTCATTCAAACAGATTGATAAAAGCTTCGACTGGCGAAGTTGATATTGTTATTTCAACAGTAACAATTACTCCTCAAAGACAAGAAGTCGTAAGTTTTTCTATTCCTTATGATGTTGCAGGACAAGCTGTTTTGGTAAAATCAAACAGCGCAATTCACTCTATTACTGATTTAGCAAATCAAAATGTAGGAGTTATTTTTGGAACAACTGCCGAAAAAAATATACATAATCTTGTACCTACTGCCAGAATTTTAGGATTTAGAAGTTATGCTGATGCTTATGATGCATTGAAATCTGATAAAATTAGCGCAATTACTTCTGATGATACAATTTTGAGTAAATATGTTATGGATAACAATTTGGTTAAATTGTTGCCAAAACGTTATTCAAGAGAACCATACGGAATTGCATTCAAAAAAGGGAATTCTACGGTTAAACTCAAAGAAAATATTGATTTTGCGCTAAAAGATATGCAGCAAAAAAATGTTATTCCAAGGTTGCGTAAACAGTGGGTTTTGTAAGTTTTTGTCAAAACAATTTTTAAATACTTCATGTAAAACCACTCAATCACTTATTTAACCGGTCACTTCAAAAAAATTTATGATATAATATTGCTTATGAAAAACAGAATTTCAGCAAATATCGCATTATTTATGACCGCTCTTATTTGGGGGCTTGGATTTGTTTCTCAAAGAGCTGGTATGGAATTTATCGGACCATTTACTTTTAATGCCGTAAGAAGCTTTTTGGGCGCACTTAGTTTAATTCCGGTTATACTTTGGGTAAAATTTTCAAAGCCTGATTTGCGCAGTAATGCTAAAAAGTTTTATCAAAGAATTAACCTCTTAAAAGCAGGCTTTTTCTGCGGTTTGGCGATGTTCATTGCGATGTCCATTCAGCAATATAGTATTCAATATGTAACTGCCGGAAAATCCGGTTTTATCACTGCTTTATACATAATTTTTGTACCTCTGATTTCTTTATTTATGGGAACAAAAATTGCAAAACGTGTTATTGTTAGTGTAATTATGGCGGTTTTTGGACTATATCTATTATGCTACCAATCAGGCGGTGGAATAAATGTATATGATATTTTGTCACTTGTTGGCGCATTCTTTTATGGTGTTCATATTTTAGTAGTCGACCATTACGCACATAGAGTTCATCCGGCTAAAATGTCTTGTATGCAATTTTTGGTCGTTGGAATTTTATCATTGATTTTGGTTTCATTCTTTGAAACACCGACTTTGCAAACATTAGTTGATTGTAAAATTCCGCTTTTATATTCAGGGATTGTAGCAAGTGGAATTGCATATACATTACAGATTTACGGACAAAAATACACTTTCCCTGTATTAGCAACACTAATTCTTTGTCTTGAATCAGTTTTTGCGGTAGTTGGTGGTGCATTGATTTTGGGCGAAGTTATGACTACTCGTGAAATATTGGGTTGTATCTTGATGATTTCTGCCGTAATTCTTGCTAACACCAAAATGGAGCAAAGATTTTAATGCTAAGACAATTGCTTCCAGTACTACTTCTTACAATCTCAAATGTTTTTATGACATTTGCGTGGTACGGACATTTGAAATACAAAGGTTCTGCCTTGTGGATTGTAATCCTTGTAAGCTGGGGAATTGCGCTTTTTGAATACTGTTTTCAAGTTCCGGCAAATAGAATTGGTCATGAATATTATTCGGCAGCGCAATTAAAAACAATGCAAGAAGCTATTACGCTTGTTGTTTTTAGTATATTTTCGGTATTATATTTAAAAGAAGATTTTCAATGGAATTATCTTGTCGGATTTGCATTGATAATCTTGGCAGTATTTTTTATTTTTAAAAAATGGTAAAAATAAGGAGAAAAAATGATTAATTCAATCTTACAATTATTAGCAACTCTTATTATCGCATATGTTATAGGTTCAATACCAACAGGATATATTATTGTCAAAACAAAAACAGGACAAGATATTAGAACAGTCGGTTCAGGTTCAACCGGTGCAACAAATGTTAAGCGAGTTTTAGGTAAAAAATGGTTTTTCATTGTAATGTTACTTGATGCACTAAAAGGCGCATTACCTGTTGTTTTAGCTAAATTATTTGTTACAGCAGGTGTTTCATTAGGATTAGCTCCTGTAATAGCTGCGGTTGCGGTTATTATCGGACATAGCAAATCTTGTTTTTTGGGATTTAAGGGCGGAAAATCTGTAGCTTCCGGAGTTGGAACAATTCTTGCGCTAAACTGGATGGTTGGATTAATTATTGCAGTTGTTTGGGGAATTATCACCTATTCTACAAAATATGTTTCAGTAGGTTCTATGATTGCGTTATTTATTTCTCCATTTTTAATGTATTTTTTAGGAGCACCGGTAGCATACATTGGATATTGCACATTAGGTGCAATTTATATTATTTATTTGCATAGAGAAAATATCAAACGTCTAATTGCCGGTAATGAAAATAAAGTAAGATAAGATTTTTAATGGGAAGAAAGAAAAAGAAAAATTCAAACAATAAAATTATAACTTTTGTAATAACTTTTTTACTTATGGCAAGCGGAGTTTATTATTATGGTTTAAATTATGTACCGCAAAAGTGGTATGAAACCCAAACAATGATGCCAAATCAGACTGAAAGTTATTATCAAAACCAATGGTGTACTTCTGATTTTGGCAGAAAAGAAGCTATTTTGTGGGATATGACAAGAGTTGATTGTTTAACAAAAGATTATGCTATAGAATTTGATTTTGCAAAAAAATGGGCAGAATCAATAGGACAATCTTTATATTATTCAAAATTAACAGGTAAAAAACCGGCTGTTGTACTAATTTTAAATGCTCCTACGGATTACAGATATGTTAAACGAATAGAGCGACTTGATAATGATATTAAAATCTTTTTGATAAAAGCATATTAAAATTGAAAAGGGTTTCATTTGAAACCCTTTAATATTTATATTCTATCAAATCCTGTATATTTTCTTAGAACTTCCGGAATAATAATTG
>CAZPBG010000004.1:0-72819 GCA_964584885.1 uncultured Vampirovibrio sp.
ACAACTGCATTTTAATCTTATTTGTGATTATTGAAATTATCATGGACAGTAGTGCCCCCTTAGGGGAGGAAAAGCCTATAGTTATGCGATATTGCTATGCATATCAGATAATCAAGTGACCGAATTTTTAGTTCGAGCATTGTTTGAGGAGCTAAGTTCCGAGTTTGCTCGGCAAAAAAGATTTGGCACAGCCAAACACCAAAAACGGCTGAACGAAGTGAAGATGTAGAAACAATGCGTGCTTTCTTTCTTTATAAATATTGTCAGCTTAGTAAAGCCGACTTACTTTCTAGTAGATTTTAAATCCAACCGAAAACATTTACCCCAGCAAATAAAGAAAAAGAAACCTTTAATAAACATATATTAATAAATAAAAATATATCGGGTTATAACCCGATATATTTACTCAACCATATAACCCAAAATTGTAATAGCAACGAAAACAATTGTCCATATAGTGTTAGAAACTTTCCATTTATTTACCTCTGCATTTGGGAAATATTGTTTATTAATTGCGTTAATATTACTTTGAAACATAATAATAATACAAGTTACAAGAAATGTTAAAAAGTAATTGATTATTTCTACAATAATAGAATTTGCATTACTCAAAGATAATCTAAAATATAGTTGATTTGATAAATAACAAAGCATAAAAAATAAAGTTGCCCATAACGAAGGATTGTTGAACTTTATTCCAAAACGTTTAAAATATATTTCTAGCATTGGAAATAGACGAAAAACAGTTACTCCGCTAAATAATGAACGCCAAGACGGTGAAATCTTAAGTCCAAATTTTTGTTTTAAAGTTTTCCAATAATGATAAAACCAAATTACAAAATAAAGTCCACAAGTAACAACTGATAAAATTAAAATTTTTGGAATTGGTGTCGTTTGAAAATTTAAATTTTCACAATCTTCATAACAACGTTCTTTCACTTGAGCTACTAAATCTGCCATTTTTCCACCTTTCTCTTATTCTTTGTATTACTAATTAGTCATAACCAATAAGGAATATAGCATTAAGATTGAATGTATGAAATCATCTAAAAATACTATATTGGATAAGAAAAAGTTATTATTAAATACAGTAGGGAAGATTGTCAAAAAAATACGACAACAAAAGCGAAAAGGAATTTTGCTACATTCCTACGAATATGATATTCCGAGTAGTTCTCTAAATCTTATAGAACGAGGGGAACGAGATGCTCAGTTAACAACTTTGTGGAAAATTGCGAATTCTTTGGGTTTGTCATTTGGAGAATTTGTTTCTATGGTGGAAAAACAATTACCTGAAGATTTTACTTTAATAGAAGATAAATAATGTTATGTACCACAGTCATTTAGAAAGTAGATCGGCTTAGTAAAGCCGACTTACTTTCTTGTTTTAAAGCTGTTGCGATAGAAGAATATAAGATTTCTAAATCTACAACAAACCCCACCAAATTAAATATTACTATTCACCACTCTATCAATACAAGCCTTTGGAGAATAGCTCCATTCTCGTTTAGTAATGCGTGATACTTTTAAACCTGAACGTTCGATTATCTGTTGTTTTTTCATATTAGAAACTTTTGCCGGAGTTTTATCTTCTACCCCGTCACATTCTACTACGAATTTGTCATCAACAAGCAAATCTGCACTCAAGCCGGCAATATCAACACCGCAAACAACCTTGTGACCTAAATCACGGAATGCTTGTGCAACTTCTTTTTCAAAAGCATTTTTATAAATATTTTCATCAAATTCATCAGAATTAATCAATGAATATCTATCTTCATATTCTTGTATAAATCCAAAATAGCTTCTCAAAATACCTTCCGGAAGTTCACGAGGGTCTTTTGAAATAAAGTTAATCGTTTTATAGCGAGCACGAGTAATTGCAACGTTAAACAAATTTGGTTTTTGTAAAAATATCAAGCTTTGAGGGAAGCTATTATTTGCATATGCCCAAGAAATAAGCATAATATCTCTCTCATCACCTTGGAAAGTATGCGCTGTACCAATTTCTATTTGGTGTTTTTCCATCATGTGTTCTGAAAGCACTTTTGCAACAGAAACTTTTAATTGTTCAACTTGAGCTCTAAACGGAGAAATAATACCAATAGAAACAGGATTATCAGGGTTTTTGCGTTCGTCTTCCACAACTATTTCATGCAAACGTTTTACAAGCGCTTCTATCTCAGGAAGATTTCTTGTTGCATCAAAATCAACTTTTCCGTCAGGTACAACAACTGCCTCCAAAACCTTTTGAGAATTATCATTTCTGCGCATAACCTTAATTCTGCCACCATAAAACTCTTTGTTAGAATAATTAATAATCGGTGGCAAGCTTCTAAAATGTTCATCCAATAACACCGGATGCATAGAATAGTAATTTGCCAAATCAAACATTGAATTGGTTCTAAATCTCCACATCAATTGGTATCTGTCTGTAATTCCATATTGTGAAAGGAATGATTGTTCTTTTGCCTTTTCTAAGAATGATAAGTGCGGTAACTGTTTGTCATCACCCACAACAACTGCTTTTTTGGCTCTATACAATACAGGGAAGCAACTTGCAATATCACATTGTGAAGCTTCATCTATAATTACCACGTCAAACAATCCCGGTTTTAGCGGCAATGAACCTGAAACAGCATAAGTCGTTACACACCAACAAGGAAAGGCTTCTAATAACGGTTTAAAGTCTTCTGTTTCAAGCAATCTGCTTTGAAGATTTTTCTTCCTTTCAACAAGTGATTTTGAATGAACAAATAATCTTTGACGTTTTACAGGATCTTGCATCAATCCTTTTAATGCAGCTCTACGCTTTGTTTTTAGAATATCAACCGCCAATTTACGTTGCTTTTTACGCATTGTGCGAAGTTGTTCAGAAATAACGTGAATATTTCCTGTTGTCTGAATTTTTGTTTCAATCATTCGAGCAGAACAAATTAATTTTGCATATTCCAACTCATCTTTTAGTATCATTAAGTTTTCGTTATTTACATCAAAACCGTTTATTTTCAAAAGTTTCTTTAATTTACTTATTGAAGCACCATTTTTGAAAGTTGCAAAAAAACCTGATTTTTCAAGATTTTCAGACAAAGTATTTATAATTTCTTCAACAGATTTAACTTCATCATTTTTCAAATCACGTTTAATAAATTGATGATTTTGGTGAGCTGGAGCTAAAAGTTTGATTTCGTTGTCTAAATTGCTCCATTCATTTTCCATTGCAATAATTGCTTCTGATTTCTTTTCCATTTCGTTCATTGATTTTAGAAGTTTTTCCATATCAGAAACATCGCAAAGAATTGAACTTTCTAATCCGTCATCTAAATCAACTTTGTTAGACAACAAATCTTGTAACTGCATTGAAAGTTCTCTTTGATAATTTAAACGTCCTGCTCTCAATGCAAGGAAAGGTGCGCCCAAATCATTTAATCTTTCTGCAACAACATCAACCGCCTTGTCCATTCTTGATGCTACAAGAACCGTTTTTCCGTTCGCAATCAAATGCGCAACAAGGTTTACAATCGTTTGAGATTTACCGGTTCCCGGAGGTCCAAAAACAGAAACCAATTTTGCATTTTCTACATTTTTTACAACATTCAATTGCGCATCTGACAAAGACAACGGTGTTACAGGAAAGAAATCTGCAAGTGTTTTTTGCTGACTATCAGTAGGTTTTGCTTGAGTATATTCTTCATTTACTAAATTAAGAACTGTTTCTCTATATACTCCGCTTGGTTTTTCCGCAATTTGAGTTAATTCATGCAATACTCCGGCAGTAGCAGACGGACGTTTTGTTAGAATTATTGCGCATTGGTTTGTTAAATGAATATTATCATACGTTACCGTTGATTTTTTTGCAGACTCTTCTTCTACAATTTCATCTATATTATCTGCATCAATTTTTTCTGAATAAAAATCTTTCGAAACATTATCTTCTTTAACGTCCATTTCATGATTTAAAGAAACATCAATATCGGGAACAATAGATTTTAAGGTTGTTAAGAAAATATCCATTTTTTCTTTTGTAATCGGTATTGTAGGAACTACATCCAACAAACCTTCTAACAATTGTTCTGTTTCATCCTCATCATCACTTTTTTTCATTAAGGCAGTAAGTGCACCTGTATTTAGCGATAAGAATTCATCCGTCAACATACAATTTATATTGACTCCATTTCTTTCAAGGCGACAAGGAGTGTACAAAAGCGGAGTTAAGAACTCATTTTTTCTACCTGATTTGTTTTTACCAACAAGGAATAAATAACCATAAATAAGATATTTGTCTTTTTGGCTTGTTTCAGATTGAATCATTAGTTCTGTTAATTTTGCATCAGAACCCTCTAATCTCAAATACTCCAAACCTTGTGTAAACAAAGTGTCTTCTTCGTTTAAGAATATCCATTTATTATCTCTATCTGCTTTTAAATTTCTAAATGTAGAGCTTTTAACTTCTTCACGAACACAATCGTGCAAATATTGGCTCAACTTTTTTATAAAACTGTTATTAAATGCAGAATTTATTGCTCTTGTTGCTTCTTGTAACATAATCTCTCCATAAAGCCAATTTCTTAATCAGCTACGCAATGTTTAAACTTTATCAATGCAATTTGTACTTACATTGACTCAATTGTAGCATTTATTCAAAAAACAAGCAATAATAAGATTTATTTTTTAATTCAAATTTATCAATTGAAAATCAACAGGAAGATTTTCTGTATTCAATTTTCCAATTTCTACAGTTTTATTGCTTCCGTGATAATCACTGCCGCCGGTTATTTTTAGATTATATTTATTTGCGCAATCAATCAAAAAATCTATTTCTTTCATATTATAACGAGAATAAAAGCATTCCAAACCTTGAATTCCAAACTTCATCATAGTTTCAAGTTGTAACAAAAATTCTTCCTCGCCAAGATGACTTTCACCCTCGCCGCCCAACGGATGCGCCCACACAGGAACGCCACCGGCACTCAAAATCGCAGAAATAGCCTCTTCTCCGCTAAATCTTGTATCACCGGCTTTACAACCGTCTAAATATTTTTTCATCGCAATTTGATTATCAGCAGCCAAACCTCTTTTTACAAGAATATTAGCAATATGAGTTTTAACCACACTTTTCCTTGAATACAACCAATCGAGTTCATCCTTTGTTAACTCAATATTCCACGTTTTTTTGAGGTATTCAATCCTTGTTTCCAGCTTAATTTGACGTAAATTTTTCCCCTTTTCAATCAATGCCAAAAGCTCTGAGTTTTTATAATCTATTCCATAACCCAAAATATGACATTTTATATTTCCCGCCTTGCAAGTAAGTTCCACTGCCGGAATAAACCCAACAGGCATAATTCTCGCCATTTCTTCACATCCGGCTACAGTATCATGATCTGTCAACGCAAATTTTGTAATTCCTGCCTGTTTAATTTTCTCCGCAAGTTCTTGAACCGAATCACTTCCGTCAGAATAACTGCTATGCAAATGTAAATCTATTTTATCCATCTATTACTCACTAACTTGTATATATGCTTTAAAAATCTTATTCGAAATAGTATCATCAAAAGCATCCTGAATTTTTTCCAATGGATAAACCGTAGTCAATCCGCTCATATCCACTTTTTTGGTTGTGATTAAATCAAAAGACTCTTTTAAATCCATTGGTGACGGAGAATAGCTTCCCATAACCGTTAATTCTTTATAATAGATTTCATTGTTTGCATAACCCCAATTATTTGGAGTACTTGAAAATACAAGGATTTTTCCGCCTTGTTTAATATATTTAATCGCAGTTTCAATCGCTTTATCAGCTCCTGACGTCATAAATACAGCATCTGCTTGCAAATCCTCAGTCAAAGTTTTAATACCCATTTTATTAGCTAGTTCAATTCTTTCCGGTATCAAATCACAGCCAAAAACCTCATACCCATAAGCCTTCAAACCTTCGCCCATAAGAAGCCCGATTGACCCTAATCCTACAACAAGAACCTTATCACCCGTCATCAATTGACATCTTTTAATAGCTCTTATACAACATCCCAAAGGTTCATAAAAAGATATTTCCTCATCAGTTATATTCTGCGGCACTAAATAAGCAACATTTTTTAAATGTTCTTCTGACACAAAAACTTTTTCGCTAAATCCCCCAGGGAAAATATTTGTTTCCTTGAAATGTTTGCACATAGAATAATTACCATGTTTACAATAAGTACACGCAAAACAAGGTATATGATGTGAAGTTACAATCCTTTCTCCTACCCTAAAATTAGTTTCAGAATTAATCTCTTCAATCACAGCCACAATTTCGTGACCTAAAACAGCTCCGTCATGCACTATTTTATGTCGAAATTTAACAATATCAGACCCACAGAGTCCGCATCCCAAAACTCTTACAATAGCGCCCTTGCGTCCGTTCAGTTTTATATCTTCTGTTTCTTTTATTACTATTCTTTCACCATCTACTTGTGCCGTCTTCATTTTTTATATCCTTTTGCATACAAGCTTTATGCTAACACAATTATACCCATAATTAAAGTTAATATTCGTTCCGGATTGCCACGATTTTCGACAAATAAAACCATCCGTCAGACTTAATACAAATTCCGTATCTTTACAAAAAGTAACATTCTAAGTATAATATTTATATACATATGTAAGAAGAGGAATTTTATAAATGTTCGAACGTTTTACGGAAAAAGCAATCAAAGTTATTATGCTTGCTCAAGAAGAAGCTCGTCGTTTGGGTCACAACTTTGTTGGCACAGAACAAGTTCTTTTGGGTTTAATTGGTGAAGGAACAGGTATTGCAGCAAAAACTCTTAAATCAATGGGAGTTAACCTTAAAGATGCAAGAGTGGAAGTAGAAAAAATTATCGGCAGAGGCTCAGGTTTTGTTGCAGTAGAAATCCCGTTCACTCCACGTGCAAAAAGAGTTTTAGAATTATCTTGGGATGAAGCAAGACAATTAGGTCATAATTATATCGGCACAGAACACTTACTTCTTGGTCTTATTAGAGAAGGAGAAGGTGTTGCAGCAAGAGTTTTAGAAAACCTTGGTGTTGATTTAAATAAAATCAGAAGCAATGTTGTTAAAATGCTTGGAGATTCAAAACCTACAGCCGGAGCAGGTGCAGGTACAGGAAGCTCTTCATCAAGTTCAAGTTCTTCAACTGCAAGCAAAGTTAAGACTCCTAGCCTTGATGAATTTGGTACTGATTTAACACTTGCAGCTTCTGAATTAAGACTTGACCCTGTTGTTGGTCGTGAAAAAGAAATTGAACGTGTTATTCAAATTCTTGCAAGAAGAACAAAAAACAACCCTGTTCTTTTGGGTGAACCTGGGGTTGGTAAAACTGCAGTTGCAGAAGGTTTGGCAATAAGAATCGTGAATAGCGAAGTTCCTGATATTTTGGAAAACAAAAAGATTATTCAACTTGATATGGGCTTGTTGATTGCAGGTACAAAATACAGAGGTGAGTTTGAAGAACGCCTTAAAAAGATTATGGACGAAATCAGACAAGCCGGAAATGTTATTCTTGTAATTGACGAAATGCATACTCTTATCGGTGCAGGTGCAGCAGAAGGTGCAATTGATGCAGCTAACATCTTAAAACCTGCTCTTTCAAGAGGCGAAATTCAAGTTATTGGTGCAACAACTTCTGATGAGTACAGAAAGTATATTGAAAAAGATTCTGCTCTTGAAAGAAGATTTCAACCTGTAATCATTGAAGAACCGTCAATTGATGAAACAATTGAAATTATTAAAGGGTTAAAACCTAAATATGAAGAACACCACAACTTGTTGATTTCAGATGAAGCAATTGTTGCGGCTACAAAATTGTCTAGCAAATACGTTAATGACAGATTTTTGCCTGATAAAGCAATTGACGTAATTGACGAAGCAAGTTCAAAAGTTCGTTTGAAATTCTGTACGCTTTCTCCTGAAGGCAAAGAACTTGATAAAGAATTAAAAGCTATTATCAAAGAAAAAGAAGAAGCAATCAGAAATCAAGAATTTGAAAGAGCTTCAGCTCTTCGTGATGACGAAGCTAATATGAAAGACAGAATTCGTGAAGTTTCTGAAGAATGGCGCCGTCAAAATGATGCAAATAAACCAACTGTAACAGAAGAAGATGTAGCAGAAGTTATCGCAATTATGACCGGTGTTCCTGTTACAAAAATTACAGAAGGCGAAGGCGAAAGACTTCTTAAACTTGAAGATACTCTTCACAACAGGGTTATCGGTCAGTCTGATGCAGTCGTTGCTATTTCTAAAGCAATTAGACGTGCAAGAGTTGGTTTAAAATCACCAAACAGACCAATTGGTAGTTTTATTTTCTCAGGTCCAACAGGTGTTGGTAAAACTGAGTTGGCGAAAGCTCTTGCAGAAGCAATCTTTGGTAGTGAAGACAATATGATTCGTGTTGATATGTCAGAATTTATGGAAAAACATTCAACTGCGAAACTTATTGGTTCTCCTCCAGGATATGTTGGTTATGATGATGGCGGACATTTGTCTGAATTGGTTCGTAAAAAACCTTATTCAGTAATCTTGTTTGACGAAATCGAAAAAGCTCACCCTGATGTATTTAACATTATGTTGCAAATTCTTGATGACGGTCGTTTGACTGATGCTAAAGGAAGACACGTAAACTTCAAGAATACGGTAATCATTATGACATCAAACGTTGGTGCAAGCATGATTTCTACAGCAGGAAGACTTGGTTTCTCAACTGCAGAAAATGAAAAGAAAGACAAATACGAAAAACTTAAAGATACAGTTAACGAAGAACTTAAAAAGGCATTCAGACCTGAGTTCTTGAACCGTATTGATGATATTATCGTATTCTCTCACTTGAGCAAGGAAGAAATCCGTGAAATCGTTGACTTGATGATGAAAGATTTGTTCAAGAGATTGTCAGAACGTGAACTTTCTATTGAAGTTACTGATGAAGTTAAAGATTATCTTGCAAAAGACGGTTACAACGAAGCTTATGGTGCAAGACCTCTTCGCCGCTTAATTCAAAAGAAAATTGAAGACCAACTTGCAGAAGAAATCTTGACTAATGCATATCAGCCGGGTGATACAATTCTTCTAAAACTTGACACTTCTGATGGTGAGGGAAAAGAAAAATTGGTTTTCGAAAGAAAAGCCGGTACAGTTGAAGAAACAGTACAAGTTGATTTATAACTTCCAGTGGGGAGGACAAAGCCTCACCAATATTGGAATTTAATAAATATTTTATAAAATGTGTGCCCACTAATTAAAAAGGTGGGCACATTTTTGTTTTTTCAACCAACTTTAGAATGCAATGTTCTACAAAACATGTTATAATTGATTTGTAAATTTTAGACAAAAATACAATCTATGTGTTTAAAAATTCTAATTGGAGATTAATATGAAAAAATCATTGCTTGTAGTTTTGACACTTTTTTTAACAAGCGGTATAGTTTTTGCTGCTAATGTAGATTATTGGTCCAACGGCACTGCTCGCTCAATTGGGAATAATAAAATTGACTATTGGTCTGACGGAAAAATCCGCTCAGTCGGCGATAACAGAGTTGACTACTGGTCTGACGGAAAAATCCGTTCAATCGGTGATGAAAGAGTCGACTACTGGTCTGACGGAAAAATTCGCTCAATCGGAGATGAAAGAGTTGACTACTGGTCTGACGGAAGAATTCGTTCTATTGGTGACAAAAGAGTTGACTACTGGTCTGACGGAAGAATTCGTTCTATTGGAGATTAAACTTTTCTCAATTTACTTGCAAAAGCCGTGCTTATTAACTACAATATAGCCAAGGGACTTAATGGAGTTTTTAATGAGCGAAAAGAAAAGAATACTTATTGTTGACGATGATACAGAAATCAGAGATTTGCTTGAATTTGATATTGCTTCAAGCGGATATTTTGTTGATACGGCATCAGACGGAATGGAAGGTCTAAACAAGGCTTTGAACAACAAATATGATTTAATTTTGTTGGATGTTATGATGCCAAAAATGAACGGGTTTGAAGTTTGCAAAAATATTCGTCAAGCAAAAAACAATGTTCCAATTCTTATGCTAACTGCGAAAGGTACAATTGGGGACAAAACCAGTGGTTTTGATAGCGGTGCAGATGACTATTTAGTTAAACCTTTTGATATTCAAGAGGTGTTATTGAGAATTCGTGTTCTTTTGAGAAGAAATCAACCACAAGTAGAAACTCTCGGCTCTACTGAAATCCTAGATGTTGGCGAAATCGAAATATTACCTGACACTTTAGAATGCATAATTCTAAACAAAAGAGTTAAGTTAACTCCAACCGAATTTGAAATTTTGTATTGTCTAATGCAACATTTTAATAAAGCGGTTACTCTTGCAACCTTGCTTGAAGAGGTTTGGGGGTATGATAGCGATGAAGATGTAAGAATGCTAAGAGTTCATGTTGGCGGTTTGAGAAACAAGATTGAGCCTGATACGAAAAATCCAAAATATCTTCACACTGTAACTAATGTTGGTTACAAGCTCACACCGTTTGCGGAGTAAATATGACAAAATTCTTTAGCAAAAGACGATTAAAAATAGCTGAACAAATAATTATTGTAATATTTTTTGCAGTAATTATTCCTATGACAATTACCGGATTGATAATAAATAATATCAATCAACAATCAAATCGTGCGCAACTTCGTGATGCAGCAGTTATGATTGCCAATGTTGTTTCAGAAGAAGTTGATGTGTTTGAAAGCTCTATTAATAATGAATTGAACCAAATAGCCACAACTATTGAATACTATAATTCACCTGAAAAAACTGATGAATACTTAGCATCTATTTTAAAAAATCTTGCTTTTTATAAAGAATTGCGTATTGTATCAGCTTACGAGTTTCAAAAAAAATATAACTTTAAACCAAATGAAGATACTGCGATTTTTAGTAAAGAATTAAAAAACGGAGAATTTCTTGTAGCTGTTCTTGATATGGAAAGTTTGAGAGTTGATATTTTTAAAACTCTAAGCAAAGATAAACGCCAAATATACGTTATTGCAAATGAAGACGGACGTTTGATATCTGCTGTAAATTACGAAGAAGAGGTTTTTAAAAATAGTTTAAAACAACTACCAAAAGAACTTAGACAAGATGAAACAACTATTTATGGTGATATAAAAAACCAACCACTTGCTTATCACAAAAAAACCGATCCGGATATTACAATTATTGTTAATACTACAGAAGATGTTACTAAAAATACTATTGACTACAACCGTGATAAAATCTTGCTATCAATAATTTTAACGGTGCTGACTGTATTTTTTGTTGTCGGACTTTATACTTCTTACTTGTATATCAATATTCGTCAGCTTTTCAAAGCAATAATTGCAATTTCTAAAGGGAATTACGAACGTCGTATCAGATTATTGACAAATATTTTTACACCTTTTGAAATCGTATTTTTGGGTAACGAATTTAATCGAATGGTTAGTCAAATCCATAAATCTTATATTCAACTCAAAAAGAAAAACCGTGAACTTAAACAATTAAACGAATTTCGCTCAAACATGATTGATACGGTAAGTCATGAACTTAGAACTCCATTAACAAGTATTCAAGGTTATACATCAAGGCTTTTGAGGCAAGATATAGAAATTGATGAAGAAACAAAACAGAAATCTTTAAAAATCATAAAAAAACAAGCAGAAAGATTAAAACGCATGATTGAAGATTTGCTTGTTATACCTGATATAGAGGGTGCTCGTCTTAATTTTGACCTAAAACCTATATCTATAAGTTCTGTAATTGATACTTCCGTAACTTTAGTAAAAAATGATGCGCATAAAGAAATCATCAACAATATTACTGATTGTGAAGATTTCGTGTTGGCTGATAACGACAGAATTGAACAAGTTTTTGTAAACTTGATTGAAAATGCAATTAAGTATTCAAAAGACAACTCTGAAATTGTTTTGGATTACGAACGTAGAGAAAACAAGTTGGTAGTCAGTGTTAAAAACGATTATGACATAATCCCTCGTGAAAAACTCAAAACCTTGTTTGATAAATTTACTCGAATTGATGACAGTACAACAAGAACAACTCGTGGTACAGGTTTGGGGCTTTATATCGTAAAAGGATTAGTGGAAGCAATGAACGGCGAAATCAGACTTTATTCCAATGAAGAATGCGGATTTTGCGTAAAAGTTTATTTGCCATTAGCAATTGAAGAAAAAATTTATGTCTAAAGATTTATTTTAAAACAATGCTTTTTATTAACAAATCATCTCCAAAATGGCTAACATCGTAGATTTTTAAGTCTTTAGAACTGTTTATGTCTGTAACATTATCACCGTTAAAACAACTAAATCCGCTGTTGTCATTGAGTATTTTGGGTGCAATAAATTGGTAAACTTCATCAACCAAATTGTCCTTTAGGAACGCACCGGCAAGTGTTCCGCCACATTCAACAAAAACCGTGCAAACACCTTGTTTGTATAAATCTTCTAAGGTTTCTGTTAATGGCTTTTTAGAAATATAAATTTCTCCTTGTTGATAAATTTTTGCATTAGGATTTGTCTTGGAATTCCTGTCAATAATGCATTTGAACTTGTGTTCCATAGTAGGATTGTCGGCTATTACAGTGTTAGAACTTGTCAAAATGCAATCAAATTCTTTTCTCATACGATAAACTTCTTCACGAGCTTTTGACGAAGTTATCCACTTGGAAGAGCCTGTTTTTGTGGCGATTTTGCCGTCCATTGTGGTTGCTGTTTTTAGAACAACATAAGGAAGTTTTGTTGTAATATTCTTGATGAAAACTCTGTTTAAAAACTCAGCCTCTTCTTCTAAAACCCCTTCTACAACTTCAATGCCGGCATCTTTTAGCTTTTTAATTCCATTTACCTTCGGATTTGGATCTCGCATTGCAAAAACAACTCGTGCCAATTTATGCTCAATGATTAAGTCAACACAAGGCGGAGTCTTGCCATAGTGCGAACATGGCTCTAAATTTACATACAAAGTTCCGCCATTTGCTTCGTTATTTTTCAATTTGGTCAGTGCGTCACGTTCTGCGTGGTTTTTGCCATATTTTTTGTGGTAACCTTTTGAAACCACATTTCCACATTTGTCTAAAACCACACATCCAACCATAGGATTAGGCAAAACCTTGCTCTTTCCTTTGAGCGCAAGTCTAAAACATTCTTGCATATACTTTTCATCAAGAGTTGTCATGAGTTAATTATAGCAGAAAATGGGCAACAGGTCGAATGTACATCGTTCGACCCGTTGCCCATTTATAAATCGCATTAATTTAATAATTTTTTCAATTCTCCAACTTCTGCTTGAGTTAAATTCAATTCTTTTCTCGCTGCAATTGCTGCATTAATGAAATCATTCAATTTAAGTTCTTGTCCTTCCTGTGGTGCAGAAATATTCTTCCAACCGAATTTTGCTTGTTCTCTATAAGCGTAACCATGTCCTTCTTTTGCCATAATTTCATAGAATTGTTTTAATCTGTCAGATTCGGTTTTTACATCATTAGCAACAGACTCTCCACAATTTTTGAAATGACTAATGTGATTTTTAACCAATGCATCCGATGTAGGTCGTGGGATAAATAATTGACGAGCACGACTTACAATTGCTTCTTCCAACTCATGAGGATTTTTATTGGAGTTAAGGAATATATAAACACCGTCTTCTTTTTGTATTTGTTCAATATTTCTTTTTAGTCTTGTAAAAATTTGATTATCTGAGTTTTTATTTACTCCTGTTGCCAGTTGTAATACTTCATCACACTCATCAAAGAAGAATATTGATTTGTAATTAGGATTTTGTGCTTTCATAGCTCTGTGATATTCTAAGAATGTTTCTACGGAAGTATTCATATTTTTTTCCAAAGTACCTTGATAACCGCCTTTGAGCATACCAATATCAAACACGAAAGGTTTTACTCCTAATTTTTTACAAAGTGCGTTTACAAAGCTAGTTTTACCAGTTCCCGGAGGTCCGTAGAATAAAAATGTATTTTGAGGTTCTAATGCACAATCAGTATATCTCTTTTTTCTATTTATTACATCAAGCACCTGTTCTAATTGATCTTTAAGAGCACCGGTCATTTCTAAGTCTTCAAACGATTTTTCCCTACTAGGGTCCTTGAACATACTCAGAATTTCTTCTTTAGTTTTCACACCTAATTCTCGTTCCGCATCTGTCGGACCGCTACCTTTCTTTTTAAATATATGTTTAATAGCCGGAAAACCAATTGCAATCATTGACAATAATGCCCCAACTTGTAATGTTGTCATTGCCCAACTTTTATATTTTTGGCTTTTTTCTTTCTTTTTTTGCTCTTCGTACATTTTTACATAAATATCTTGCTGATTTATTTGATTTATTGGACGATTTGCAGTTCTTGTTTCAGCCTTAAAATTTGGTTTAAATTGTTGTTGAGAATTAGTACCTAGATTTTGAATACCGTTCATAAATAATTTTCCTTCACTAAAACGCTTCCATATATCATGAAAAACAAATTTTGATAAAAAATTGCCTTTTTGTAAAGAATTGTAAAAATTTTCTTAAAAAGCCTAAAGATTTGGTCAAAAATGCCGATATACATGTAAATAAAGGAAAAAAGGAAAGAAAAATGGGATTAGCCTGCTCACAAATTAGACTATTAACATTAACCCAACGCAAGGGTGATGTTGAGTTGGGTATCTCTTTGGACTCCATTGAAAAAATGGCATTAACCAGAGAGCAATCTCAGCTTTCGTCTGAATATTACAGCAAATTACAGGCTAAAAAAGTTTGTTATTATGCTAATGGTCAATATCAAAAAATGAATTATAACTACTTAATGGGTGGACAGAATTATATGGGCTTTTTGAATAATTCTGAAAATTTTAAAACAGATAATTCTATGATTTTAGCAGATTATAAGGGTCAAGTTGTTTTGTCAGATGCTTATGCAAAAGCTATAACGTCTGTTCTTGGAGCCGGAGTTATGGATGCAAACGGTAGAGGCGGAACATTCTCAACTGATAAAATAGCAGCAATTATGGCGGCATTTCTTCCGGGATTTAAAGCAGAAGATTTTCAAACTGTTATTGACAAAAAAGCGATTGAATCATCTTCGTATTCTGCTACTGTAACAAATACTTTAAGTGGTGAAAGTACAGGTGAAAAAGTAACTGTTGATAATACAACAACTAAACAATCAGATATTGAAAAACTCGTTGATTTTTATTTGCCAATCTTTAAAGCTGCAGCAGCTAACGGTTGGACGACTGAATATGAAAAAGAACGCTCTTTGAATGATAATTATGTTTCTGATGCACTTGTAACAGGAACATTCCAATTAGAGTCAGTAAATGATGCAGGTACTTATGATGAGGGTACAACTTTAACATATTTTGTTACAACGGGTGATATTCAAACAAGAACGGATTCTGATACAAGAGAAGAAATTACGGCTTGGTACAATGCAGAAAAAGAACGTATAGCTGAAAAAGAAAACTATATTGATATGCATATGTCCGATTTGTCAACCGAACTTGAGGCAATTAATACAGAAATTCAATCTATACAATCATACATTGATGATGCTATCCAGTCAGTATTTGACTGGGGTAGCGGCTAGATTTTAGATTAAATTTCACCAATCAAATCATATTCGCTTGCGCCTGTAATTCTTACAAACTCAATATCACCCGGAACAACGTGTTTGTCTGTTTTGATATTAACGACTCCGTCAATTTCAGGTGCATCAAATTGAGTACGTGCAATAACTTCACCCTCATCAGAATAACATTCAATAATACAAGGCAAAAGTTTTCCGACAAATTTTTTATTGCGCTCTAAAGAAATTTCTTGTTGAATTTGCATAAGTTTTTTGTATCGTTCTTTCGCAACTCGTTTTGGCACTTGTGGTTTCATTGAATATGAAGGAGTGCCTTTTTCTCTTGAATAGCAGAAAACACCCATTCTATCAAATTTCATATCACGAACAAATTCACAGAGATGTTCAAAATGTTCTTCTGTTTCTCCAGGGTAACCAACAATAAAGGCTGTTCTAATTGAAACATCGGGAACAATTTTTCTGATATTTTCTATCATTGGACGATAGTTGAAAGACGGTCTATTCATCAATTTCAACATTTCAGGATGTGAATGTTGAAGCGGAATGTCAACATATTTAACGACTTTATCGCATTCAGCAATCGCAGTTAACAAATCTTCTTTCATTTGCGTAGGATATGCATACATAATTCTAATCCAACCCAAACCATCAATTTTGTTGAGTTCTCTTAAAAGTTCCGGTAGCATTGGTTTTTTGTAAATATCAATTCCGTAGCCTGTGGTGTCTTGAGCAATAAGAATAATTTCCGTAACACCTTTTTTAACCATATCTTTTGCTTCTGCAATAATATCTTCCATTTTTCTGGAATGATAATTGCCTCGCAAATATGGAATTACGCAATAACCGCATCTGTAGTTACAGCCGTCGGCAATTTTTATGTACGAGCTTGAACCCATTGTTATTTGTTGTCTTTCAACATTTTCAGGATAAATATATTCAGGGTTTTCACTAACTTCTGAAACAAATCCGTTATCAATATTTTTAATAACTTCTACTATTTTAGTAAAATCCGTTGTGCCAACAACTGCAACCAATTCAGGTATTTCAGATTTCAATTCTTCTGGATGTTTTTGAGCCAAACAACCTGTAACTATAACTTTTTTACCTGCATCAACCAATTCCAAAATAGTATGAATTGACTCTTTTTCTGCATCGCAAATAAATGAACAAGTGTTTACGATAACAATATCTGTTTCATTTTCATCTAAAGTAATTTCGTACCCGTTTTGAGCAAGAATTCCCAATATCAATTCAGAATCAACTAAATTTTTTGCACAACCGTGACTAACTAATGCTATTTTTTTCATAAAATCAGTTTATCATGGGTAAATCTTGAATACAAATATTTGCCTCAAAACTTGACTTCAAAAATAACATCCTTAAAAAAATATCATACAAATGTATGAATTTTTTATAAAACGGTCAAGAACACCCTTAAAATACCGATAATACTTAAGGAAGGACGGTAAAATTGTTTAACACAATGAACACAGTGCGCCCAAGACCCTATCCACAAAGGGGAACAGGCAATTATAACGCAGGAAACACG
Organism: uncultured Vampirovibrio sp.; assembly: GCA_964584885.1. Taxonomy (GTDB): domain Bacteria; phylum Cyanobacteriota; class Vampirovibrionia; order Gastranaerophilales; family Gastranaerophilaceae; genus CAG-196. Next base: position 17,160 of record CAZPBG010000004.1, read on the forward strand.
GGTACTGACAAAGATGGTCACAACCAAAACGGTCAGGAGCAACAACAGCAACGCCGTGAAACTATTGCACGTGGTAGAGCCGAAGATGTTCAACAAATTCAAGGTCAACCAAGACAAGCAGTTTATTCACCTGCAGTAAACGCTTATGCACAAAAATCCGCTTTTCCTAATCAAACTTCTCCTATGCAAGGAGCTTCTTATCCTGCTCGTGGTATGCAAATTAACCCACAGCAGTATCAAGCTGCACAAGCAGGTTATCAACCAATTCCTCAACAAGCAGCACCTGAGAGTGCACCTGTTCAAAAACCGGCTCAACGCAGCAATAAGATTAACATCGCACAAATTTTAAAAGATTTTAGAAACACTATTAAAGCAATTGCAACTCCTGCTGAAATAGAAGAAGATGTTAATCATTACTTGAAAATTGTAGAAGAACAAGTTCGCCAACCTAATCCACAAGTAAATTTAATTCAAAGCAATTTAAAGATTGCAGCATCGTTATTGGACAAATATATTTCAGAAACGCTTAAAAAAGACTCAAAAGTTGTCCAAAATTGGCTTGATGCGTTATTTCTTCAAAGAATTAACTACAGCTATGATGCAGAAGACATTAATCCTAATTTTCTTGTGAAATTCCCTGAAGACAATAAAAAACCGGCTGAACCTTCTCAATCTCAAGCGGAAGCTGAACAAAATATTGAAGCTCAACCTGTAGCAGAAACAATTCCACAAGTTACAGAAATTGAAGATTATGAACCGGAAACTCTTGAAACAGAGTTTGTTGAAGCGCAACAAGCTATTTCAACAAAACCTAATATTACAATTATTCCACAAGATACAAGACTAAAATCTTTATTTATGGAAGCAAAAAAACAAGCGTTTTCTAATAATCCGCAAAAGGCAATGGCTATATTCAAAGAAGCTTTCAACAGAGCCGGTGAAATTAAAGACAATGAAACACAATCAAGAATTTGTTTAGAAATCGGCAAAATCTATGATGACAACGATTTTGTAGTCCAAGCATTGAATAGTTATAACAAATCTCTTAAATACACAACAGATACAAATGTAAAATCAAAAGCGCATTATTCAATGGCTCAGATTTATGATGATGTAAATCAAGTAGGGCCTGCTTTGGAACATTATATTACATCTATTTCTTATGCAGGAAAAACAGATGATTTAATCGGACAATCTGATTCATTAACAAGAGTTGCAAATATTTTCACAGATAAATATGACGAAAACGCTTTTGAATACTATGAAGTAGCTCGCAAACTTGTTGAACAGACAACTGACAACAATATGAAAGGTTATGTTCTTTCAAACACTGCTGATGCATGTGTTCAATTCAGAAAAAATGATAGAGCTTTAAAATATTACGCTGAAGCAGTAAAAAATTATGAAACCACAAACGCTTCAGAAGAAATTGCAGAAAACTACAAATCTGCTGCTGAATTGATGATTGAATTTAATAGCCCAAATAAAGCAAAATCTTTATTAAAGAAAGCTTTAGTGAACGCAGTTAAGACTCAAAACGAAGATTTGATTTCTGAAATCAATTTACTTTTGGCTAGTGTTGCTTAAATAAATCGAAAAATTTTTGCAGGTTCTTAAATATTAATAAACCTCAAGAACTCTTTCCAAAACCCTTTTAATCCGTCTTGCCATTTGTGTGCAACTCCGCTGTAATAAGGCTTGTATTCGTCAATAATATTTTTTGGTAAATTTTTCCCTTCACTCAGCGTTTGTGCCAAAAATTCCAAATACTCATCTTGTGCTTCACGATATTCAATATCCATGTAGCGCATTTCTTCGTCTGCCGCATAATGTACAAGGGCATGATAAGCGCATTCTATATTTTTATCTTTTGTATCAGGAAAAAGTTTTATTGCTTCTCTTGCATTTTTTCGCTCTGTTAGAACTGCAAAAATCAATCTTCCTACAAATTTTCTATTATTTATATCATCCATTTTTTAATAACGTGTTTCTAACTTAATATCAAAATTCAAATCTTTTGGTCCAAATTTTGCATCATAGCGTGTTTTAGGTCCTTCACTCAAATCTATTGTTCCACTCGGTTTTGGAGTTTCTGTCGGCAAATACTTTTCAAGTCTGCGCTGATAATTTATTGGTGATTTGGGCGATTGCAAATTACAACCACAAAACAATATACTTGATGCCAATAAACACACAACTAAGAGACAATATCTTTCCATAACAATAGCCTCATAAAGATTAGGAATACATGCATATTATACCACATTTTATTAAGCTTGACTAGCTGAATTTGAATACATGAAAGTTTAAACTATTTGTTACTATAAAATATATTTTTACCATGAGAATCCATTCCTCCGGTAAAATATAAACCATTTGATTTTGCATAATATTTAATAGCATTAAGCCAATCCGTGCTTTGACCTAATTCGCCATAATATGGATAATGAATTTCTGCTGCTAATGTTCTTTCTCCGCCTTTTTCTTTAAATAATTTAAAGATTGTTTCCATACCTTTATAACTGTCATTATTTTTGAGGTATTTACCAATTCCAGTACATGCCGGATGAGCCCAAGTCATATAACCATGCGGCTGCTTCTTTATTAAATCAATAGCATATTCCATATCCACAAAAGCAGGGTTTAATTCCATTTGTGGAAGTTCAGACATACAAATATCATTAACTTTTTGCAAAACTTGTTTTAATTCTTCTGAATTTTTATCATATTGTCCGGAGTCAATAATTTTCTTTTGTATATAATCCCTCGTTGAATAATTTATATGCGTAACTTTATTTCTTAATGCCGGATACATTTGTTCAGCTTCTTCAAAACTAAAATTTTCTGCTAATTTCGGAGTAAGTTTCGAACATTCTTCTATTAACTTCCTCATTAATTTCGTACGGTTTATCTTCTTTTCATCAAATAATTGATTAAGTTCTGAGCTATATGGATTTACACCAAGAACTGTCATATGAATTGGAACCGGTGCAGTAAGATTATCCCTTAACATCCTATTTTCAACAGTCATTTCTACCCCAAGCACAACTCTCAAATTTTTATACTTTTCAGGGTTTGCAGAAATTATTTTAACAGCTTCTTTGCACCCCTCAAGAGTATCATGATCAGTAATTGCAACTGTAAAAGGAGCATTTTTCGCTTTTGCTTGAGGATTATTTTGTATTGCTTCAAACACTTCATCTGCATATTTTGCGCTTTTATCTAAAAGCTCCTGAACGGAAAGTTTTCCGTCGGAATGCAATGTGTGCATATGCATACTTGCTCGAAAAGTTTTCGATTGAACACCATTTAGTGGGTATACGTCTTTCAAATCGGTTATAAGACTATCTCCGGCAGTGTAATGAATAGGATTTTCACTAAATTCTTTGACTATATTTTTATATTCTTGAGGCCCTGCTATTGGTCTTAGTTTGTACAAATCAGCTTTATCCACTTTTAGACCCTTTAAGAGAAGTTTTCTGTAGTCAATGTCTTGTGGAAATTTTGACATTTGCTCCTCAAAAACTTCTTTTATTGAATTAACAACTTTTTCCTCAGTTTTATTTACAGCATTATTTTTTCCATGTCTAACTATTCCATAAACAATACCGCCCATTACAGCAGCTCCGGCAAGGGTTGTAATTATTATTTTTTGCTTGTTGTTTTTTTCTGGTTCTTTTTTGCTATTTTTTGCATGAACAATTGTATTATTTGAATAATATGGCTCAACTCTTAACATACAAATTACCTCATCAATGCCTTTATTAACGGAGCAAATAAATCTTGACCTGCTTTACTAAAATATTGAGGAAATTCTGCAGTAAAGTTTCGATTATTTGCACAAGAAGATTTGATTAATGTTGTTATAAATCGATATTGTTTATTAATACTCCAACTATCAAAATCATAACGCAAGCTCTCTCTTGCTAAACGTTTTGGTTTTCTATCACAATGATTTTTTAGCGCTTTTAATTGAGAAAGATTTACTAATTTATAAACAGAACTGCCCACAACAGACAAATCTGTTATTTTCCCAAATTGCGGAAAAATTTCTCCCTCACGCATTGCTTCAAGCATAAATCCAATGTTTTTTATATTTTCACGTGTTGGGAAATGAATATCAAGTCCGTCATGTCCTACCTTTGGGAAACGATTACATAATTTTATATAATAAGGGTTTGCCGCAACATAATCCTCTTGATAAACACCATTAGTTGCGATTTGTCGATAAAACATTGTATCAAAAAAAGAATACATTCCGATTCGATATTCACCCATTATTTTACTTTGTTCCTCCGCAGCCTTAACCAACCGCTTTAGTTGATTTAAGGTATAAACTTGAGGAAAAGCAGCTTCATCATGGTTATAACTTAAAATCCGTTGGTCAGTATTATTCCAAATACCGCCTTTAAAATTATTAACACATTCAATATCTTCCGCTTCATATCCCGTGCCACGAATAATAACATATGCTTTATCTATATCACTTCCGGGTAAAGCTTTTTTTCTGCCAACAGAACAAACTCCGTCATAACCGGCTTGGACAATTTGATATTTTGGATAATATAAATCTTTTGAAGTTTTATCAATAGCTTTTATAAATTCATTTTTAATTTTATCGGAAACAAGTTCTAAATTCGGAAAACCGGTTAAATTTTTATAATATTCAATAAATTTCTTTTGTTCTCTAGGAGAAGTTACACGATCTAAAAATGCTAAATTGTTTTCTCTAATACGATTACAGTTATAAAACGAGTGAGAGTCTTCACCTATATCTAAATAATTTCCACATGCAAGCTTTGAGTATAATTGAATGGCATCAGAAGCTGTTATTTCACCATAATTAGAAATTCCCATGTCTTGCGGATTGAGTGCCCAAGGAAAACCTCTAAAGTTTGGAGCTACAGAATGCTGATTTTGTTTGTTTAAACGTTGATTGAAATTAGAATTAGTTCTGTAAGTATAAACAGAAACGGCACTAATACGCATAATATACCTCATTTAATACACACATTTTATAGATATTAAACCTCATAAAAAATATTTTACTAGATTTTATAAAGTTTTTTTAAGAATGAGGAATTGCTAAAATCTAATGGTTGGTTCTAAATATCATTTTAGCAATTTGTAATCTTCACCAAGCTTAGATTTTAGTGATTTAGCAAATTCGATAAAATCTATGTCCAAAGCCTCAATTATTTTCCAAACAGTTATAAATTCAATACTGTAAAAACCTCTTTCAATTCGGCTTAAACTACTTTTATTTATGTTGTAAATTTCACAAAATTTACTGAGTGATAGGTTACTTTTTTTAAGCCTAATTTCGTGAATTAATTCTCCAAGTGTTTTTATAAAATAATTTTTTTTATCTTTATATTGCATTTTTAAACCAAAGTTATTATAATATTTTTGTTGCGCAGGTGTAACAGAAAGGTATTGAATATGAGTTAAATATTACCGAATAAATCGATAGAATTACAACCAAGAGCTTCTTTAATATCCAAAATAATAGCGATGCTAGGAAATTTTTCTCCACGTTCAATGCATCCAATATAATTTCTTGTACTTGATATTTTAAAAGCCAATTCTTCTTGAGATAATTGTTTGCATTCTCTTATATTTCTTATATTCCTACCAAGAGTTTTATATGATTTTATATGCCGACTGTTATCACGTTTCATACCACCTATTGTGGTACATTTTTATAACTTGTTCTACCACCCTAATGGGTTATTTAAAGAAAGGATATATATGCTAAAAAAAATATTTTCATTTCAAAATGATGGCAGTAGCCATATTACACTTATTTTATTTGGGATTAAATTTCATATTTTACAGCCGGAATTAAGAAAAAAGAGGGGACATTACAAAGAACTCTACTCAAATAAAAGTAATATTGAAAATATACCTCCTGCAAATGGAAATTTACGTTTAATTCAACTTGCTAATTTAGGTTTATTGCGACAATTAGATAAAATCTGCAAAAAATATGAAATTAGTTATTGGTTAGATTTTGGAACTTTACTTGGTGCAAAAAGACATCGTGGTTTTATCCCATGGGATGACGATATTGACATAGGAATGATGAGGTCTGATTATGAAAAATTTATAAAACTTTTTAGTAATGGATTTCCGGATTATCCTGATTTATATTATTTGTTTTCATGCAACGGAAGAAATAAATGTTTTGTTAAATTTAAACATAAAAATTCAAATAATCTTTTTATAGATATATTTCCATATGATATTTATCCAAAACCAATGGATAAATATGAAAAAAATGCATTTTCACAAAAAATTGCAAAGTTAGTAAAACCAAATATTTTCAAATATTATAAAACTCCAGAGTTAACAAGGAAACATTTAAGTAAAATTACCAAAGAAAAACTTTTAAATAATTCCGATGCAGTTCAGACCGAAAACTATTCTGTATTTTGGGGATTAGATTTTCCTCATCGTTGGATAAATAAGGTTTATGACAGCAATCAAATTTTTCCACTTCAAAACATAGAATTTGAGGGATATTTATTTCCGGCTCCAAATTCAGTTCATGAGGTATTAAGTAGTATTTATGGAAATTATATGAGCATACCAAAAGACGTTTATCCACGTCATTCGAATTATAATATGCCGGAAAAAGAACTTAAATTGATTAAAAAATTAGTAGAGGAAGTATAGAATGAAAAGAGTTATCACATACGGAACGTTTGATGTTTTACATTTTGGACATATAAATTTATTGAAACGAGCAAAAGCACTAGGTGATTATTTAATAGTCGGACTTTCAACAGACGAATTCAATGAGCTAAAAGGGAAAAAATCATATTATTCTTACGAACAAAGAAAAACTATATTAGAGAATTTGCGCTTCGTAGACCTTGTTATTCCAGAAAACAATTGGGAGCAAAAATTAATAGATATTAATAAATACGAGATAAATCTTTTTGTCATGGGTGACGATTGGCAAGGAAAATTTGATGAATTAAAAAATTCATGTGAGGTTCTTTATTTACCTAGAACAGAAGGAGTTTCCTCAACTCAAACAAAAGCTTTTTTATCTCAGAATTAAAGAAATTTGTAAATACCTTTCAACTATTCAGCTTTTCAACCTTTCAACTACTTCAAACCACGTAACCACGTAACCACTTAGTCACTTAGTCACTTAGTCACACGGTCACTTAATCACTTCAAAAAAAGTAACCCTCAACTCACGACTCACAAGTCACGAGAATAACCCAGTTACTGGAAACTAAACTGCTTCGGCACAATCTTTACAAATTGTTGGATGTCCTGAAACTTCACCAAGTTTTCTGTATTTCCAGCAACGTTCGCACTTTTCGCCTTCTGCTTTTGTTACCCAAACTGTAATACCGTCTTCTGTGTATTCATTCAACACATTTTGAGGAGCAGTTTCAGTTACATAAGCTTGTGATGTAATAAAGATATCTGCCAAATCTTTTGAATTTGAGTTCAAAACGTCTGCATTATCAGATTTTACATACACTGCAACTTCAAGTGAGCTACCAACTTTCTTATCAGCTCTCAATGGTTCAATTGCACGAGTTACAACTTCTCTGGTTTTCAAGATTTTTGCAAACTCTTCTTCAAGCTGAGGTGCATTCCATTTTTCATTAACTTCTACCCAATCAGCTAAAAGAACGCTATCCAAACCACCACGTTGGCAAACAGGAGTATTTTGCCAAATATCTTCTGCTTGGTGAGGCATTACAGGAGTAAGAACTCGTACAAGTGCTTGCAAGTTTTCATACAACACTGTTTGACAAGCTCTTCTTGAAAGTGATTTTTTGCCTGCTGTATAAAGTCTATCTTTCACAATATCAAGATAGAATGAACTCAAGTCGTTTGTTGCAAAGTTTTGAAGTGCTTGGAAGTATTTGTAAAACTCGTAGTTTTCAAAAGATTCAGTAATTTCTGCAATAACTTTGTTTAATTTATGTAATGCAAACTTATCAATCGGTTTAAGTTCATCATATTTTACATAATCAACTGCAGGATCAAAATCAAAGATATTACCCAACAAAAATCTTGCTGTATTTCTGGTTTTCTTAAAGATTTCTGCAAGTTGTTTTACAATATTATCACCAATTTTGGTATCATTTCTGTAATCAACAGAAGCTGCCCAAAGTCTTAAAATATCAGCACCATAGTTTTTGATAATATCATCAGGTCTAATATAGTTACCCAAAGATTTAGACATTTTTCTGCCGTCTTCACCGAATACAAAACCGTGAGTAAGAACAGTTTTGTACGGAGCTTTTCCTTGAGTTGCAATTGAAGTCAACAAAGAAGATTGGAACCAACCTCTGTGTTGGTCAGAGCCTTCAAGATACATATCAACAGGTGTATGACCAAGTTCTTCTGAACGTTTTTCTACAACGGCTTTCCAAGTTACACCTGAATCAAACCATACGTCCATAATATCGTTTTCTTTGCGGAAGTGAGTTTTACCGCATTTAGGACATACAAAACCTTCAGGAAGAAGTTCTTCTGCAGTGTGTTTAACCCAAGCGTCAGAAGATTCTTTTTCAAAGATTTTTGCTACGTTTTCAATAGTTTCATCCGTAACAATAGCTTCTCCGCATTCTTCACAATAGAATACAGGAATTGGAACACCCCAAGCTCTTTGACGTGAAATACACCAATCTGTACGGCTTGCAACCATGTTAGAAATACGAGCTTCTCCGCTTGCAGGTACAAATTTTACACCCTTAATAGCTTCAAGAGCTTGTTCTCTAAATCTATCAACTTTTACAAACCATTGTGGAGTTGCTCTATAGATTACAGGATTTTTACATCTCCAGCAGTGTGGATATGAGTGCTGAATATCAGCTGCTGCAAGAAGAGCGCCACAATTTTTAAGTTTTTCTATAACAATTGAGTTTCCTTTGTAATAAGGAATTCCTTCTAAATCTTTATCACCGACAATTTCTGTCCAAACCCCTTTAGAATCAAGTGGTGAAAATACTTCGATATTATATCTGCAACCAACTTCGTAGTCTTCAAGACCATGCCCCGGAGCTGTGTGAACAGAACCTGTACCAGCTTCAAGCGTAACATGTTCGCCCAAAATAATTGGAGATTTTCTGTCATACAATGGGTGTTTTGTGTTCAATAGTTCCAAATCAGAACCTGTACATGTACCATAGATTTTAACCGCATCTTTATCCCATTCAACACCGGCTAAGAATGAATCAAGCAAACCTGTAGCTACAACATAAATTTCTTTATCATTTACCCCAAAGAAAGTGTATTCAAATTTAGGGTGCATACTGATTGCCATGTTTGACGGAATTGTCCAAGGAGTAGTTGTCCAAATAACAGCGTAAACATTATCATTTGGTAGATTTACCAATTGTTTAATTTTGTTTATGCTGTCATCATCAAACTTAAATCTTACATAAATAGATGTTGAAGTATGATCTGCGTATTCAACTTCTGCTTCAGCCAAAGCTGTTTCGCAAGAAGCACACCAATAAACAGGTTTAAGTCCTTTTTCTATATAGCCTTTTTTGAACATTTCGCCAAAAACACGAACTTGTTCTGCTTCGAATTCAGGGTCAATTGACAAATACGGATGTTCCCAGTTCCCCCAAACACCTAAGCGTTTGAACTCGGATTCTTGACCTTTCAAACTTGTATGAGCAAATTCTCTGCATTTTTCTCTTAATTCAGCAGGAGTAAGTGCTTCACGTCCGCCTTTAATATTTTTTACAACTTTGTTTTCGATAGGTAAACCATGCCCGTCATATCCTGGTACGAATGGTGCATAATATCCACGCATAGATTTATAACGAATTAGAATATCTTTAAGAATTTTGTTTAAAGCTGTACCAACGTGAATTTTTTCAGAACTCAAATAAGGTGGTCCATCATGAAGAACAAAGCTGTTTGTTTTATCTCTTTGTGCAAGATTTTTTTCATAAACCTTGATTTCTTCCCAGAATTTTTGAGTTTCAGGTTCTTTTTTAGTCGCATTTGCTCTCATTTCGAGCGTGGTTTGTGGTAAGTTTAAAGTTTCTTTATATTCCATTTTTTACCTCTCGTATTCTCCAACTTCTTTTAAAATAGCATAAACAATAAGTATAGAAAAGTTTTTATGCAATAATTTTATTAAGCTAAAATTTTAATATAAAATAACTAGCAAAAAATATTTTGTTCAGGTTTTATAATAATGGGAAATTATGTCGGTTACAAATTTTATAAAAAATACATGCTCAAAATTGGGCAATAATAATAAATCTATATATCCGATGATTGCAATTGCCACTGCAAATGGCATCTTTCGTCCAACTTTTACCATGCTTAAAAAAGGTGAAAATCCTGAAAGCAAAAAATATGCTGCCTTAAGAGAATTACTAACAGAAATCATTGCTGTTCCAACATATTGGGTTTCAGGAGAATTAATGGCTAAATTGGGCAAATGTATCACATCAAAAGCAATGGATAAAAAAATATTAAAAATGGAACAAAACGGAGAAGTTCTGACAGATAAAGCCAAACAAAATATGAAAGAAGCTGTAGTAAAAAAAGGGCAAGCAGGACTCATGTTAATTGGAGTTTGTACTGCAGCAGGGTTAATAATTCCGGCACTTTGTTCGGTCGCAGTAAAACCTATTATGAACAAAATCTCACAAAAAAAAGAAATCGATATCAAAAAAGATACAACAAATTCTTCCATAAATATCACTACTCCACAACAAAAGATTTCTAAACCTGCATTTAAAAGTTCATCTAATTTTGGAATGAAAGTAGGTGGAGTATGATTAGTGCGATTTCTAAAGCAATAACAAATCCAACCTTAGTTAACGTAGCACAAAATTCCGATGCCTCAGTTATTTGCAAAACAACGGTTAATGCTATAGGCAGACCCGGATTTATTTTAATTGATAGCAACATCGATGACGATACAAAAAAATTCGCTGCAACAAAAGAATTTTTGTATCAAGCAACATGCTTAGCAATTTATATGATGCTAATTGTTCCGATATTTAAAAAAGGCGGTTTTAAACTTGCTAAAGAAAAGATATTCAAAAATACAGAAGGATTTGAACATTTTAAAAATTTTAAAGAATATATGCATTATCGAAAAATTGCAAGTAATGTCAACGTCAATAACAGGCTACAAACATTAAACAAAGAAATTCCACATAAAAACTGCAAAGTGAAAGACATGTATAACGCTACTTTGCTTGCAGAACTACATAAAGAAAACCCGAATAAATTCAATTCAGTTAAAGGCGCTGTAGATTTAAGCAATATTATAGGCTCTGTCGTAGGACTTGCAGTTATTGCGCCACAAATTAGTCAGGCTCTAATTCATCCGGTATTACAATTTGTCGGCCTAGAAGAAAAAGAAGATAAATCCGATGACAATAAACTAAATACTGATATTGATGATATTGATGACATCGATGATATTGAAGAAGAAGATGACGATGATTAATTTATAACCTAATACAAAAAAGGGTGCTAACTTGCATTTACAAGTTAGCACCCTAAATTCGTCCTTATATAATTTAGAATTATACGTTAGCAGTTGCTCTAGGACCAGCATTAACGATTTCTGCAGGCATGTTTGGATACTTGCTAGAGAAGTTGTCAGCAAACATTTGTGCAAGTTTGTTAGCGTTAGCATCATAAGCTGATTTATCAGCCCACATTCCTCTTGCATCAAGCATTTCATCAGGAACGTTAGGACAAGATGTAGGATAATCTACGTTGAATACATCGTGGTGTTTGAATTCGATTGAATCGAATGAACCGTTCAACGCAGCTGTAACCATAGCTCTTGTGTAAGCTAATTTCATACGTTTAGCACCCATAGATGCTGAACCGCCAGCCCAACCAGTGTTAACTAGGTAAACTTTTGTTCCGTATTGATCAAGTTTGTCACCTAACATTTTTGCGTATACTGAAGCATCCATTGGCATGAATGGTTCACCAAACAATGTTGAGAATGTTGGTTGTGGTTCAGTAACACCACGTTCAGTACCGGCAAGTTTAGATGTGAAACCTGTTACAAAGTGATACATTGCTGCATTTTTGTCTAATCTTGAGATTGGAGGTAATACACCAAATGCATCAGCTGTTAAGAAGATAACAACTTTTGGAATGCCACCCATTGAAGGGATTTGAGCATTGTTGATGTAGTCAATAGGGTAACCAACACGAGTGTTTTCAGTCAATGAACCATCATTGAAATCGAATTCTCTTGTTTCAGGATCCATAACTACGTTTTCAATCAATGAACCAAATTTAATTGCGTTATAAATATCAGGTTCGTTTTCAGCAGATAGGTTGATACATTTAGCATAGCAACCACCTTCAAAGTTGAATACACCATCAGGTGACCAACCGTGTTCATCGTCACCGATTAATTTACGATTAGGGTCTGCTGATAAAGTTGTTTTACCAGTTCCTGAAAGACCGAAGAATACAGCTGTTTCACCAGTTGCAGGGTCCATGTTAGCTGAACAGTGCATTGGCAATACATTTTTCTTAGTCATTACATAGTTCATAGTAGCGAAAACAGATTTTTTGATTTCACCAGCATAACGAGAACCACAAATGATGATTTCGTGAGCTTCATAGTCAATTGCAATACAAGCTTCTGAGTTTACACCATCAACTTCAGGATCACATTTGAAACCTGGAGCACAAAGGATAGTGTAATCAGCTTCACCGTAACTAGCTAATTCTTCAGCGGTAGGTCTGATTAACAATTGGTGAATGAACAAGTTTTGGCTTGCTAATTCGTTGATAACTCTGAATTTTTGAGTATATTTTTTGTCTGCACCGGCAAAACCATCGAAAATAAATACTTCTCTGTTTTGCAAGTAAGCAGCAATTTTACCCTTAATTGAGTTGAATGCTTCTCTTGAAATAGGTCTGTTTACTTTACCCCAAGCAATATCATTGTGGATAGATTCTGTATCAACAATGAATTTATCCTTAGGTGAACGACCTGTGTATTTTCCTGTTGTAACAACAAGAGCACCTGTATTAGACAAAGTTCCTTCGCCTAATCTCAAAGCAGCTTCTGTTAATTGAGCAGGAGTCAAGTTGCGGTAAACAGCTTTTGGTCCAATAATACCAAATTTTTCAATACCATAAGTTTCCATAAATAGCTTCCTCCTTTTTAAAAGCACTTATTTATATACACAATGATTGTAGTATAAACACTTGTGCTTGGCAAGTGGTTTTGTATTACAAATAGTGACATATACACCTTTAAAATTGCCATACAAAGACAAATGAGCATGCTATAATAGACTCAAATGGAAAACAAAATTACTGATGCAAAAATTTTAATAGTAGAAGATGAACCTCAGATTAACAGACTTATTGAATTAGTCTTGCAATCTGACGGTTATTATAAAATCAAAAAAGCTTTTGACGGCAAAGAAGCTTTAGATTTAATCAAAACAGACAAGCCAGATTTAATCCTAATGGATGTCATGATGCCGGAAATTGACGGCTTTAGTCTTTGTAAATTAATCAAAGAAGACTCAAATCTAAATTCAATTCAGATTATAATGCTAACCGCAAAAAAAATGGAAGAAGACATTTTGAAAGGGTTTGAAAATGGTGCTATTGATTACATTTCAAAACCTTTTAGTAACAAGATTTTGCTTGCAAGAATAAAAGCGCATTTATACAATTCAAATTTTGTTAATGATAGAAAATTATACAAAAATATTATTTTGGACAACAACAGAAAATCTGTACAAATTAACAACGAACTCATTGAACTTACGAAATTTGAATTCATTATTTTACAGACATTTATGTCCAATATCGGAGTTGTATTTTCTCGTTCTCAACTTTTGTCATATCTCAGAGGAGATGACGGATTTGAAGTTTCTGAACGTGCAATTGATGTCCAAATTGTTAACCTAAGAAGAAAATTAGGCGAAGTCGGAACATATATAGAAACAGTCCGAGGAATGGGATATAAATTAAAGGAGGTATAACTGTGAAGCAAAGAGATTTATACTGGGTAAAACAAATAGTTATATTTTTAGTAACGACCATTGTTTTCGGATTTATTTCCGTACTTAATATTTTGCAATTCAATTCCAGTTATATGCAAGAAGAGCGAGAAGAACTTTTGATTTTCAAACGACAAATCGAATGGGCAATAAAACCGATTTTACAACAAGGCAACACAAAATTATTACAAAAATATTGCAATGATTTTCAAGAAGAAGATATTGAATTCCGAATTTTTGACAGCAATAAAGCCCTTTTAGCAACATCAAATCCTGATAACACAAGTGATTTAATTGACAAAGACAGTAATGTTTTAGTTAATAATTATACCAAATTTCAATTATACAGACATTCGACCAGAGATAAAAAAATCGGTATAAGAGAAAATATTTATGTGAACGGTCATAAATATTATTTAGAAATCACCGTATCACAGGCTGATGTTATGAAATCCATTATTGATGCTCAAAAAAGTGCAATTGTGTTTTTCGTGTTATGTATTATTTTGATTATTTTGGGCATAATGCAAGTATTTTCGACACTAAGAAATTCATTCAACAAACTGGAAGATAGTGTTATAGAAGTTGCTGACGGAAATCTTGATGCCGTAATTGAAATTCCTCAAATAGACTTGTTGCGAGAATTAACCATATCTATAAAGAAAATGGTACAACGATTAAAAACGCAAATTGCAAGACTCGCTCAATTAGAACAATACAAAACCGAATTCCTACAAAGTATTACCCACGAAATTAAAACACCGATTACAGCAATTAATTCTGCTATTGAATTGATTGAAACAAGGAATTCTATTGATAATAATGACAAAGAATGTTTTGATATTATTGAATTTCAGACAAAATCAATTGATAAACTTGTAAATGATATTTTATGTATTGCAGAGCTTGAAGTTGCTAAAACAAATGAGGATAAAAACTTTGAAAAATTTAATTTAAATTCATTATTAAAAAAAGTCATTGATGAATTTAATTACACAGACATAAATATTAATTTTATCCAGAACGAAGACATCCAATTTTGGGGAGAGAAAGACTTACTTTCTACTGCGATTTCAAATCTTTTGTCAAACGCAATAAAATACTCTAAAACTGAAAAAATAGATATAATTTTGAATAAAAATAATACAAATATAGAATTAATCGTAAAAGATTACGGAATTGGGATTGAAAATTCTCATCTTGAACATATTTTTGAAAGATTTTACAGAGTTGACAAAACAAGAAGCCGAAAACTTGGTGGAACAGGTTTAGGGCTTTCTATTGTAAAAAATGTTATTGAACTCCATAAAGGTACAATATCTGTTTCAAGTGAAGTTAACAAAGGAACTTGTTTTAATATAATTTTTCCACTATAGAATATTTCACACCTTTTTGTTTAATCTTAACAGGTAAACCGTGTATTTCTTTGTTACGAGCAATTACAATATGATTTTTCTTGTTTAATTCATTATAAAGCCAGTTTAAATCATTATCGGTTTGAAATTCTACTTGTGTTTTATCTCCATAATACAAAAGTGAATATTTTCTTCCAGTTTCATAAGTTGAAATTGTATAATTATTTTCTTTGGCAAATTTAGCAAATTTCATTAAATCATTTTGCCCAAATGCATAATTAAATTCATACACAAACGGAGTTAAAAATCCTGATAATAACGACATAAATATTATTATAGATAAAAACAGTTTTAATCTGCGTTTTTTTGCTATAAATACCCAATTACATATAACAAACGGGATTAAAATCATCAATGACACAAACTGGATTGATTGAAAATTCGCATAAATTTCTTTTGGTAATATAAACCCAATAAATGGCATTACTATTGCAGCCAAAGTTAAAAATGAGTTTAAAATTATCAAAGAAATATCAACTGTTTTATCAGCTTTATTCGTATAATTAAACCAAATTTGTCCAATTATAACCGCCAAAAACGGGTAAATCGGTAAAATATATGTAATCAATTTTGCTCCTGAAAGGCTGAAAAATATAAGTATTGATAATGCCGCAATCAAATTAAGAGCAAGAAATTTGTCCTTGAAGTTTATATCCTTAACTTTTGCTATCAAAAATATATGTGGAAATAATCCCCAAACAAGAGTTAATATATAAAAATACCAAGGTTCATTTCTATGTATAACATCTGAACCCAAAAATCTTAATATATGATGTTTGATAATATATTCATCAAAGAACAATGAACCATGCATTTTGAGCATAATTAAATGCCATGGCAAAGTTATTGCCAAAAATAAAATTACACCCCAAGAATATTTTAAAGTTTCTTTATAAGTCTTAAATACAACACTAGAAGCCGCAATTACTAACATCGGAATTGCAATCCCCGGAATTCCCTTTGCCAAAACTGCAAGTGCAGAAAAAACATAAGTCAAAATCCAAAAATATTTTTTGTTCTTGTCTTCTACAAAAAAAGTATAAAAATAACACAAAACCGAACTTGTAACAAAACTTGTAAGTACACTATCCAATATTGCAATCTTTGTTAAAAACATGTATTCCAAGCTTGTAAGCAAAGTTGCAGTTACGATTATGGCAAATTTATCGCCCTCTATTTTACCCCTAAGTTTACCCCCAACTTTTCGGCAAAGAAATAACAATAATCCTGCCGGTAAAAGAGATAATAATACAATCGGCAATCTAGCCGTAAATTCGTTTATTACACCAAAGAAATTGAATGACAAACACTCTATCCAAAAATACAAAGGTGGTTTTTCAAAAAAATAATCTCCGTTCAAATAAAGTGTTAAATAATCTTTTGTATTAAACATTTGACGAGCCATATCAACATATCTGGTTTCATCAATGTCTAAAAGTGGGTAAGTTCCAATCCAATAAAAAAATCCGTAAAAAAGAACAAATCCTAACAAACCGTATAACATCGCAATGTGTTGTTTTTTCATAATCTAAAGCTATCCTTAAATATTTCGTCTTATTTAAGAATATAAAAAGTTTGTTAGTTTTATGTTAGAGTTTTTAAACTCTTTAATAAATACTTGAATAACTCAAAAAATAATCCGTAATTATGCCAATAAGCATCGGCAAAATCCAAATCATAATTGCAGCTCCAAAAACAGGTTTAAACAAGAAGCTTAATTGAAAAACGTTTACCTGTGGTGCAGTTTTAGAAATTACGCCCAAAATAATATCTTGTCCCATCGTTGCCAACAATATCGGAGAAGCAATCTGTAATCCCATATAAAGTACGTTCGAAGTGACTTTTACCAAATAATCCATATTAATTATTTTTTCCAAAGGAATATGTACCGCATAAATAGGAAAAATTTCAAAACTACGGATTAATGCGTTAAAAAGCCAATACAAGCCACCAATTTCTATAAATATACAAATACCCATAAGTGTGATTACACGGCTTAAAATAGAAGTTTGGCTATTTGTTGTCGGGTCCATTACCATTGCTGACGACAAACCCATCTGAGTATTAATCATATCTCCGCCGGCTTCAATCGCAAGCAATATAGTTTGTGCAATATACCCAATAATCGCACCAACCGCAAAGTTTAAAATCCACAAAAGTATCGGTGAAACATCTTTTGGTGGCATTGCAGGATGCAAAATCGGAGTTATCATTATCGTTACCAACAATGCCAATGATAGTTTGGTAATCGTATTTATTTCTTTTCTATTAAAAACAGGAGCAAATCTTATAAAACCCAAAAGTCTGGCAAACACAATAAAACCCGCTGAAAACCAACGTTCAAAATCAGGAAATAATATTGCGATTTGTCTTATCAATTCGTCCATTTTTTATAACCTTTTATCGGCACACATTTCGTATTTCTACCGGTTTTTCATCTTCATTCCCCGTGTGCCTTTGGGAAAAACTATCAGCTTTCAGTCATTGCGAGGGCGGTTTTATTTTACTTTCAAATTCGTAGTTAAATATATTTACCCCGCCCGTGGCAATCCATTTATATCGGAGGTTTATCCAATTCAAACCTCTCATCATCATACTTATCATCAGGTGAGTCTATCGGTAAGATTTCGCACCCGTCAACCTCCTCTATATAAGTCTTATCTTTCTCTATCTTGATGTTAAACATCATTATGTTTTTATTATTCTTAAGCACGCAAAATCTCGTAGAACCAACGTCCAAAGGATGAACCACCAAAGTATTTTTCTCATTCATTACCGTAACAAGCGGGTAAACGTCAACTAACTTATTGTTTTCAATACTAATATCAGAAAATTTTCCGTCAGTAGTTATAATGCAGTCCTGAAAAGCCATCGCCTGACTACCTAATATTATTATTAAAAATAATGTTAACCACTTGTTCACTTTATCACCTATTCGCTACCCCTCACCCCAACCCTCTTACGTAGGGCGAGAAAGCAAATCTTATCTTCCTATAATTTTATTCGTTTCTACAAAATTAGCTTTTGGCATCGGTGTTTTTGGTGCCGGATCGTATTTGATTTTTTGTTGTTTATCAATATACGGAACTTTGCCAGGGTTTTTCATTACTTCTTTTACATTTGGAACATTTTTGAACCTATCTTGCATTTCACCCTCAAATGGTGTCGTATATTTATAATAATCTGCCGGTAAAACATACGTATCAGCCTTTGATACACCGTTAAAGGCTAATGACATACCCTCTTGAAACAAGTTTGTAAGAAGTTTGATAAATCCCAATCCACCAATAACTATAACCAAAAATACCGCAAAAATCTTTGGCGCTGCCGCAATAGTTTGTTCTTGTACTTGTGTAACCGCTTGTATAATCCCGACAACAAGACCAATCGCTGCTGCAGTAAGTACGCATGGCATAGAAATTGACAACATTGTCATAAATCCTTTTGCTAAATATTCAGTTAACATTTCCATTTTTTTAAACCTTTTACTTTCCCCCTCCCCTGACGGGGAGGGTCGGGGTGGGGTGTCCACCAGCCCCTAGTTATAACTCTGTACTAATCCTTGAACAATTAATGCCCAGCCGTCAACCGCAATAAATATCAGCAACTTAAACGGCAATGAAATAATTGTTGGTGATAACATAAACATCCCTAATGCCAATAGAATGTTTGCTACAACCAAATCCAGTACAATAAAAGGTACAAATACTACAAAACCGATTTCAAAAGAAGTTTTGAGTTCTGATAAAATATATGCAGGTGCAACTTCCCAAATTGTTAGTTCTTCCGGTGATTTTGGCGGTGTTTTGCGTTTGAGTTCAACAAAAAATGCCAAATCAGATTCTCTCGTTTGTTTCATCATAAACTCTTTGAGCGGTTTTGAGCCCTCGTCTATCGCTAAAATTAGGTTCTGACTCTTTTGATAAGGAATAGAACCTCGTTCATACATCTGTTCAAATACTCCACCCATTGTATAGAATGTCATTATCATACATAATCCCAACGTAACAATTGATGGCGGAACTTGTACACCCATCGCTGTTTTGAGTAATGAGAAAACTATTATAAATCTTAAAAAACAGGTCATACAGCAAAACGCAAACGGCAAAAGCGAAAATAACGTCATTACCGTTAACATCTGTAAAACCGGATTCATATCTTGTAATATTGGGTTCATTTTTTATAACCTTTTATCGGAGCACATTTCGTATTATTACCATATTCTCGTTCGCCTCCTCCGTGCTCCTTTGGATTTGACGACCGGTTTGTTGTTGTCGGCTTAGTAAAGCCGACCTACTACTTTTTATTTTGTATTAAATCCAATTGGCTTCTTCTCCTTCGGTTTTTCTATCAAATTATTCAAAACATTAATAATTCGTCTTATTGTTTCATCATGTTCAGCAAATTTTGTATCAGTATTTTCTATATGCAACATTAGCATTTTCTTTAATTCTGCGATTTCTTGATTTGCAGATGTTTGTGTTATTGCAAATCGTCTTAATCTTACAAAAGCTCTAATAATTTCTATATTTATAGAAATCGCTCTATCACTATTCAAAACACTTGAGAGCATTGATACCCCCTGCTCCGTAAAAACATTTGGTGTAGTTGGTGAATGTTTTAACGTCTTGAACCTATCGCAATTTGCGATAAGTTCATTTAGCTCGTCTTTAGTGAGTTTGAACATAAAATCAATAGGAAACCTTTTGAGATTTCTCTTTACAGCTTCGTTTAATCGATGCGTTGGAACTTCGTATAGCTCTGCAAGATCACGGTCTATCATAACTTTTTGACCACGAATCATAAATATTCTATCTTCAATTATAGTTGTTGTTTCCAAGTTATTCATTTTTTAACCTTTGGACGGCACACATTTCGTATCTCTACCAGTTTTTGGTCTTCGTTCCCCGTGTGCCTTTGGAACGAACTTTTTTTAACCTTTTATCGGAAAACTACTGTATTCTGCGACTCACGAAAACACATTTACTCTTTTATCCTTTCCGCCAAACTCCTCATAACTGAGGTATAAGGTGTGTTTTGCGAAGATTTTATTCCAATTATTCCTCTGTCGGCATAACGTGTTTTTTCGCTTAGTTGCGACATCGTTTCTTGGAAAGCCGAGGTTGTAGGTTCAACCCTCACCCCCAAAGAGGAAGTTTGTTCACAAGCTTGTTTTGTTTCACCAAGTTTTGATATCAAAGTCGTTCTGTCAGCATCACTTGCTATCAAAAACTTCTCATCACCTGCTGACACTATATAAAGACTCTTTCTCGGAGCTAATGTCATTGAATCAAGCACTCGCAAATTTTTTGATGAACTTGTTTTACAACCTCCGATTGCGAACTTCTTAAATGTAATTAGCGCAAGTCCCATTACTCCAACCATTGCTAACGTATAAACTATAAAATTTGCCAAATATCCCATAAACTACCCTCTTTATTAACTTATTAATCTTGAATTTTAATAAGTCAAATTTTTGTTTATTTACTGAGTTTATCCCTCATTTTCTTTCTCAGGCTCAAAATCGCTGTAATCGAAATCAGAATCACTTTCTTGATTTTCTTCTACATCAGCTTGCTCTCCAATCGGCGCTTCTACTTGAGCGTTTGGTATAGGTGCAGAATTTGAGTTAGACTCACTAACTTTTTCAATTCTTACACCAAATCTATCATTAATAATTACAAGTTCACCGGCAGCAACAAGTTTTCCGCCGACTTTTAGCGAAACTTTGTTGTCATACACAGAGCACAAGTCAACAATCAATCCCTCTTCAATACTCTTGAGTTCACCCAATGTAACTTTAACTTTATCGAACTCTGCTGACATATCAACCTGAATACTATCCCATAGATTAGTATTTGTATTATCCATTTCGTTTCCTCCCGACATATCATAAGGTTCTATGATATTAATATTTGGTTTAACTTTAAATTTTTGTACAATATTTTCACAAACAAGAGTCATTTCAGAAGAATTGCTGTTTTCAAAAACAACTATGTCGCCAATATCAAGTTTTTTTATATCAGCAAGCGGAAAAACAGTTGTTCCTAAATGCAAATTAACTTCAACCGGACTATGTGCAAAATCCATATCCGTAAATGTTGGTTTATCAAGCTCTAACTCTTTTGGAGTCAAAATATCCATTGGCACAGATATAATAAATTTTGCGGCTACGTCAGAAGCTGCGCTTTTTACAAAGTAAGTAAGGTGCAAAATCTCGTTATAACGGCGGTTTGGTTCTATAGTAAAATTAGGGGCTAATGTTTCGTAAAGAAAATCATTAAATGCTGTTATAATACGAGCTTCCAACTCTGAAACTTCTGTAAGCTCAAAACGTTTATTATTTTTGCCTAAAACTTTATCAAGGATTACATCAATCGCATCTTGTGAAATCCTTATATAAACATCGTTTTTAGAATTAATTTTGACTTTAGTAACAAAGAAAGTGTCGTTTTGGGAAAGCACATTCATATTTGTGCTTACTGAAACCAGTTTGTATTCAAAACCCTCAAAAAAGAATTCATCACTGCAAGAGCGAACAGCCGGTGTGAATACTGAATCATACCAAGAAAATTGTTTATATAACTCATCAAAAAATATTGAATTCATTCTATTTAACACTTCCCCTAGGGATATACAAACACCTCTTCTAATGTGTTTAATATATTATTCCCCACCTACTATAGTCCATAGATATAATAAAAAATTTAAGATTAAAACACATCATTCAAATAGAGGATATAAAATGAATTTTTTCGGCATTTTCTTTATATATTTTGTAAAAATTTAAATCTTATAACCAGTATATTTATTTGCATAATTATAATATAATTATTAAAAATGTTTAGAAACAAATATGTAATAACAATTATAGGATTTTATATTTTTTGGATGGGAATTTTGCCGTTTGCAATCACGAATACGGCAAAGATTTTGTGCAAGAATTTTTCACACAATTCTGAATACGAAATCAAACTTGAAAATCCTCAAACAAGACTTTATCCAATTCCAATTGCAAAATTTACGGCTAATCAAATTTGTTTGAAATCAAAAAAAGATAATTCTGAAATCGAATTAGACAATTTCAAAATCAAATTACGATTATTGCCTTTATTATCAGGAAAATTACATATAAATTCCATTGCTGTTGATAGTTTAAATTCTGAATTACATTTGGAAAACAACGTTGAATTAGACAAAGATTTCTTTAGTAAATTTGAAAAAAACGGTATAACTCTTAATTCAATAAGAGCAGATAAATTTAATACGTTATTATTCCAAAACAATATCAGCACACCGATAATTTATTCCGGTGAGAACTTTTTGTATCAAAACAAAAACCGATATGTGCGATTTAAGATTAACAGCAATTTGAATTTACAAAACAAGCATTCTGCAACAAGCATAGATTTATATTTGCCCAAAAATAATAATGTTAGTGACTCTATTTTTAAAATAAATGTTTCAAATCTTGATATTGCGCCACTAAAAACATATTTGAGAAATTATTTGCCAAAAGATTTACAAAACCTCGAAGGAACTGTTAACATAACGGCAAACAAGGGTGAATTGGTTACGGAGCTTAAAAATTGTACTGCAGAAATGAAAGATTTTGCTGAAACAATCAAGCTTCCTGATAACATGAAAATAACTTCTAAATTCAATATTAAACAGCAATATATTGAATTAAATCATGTGGATATAAAATCAAAAAATATAAATGTAACATTGAATGGCAAAATCTATGATTATTTTGGGAAAGCAATGCCAACATTGGATTTGCATGTACAAGTTAACCCTTCAAAAATAGAAGATTTTATTGACATGCTTCCTGCATTTAAAGTTGAAGAAATTGATGTTTACAAACTAAAAAAATACAAATTTTATGGAGATACCCTTGCTAATTTTTCAATTAAAGGAAGATTGCCTGAACCTGATGTTATAGGTGATATTTTCATAAACAACGGAATTCTTACAAAGCCTATTCCTAATACTACTCAAGGTGCAACTATCAAGTTAAATTTAACAGGAAAATATGCGAATTTTGATGTATTTGTACCGGCTGGCGGTGCAGAAAAAGTTTGGGTTAAGGGCTCTCAAGAGTTGTATAACGTAAAATATGCGGATATGACAATCAAAAGTACCAAAAACGTTGATTTGCATGTTGCAGAAACCGTTGTTAATCCGCTTCATGAAATACTAAATTTTATAATTGGACCTGTTCCGATTATGGATATTCATGGCAAAGGCAATATTGATATTGTTGTTAAAGGCAATCGTAAAATTCCGCATGTTTGGGGTGTATTGAATGCAAACAATGCAACAGTAAGTTTTAATGAAATTCCGGATTTAGTCCTAAAAAATGCTGATGCAATTTTGACATTCAATGATCAGGATGCAACTTTTTTGACAAAAAAAGGTTTTGTTAACAATAAAAATTTTAGAGTAAACGGTAACTGTAATTTGTATGGCAAATTTGATTTTAATGTAAACTCAAAATCTCAACCAACGGAAGCTTTGTACAAAGCGGTTCAAACATCAACTATGATTCCTGATATTCAAAAAATGTTACCTGAAATTGATAAAATATCAGGATTAACTGATTTAGATTTGAAAATCTATGGTTCAGTTAAAGTTATTGAAGATTTAAAATTCAATGAAAATACTTTTGCAAAAGGGAAAATTAGAATTAATAATAACAACATTTTGTTCAAAAATATTGTTATAGATAAAACTAATGGTGAAATAACCTTGGATGGAACTAACGCTGAAGCAATGATTACGGCAGCAATTAACAATGCGCCGTTAAAAATTAATGCGAAAGTTAAAAATAATATTGGAGATTTAGTTTTAGATATTCCAAAATTAAACCCTAATGGACTTATAAAAGATAAATTTACAAGAGAAATGCAGTATTTACCTTTTGTTTCAGTGTTTACAAAATACAAAGGTGACATAAAAAATATTGAGTATAACAAACTCAATATGAACGTAAAAATCCTTGACTCAAATCCAAAAAGTATTTTTAAATTTAATTCGGGTGAAATTATTATTGCTAATAATAGGGTTCAAATCAAAAACTTAAAAGGATATATTAGCGAAAAGAAAAATATTTTTGAGTCAGATTTGAGAATAGATAATGCTTTCTCTAAGAATTTTGATGTAAATGGAAATATTCGATTAAAAACTCCTGATTTAATGTTGTTGAACGATATTTTGATTAGCGATATTCTTCCTCAAAATATAAAAAACTATACAAAAGATTTTGAGTTTAATAAGGGTGCTATTGATTTAAACTGCAAATTTTTCAACAATAGAATTAATATGTACACAGACCTTGGCGGAATTTCGTTTATTTATTTGCCAATGGAACTCCCTGTTCATATAATAAACGGAACGCTTTCTATCAGAAACAATACTCTTAAACTAAACAAAATCAATTTGCTTGCTGATAAAATGCCGATTTTGGCAGACGGAGAAATCAAAGATATTTTTGGCAAACAGTATTTTAATATTTATATTAATTCAAAACCTCATCAAGATTTTATTGACAAATACATAAATAAAAATCAAATTTATCCGATAAAAATAAAAGGTGATATTGTTTACAAAGCTCAATTGAAAGGTGTTTTGAATGACTTTAACCTAAAAACAAATTTTGATTTAATGAAAGATTCCAGTATATATCATTTTGGTGCAACTGTCGGTGATATTGAAAATGCAATTGCTGTTTATATGGAATCACAGGTTTTAGGCAAAAATAATTTTCAAATAAAAGAGTTTTCATATGACAAATTGATTGAATCTTTGAATGGTAAACAAACACGTTTGAACATGCTGAAAGCTAAAGGCGGAGTGAAAATTTTAAAAGATGATTTAGAATTCAATGATTTAAAGATTAAAACAAATACTCCTACCGATGCTCGAATTTTCAATATTATTTTTAGAAAACCTAATATTAAACAAGGTCAGTTTACTTCTGATTTAAAAATTAACGGAAAAATCTCAAATCCGCACGTAATCGGAAGTTTCCATATCTTTGAAACCAATATTCCATTTTTGGATACAACGATGAAAAACATTGCTTTTGTATTTAAAGACAAAACCGTAGAATTCACTTCTAAGGGTGAAATTATGGGAAATGATATATTGTTTGACGGAGTTTTGAAAAACAAACTAACAAAACCATATAAGATTGAAAAAGCGGTATTCTATACAAAAGATATGGATTTAAACTCTGTTGTTAACAAGTTGAAAATTGCTCAAGTTGATGACTCTGCTTCTTTTGAAAGCTTTGAAAACTTCGATTTTAATTCTATTGTTTTTAATAATATGAAAGTTAAAGCGGATAATCTTCAACTAAGAAATATTAATGCAACAAATTTTGAAGCAATGACAAGCCTTAATGAAAACGGTATTTTTAATATAAGTGATATGTCGTTTAATATTGCACAAGGACAACTTAGCGGCAACTACAAATACAATTCAAAAACATTTGATACATCCGTAAATCTTATTGCTGATAAAATTAATGCAAATGATATTTCTTGGGCATTATTTGATTTGAATAATCAGATTTACGGAGATTTAACAGGTACAATCAATCTTTCTTGTAACGGAAGCACTTTTGAACATTGTATGCAAACCCTTAATGGAAGCACGATATTTAATGTTAATGACGGTAGAATGCCAAAACTAGGTTCTTTGGAATACCTTTTGAAAGCCGGAAATTTAGTTAAAGGCGGAATTACAGGGATTTCTATAAACAGCGTAATCGATTTAATTACACCTCTAAAAACCGGTGAATTTGAAGATATTTACGGTTCAATAAGAATAAAGGACGGCATTGCAAGAAATATTGAAATTACTACTAAAGGTAAGGATTTGAGTTTGTTTATAAGCGGAAAATATAATTTTGCTACATCAATTGCAGAAATGGAAGTATTAGGATTACTTTCCAGAAAAATTTCAACATTCTTCGGGCCAATCGGGAATATGTCTATAAATACTCTGTTTAACGTAATTCCAGGGATTGATTTGTCAAAAGACAGTTCTGTAATAGAAAAAATAAACAGAATACCGGGCATAGAACTTTCAAGTAAAGCATACAGAAAATTTATTGCTGAAATCAAAGGAAATATTAACGGCGAAGATTATGTTACAAGCTTTAAGTGGATAAATTAGACTTTATAAATTTCCATAAAATAAAGGATGAACAAAGAGAATTTTTCAGATACCATTCTAGTATGCCTACAATAAATGAATTTATAAATATTGGATTTAAAAATCATCAGGACGGACATCTTGATGATGCCGAAAATGCTTATTCTGAAGCATTAAAATTGGATTGCGAAAATGCAGAAGTTTGCAATCTTATGGGTGTTCTAAAATTACAACAAGGTGAGATTGAAGCAGCAATTGATTGGATAGAAAAAGCAATTTCAATAAAACCTTGTGAATATTTTTACGAAACATTATTTCAAGCATACATTCGAGCAGAAAAATATCAAGAAATTGCTGATTGTGAAAAATTTGTTGTTAAAGATTATTCAAAAAACTTTTCGTTACTGTTTAATTTAGCTTTAGCATTCAAAAATTTAAAAAAGAATTTAAAATCAATTGAATTTTATGATAGAGCGTTAAAAATTAATCCTACTTCTTATCAAGCATGGTTTAATTTAGCGCACGTTTATAGCGTAGAAGGTCAATGTAAGAACGCAGTTTCAGCGTTAAAAATTTGTAAAAAACTTAAACCAAATGATGAAGATACAGAATACTTTTTATCTCTTGCACTAATGAGAGTAAAAGACTATAACAAAGGTTTGAAATATTTTGAAACAAGACTTTGTAGAGAAACAGCAATTGCGCTTCAAAACAAAAGTTATCCAAACCTTGCTGCACGTGAAAAACTTTGGCATGGTGAAAATATTAAAGATAAAACAATTTTTGTTTATTATGAAGCAGGATATGGCGATGTCATAATGTTTTCTCGCTATTTACCTTTATTAAAGAAAAAATGTAAAAAAATAATATTTTATCCTCAAAAACCACTTATTCCACTCTTGGCAGAAAACGGACTTGGAATTGATGAAATAATAGAAGGTTTTATTCCTGAATGTGATTTGAAATTTGATGTGCATACTCCGCTTTTGAGTTTGCCTTATCTATTGGGTTTAAAAGATGATGAAATTTTTGAAGCTTCTGAGGGATATTTGCACGCAAATGAAAAGCTTGTGGAAGAATACAAAGAAAAATATTTTAATAATGACAAATTAAAAATAGGGATAAAATGGCAAGGAAACACTTACTACGATACTGATAGAGTTATTCCGACAGAAGCATTTTCACCACTATTAAAAGTTAAAGAAACAAAATTTTATTCTTTCCAAACTTTTGAAGGCTCAGAAGAACTTAAAAAACTTACAGATAAATATGATATTACAGATATTGGTTCAGAGTTGATAGATTTTGGTCAAACTGCTGCTGCAATTCAAAACCTTGATTTAGTTATTTGTAATGATACTTCTTTAGCACATCTTGCCGGTGCAATGGGTAAACCTTGTATAATACTTCTTCCTTACGAAGTTAATTGGAGATGGCATGATGATTTATCCAAATGCGATTGGTATGACAGCGTAAAACTAATCCGTCAAAAACAAGCAGGAGATTGGTCAAGTGTGTTTGATGAAGTTTTAGAATTATTAAAAGAGTCATAAACAATTTTTTAATCTTAATTCTAGTAATGTTTTTTCGTTTATTATAAAATACCACTAGGAAGAGGTTTTTATGGCAATTTGTATTTTTCCTGGAACATTTAATCCGATACACGACGGTCATATTAAAATGGCTGAATTTGCCTTGAAAAATTTTAAATTTGAAAAAATAATTTTTATTCCTGCATATCTTCCACCGCATAAACAGGTTGACGGGAATTTAGCTCAACACCGATTGGAAATGGTTAAGTTAGCAACTTCTTACAATCCTTGTTTTGAAGTTTCTGATATTGAATACAAAAGGGAAGTTCCCTCTTATTCATTGATTACAGTAGAAAAAATTATTGAACAATATTCGCTAAAAAATCGTTTAAACTTTATAATGGGAACAGATTCTTTTGTAAAACTAAATACTTGGTATAAAGCAGAAGAATTAAAACAGTTGGTGCATTTTATTATATTCCCTCGACGAGGGGACGGAAGTGAAGAAATTTACCAAAAATTTAAAAATGATGGTTGGGATTTTGAAATAACTTCTATGGATTATGAAGATATTTCATCAACAGAAATCCGAAATTCAGAAAAAAAAGAGATTAATAAAAAAGTAGAGGAATATATCAGTACTAATGGATTATACAAAAATTATTGATTGGCTAAAAGAAAATTTATCACAAGAACGTTTTGAACACACACTTGGAACTGCCGAATGTGCGGAAGAACTTGCTGAACGCTTTGGATTAGATGCAGAAAAAGCATATCTTTGCGGTTTATTACATGATTGTGCAAAATGTTTTCCAAATGATGATTTAAAATCAAAAATTTGTGATTGTGGTTTTTTATGTGAGGGAGAAATAGAAAATCCAAAAACTTATCATGCTCCTGCTGGTGCAATTTTGGCAAAAGAAGAGTTTGATATTTGTGATGACGAAATCCTCTCAGCGATTAGGTGGCATACTTTAGGCAAAGTAGAAATGACAGATTTTGAAAAAATAATTTTCTTGGCAGATAAAATTGAAACAAAAACAAGACCGGCTGAATTAATATTGCCAATAAGAGCTGTCTTAAATGAAGAAAACGGTTTAGATAAAGCACTATTGATTTGTTATGGAAATACAATAAAGAGTTTGGTTGACAGAAATTTAAAGATTTGCAAAATAACAATAGATATTTACAACGAATTGCTTAAAAAATTGGACTTGAAAAGAGGAAAATAGTATAATCAGATTATGAAACGGGGATTGGCTTTTTTAATACTTTCAATATTTATGTTAAATCCGATTGTGTTTGCAGCGGATACTTTTCAAGGTCATGCAGAATTTGATGATAATTACTCGGAGTTAGACAAAAAACTTTATACAGGCAAAACCGAAACCCTTGAGAAGAAAGATACAATTGAGATGACCGTTTCACAAGTTATTGACGGCAGTTTTTCTTTTGAGGGTGATGAGTTCTTTGCAGAAGTTACAGGTGATGTGCTTGGTGATAAAGGGATTATTATTCCAAAAGGCACTGTTGCTCACGGTATAATAAGACAAACTGCGGAAGCTAAGCGCTTGGGACGTGACGGTTATATAGATTTAAGTTTTGATTATTTGGTTACTCCTGACGGTAGAGAAATTCCTATTGAGGGTAAAATGTCAACAAAATTACACCCTTTGAAAGCTGCAACGAAAATAGTAGCAACTGATATAGGTTATACGGCTGCAGGTGGTGTGTTAGGCGGTGTTTTTGCTGCACAAGCATTGGGTATTGAAGCTGCAATCGCTTCACAAGGCTATACATTGGCTGGTGGAGCTGCTGTAGGTGGTGCAGTTGGTTTAGGTATGGCTCTATATCGAAAAGGGAAAGATGTATTAATTGCACCGGGGGATGAAATCAAAGTTAAAATTTTATCAAGTGTTGACCTTCCTGTGTACAGAGAAGATGCTTTAAAACAAACCGAAGAAACTTATCCGGGGTTAGATATAAGGATTGCTAATATTATTTATGACAAAGATCCGTTTGGAGAAGTTAATACCTTAACTTTATCTCTTACTATTTCAAATATGTCTGATAAAAGTTTTTCCGGCATGGATTTAGCATTAGTAAATGATTATAATGCAGTTTTTAACCCATCAATATTTGGTGATACAAAACTTTTATTCTCCCAATTTAAACCTGGTGACAGACGAGCAGGAAAAATTTCGTTTTCTGTTCATAATGTAAAACATTCATATTGGTTGGTTGTTAATGACAGAACAACAAATAAACCGCTCATAAAAGTATCTCTGGATAATGCTTACAAAAACGTATCAGAAGATGTTAAGAAGCGCAATAGTAAAATGAAAAAAGCTAAAAAGAATTACTATAAAGAACCTGACCCGTTTGATATTTAATTAAATCATCCAAGCTTCTTCAATTAAATCCATGTGACCTTTCTGTAAGAATTTTGCAAAATCTCTTGTGTCAATTTGTGAAGCTACTATTGACATCAAGTCAGCAGGTAATTCGGATATCATTTCAACAAGAGAATCATGGTTAAGCATAATCATTGGCTTAATCATATCAGGTTTCATCATTGTGTTAAGCATATTGCAATAAGTTCCGTTTTCAAACAAAGTTAAATAATCCGGATTTGTTTTTGTGAGTTGGAATGTGACTTGTCTTTGAGTATCAGGATCAATTGATGCCATAAATTTACGGAACTTATCATCAGGCAACTGCGCAATACTTTGTATAAGCTCTTGACCATTTGTTTTTTCAGCCGGCATGCCTGTAATATTTTCAATAAATTTTTGCATTGCATCAGGAGGCATTGATTTTAATTGCTCAACAACATCATATTTTTCAAGTTCTTCATTCATGAAAAAGTTCGCTAAATCTTCTTCTGTAAACATCATAATAATTTCTTCCAGAGGAAATGCTTCTTTTACAACATTTACCAATTCTTCAATGTCAACATCCATAAGCATTGCAAGAAGTTTTTCTTGTGTGAAGAAGTATAATCCCATTCTCAAATCATCTTGTTGTAACATTGGGAGAACTTTTAGTCTTGTATTATCATCCATTTTGTGCAAAAGAACAAACTTATTCTCAACATCTGTTAGTTCAAACAGTTTTATTAATTTTTCAGGTGAGTGATAGTATTCACGTGCATGTTTTACTGCATGAGTATTTCCACGTTCAGCTTCAGCTTCAATAATTTCGTCAATGGTTGATAGACCATAATCACGTATCATTCGAGAGGATGATATATGCATCCTTTCTGCGAATAGTTTCATGTTTGCATCTATTACCAGTGACATACTCTCTCCTTAATAGGTTGTTATATATATAAAGTATATATAGAGCAAATAATTGCCTTTTCTGTAAAGATTTGTAACAAAATACAAAATGTGTTATAATCTTATATATGAAAAGATTTGTTTTAAGTATTTTAGCATTATTTTTGGTTTTAATAAACACCTCTGTTTTTGCGGCAACAAATGTTGTTCAAAAAGAGGTGAAAGCTTCTGCTGAAGACGGGTTTAATATAAAAGCTACGCTTTCTTATCCGAAAGTAAAAGCAAAAAAAGAGTATTCGACTGTAATCCTTTTGCATTCATTAGGATATAATTCTCAGTGGTGGGGAAATTTAGAACAAGATTTGTTAAATCGAGGTTTTGCAGTTTTGGCTGTTGATTTAAGAGGTCATGGCGGAAGTATTTACAATGCTAAACTTACAAAAGCATCATGGAAAGATATGAAGAATTCTGCGTATGCAAAATATCCTGATGATGTGAAAACAGTTATAGATAAAGTAAAAGAAGAAAATGTAAAAAAAGAATTCTTTAATAATTATACAATTGTCGGAGCAAACATTGGAGCAAGCACAGGAGTTTTGGTTGCGGATAAATTAGCTAATAAACCAAAAGCTATTGTAATGATTTCTCCGGTAGTAGAAACAAAAGATTTGTATATTCCGGTATCAATTGCTCATTTAGATAATGTTGATTTTCTTTCAATAACAGGTACGGGCGAGAATGAAGCACAAGAAGCAGAAGCTTATTTGAAAAAGTTTGCACAAAAAAACTTTTCCGGATATATTTCACCGGCTAGAACTTCCGGCATGTTGCTGCTTAAAAATGACCCTGAATTGTCAAAAGTTATATCAGCTTGGATAGATGAATATCTCTAAAGATTAGCACCGCTGTCTTTTAGTTTTTCCAATGCTTTTTTAGAAGTTTCGTATTGCTGACAAAGCTTAAATACGAATTCTATAGCTGATTTATCTTGTTTTATTGCATCTTTAAGTTTATAAATATCTTCTAGTTGGAGTTTAGAAAAATCTTCTTCTGTAGAAGAGAACAAAAATTTTTTTAGAAGCTCTTGTGAAGAATTGTCTAAGCCATTGATATTGTGTTTAAACGCATACCAATTGTAGAAATGATAAATGAAATAATATTTATTAATTTCTCCATTTGAGAGAATAAACATCTCATTAGTTTTAAGTTTGAACTCTCTTTTTGTAAGCAGAGAAAGGTAAAGCGCTTTTGCTCCTTTTTGCGGATAAATAAAACCTTCGTTTTCTCCGATTGAATTTAGAGATTTTGCATTATCAATATAAAAAACTTCTGTATCGTGTTTTTTTATATATTCTAAAACTTCTAGCGGATTATAGTTTGAACTCTTTAAAATTAGAGCCAATTCTTCTTCCATTTTTGTTTTTTCACTCTCTGCAATTGAGTCAAAACTCATAAAACAACCGTTGGTATAAAAACTTTTTCTTTTTGATGAGTTTTTTACAGCAAGTGTTTTATTAAGATTTTTTGTTAGCCTTCTCTCTTGTAATGTTAAAAAAAACATTACTAATTTTTTAAATAAGTTCATGGTTTAATTATGCCATTAAATTTGTTAATCTTCAATAGGGCTGTATATGTTGGTAAAATAGTAATACTTTCATCTGCATTTTTACCAACGTATTCAACAGCAGTTTTTATGTCAGGAATGATTTTTACATTCTTGCATTCCGCATATTTAAGTCTTAATGCAATGTCATTGGCACGACTGCCTGAAACAACAATTTCTTTTTTTGCATCTTTTATTAATTCAAATTCAGCATCCCAAAGCCAAGACATATCTCGTCCATCAGCGTAATTGTCATTGATAATAATTAATATATTAGAATTTAAATCAACTGTTTTTAGAACCTCGCTTGCGCCTGTTGGATTTTTAATAAGTTGAATAAGAGTTTGTTTTCCATAAATATGTTTAACTTCACTTCGCCCAAATGCGACTTTGAATGTATCTAAATTCTTTTGAATATCAGTTAATCCGAGTTCTAAAGCCAAAGCTACTGCACCAAGTGCGTTGTATGCATTAAATAAACCAACTAGGGGAACTCTGTATTCTGTGCCGTTAATGTTCAAAATTGAATGTTCTTTGCAGAGAGTAATATCTGCCTTGTATTTAGGTTCAACCCTTTTATAGCCGCAATCACAGTAATAGTGTCCTTGTTGTGCGAAGAATTTTTTGCTGTATTTTAAAGCCTTTCCGCAATTTGGGCAATTGAAAGCTTCTTCTACTCCGGAAGTCCTGTTTTCGTGTCCATAAATATTTTCAACACCGTAGAAAATAGGTTTTTTATTTTGTGACACTAAAGTTGCTACGAGCGGATCATCAGCATTTAAAACTAATTGTATATCAGGTTTTTTGTTGATACCGTTTTGGATAAGTTTTTTTGTTGTAGCAAGTTCTCCGTATCTATCAAGTTGATCTCTAAAAAGATTTGTGACTAAAAGATAGTCTGCGTCAAATTTCTCATAAACTTTTTCAACATAGGCTTCATCGGTTTCTAAAACAGAATATTTCGCCGGTTTAAACGGATTTATACCAAGTGCCAATGCATT
Organism: uncultured Vampirovibrio sp.; assembly: GCA_964584885.1. GTDB lineage: Bacteria > Cyanobacteriota > Vampirovibrionia > Gastranaerophilales > Gastranaerophilaceae > CAG-196. Next base: position 51,167 of record CAZPBG010000004.1, read on the forward strand.
TACAACTCCTGTAAGCATGTTTGCGCCCATTGAATTGTTAATGACTGAGTTGTGGATTAAATGGGTAATTAAACCTGAAGTAGTTGTTTTTCCGTTTGTACCTGTTATATTAAGTTTTGATTTTGTGATGTATTTGTTTGCATAACATAAAAAATCAGGACAAAGTTTTAAGGTTAATAATCCGATTATAGAAGTTCCTGACGAAATTTTTGTAATTCTCATGCCGGCATAGACTGTTTTTGCAACTGCAAGAGATAAATAAAATCTGAATTTACCCAAGAAATAATCCTCCAAGCGTATTTTATTTTTGTTAATAATAAAATATAATCTTATAATAATACAAAAAAGAACGGAAATACTATGATTTTTACATTTTTAATATCAATTGTTTTTTTAGCAGAATTAATTATTGCAATAGCAATTCTTTTGACTTTAAAACACTGGAGTAAAAAGGTCAAAGAATTAGATAATACAGTTACAAGCCTAAAATCTTCAATTGGTGAGATTTGTGTGTTGATAAGAAAAATTTCAGAACAAGTTGTTGAGTTTTCAGAAGATTTTGTTGCAAGGTTCAAGCAAAATCAAGAGAAATTTTGGATTAATCAGATTGCAAAAATCTTTTTAGGAACGGTTCTTTTTAGAAAATTTAAGAAATCTAAGGCTTTAAAATTTATTGGTAAGGGTTTATCCTTGCTTGAAATCGTGGTATAATAAATATACATAAAGTGAACGAGGTTAATTATGAGTAAAGAAAAAACTTCAATAGGATTTGGATTAGGACTTCTTGCCGGTGTTGTTGGTGGATTGGTTGCAGGTATTTTGTACGCTCCATGTCCAGGCTCAGAGATGAGAGAAAAAGTAAAAGATACAGTATGTGATTTGGCAGAAAAACATTCACCTGCAATTAATGATGCTAAAAAACAAGCATTAGAATCAGTTGATTTGTTGAGATACAAACTTGAACGTCAATACAAAAAATTCGGTAATATGCTTAAATCAAAAAAGCTAAGACGAGCTAAAGAATTAGAAAGCGAAACAAATTACGACTGGTAGTATAATCTCCAAAGGCACAGGGAGCAATAACCATTGGTAGTGAAAATGTGTGCCGATAATAGGTTATAAGTAGTCTGCTCCAAAGGAGCACTTGGAGTGGTAATATATGTTAGTAGTAGTAGTAAGGAATGTGCTCCGCCAAAAGGTTATAAGTAGTCTAATCCAAAGGCACACGGAGAAGGCGAACAATAAAGAGGGTAGTAATACGAAATGTGTGCCGATATAAGGTTATAAAAATCCGTTCCAAAGGAGCGCTTGGAGTGGTAATATAAGTTAGTAGTAATAAGGAATGTGCTCCGCTATAAGGTTATAAAATATGGAAATGACACAATTATATCAAGGTTTAACTTTTTTATCATATTCAACAGGGGTTATAGTAATTCTTGTAGGGATAATGTTGGTAAAAGTTTTATTTGACCTTTCAAAACTAACAAATAATTTGAATGAAACAACTAATATAGTGAGAGCAGAACTTGAACCTACATTGAAAAATATTAATAAATCAGTAGAGATTGTAAGCGGAATTATTATCAAGGCGGACGAGGGAGTGCAAAAAGTGCGTAGCTTTATTGCAAAAACTCCGTTAAAGCTCTTTGGACAAGTATCATCTTTAGCAGGTAAGGCTACCGGTGGATTTTTCAAAGGACTTTGTAGCGCATTCAAACTTTTTTCAAAAAGATAGACAATTTTTATACCCGAATTGGTAATAAAATTTTTTAAGACAAAAGTTAAACTAATATAGAAGGAGAAAATATTATGTCAGTAACAAGATTTTTAGCAGGTTTTGCAATCGGTGCAGCTATCGGTGCTGTAGCCGGAATTCTTTTGGCTCCAAAATCAGGAGAAGAAACAAGAGAAATTCTTGGTGATATGGCATCAGATATAGCAAAGAAAACTGATGAAAGAGTAAAAGATATTCAGAAGAAAGCAGATGATATTGTTTCAGACGTTCAAGAAAAAAGTGAAGAAATAATGTCAAAACTTCAAGACATGTTAGCTAAAAAAGACGAACAAGAGGCTTAATGGTATCTTTTAACAAACTTTAAAAGAGGTGTTTTTGATAAAACACCTCTTTTTATATGTATTGTTTTAAATACTTTCCTGTGTAAGAATTTGGATTTTGGGCTACTTCTTTTGGAGTTCCGCAAACAACAACTTCTCCTCCAAAATCTCCGCCTTCAGGTCCGAGGTCGATTATATAGTCTGCAATTTTTATTAAATCAAGATTGTGCTCAATGATTAAAATTGTATTTCCGTTGTCTGCAAGCTGTTGAATAATTTTAATCAATTTATCTAAATCATGCCAGTGAAGTCCAACTGACGGCTCATCTAATAAGTAGAGAGTTTTTCCTGTTGCTCGTTTGTTTAGTTCAGCAGCAAGCTTAATTCTTTGAGCTTCTCCACCAGAAAGAGTTGTAGCACTTTGTCCAAGTTTTATGTAATCTAAACCAACATCTACGAGAGTTTTTAGCTTGTTTGAAATCTGAGGAATATTTTCAAAGAATTCATAAGCTTCTTTTACACTCATTTCCAAAACATCTGCGATTGATTTTCCTTTGTATTTTACTTCCAGTGTTTCGTTGTTGTATCTTTGCCCTTTGCAAACATCACATTTCACATAGACATCGGATAAGAAATTCATTTCTATTTTTAGAACCCCGTCACCTGCACAGGCTTCACAACGACCGCCTTTTACGTTAAAACTAAATCGACCAGGTTTATAACCACGCATTTTGGCTTCGTTTGTTTTTGCATAAAGCTCTCTTATTGGTGTAAACACATCAGTATATGTTGCAGGATTTGAACGAGGAGTTCTGCCGATTGGAGATTGATCAATATCGATTATTTTATCCAAGTTTTCAAACCCTAAAATCTCATCCACACCTTGAGGTTTTGGCTTGTTTTTTCTAAGCTTGTGAATTGCATATTCATAAATCAAATCTTGCATAAGCGTTGATTTACCTGAACCTGAAACACCTGTTAGAACAACGATTTTTCCTAATGGAATATCTAAATCTATGTTTTTTAAATTATTTAAGTGAGCATTTCTTATTTGTAAGAAATTCCCGTTTCCTTCTCTAATCGTTGTTGGCACCGGAATTTTGTATTCTCCGCTCAAATATTTGCCTGTTATAGAGTTTTCGGCATTAGTAATATCATTTACCGAACCTTGAGCAATAATTTCTCCCCCGAAAACTCCGGCTTTTGGTCCAATATCAACGATGTAATCAGCGTTTCTTATTGTGTCTTCATCGTGTTCAACAACGATTAATGAATTTCCCATATTGCGAAGCTTGAAAAGGGTTTTGATTAATCTATCGTTGTCACGTTGATGTAAACCGATTGACGGCTCATCAAGAACGTATAAAACACCTGAAAGTCCACTTCCGATTTGAGTTGCAAGTCTGATTCGTTGAGATTCGCCACCCGAAAGAGTTCCTGCGGTTCTAGCTAAATTAAGATATGACAAACCTACATCAAGGAGAAATTTTAATCTTGCTCTAATTTCGTCAAGAATTTGTTTCCCAATTTTCATCTGAAAATCAGTCAATGTAAGATATAAATCAGTAATAAATTCATATTCTTTATCAATTGACATTTGACAAAATTCAAAAATATTTTTTCCGTTTATTCTTACGGCAAGTGGAAATGGTTTAAGCCTTGCTCCGCCACATTGCTCACAAGGAGTTGTAACCATATATTTTTCGATTTCGGCTTTCCAGTATTCGCTATCAACATTATAGTGTTTCATCAAAAATGGAACTACACCGATAAATTTTTGTAAAGTGTTTCTGTATCGATGACTTCCAAATTCACGAATTCTCATCGGAATGCGTTCAGGAGAGCCATAAAGAATTATATCTTGATGCTCTTGTGGTAAATCTTGGAACGGAATTTCATTATCAATATTGTACGCATCGCTTACAGCTTTGATTACATCGTCATAATATGATGTTGAAGACTTGCTCCAAGGATAAATTGCTCCGTCTTTTATGGATTTTGTTTTGTCAGGAATTACTAAATCCGGATCAATCTTGAAATCAACCCCAATTCCTCCGCATTTGTCGCAAGCTCCATAAGGTGCGTTGAAAGAAAATATGCGTGGAGATAGTTCTTCAAAACTCAGATTACAATCAGGACAAGCAAGTTTTTCGCTGTAAATCAATTCGTTAGACGTGAGTTGTGAATTGTTAGTCGCACTTATATCATCTGATTTTGACCCTACAACGTCAATCAAAGTAACTCCGTCAGCTTTTTGTAAAGCAATTTGAACACTATCAGCTATTCTTGATTTTGCTTCCGGTTTTACGACAACTCTGTCAACTACCACTGAAATTGTATGAGTTTTTGTTTTGGCTAATTTTATTTCGTCCTCATCAAGATTATAAATTTCTCCGTCAACTTTTACACGGACAAAACCTTCTTGTTTGAGTTCTTCAAAAAGTGACTGATACTCGCCTTTTTTACCTCTGACTAAAGGAGCGAGAATTTGGATTTTTGAACCAAGTGGAAGTTTTAAAATGCTGTCAACAATTTCATCAATTGTTTGAGGTTTAATCGGGTTTCCGCATTTTGGGCAGTAAGGTGTTCCAATTCTTGCGTATAAAAGTCTTAGATAATCATAGATTTCCGTAACTGTTCCAACTGTAGAACGTGGGTTGTTGCTTGTAGATTTTTGGTCAATAGAAATTGCCGGTGTAAGTCCGTCAATATAATCTACATCAGGTTTATCCATTTGACCCAAAAACTGACGTGCATAAGTCGAAAGGCTTTCAATATAACGTCGTTGCCCTTCTGCAAAAATTGTATCAAACGCAAGAGAACTTTTTCCCGAACCTGAAACTCCCGTAAACACAACTAACTGATTTTTAGGAATTTCCAGAGATACATTTTTGAGGTTATGCTCCCTCGCTCCCTTAATTGTAATTTTGTCTGCCATAATTTGATTATAATGCAAGTGATAAAATTATTCCAACAATAAAAAATAAACAGAAATAAATCATCAAATTTCTTGTTTGATAAATTCTGCTCATAAAAGTTATGTCACCGTTTTCTAAAAGTTTATTGTAGTTTTCCATAGGGAAATGGTACCATTTTTTTTGCGGGATTGACTCAGGATTTGTTGTAAAATCACGAATTGAATTGTACAAATCTATAACTAACGGTAATGTTAGATACACAAGAAAAACTTGCCAATCCAAAATATCAAGAATACAAAGAACAATAGGGGTTGCATAAGCTAAAATTAGTAAAACTTTCAGTATAATTAAAGAATCTAACGATGAGTCAAAACGGTTTGCAATAGTGCTTTTACCCTCATTTCTATCATATTCAAAATCCATAACCGTATGAACATATAAAAGAATAACCATCATTATCATTGTCGGGATAGAAAGCAAAAAGACTGTGTTTGAATATGTTCCTGTCATTACATAATAAACCCCACCAAAAAGCACTGGTCCATAAGCTACTGCAACAGCTAATTCTGCTAAACATATTCTTGAAATGAATGGGTAAATAAGAGCAATTATAGCACCGGCTAAAACAAAGTATGCAACACCCATTCCGCATTTTAGGAATAAAAATGCTCCAATTAATAGTGCAACAAAAAAATATCCACCCGTAAGTAAAAGAATATCTTTTTCTTTCATAACACCGCTAATAAGGTATCTGCATTTAGTTTTTTGTGAATTTTTTAAATATTCGTTTTTGTCAAAATTTACCTGTTTTATCAAGGATTTGTAGTCAAAATAATCATCAAGAAGATTTGTACCCAAATGAGTCAAACATATACCAATAAATGCCAAAATTCCGTAATAAATATTTCCTGATTCAATAAGTGCGTAAACAAAAATTGTTAGCCACGACATAATCGATGTTGGCAGAGCAAAAATTCTTGAGCACTCCATTGCAGTAATTGTTTTTTGAAGCATTTTCGGTTCTCCTTTTGTGATAATCGTAACAAATTTGATTAGATTTGTGAAGTGATAATTTGAAAAAAAAAGACTTTTCTTCTAAAATCTAATTATGAAAAGATTAGCTTTATTATTAGTTTTATTGTTAGGAGTAAATATTTGTTTTGCAAACGAAGAGCTGTCAAAACAAGCAACTGCGTTTTATAGCGATAACAATTTTCATAAAACAATGGATTTGCTTCTTCAAATAGATGAAAAAGAAAGAACTGCTCAAGATTGGCTTTTATTGGGAAATCTCCTTGATGAAAAGGGAGAAAAGAATAACTCAATTTTTATGTACCAAAAAGCAATCAATACAGATTCAAAATATTACAAGGCATATTATAATCTTGCAAATATTTATCTTGCTGACGGTAAATATAATATGGCTATTGATAATTATAAAAAAGCAGTTTCTTTAAATAAAACAAACCCTTATGTGTACTATAATTTAGGTTGTGCGTACTTAAAATTTGGAGAAACAAAGAAAGCTCGTTCAGTTTTTCAACAAGCTGTTAATTTGAAAAATGATGTTGCAGAATTTCATTACAATTTAGCTTTGACATACAAAATCTTGAATAAGCCAAAATTGGCACAAACTTATTTGGATAATTATAATAAATTAAATCAAGGTTAAATGATTTTCCTTGTCCGAAGTCATTTCTCTTAATTCAGCAATTCTTTGACGTGCAAAAACTGCATCTTCTGAAAACTTTTTAAGATTTAAGAACTTTTTGTAATAACGAATGGCATCTCCAAAACGAGAAAGTTTGTCAAAACTCATTGCAATACCTAAGTATGCTTTGTAGTAATCAGGGTTTCTTTTGATTAATTGGAAAAATGTTTTTGAAGCTTCTACAAAATCACCCATTCCCATGAGCATTGCAGCTTTATTATAATATGCTTTCAAAAATTCAGGATTTGTTTCAATTAATTTGTTATAAATCATTAATGACAAATCGGTTTCATCAACAAGTTCGTGTGCAATTGCAAGTTGAATTTGTGCTTCAAGATTTTCTTTATTAATAACAATGGCTTTTATTAAATTTGGAATTGCTTCTTCTGGATGTCCGTTTGAAAGATGACAAACTCCAAGCTCAAAGAAATATGAGTCATTGTTTTCATCCATTTGCGTAAGCTTTGTTAAAGTTTTGATAGCTTTAGAATACTCGGTCAAATATTTATAAGAAATTGCCAAACCCCAATAAGCTTCTTGATGCTCTCTATCAATCATTATTGAATCAAGATAATATTTTACTGATTCACGATATGATTTTGCAAACCTTAATGCATCAGCTTTTACACAAAGTTCGTAAGAGCGTGATTTTTTCGGCAACGTAACTTTATTAATGGCTTTAGCCAAATTTTTCTCAATATTTGAGTTAATTTGCATATTCCTCTCCCGATTTTATTCTAGTAAAATCCGGCATGCAAAATAACCTCTATATAGATGAGATTTGAGGGAATTGTTTTTAATTTAATCTCCTTAATTTATAGGATTACAAAAACAAAAAAACAAGATAACATAATATTGACAAATTGTAAGACAAGGAGAAATAAAATGAAAAAGGTATTAACTGTTCTTGGATTGGCTTTAGCAATAAATACGGCAGCTTATGCTGACGGAAATGCTTTCACACCGTTGAATTTTAATGATACAGCATATAAAACAAACACTTCTTACTCTACTCAATCAGCAACTGTAGCATCTGATACAGAAGCAGTTGGCAATGGTAATATTCAAAATGCAATTTCTCAATTGGAAAATGCTCAAGTTGATATCAGAAATGATTTGTTAAACTGCAAAACTAAATTTGCTGATGTTGATGCTCAATACAAACTTATTAAAGCTGAAAGAAATGCTCTAAAAAAACAAACAAAAGCTGTTGAAAAAAGAATTAAAGAAATTGATAAAGCAAAAGAAAAAATTAGAAAAAATATGTTATAAGATTAAAGGCGGTTAGAAACCGCCTTTTTTAATCTCGTTTTTGTTGAAATAATTGCGGTGCGCCTGTTTGATTACAAACCCCAAATTGACAACTGGAATTGTAACTATAGTCATTCTGTACTTGTCTAAAAGTTCTTAGTTCGTTTTCAGGAGCTTTTACATTGGCAGGTTGTAATCTTACTTCCGGCGAATTAGAAAACTCATTTATATCGGATTTTGGTGAATATGTTTGCTCCATTGGTTCACGTGTAAATTGTGCAACACAAGCTTCTCCGCTTCCGTCAATTGGGCAAGACGCAAAAACAGGAATAGAACTTAAAACAAAAGAGAGTATCAAAAACTTTTTCATATGAATTTTTCTCCTTTCATCTTTATTCTAATAGGTTGATTGGTGTTTTCATTGATGTTTCGGATTAGTGAAAAAGTAGTATTTTATAAACTTTCTCAACTAAACGAACGATTTGTAATATATCTTAACATGTTAGTATAAATTTGAAGGGAGAAGGTAGTTTTGTACGCCTACAGAGAGCAAACCCAAGTTAGACCGTTGCACACAGTACCGCAAAAAAAAGTTGCGTCTTCTAAAGTTGTGCATAAATCTAAAAAGCGCAAAAAACAAAACCCTATTGTAGTATTATTCAGAGTTATAATTTTATCGTTGTTTTTTGCTGCATTTGCAATGTTTGTTCATCCTACGGTGTATAATTCTTTAATAAAACAGGTTTTTTATCCTGATAATATTCCTACATCTACGGGTTATACAAATACAATGAAAACCCAAAATCCAGCTTACAGAACGGATGTGGATTTGTATAGAATTGCTAATCCTGTTACAAACTATTTACATAACGATATGTTTAATAATGAATTATTGTTAACTCCGACTATTGAAAAACCTCATAGCGAAGTTACAACAATGTATCAAACAACAGAAATTGCTCCTCTTAAACAACAATTGACTAATTTAATGACTCAATATCCTACAATTAAACCGTCAATTTATGTTTGGGAATATGAACAAGGGCAGTATATTGATATTAAATCAGATGAAATATATCCTGCAGCAAGTATAATAAAACTTCCTGTTTTAGTAAGGATGTTTAAATCTATTGAAGCAGGTCAATTTAAATTAAATGATGAAATGAAAATGATTGAACAATATCGTTCATCAGGCTCTGGAAATCTTCAATATTCACAAGCCAATAGAGATTACACTATGGATTATTTGGCTAAAATAATGATTCAAGATTCTGATAACACATCTACTAATATGATTATGGCTAAAATGGGCGGTATGGACGATGTTAATATGGGATTAAGAGATTGGGGTATCTCCAAAACATATGTAAGAACTTGGCTTCCTGATTTGAGCGGTACAAATAAAACAACTGCATATGATATAGCAAAAATTTTGTATAATTTAGATAACCCCGGGTTTTTGAATATTAATTCACGAGAATCAATTATTGATTACATGAGCCATGTTAAAAATGATAGATTAATACAAGCCGGATTAGGTGAAGGCGCATTATTTATCCATAAGACAGGAGATATTGGAACAATGCTTGGGGATGCAGGCATCGTCTATGCTCCAAACGGTAAAAAATATATAGTTGTAATCCTTGCAATGCGTCCGCATAACTCTTATCAAGGCAAAGAGTTTATCGTAAAAGCTTCGCAAATGATTTATAAAGCAATTGTAGGATAACTTTTGATTAATACAAACAATTAATAACGAATTTTATATCTCATTTAGTTTTTCATCTAAAAACTTAATTCTTGTGATATTGAAAATCCTATTTTTATCAACAAGTTCCATTAAACTATCTGCTCTAAGTGCCGGAATTTCTGACCCTTGACCTGTTTTAAGGTATACAAACAAACTATTTTCATCAAATCTATAACTACCAATAGATTTTTTGAAATTAGTAGTTTTTTCGATACCTTTTTTATTTTTCTTAGTAATTAATATTTCATCAGAAGTTAAAACTCGCTCTACATCAGCTTTAAACTTCTCAAAATCATATTGCGATTTTTCATCAGATTTAAGATATGGTTCAATTTTGTATTCTGCCCATTGTGCGCAAATATCAACAGCCGTAGTAAATCTTTCAACCTCTTTAACCTCAATAACTTCCGCTCCTTGAGGTAGTTTTGGATTAATTATATCCATAACATTTTGTTCTGTTAAATGGTCCAAAATTTCAATATCGACCAACTCACCCTCGCTTTGTGCAAAAAGAGGTAACGCAATCCCCATTGAAACTTTCATTGTAGGATTAAATCCAAGAGTATATGCCATTTTTAACCCTGTTCTTGCCAAAACTTTGTGGAAAGTGTTTTGCCAATCCAAGTGTGAGAAATAACGCAAAAGTCCTTTTTTCGTAATCTTTAATCTATATCTATAAACCGGAATATCTTTATCCGGATGAACTCTTGTCGGGTCAATCGGTTCGACATCCAAAACTTTTTGAGCTTCTTCAGAAGCGGTATAAGGTTTTGCTAAAACTTTTTTTGTTTTAAGAGTCGAGCAAACTCCGCAATTTACACAACGTTGTTCACAAGTCGGTTGAAGATTAAACTCGCAACCTTGTGCAAAAGCTTCTTTATATTCGCCCCGTAACCACTCTTTTTTTAGCCCTACGTTAATAAAATCCCAAGGTAGAGTTTCGTCTAAAGAGAATTCTCGTTTAGCGAGTTCTTCAAGTGAAAAACCGCATTCTTCTGCTGTTTCTTTCCAAACATTTTTATCAAAATATTCACCCCAAGCATCAAGATAACAACCTTTTTTATAAAGTGCTTCTATGTACTTGCAAAGCTTAGAGTCACCACGAGTAAGAACAGCTTCAATTTGAGAAATAAATTTCTCGTGATAATTAATTTTTAAACCTTTTATGTGTTTAGTTTTTTCTTTCAAATAATGAATATGTGCCGTAACTTCATCCAAATCCATTTGAGGACACCATTGGAATGGTGTAAACGGTTTTGGAACAAAGATTGACAACGTACAAGTTATTTCAAAACCGTGAGTCAAACCTTTTTCTCTTTTTAAAAGTTTTGCACGATATTTAATCTTGTTTAGTAATTCTGCCATTTCATCCATGTCTTCCAATGTTTCGGTTGGAAGTCCGCAGATAAAATAGAATTTCAATTTTGCCCAACCGTTTTCGTACAAAGTCAGTGCTGCATTAATAATTTGTTCTTCAGAAATATTCTTTTTAATAACATTTCTGAGTCTTTGGCTACCGGCTTCCGGTGCAAGAGTCATTGTTGATTTTCTAACTGAATGCATCAAGTTCGCAAGTTCAAGATTAAATCCGTCAATTCTTTGGCTTGGAAGAGATACAGAAATCTTGCGTTTATTAAAATCTACAGACAATTCTTTTATAACTTCATTAATATTTTTATAATCATTTGAAGACAAAGAAAGCAATGAATATTCATCATATCCTGTGTTTTCAACAAGTTCCTTTGTAATATTAATAATATCTTCTGCTTCACGTTCTCTAATCGGCAAAGTTACATGCCCAGGTTGACAAAAACGGCACATTCTTCCGCACCCACGGCGAATTTCGACAATTGCTCTATCATGAACAGAGCTTGAAAACGGGATTGGATAAGAGGTTGAGGCATATTCGTTGTTTAGAGGGGATAAACGTTTTTCAACCAAAAAACTATCCTCACTCTGTAACGCACCTATTGATTGAGAAAATAAAGAAACGCAACCTTTGATTTTACAGAGTTCTTCAATGCGTTCTTTTCTTGAAAGTCCTTTTGTTTTTTCCAAAACTTCGCAAACTTCCACCATCATTTCTTCACCATCACCAATACAGAAAACATCAATGAATTCAGCCATTGGAAGAGGGTTAAAAGCACAAGGTCCACCTGCGAATACAATAGGTTCATCCTCTCGTCTTTGGTCGTTTCTTATACTTATTCCTGACATTTCCAACATTTTTAAAACTGTTGGATAAGATAATTCGTATTGCAAAGAAAAGCCAATCCCGTCGAATTCGTGTAATGCACGTTTTGACTCGACACCATAAAGATATTCGGGCTTGAAATCAAGCTCAGGAGCATAAGCTCTATCAGCCATCATTTCTGGTTGAGAATTTACTCTATCATAAATTATTCTTACTCCAAGGTTGCTAATTCCGATTTCGTATTTGTCAGGGAAAACAAATGCAAAACGAACTTTTGCATTATCAAAATCTTTGTTTCTTGACAAAAACTCTCCACCGACATATTGATATGGTTTACAAGCATTGTATAAAGCTTCGTGCTGATTTCTAAAAAAACAATTCATGACTTCTCCTTGCGTATTAGTTTTATTCTACCAAAAACAGAACAACTTTTAAGCCATATAACATAGCCAACTCAACATGTTGAAAAATTTTTTTGTTTGGTCTACAATACTGGTAATACAATTTCTGTATAGTTATTTATCCAAGCCGGAGTGCGAGGAATAACAGAAAGAGCAGCCTAACAAGTTTCTTGAGGGCATGGTGCATAAAACGGCACAAGAAATTTAGGAAATGCGTTCTGATAGGACTCAAACGAGAACATAGTGAAACCGTAGGGAGGATTTTTGAGATAATATACAGAATCCAATTTACAATATTGAACGAGGATTTCGATGATTAAAAAGATAGTCGTAACAGCTATTGCAATAGTATCATTCCTAACAGCGAATGCACAAGCAGCAATCCCTGAGGACGTAGTAAAAGAAACCATCATCAAACACTCAATGGAAATGGGTGTTGATCCGGCTCTTGCACTAAGCATTGCCAAGAAAGAATCCGGCTTTAGACACGAGCTAAGAAGTCCACATGGCGCAGTAGGAGTTTTTCAATTACTTCCTTCAACGGCCAACAGAATAGGCTTTAACCCATATTACTTGAGTGAGAATGTTAAAGCAGGACTAACATATTACAAAATGATGTATAAAATGTTTGGGTCTACAGAATTAGCGCTTGCGGCATACAATGCCGGACCCGGAAATGTAAAAAAATATGGCGGACAAATTCCTCCATATAGTGAAACAAAAAGATTTGTTAACGTAATTATGCAAGATTACCACAGACAAAAAACAAATCCTGATCCAGCAATAGCAAAATATTCAAAGAAAACCGCCATTGCGCCGGAAAAAGACACAAATATAACAAACACGCAAAATACAACAGATTTGCCTAATTTAAAAGAAGTTCCGGAAATAAAACAATCCGATCCGGTAATGGAAATATTATAAAAATAAAAGCTCTTATTTTTTATAAGAGCTTTTATTTTTAAAACACAACTGCTTTACTTTTTAAACTATTGCCATTTTTGATTGCAAAGTTTGAGCAGATTCTTCATATCCTGCCCTTCCCATTAGCGCATAAGTGTAATTCTTCGCTTGTTCAACTCCCGGTTGATTGAATGTATTTATATTATACAATTCACCGGCAATTGCAGTTTGTACTTCAAGCATATACATTAATTGTGCAACATTGTATTCATCAACCTTTTCAATTGAAATTGTCATTGTTGGACGAGAATAATCTGACAATGCAACTCTTGTTGAATCAGCTTCAGCATTAATTAAATCATTAATTGTTTTGCCGCCTAAATATCCAACTCCTGTGTATTCAAAAATTTTAGGAATTTCTAATGTTGTGTCAAAATTTTCTACTCTTATAAATGTAATAATTTTGTTATTTGGACCTTCATTATAAAGCTGTATTTGTGAATGCTGATCAGTAGCACCAAGAGCTTTTATCGGAGTTGGTCCAACATTAACTTTTTCTCCATTGTTATTAAATTCTTTCCCTAAAGATTCTGCCCATAATTGTACATACCAATCAGAAATATATTTTAAACGGCTTGAGTATGGCATCATTACAGAAAGATTTTTGCCAAGTTTTGTATCCATTAAATACTGTATAAGAGCTCCTTGAGCTGCAATATTTTGATTAATATCGGTATTTTTTAGGGCTAAATCCATATCTTTAATACCGTTAACTATTTTATCAATATCCAAACCTACTAACGCAAAAGGAACTAATCCTACAGCAGAAAAAACAGAAAATCTTCCGCCAACATCATCAGGCACAACAAAAGTTTTGTAGCCTTCTTGATCAGCAAGTTGTCTTAAGATGCCAACTTTTTTGTCAGTAGTTGCTACGAAGTTTTTTCTATAATCATCACCAAGTTCTTTTTCCATAAGGTCTTTTATAATCATATACTGCGACATTGTTTCAGCAGTAGAACCTGATTTTGTGATAACATTAACTAAAGTTTTTTTCAAATCAAGAACTTCTAAAAGCCCATTGATTGAATCAGGATCAATGTTATCTAAAAAGAAAATTCTTGGTAAACCATTTCTTTGTTCAGAAGTTAATAAATTCCAATAAGGTTTTAATAAAGCTTCTGTTACAGCTATTCCACCTAGAGCAGAACCACCAATTCCAAGCACCAAAACATTATCAAATCTGCCTTTTACCATTGACGCAAATTCTTTAACATACCATACGGTTTCTTCGTTGTAACCTAAATTCATCCATTGAAGCCACTGACCGGGTTTGTCTTTTCTTTGGTTAAGGCTTGTAATAATTTGCGTAATAGACTCTTTGTACTTAGCAAATTCTTCCGCTATATTTAATCCATTTTCTGAACCTACAACCATTGAATCAGCATTTCTGTAATTTAGCTTTATCATCCTTTATACCTTTCTATAGGGTTTATATATGTAATAATTGAATTTTCAGTGCTTCTTATATTAATTGTACTATTAACAATTAAAAATTCAAGGGGTTACTTAGTAGTAATAAATAGGGATAGAGGCTAATATACATATCCAAAATTTTTGTAGTAAAATATAATTTGTGAAGAGTGTACTAAAAACAATTTTTATATTTTTAATGTTTGTTTTTTCATTGAGTTTAATTCCTCAATGCGAAACATATTCAGATACTCTTTGCATACAGAATGACTATCAAAAAGTTGCAATTGTTTCAAACTCAATGCGTGGAGGAGAAATTTTTGCAAATGATAACAAGGATTCTTCAAATAGTTTTTTAAACAACGATAATATATCAAATACACTTTTTACAGATAAATTACTTCTTAAAAATCCAACCCGATATAATCGGGTATCCATTCATAATTTATCGACCAACAAACAAAAAACTATATCTATTCGTGCGCCGTAGTGGAAAACTACGTTTTACTCGGCTTTTAGCAACGAGTTAGTTTTTGTTTAATTATGAATAGTAAAAAGGAGAACAATTATGGATTTAACCTTGCTTAAAGAAGGTTTTGTTGTAATGGTAATTGGTATGGGTACTGTTTTTGTATTCCTAACAATTATGATTTGGGTAATGAATTTTAATTCAAAGATTTTGAAAATAGTTAACAAGTATTTCCCTGAAGAAATACCTGTAGAAAAAACCGCTACAAGAAAAAAAGCAGCTACTAATGATGATGAAATCGCATTGGCAATTGCTGTAGCTTTTCAAAAAGCAAACGCTTAGAATGAGAACAATCATTTAAAGAAGGGATTACTCAATGGAAAACAATGATAAATCATCTCTTCAAGAATCGCACGGAACCGGTGTTTTAAGCACAATGATATTTATGATAATAACAATTGTTGCAATGATTCTTTTGAAGAATTTCTTAGGATAAACAAAAAGGTGCATTTATAAAATGCACCTTTTTAATATTTATGTTATTCAAGTTTCTAAACTTCTTTGAAAATCAAAGTAGCGTTGTGACCACCAAATCCGAAAGAGTTAGAAAGTGCTGCACGAACTTTTTTATCTCTTGATTTATGCGGAACATAATCTAAGTTTGCAACATGGTCATCTTGATTATCAAGGTTGATTGTTGGAGGAACTTTTCCTTCTGTAATTGCTTTAACACAAACAATACCTTCAACAGCACCTGTAGCACCAAGCATGTGACCGTGCATTGATTTTGTTGAACTTACAACTAGATTTTTGTTAGCTTCTTTGTCACCAAAGATTTTTGCAATAGCCATTGATTCTGCTACGTCACCCAAACCTGTACTTGTTCCGTGTGGGTTGATGTAGTCGATATCTTCAGGTTTTAGTCCTGCATCTTCAAGAGCTAATTCCATTGATTTGATAGCACCTTTGCCTTCAGGATCAGGAGCAACCATATCATGAGCATCTGCAGTTTGACCATAACCAACGATTTCTGCATAAATCTTTGCACCACGTTTTTTAGCGTGTTCGTATTCTTCAAGAACAACAACACCTGCGCCTTCACCCATTACAAAACCATCTCTGTCTTTGTCATATGGTCTTGAAGCTTTTTCAGGAGCATCGTTTCTTTGTGATAAAGTTCTTGCTGCAGTAAATGCGCCTATACCAAGAGTTGTAATTGTAGCTTCACAACCACCGGCAACCATTACATCAGCATCACCATATTGAATAGTTCTGAAAGAATCACCGATTGAGTGAGAACCTGTAGCACAAGCTGAAACAACAGCTTTGTTAACACCTTTGTAACCGTGTTTCATTGAAACACGACCTGATGCCATATCTACAATTAGCATTGGAACTGTGAATGGAGAACCTTTAGTAGGTCCTTTTTCAATCATTGCCATGTGGTTTTTTTCAAATGTTTTGAAACCACCTGCTGCAGAACTTACCATAACACCAATTCTGTATGGATCAATGTCAGCTTCATCAATACCTGAATCAGCAATCGCTTCATCAGCTGCAACCATTGCAAATTGAGTAAATCTGTCCATTCTTTTTGCATCTTTTGAATCCATGTAATCTTCAGGATTAAAATCTTTGTCTTTGATTTCTGCAGCAATTTTTACTTTGTGTTTTTCTGTATCAATTGCTTCAATCAAAGATACACCACTTTTTCCTTCAAGCAAAGAATTCCAAAAGTTTTCAACCCCAATACCAACAGGAGTTACAGCTCCCATACCAGTAATTACTACTCTTCTTTTTGTCATACTTTATTTCCCCTAATAATAATGTTATTCTCTAAAGTCGTTTCAAAACCCTATTACCTAATTTTTTGTGCTCTAATTGGATTCTGAAATAAATTTAGGGCGATTTTAATAAATAAGAGGGTGAAAAAACGTAATATTTCCACCCTCTTATATAAATTCAGTCAAACTTATTATGAGTGTGCTTCGATGTAGTTAACTGCATCTTGAACTGTTTGGATTTTTTCAGCTTCTTCATCAGGAATTTCGCAACCGAATTCTTCTTCGAAAGCCATAACTAATTCAACTGTATCCAAAGAGTCAGCACCCAAATCAGCAGTAAAGCTAGCTTCTGGAGTTACCAAAGCTTCATCACAGCTTAATTGATCTACAACAACTTTTTTTACTTTTTCTAATGTACTCATGTTTTTATCCTCTTATTTATTGTGTAATACACTATTCTACTAAATTGTACCATTTCAAGATAATTTTGCAACAATATTAATAAATTGTTACAGTTTGTAAAAATAAACTAAAGTTTTTCAAAATTGTGCCGTCATACATAATATAAAAGACTTAGGGTGTGTGATGAAGATAAATAAAACCGACAATTATACTGCTTTTTATACTATCGATTTTGGACTTGATTGGGAAGAAAGGCGTATTGCTAAAAAGCTTTTATCTTACGGAGTTCAACCGACTTTGAATAAAACAATCGATAAAGCAAAGCTTCATGAAATCGAACTTAGGGAAGCAAAGAAGGAAAGTTGTGTTTCTAATAAATTCATAACCGTTGGAGTTAACGAGCAAGAAAAAATACAGGAAAAGAAGAAAGAAAAACGTAAAGAAGTCAATCCTGAACAATTTATGGAAGCTCAAAATGCTCTTGGAGAGCAAATATATCTTGCAATACAAATGAAACAAAAAAAGCGTGTGGAGTAAGCAGTTGCAGATATTGTCTTCAAAATGGATTGCTTCGCTAACGCTCGCAATGACAGGGCGCAAAGCCATTAGCTACAAGTCATTTCTGTACATGTCAAACAAAATGGACGTTTTATTTGTTTTGGTCTAAATTAAATCTGTAAAAAGAGGACTCTTATCAGTCAATTATTCTTTCTATAAAAAAGCGTGTGGAGTAAGCAAACTTTTGTCGGGTGGAATGATAATTATTCCACCCTTTCTACAATTTTTCACTATTCCTTGAGCTCGAGAATCTGTACCAATTGATT
The DNA here is from genome assembly GCA_964584885.1 of uncultured Vampirovibrio sp. Lineage (GTDB taxonomy): Bacteria > Cyanobacteriota > Vampirovibrionia > Gastranaerophilales > Gastranaerophilaceae > CAG-196. Next base: position 69,302 of record CAZPBG010000004.1, read on the forward strand.
TTCATCTATATTAGGAACTTGCTTTACAATTTCCAACATTTCATTAATGCGATTTCCTTGATCAATTAAGGCACAATTAACTCCACCAGTATATCGCATACCTCCGCTTGTATAAAGCTGTAATACTGGGGAATCTCCATAAAATTCTAACATAGTGGATATGTCTTGAAAATCATATCTCAATTCAACAAGTTTGCTTAGGTTTTCTATATTATCGCCAACCATAGGAGCTATAGTATATATTTGACTTGGTGAAGCATTATGCTCCATTAAAAAATCTACTGCTGCTGATGGTTTCGGTATTTGTCCATGATAATCTGCTAAACCATAGTGCACATTTCTTACATCAGATTGTCTCAATATATAATTTCTTGTATATTCAGCTAATTTTGGATTTGTTTCATAAAATTCCACTGAATATTTTAAATTGTAAGTGTTGCTATATTTAAATTTAGTATCAGAACCAGCTAAGGCATGAAAGTTCTCCGGATTTTTATTATATAAATTAACTAAGTCTGCCATTGCATTATCACGGGATTCTGGGTTATAGTAATCGCGAAACATTTCATACCAATCAATATTATTATAATTTCTTTTGTCTTTAACAAAATTCATTATGCCATCAGGATTATCAACACCGAGTTTACAAATTATTTCTTCCGGCATCTCAACTGAATACAATGAATTGTTGTCAATAGTTGAAAGGATATCACACACCAATTGTGGATTTTTTTGATATGCTTCTGCAATCAATGGTAATTCATAGTTAGCGCCAATACTCGAATGCTTATTAAAATCAAATCGGAACAATTTCGGCTCATTGAGCATTTGTTGAATAATTCCGGGATATTGTTTTTCAAATTTTAATATTTCGGGAATTACTTTAAGATCTAGTGCATAATTGTCACGCACCATAAAACCATCGTGATGTTCAATTTCACGTGGACTCTTTAGGTCAACTAAACGAGCAACTAGCTCAACATCATCATTATCTACATTACGTGCTATAGACAGACATGTATTGCCATCAATTTCTCGTTCAGTTGTACGTGCCAACCATTTAGTCACTTGTGGTGATTCTCCATAAGCATTTATCCAATAAATATTTTCAGGATCCCCCGGATAAATAGCTTCTAATTCTGCGGAGAATGCAGCAATTTCATCACTACTTACTTTTTGAAACTGTTTTGTAGCAGAATCCTTAAGCCATTGATTGAATTCCGGTTCAATTTGTTTTTGCAAATCGTCAGCTTGAGCTTTTAATTGATTTGCAAGCTCTTTGTTTCCGGCTTTTTTAGCAGCTTTTGATTGTGCATCCAAATCTTGCATTTGTCTTAACGTTGATTTAATTTTGTTACCTATAGGAGAATCTGTGTCAGGTAATACTACTTCACCGCTTCTTAAGCGTTTCATCGGATTTCCGGCATAAGGGTGACCTTCAGAGTCTATCATTACAGGTTTTCCGGCAGAAATTTTTCCTCCTTCGAGGCAGATGATTTCATGGTCAAATATTGCCATACGAAGTTCAACACCTTCTTTTTTCGCGATATGAACCATTTGTCCTGGTTCTAATTCTGCTACAGGATGAACAGAGGAGTCTGCTGTAAGTTCTGCCGGAGCTTTTGCTTTTGCTGGAGCTTTTGCGGAAGCAGCAACAACGCTTGTTTTTGGTGTTGCGATATTCAAATCTGCTAAATTTTTACTCAAGAAGTCATAAGCATTGTTAATATCTGCCATTCTTGTAGCATTACCGCCCCTATCAGGGTGATTTTGTAAAGATAATTTTTTGTATTGAGCTTTTAAACCTTCTGGAGTAATCTCAACTCCATCTTCAAATCCTAATGTCTGACGTGAAGTTTGTACGTCTGTAGCGTGTTGTTCTGCTCGAGCTTGTGATTCGGCAACACTTGCGGCTTTAATTGATTTTACGGTCATAACTCCGCCGACTACAGCCATTGCAACGGTAAATATTGTATTTTCAACAGATATTTCACCTGTCATAAGGTATTCTGTACCTATACCTGTAGCGGCAATACCTGCTGCGTTAGCAGCTCCTGTAGCAGTAGCACTAAGTCCTGCTTTCATACATAAGCCTGTAACGGCATAAGACTGCCCCATAAATACTACTGATAATGCGCCGTTTGTTAATGAAGTTTTAGCGACGCTGTCCCAATCAGTCTCTTCATTCGTTGTTTTTAGCCAAGCTGATACACCTTCGTTTCTAAGTGAATCCAGTGCTTTACCGGATGTTGCTCTGTCTGAAACTTCAACAACTGCCGGTGCTGCTGCCGCCACGCCAGCAACAGTTGCTGCAACCGCCGGAGTTAATGTTCCAGCGGAACCGACAGCTACTATGGTTCCAACAGCTGTGAGAAGTGCTGTTCCGATTCCTTTAACAATTCCTGCACCTTTTTGCTGCGAAATATTGTAATCAGTTACGCGTTTCATAATGTCATTTTCGACACCATAAGCTGCTTTATAGCTGTTGTCATATTGTTTTTGAACCGAATCAAAATTTCTGCCACCACATGCTTTTGTTGTTGCCTCGTGGAAGTTTTTTAATGTTTCTTTAGCAAGTTTCTGTAATATTTCATATTTCTTTTCTATAGAAGCGTCTGCTCCCACTAATTCATTAATTAATGCGTTTAATTGATCTGCGCCATTTTCTCCCATAAGGATTGCCATATTGTCAAATTCACGTTTATAAACATCTGCTTTTGTCGCAGTTGTTACATAAGTTGTTGTTCCGGCAGATACAGATAGTGTCATAACCTGTCCCTCTTCTGCAAGTGGTTTACCATTTAACAACAAAGAGAACTGGGCTTTAAATGCATCTTCTTTTTCTTTTTCTTTTGCTGCAGCCAAGTACGTTTTTTCAATTTCTTGATAAGCTTGAATATTTCTTGCATTATATGGAATTCCAAAAATTTCTTTAAATTTGGCGCTGAATGCTGCATTACCTTCTTCTAATGCTGCTTTTAATTCAACTAATTGTTTATTACAAGCGTCTAAATCTGCACGGACTTTGCTTGCAACATTGTCAGAACCATAAATTCTACCAAATGCATCTGCAATATCTCCGGTCCAACCGTCATTTTTCATTTGAGCATTAAAATCTTTTTTTGCTGTATTAAAACGATAAAAGGCCATATTGTATGCATTTGTTTGAGTTTTGCTTACTGTAGCACCACTCCCTTTAAGCGTAACCTGTTTGTCAGGCGCAGTGTTTCCCGCTTGATAGTTATCTATCGTTTGAATAAGTGCATTCATTAAATTATCAAGTCTAGTGCTATCAAAGCAAACACTGGACATGAATTTATCTAATTGTTTATCCAATTCTGTTGTAAAATCTTGTTTATAAATGGCTAATGTTTTTTCATCAACTCCTAATTCTCTCGCACGTTCAAGAAGTAGAGTATAAATACCAATTATTTGTTTTTTCCCCTCTCCTTCTCCGACTAAAGCACTACTGTCCATGATAATTTCAATTATCACAAATAAGATTAAAATGCAGTTGT
>CAZPBG010000005.1:0-65768 GCA_964584885.1 uncultured Vampirovibrio sp.
ACGTTTACGTTCTAACAAAAGACGAAGGTGGACGTCACACTCCATTCTTCCCTGGTTACAGACCACAATTCTACATCAGAACAACTGACGTTACTGGTTCAATCAAATTCGAAGGCGAAATGGTAATGCCTGGTGATAACGTAGTTATGGACGTTGAATTAATCAACCCAGTAGCTATCGAACAAGGTATGAGATTTGCTATCCGTGAAGGTGGTAGAACAGTTGGTGCTGGTGTTGTAGATAAAATTGTTGAATAATTAAGTTTACATCAACAGTAAATACAATTGAGAAACCCGACTCAAAGAGTCGGGTTTCTTTTATTTAAAAATACTTATACCTTTTTGAATTAATTTAATACCTTGTTTTGCGCCAACACTCGCAGCTCTACCAACAACTGCACCTGTATATCCAAGCAAAGGAGCTGTTATTATGCTTCCGGGTGTAATACAACCTGTGGCAAATCCTAATCCGCAGAAAATCGAAGCAGTTTTACCTCCTTCTTGTTGAACTCCTTTGAAAATTTCTTTTGTTCCTTTTTTAAACCCAGCGGAACGTAAAGTTTTAATAGAGTTTTTGAATATTAAATTTAAACCTCTTATAGTCATTTTTGTGTATCCAATCTTACCCAATTATATAAAGTAAGATTTAACCTTAAAATTGCTTCTTTAAAGCGAGGATTTAATATTTATTAACATTGCTACAATAATAAGTAATTCTGTTCAGTATTTTGAACAAAAGTTTTTTTGTAACTTTCTGGAATAGTTATTTTAACATATTCTTCCTTTTTCCTTAGTCCGCTTAATCCTATGATTAAATTGTCGTGGTCAAAAAATTTTTTAATGTAGTTCATGTTTAAAACCTTTCTTATCTGTGATATAATGCTTTTAATAATTGTAAGCAGAAAGTCAAGAAAGGGAGTATTAAAATGGCAAAAGTAACTAAAGATATGGGAATTTTAGAAATTGTACAAGCTCATCCTGAGGCAGTAGAAGTTTTTCAAAAATACGGTATGGGCTGTTTAGGTTGTGCAGCTGCAAGATTTGAAAATCTTGAAGCAGGTGCAAAAGTTCATGGTTTTGATCCTGACCAAATGGTTGCTGATATTAATGCGTTGATAGGGGAATAATCATCCCATGGCGCTTTGCGCCACTTCCCTTGCACGGGAATATTGATTATAAGGAGAGTTTTATGTATTTATGGGAGTTATTGGGTATTGTAGGAATTGCATTTCTAATTCTAGAAATGTTTACTCCAAGTATGTTCTTTTTAAATTTTTCTCTAGCTGCTTTTATAACAGCTGTTTTATCTGTATTTACTAAAAATCCATATACGCTTGTTATTACATTTGTTGCATTTTCGTTTGTGAGTTTTATTTTTTTAAGACCGATTTTAGTTCGACATTTTTGTAAATCAAAAGAAACCGGATTAGAAAATAAATATATCGGAAAGATTGCTAAAGCAGAAACTGACATCACGGAAACATCCGGTGTAATATCTATTTATGGTGAACGCTGGGATGCACGTAGCGAAAATGGATGTTTTATTAAGCAAGGTAGCGAAGTGAAAATTATAAGGAATGAAAGTATAATAATGTATGTAGAGGAGGTTTGATATGCCGTTTTTAGTGTTTTTAATTATTCTTGCAATTTTATTTGTTTCTAAAGGTGTTATTATTGTTCAACAAGCAGAAGTTGTAATTGTTGAAAGATTAGGTAAATTTGATAGAGTTCTTCAATCTGGGTTTAATTTTATTATTCCTATTTTGGAAGCTCCTCGTGCTATAGATTGGAAAGTTACTCAAAAAGGATTTGACGGAATGACATATTCTGTCATTCAGAAAAAAACTAAAATTGACTTGAGAGAAGCTGTTTATGATTTCCCTCGTCAAAACGTAATCACAAAAGATAACGTTTCTATAAGTATTAACGCTCTTTTGTATTTCCAGATTATTGATCCAAAATCTGCAGTTTATGAAATCCAAAATTTACCTGATGCGATAGAAAAATTGACTCAAACAAACTTGAGAAACCTTGTTGGTCAACTTGATTTGGATGAATCTTTGGTTTCAAGAGATAAAATTAACCATGAATTGAGAGCGATTTTGGATGAAGCTACTAATAAATGGGGTGTAAAAGTTAATAGAGTTGAGTTACAAGATATTATTCCACCATCAGATATTCAATCAGCAATGGAAAAGCAAATGAAAGCTGAGCGTGACAGACGTGCTGCAATCCTTGAAGCAGAAGGTTTGAAGAAATCTGCGGTATTAAAAGCTGAAGGTGAAAAAGAAGCTGCTATTAATAGAGCAGAGGGTGATAAACAAGCAAATATTTTACGTGCGGAAGGTATCGCTCAAGCAAGAATTCTTGAAGCGGAAGGTGAAAAAGAAGCTATTCAAAGAATTATTAATGCTTTGGCTGATAAGGGACAACCTGACAAATATCTTATTGCTATGAAATATTTGGAAACAATGAAGGATATTACAAGCGGAAAAGATAACAAAATTGTTTATATGCCTTATGAAGCAACAGGTATTTTAAGTTCAGTTGACGGTATTAAACAAATGTTTGACTCTGGTAAATAATCTTTGTGATATAATAGAGTTAAAAATGAAAGGGATTTTTATGAAAAAAGGACTAATATTGGCTTTATTATTTGCAGGTTTTGCAACAGCTGCTTTTGCGTATAGCTATGATACAAATTTACCTTTACCGGGTAAATCAATTGCAGACACTAAATTACAACAAGATTCTTTGTTTACGGTTTATATGTTTGGTCATAGAATTGCAACTCCAGATTGTCAAAGTTTTTCAATTGTAGATACACAAGTTTCAAAGGCTAAGGTAGATAATAAATGGCAAGAAATTTGGAGTGTAAAAGCATGCTCAAAAACTGCTAATATACCGATTAATTTTGAACTTAAACCAGAAGGTGCAACTTATGCAATCGATCCAATGGGAGTAAGAGTTATTACTAAGTAATAGTAACAAAGTTGTAGTAAAAAAGCGAAACAGAGGTTTATAACCTCTGTTTCGCTTTTTTAAGGCATCATTATATCATTATAATTTTGTTTCTGCTAAAATATTGGTATGACTACAGTATTCGATAATTTTAGCTATGAATTAGTACACATAGACTCCAAAACCGGCGCAAGAGCGGGAATTTTACGTACTCCGCATGGCGACATTGAAACCCCTATTTTCATGCCGGTTGGAACAAATTCTACAGTGAAACTTGTAACAAATAATAATTTATATGATACAGGTGCTCAAATAATTTTGGCAAATTCTTATCATTTATATTTGAGAGCCGGTCACAAACTTATTGAAAAATTTGGTGGAATTCATGGTTGGATGAATTGGAATAAGCCTGTATTAACTGATTCCGGCGGATTTCAAGTGTTTTCTCTTGCACATTTGAGAAAAATTACTGAAGATGGTGTTGAATTCAGAGATCCAAAAGACGGTAAAAAACACTTTATTAGCCCAGAAATCTCAATGGAAATTCAACAATCAATAGGTGCTGATATAATTATGGCATTTGATTGGTGTGCACCATTCCCTTGTGATTACAAAACTGCAAAAGAAGCTATGGAGCGTACGCATCGTTGGTTAGAAAGATGTATAAAAGCTAAAACTACTACTAACCAAGCATTATTTCCAATTTGCCAAGGTGCGTTTTTCGATGATTTAAGACGTGAAAGCGCAGCTTTTGTTTCGTCAATTCCGTCTGTAGGTTATGCAATTGGCGGTTTGAGTGTTGGAGAAGACAAAGAAACAATGAATCATTTTGTTGAATTAACAGCACCATTGCTTCCTCACAACAAGCCTCGTTATTTGATGGGTGTAGGAACTCCTGAAGATTTATTAGACGGTATAAAACGTGGAGTTGATATGTTTGATTGCGTTTTACCGACAAGAAATGCTCGTCATGGTTCTTTCTTCACTTGGGACGGTAAAAAACAAATTAAAAATGCTCAATACTGGGATGATCCAAAACCTTTGGATGAAAAATGCGATTGTTATTGTTGCCAAAACCACTCAAGAGCTTATTTAAGACATCTTTATAAATGTGGAGAGGGTACTGCGCAAGCTTTGATGTCAATTCACAACATTAAATTCTTGATTGATTTTGCTAAAAAATCAAGACAAGCAATCTTGGAAGACAGATTTGAAGATTTCTTTAACGAACATTATCACAACTTTGTATAATAAATAAAATATTTTATTATACTCCTGAACCTTTTACTTCAATTCGTTTTAATCTTTGTTCTATTCTTCTATACCATTTTAGTTTTTGTTGGAATAAAGTTTCATAACCGGCAAAATGAGCTTGGCTTATATCATAGAACTGTTTATCACAAAGTCTTTCAAGTGTATTGCCAAGATAATGTGTAAATTCTTTGCGGTCAATTTTTGAGTTATTAAGTTCAATCAAATCCCCGAACTCAACCATAACTTCAGGTCTGTTATCTCTTAAAAACATATAATTTACTGCAATTGGTAAAAGTGCAACTTTCCCATATTTTTTAGCCGCTTTTTCTGCAATATAAGCTAAACCTGATTGAAATTCGATTGGTCTGTAGTTAGGCGGCTTGATAATCCCTTGGGGGAAAATATACAAAATGTTGTTCAAATCTCCCAAAATATCAATAGAATATTTTAATGCTTGCATAGAAGCTTGTGGAGATTTTTTGTTAACATTGAACGCTCCGCCACGACGAAGAAGCGGAAATCTGTTCAATTCTTCTACCATTAAACGGATTTCTTTTTCGAAAATTCTTGTACATATGTTGTATCCGACAATTCCATCCCACCAATTGGAATGAGGAGCAAATAAAATTATAGGTGTATCCGGTGATTTTTTGTAAAAATTCTCAGCACCTTTATACCTGAATGCATAGAAACGATCTTCTAACATTCCGTAAAAAAATCTGTCTGCAACCCACAACCAAAACGGAGAAGTTTTAGCAGGACAAAACTTCTCATCAATATTCCTTAATTTTGTAGGTGGAACCTCAGAATACAAATCCTCTAGATTAATCATATGTATATGATACACTTCTAAAAATATATTGTGAACACCCGAACGGCTAAAGTTTACATTTCGTTAAAATTCAAATAATCTAATTAATATGTTATAAGTGAAGATTTGTAAAGCGTTCAAACCCTTAATTTTAAACACTTAGTATAACTTTTCTCCAACTAAAGTATAAAATTTGAAAAAAATATTAAAGTTTTTAAAAATTATGCCGTTATATAAGATATAAGATTTTTAGAAGGAAACTAGTTATGGTAGATAAAGAAGAAATGGGCGCATCACTTTTTTCAAGAACACTGGACATTATGGAAAATGACCCGCTTGAAGAAATTTTTGCATTAAACATGGGCGATTTTGTTTCTGAATTCCTTATTTCGGAAGATTTAGCAAACAAAGTTAGCAAAAGCGCTAAAGACAAAACTTCAAGACTAAAATCTCAACTTAAAGAACTGGTTTCTATATACTCTTTAGACAACACCCTTTGTGTATTGGGGTTTGATTCAAAAGACGAATATGTTGTTTACAATTCGATTGCAAAGACTCTTACACAAATTTTAGATGTTGACGCATGCCATATTTATCTAACAGAAGAATTTACTCGTGGACTTTGTTTTGATGATAAATTCTTAGGACTTGTTGGTTCTTCTATTGATTTTGACGAAGATATTTATGCAAAAAAATTAGGATATTCAAAAGATGATAAATCAATCGTAGTAAAAGCTTTTAATACATTGGAAAAAGTTCAAATCAAAGATTTAGCAGCAATTGATAATTTCATCCCTAAATACGAACTTAGAGAATATGACGTAAAATCATTAGCTGTAGTTCCAATGCACAACAACGCTCACGTAGTTGGTGTAATTGTTATTGAAAACTACAAAGAAAAAACTATTAAACGTGCATATATGAATCTTTTAGAAACTATTGCAAGATTGTTTGGCACATCAATGCATTTGCAAAAAACCATTGAACAAGCTGAAGAATTGATTAATGATGACTCAGTTTTACCGGAAGAATTACAACATATGAGAGCAGAATTAACAGCTCTTATCGGTGATTTGGGTGCTCATCAACAATCATTCGTTGAAAGACTTGCAAAAGCTGTTGACGAAAAAGGGCAATACAAAGTTGCACACTCTCAACGTACAGCAGAACTTTCAAGAAAACTTTGCCGTCAACTTGGTTTGAATGAAAAAACAACAGATTTGGTTTATTATGCAGGTTTGTTGCAGAACATCGGTAAAATCACTCTTCCTGAATCGTTGTTTGCTAATAAAGGCAAATTATCAAAAGAAGATTGGGAAAAACTTCAAAATCACCCTAATGTAGGTGTAAACCTATTAATGAATATTAATTTCTTATCAGAAGTTATTCCATATATTCATTATCACAAAGAACGTTGGGACGGTTGTGGAGAACCTGAAGGCTTAAAAGGTAATTCTATTCCGTTTGGTTCTCGAATTATTGCTGTCGCTGACGCTTACACTGCAATGACATCTGAACGTTCTTACAGAGATGCAATGTCAAAAGAGGATGCTCTAAACATCATGAAATCAGAAGCCGCTGTAAAATGGGACCCTGATGTTGTAAATGCATTGTTTGAAGTTGTTGAGTAAATAAATATTTTATATAAACGAGGCGGAAAAATTGAAAATTTTTCCGCCTCATTTTATTCTTTAAATTAAATCTTTTCAAAATCAATTGCGCCATGTTTGCAAATTGGACAAACATAATCAGGTGGCAAGATTTCGTGTTCATAAACAAATCCGCAAATCTTACATCTCCAACCCTTTTTCTCTGAATTTTGAGGTTGAGGTTTGATATTTTTCTGATAAAAATCATATGTAAGAGTTTGTACATCAGACAAACTTTGTGCTTCAACAAGTTGCGCTACAAATAAAATATGCGTATCTAAGTCCACTTCTTGTTTAACATACGCTGATAAAAAAGCATTTGTATTTTGTGTTATATACAAAACTCCGTTTGGAGAACGTTTTGTATCAAAAAAATTCTCAAACTTGTCAACATTTCGTCCACTTTGGTATCCGAAATTTTTAATCAAATCAAATTTTGTGTTTTTATCTAAAATCGACAAATTGAATTTTTTAGTTCTTTGAATTAACTCACAAGTATAATTCGCTTTATTTACAGCAATTGCTATTTGACAAGGATTAGACGTAACTTGCATTACTGTATTAATTATACAACCATTGTCTTTGCCGTCATTTGCAGTTAATACGTACAATCCGTATTCAATCTTAAATAAAGCTTGCAAATCCATTAATTATTTCCTTTAAGTTTTTCTTCTCTTTTTGCTAAAATAACATCTTTTCGTTCTAATTTTTCATAAAGTTGAGAGTTTATTTCACCGCCAATAAGGATTAGGATTGAAGTATAGTACAACCACATCATCATAACTGCAAAACCGGCAATTGTTCCATAAACAAAGTTGTATGTATGCAAATTGTTAATATAAATTGAAAATCCCCATGAACCAATTAACCATGAAATGCAGAAAAATATAGTCCCCGGAAGAGCACTATGACGTCTTAATTTTTCACGACCTGACAAATCAGGTAATATATAATAGCTTAAATATGCCATAAGGAACAAAGTAAAGAATGCAATCGGCCAACGTACGAATAACATAATATTTGCCAAATGTTCGGTCAAGCCTGCATATGCAACGAAGAATTTGGTAATAACTTTACCAAATACAATCAAAGTTATACTCAAAAATAAAACCAGAGTATTAACAAAAACCATTATTAAAGCTAACAATCTCGAATAAAAGAAATTTCTTGTTTCTTTAACTTTATAAGCTCTGTTTAAACCTTTTGCAACAATTGCAATAGTATTTGTTGATAAAAATAAAGTTATACAAAAACCTAAAACCGCAACCAATCCGGTTCTTTTGAAGAAAAAGACTTCATCCAAAACAGTATTCATAAGATTTATGACATCTGTTGGCATAATATTATGCATAAATATAAAAATCGGACCCATAAATGAGTTTTTGCCGATAAATCCAAATATTGCAGTTAAAAACAAAATAAACGGAAATATCCCAATGCAAAGCATAAAGCCCATTTCTGATGCCATGCCAAAGAAATCATTTTCGACAACCGAGTCAATAATACTTTTTATTGTTTTAATTTTATTTTTAAAATTCACAGATTAATCTCTTTCAATAACTTTTTAATTGAATCTTTTACGGATGCTTTAATTGTACATCCGGCAGCATAAGTATGTCCTCCACCACCGAATTGAGAACATATTTGTGCTACATCGATTTTTTTACTTCTCATAGAAACTTTTGTTAGCTTTGACTCAACTTCTTTTACTACAAAAGCAACTTCTGTTGTTTCAATAGCTCTCAATGTTTCCGCTATTCCGTCCGTGTAATCATCTCCTGCAGAGAATTTTTCTAAATCTTTTTTATAAACCGTTGTGTAAGCGATTTTATTATCTTCTAAAAACTCGGCTTTGTTTACACAATAGTTTTGGAACATTACAAAATTCTTTGTTTTTGTTTCATAACATTTTTTATACAATATTGTAGGATTTGCGCCTTTTTCTACCAAATCGGCAACCGCTCTAAAAACTTTTGACGAAGTGTTTTCAAATCTAAAGTTACCGGTATCAGTCATAATTGCTACGTACAAACACTCTGCCATTTCCGGTGTAATATCCCAATTATTTTCAGCAAAATAATTATACAAAACTTCTCCACAAGAACTTGCATCAGGATTAATGATTTGATAATCTCCAAATCCCGGATTTGTTTTATGATGATCAATATTAACCGTACATTTTGCTTTGTCAAAGAAATTTTTTGCATCTCGCACTCGGTCAATTGCAGCCACATCAAGAGTTATAACCAAATCATAAACTAGAGATTGGTTGTAATATCTTTGTGCAAGATTTATATTCGGTAAAAATGTATAGTTAAACGGAATATTAGAAACTACACTCATATCCGCTTTTATTTTAAACCTATTATAAATTGCAGAATACATTGCACACATTGAACCCAAGGTATCTCCGTCAGGGTTAACATGGCTTAATAAAAGTATCTTTTTACTGCTTTTTATGATATCATCTAGATTACATTTCATAAGACAATGATAACACAAAGAGTGTCATTGGTAAATGTGAAGGGTGGATAAATCCACTTAAGCAGGCTTGTAACCCGTTCCAAAGGAACACTTGGAATTGGTCTTGAATTTAGTGGTTAAGGAGTATGTGTTCCGTCCAAAGGTTATAAAAAATGCCAAAAGTTCTTTATACAGATTTCGAAGGAGTTGAAGACGTCATTTCTAAAATGATGGATAATCCTCAGCTGAAAAAAGCTATCACAAGAACTAATATGTATAATTTTTGGGATAATATTTTACCAACAAAATTAAAAAAACGTTCAAAACCTTACAGTATGCTTCCCGGAGGAATAATGGTTGTAGCTTGCGAAAATCCTATTGTTGCTCAGGAATTATCGCTTCACAAAATTATGTTAATAAAGAAATTTGAACCTTTCGCAAAAAGCATGAAAATGCGAATTACCGATTTAAGATTTGATGCAAAAAAATGGGAAATGGTTACGGAATAATTAAAACATTTTACTAAGTCCACTCAGGATGATAATAAATTGTAATTATTTTATTTGTTTTCAATTTTGCATGCCCTCCCATAATAAAATTGGTTAAAGAACCAGTAGGAGGAAGTATTGTTAATGCCCATTTGAGAGGGAATACAAGATAACTTCTGTCTTGTCCAAAAGCTTCTGCTTTACTTGTTAGTTGTGATTGTGAAATTCCTTGAACCTTAAATTCATCAAAAATTATACTTCCGGGAATACCATTCATGCCGGGTTTTATAATAACTTTGACTCTTGCTGGAACTATGTCACCTCGCTTAACAATATAGTTGTTGTTATATAAAACAGAATTAACAGCTTTAAAATTGATGACTTGTCCCTCATAAATATCTTTTTCAGACTTAATTTCTTCCTGAACGGACAATTTTATCGGGATTTCAAGAGTGCTTTCATAATTGTATGCAAAAGATGCGACACATGAGAAAAACAAAAATATAAAAACGAATAATTTACTCATACTTAATATCCTGATTATAATTTTTGCTCATTACTTTTTCTTCCAACATTCTTCTATTATTTTGAGATGTTAAAAGAAAATTTTGGTAATACTCATTATCTAAATATGTGTTATTTACAAGATAAGACGGATAGTTAAAATATATCCGTTCGTAAATATGCGCTAAACGTTTTGAAGTCAAATTTTTTGCAGCTATTTTATCTTGTCTTGCTTGCGGACAAGTTTTATTTATATAAACAATTAAACCTAATGGGTTATATCCGGCTTTTACCATATAATCAACGGCGATTTTGTCGAAAACAAGTTCATATTTTTTAGGCGCAGCTTTCATTTTTACGGAACTCATCCAACCTTTGCCTAAACCGTCATAAGAACGAACAGCTCCTGCAATTTCTCTAGATAAATATGCCGCTAACTCATCATCAGTCTGAACTTTTTCATAACCTTGACCATAAACAACAACTTCACGTTTGGTAATTGTTTTAGTATCATTCAAAAAATTTTGTTTTTGTTTTTCGTTGTAAACAAAAACGACTCTTGATTGAAGCTTATTAGAGTTTAAAATTTTAGTACCAACTCTATCAATACGAGATTGTATAGAGTTTAACCTTATAATTTCACTCTCTTCACTTGCCCATGCCGGTAATAATAACGACAATATAGTTAATAATAAAATCTTTTTCATAATGTTATTATATTATACCTAAAAATTTGACACAACATATATGTAACAAAATTTCCTCTTGCATAGAAAATTTCAAGTGATATTATCAAGTGGTAGATAATTTTGGGGAGTAATAAACTCTGCCATATTCAAAGACGAGAGATATGCCCCTTGAAAGAAATATAAATAGGAGAAGGAAAGATGGAAGAAAAAGTTATTTCTACTCAAGACTGCCTTACACCAAGTAATACTGCACATGAATTGTGCGATACTGTAATGACAGGAAAAGCAGAATACAGTAAAACAAAATTAATCTCATTGGCAATTGCAGCAGGTGCGTTTATCGCATTTGGTGCTCAAGTTTCGTTAACTGTTATGACAGGTGACTCAAACATGGGTTGGGGATTTACGAAACTAATCGGTGCAATGACATTTGCTACAGGCTTGATGCTTGTTACACTAACAGGTGCTGAATTGTTTACTGGTAATGTTATGATGACATTCTCTGTGTTAGAAAAGAAAGTTGGACTTTTAAAACTTTTGAGAAACTGGTCATTTGTATACACATTTAACTTTATCGGTTCAATTCTTGTTGCCGCTTTAGTTTTCGGCGCAGGTTTAGGACATAACTGTTCTGATGCAGTAGGAGTTACTGCAATGCAAACCGCATTTTCAAAAGTTAACCTATCATTTGGAGAAGCATTCTTCAGAGGTATTCTTTGTAACTGGTTGGTATGTTTAGCTATCTTTATGGCTTCAACTTCAAAACGTGTTATTGGTAAGATTTTTGCAATCTTCTTCCCAATTATGACATTCGTTGCTTCAGGTTATGAACACTCTGTTGCAAATATGTTCTTTATTCCAAACGGCATTTTGATGAAACATATGCCATCAATTGTTTCAGCTTCAGGTTTAACTCCTGATCAACTTGGAACTCTTACTTGGAAAGCGTTCTTTGTACACAACCTTATCCCTGTAACATTGGGTAACATGGTTGGTGCTTTTGTTTTTGTTGTACTACTATTCTGGACAGCATACCTAAGAGAAGAACACAGATACGAATCACATAAATAAAATAGAATAAAACTTGGGGTATAATTTGCCCCAAGTTTCTTTAGAAAATATAATAGAACTATGAATAAGATTTTACCGATACTAATAGCATTTTTAATTTTTATAACAAGTGGAATGACTTCTTGTCAGGCTTCCGCTAACGAATTATCTTCTAAAAAAGAAGATTTAGCAGAAGTGATTTTAGAAGATGCTATTAGTGTTGATGAAACGACTTCAAGTGAAATTTCAACAAAAATTGAATCTCAAGAAAAAACATTAAGAGAAAAATTAAGCGATGTTTATCACTTGGAAGTTGAACGCATAGACAAACCTACTTATTTATTACAAGATGTTTTAACAAAACGATTTGACGAAAATTCTATTTGGGAAAAAACTCAGTTATGGGGTGGATATAACGGAGATTTAGGATTATATTTTTCAGAAGATGGAACAACAACAAATCATTATGAATTTAACACCATAAATGTTGGTTATGACGGGTATTTAAAGAATAATAACGGTGATTTTAGAGTTATGCTTAATTACGCACCTTATTCTTCTAGAAATGTAGTTCAAAACTTGTTTGCTGATATGTATGTTGCAACAAACAAAGTTCCTCATCACAGATTTTTGATTGGACATTCAAGACCTCCGGTTGGTATGGAAGGCGGAGCTGGTCCGTTTGTATTACCTTTTGTTGCACGTTCACAAATTTCAAGAAATTTCGGAACTGTGCGTAAGCTCGGTGGTAGAGTGACCGGAGATTATAGTCTTGTTGATTATGATTTCGGGGTTTACAGCTCAGATACATATTTCAACGAATTCTTCCCTGGTGCAGAATTTATTGGTTGGGTAAATCTTAAACCGTTGGGAAAAACTGACGGCAAATACGGAAAATTGAAAATCGGTGGCGGTTTACAAGGTGGACACCGTGATACAAATTATTGCGTCACAGGCGCTTATATTGGTTGGGAATACAAAAAACTTTTATTAAATTTTGAGTGGGCAAATGCTAACGGATATAATGGTCCTAGCGGAGTTCAGACAGACAAACATGCCAGCGGATTTTATACAACATTAGCTTATAGAATTACACCAAAAATTCAAGCCTTGTTAAGATATGATGAATTTGATCCAAACCACGATATTCATCACAATAACAAACGAGAATACACTGCCGGTATAAATTATTTTATTAAAGGGCAAGGATTAAAAGTAATTTTGAATTACGTGTTCTGCCAAAACGATGCTGCAAAAGATTCTCATAGAATTTTGTTAGGCACACAAATCTTATTGTAAAAATTTAATTAAACACTGCTCTTACATAATAATTTTCATCATTCATAAGTTGGGTTTTCAAATCTTCAAATTGAGTCAAAACAACGATTTGTGCGACTTTTTCCCTAATCGTGTATTCGGTTTCTTTGCATGAACGTGTTAAAACTTTAAAAAGAATTTCCTTATCAATATCATCAATAAATGATTTTATACTTTCTAAGCACCAATAAAGTTTAAATAATTGTTTATTAATAGTATATTTTTTATCACGGAATTCTATTTTATCCAGTTCCTCAAATGCGTTATTTATAAAACCTAATATTTTTTTTAAATACTCTTGAGTAAAATTCTCATTTTGTTTTAAAAACGGAACTGTATCAACAACAAGCCTGCAAATATTTGCATTTATATCAATAGTAGCGTTAGCAAATGTTTCAACTTGATTAAAGTATTTTATATAATCGGGATTTTCTTTTATTAGATTACTGATTTTCAAAGCAACAGCTTCTCTAATTTTTCCGTCACAACCTGTTAAATTCCCGACTAAAATATCCGCTTCTGTTTGATTATTTAAACATTCCAATCGCAAAGCCGCAAGTTGTTTTTGCGGAATATTTCCGTTTCTCAGCATTTCTAACAATTCATCTTGAGAAAAAGAAGAATTTGCCATTTTGAACGCTTCTTCAAAATTTGTATCTAAATCTTTGTAAAAACCTGTATTCAAATCCTAACTCCAAGTATCCTATAGCTATATTTTAACACAAGGGTTATTGAATTGGTGTATAAAAGTAGTTTAATGTATAATAAATACAAGGAGAAAATAATGAACACATTTATAAATATATTGCAAAAATGTTTTTTCTTTGAAAAAGAGCCACAAAGAATTGGTTTAACACAATTTAAAGAGCCAACCGTAACCAAAAAACCGGAAGCTCCGTCCATAAAGAATAAAGATGTAAAACTTTCTGATTTAATGCGCAGAAGATAATTAATCTTTATTTATGGAAAAATACACATCTTTCAACCGTTTTTTACTAATATGCGTATAAAGTTGAGTTGTTGAAACATCACTATGTCCCAAAAGTTCTTGAACGACTCTCAAATCTGCTCCATTTTCCAACAAATGTGTTGCAAAACTATGTCTTAATGTATGTGGAGAAATGTTTTTGTGAATAATTTTTCCTCTATTATGTATTAAATTATAAATATCCTGACGGTTTACATAACGTCCGTTTTCATTTATCAAGAACCGTTTTGTAGTCAAATTATATTTTTTTATTACCAAATCTCTAGTTGGCAAATACTTTTTAATCGAATTTATAGCCTTATCTCCAAAAGGCACAATTCTTTCTTTTGAACCTTTTCCAAAACATCTAATATATTTAGAAGCCATATCAATATCATGCAAATTCAAATTAGCCAACTCAGAAACCCTCAATCCGCAACTGTAAAGAAGTTCCATTATTACACCATGCAAAGGCGACAAATCTGAATGCAAAATTTCTTCAATTTCTTTTAATGACATTACTTTTGGCAACCTTTGAGGAACTTTTGGCTGTTCAAGCGTAGAAGCAGGATTTTTGTCCAAAATATTCATGGAAGTTGTCCATTTGAAAAAACCTCTTAATGATGCAACTTTTCTTATTACACTTGTAGGAGCAAATTTTCGTTCTTTTAAGCTTCTGATATAAGAATTGATTGAAGTTCTGTCTATTTTTTCAATGCTCTCAATTCCGTTTGCAAAATCGTACAAATCTCTTCTATAGGCATCTACTGTATTTAGAGATAAGCCTTTTTCAAGTTCTAAATATTCTAGGTATCGAGAAATTACTTCATACATAAATTACAAATTCAAATATGCTTCACGGATAATATAATCTTCCAACGCTTTTTTATCAGATGGCGATAATTTCATATCATTATTAATTATACAAAATACGTAATTTTTGCCGCTTTTTGAAGTTAAATAACCGGCAATCGAACTTATATCAGAAAGAGTACCTGTTTTTGCATGAATATTATTTTTTAGCGGAAGTAATCTGTGAGTAAGAGTCCCCTCTCCGGCTGTAGGCAGTTGTTTCATAATCTCATTGTTTTTATTTGCAAGTAAAAATTCTGTAACAAAATTTGTTGAAACAAGATTGTTTTTTGAAACGCCACTTCCGTCTGTAATCCTTATTCTTGAATTATCAATTTTATGTTTTACACAATAATCATTAAACATTTTTACACCGGAAGAATCAGTTCCTGTTTCTAATCCACAGTATTTTGCACCGGCAAGTTTGAATAATGTTTCTGTTACTAAATTATTACTATTTTTTAAAATATCATTTATAGCAGGTTCAATGTCGTGAGTAACAATTGATTCTTGTTTGTCACTATCTTTCTTTTTGTTTGATGTAAAACCGGATTTTAAATACACTTTTTTGTTTTCTAAAGTATTTTTTGCTTGAAGCTCAAAATATTTTTTTATATTGTTTACAGGAATATAAATTGTTGTAGGTCTTGCAATAGTACCAGCCAAAACTATAGTATTATCACTGATTGAACTGTCACGATGAATATCAAGTTTTGTTTTTTCACCTTTTGTTATGTTATTAAAAAATACAAGAGGGTATTTGCTTGGATTAATAATAGTTGCAAATTGCCCGTTTTCAGGCGGCATAATTGTTAGTTTAATAAGGTTTTTATCTAAATTATACGCACCAAACTTTGGCATTAGGACATTCATATCATCATCCCATTGCCAACCCTCACCCCAAGTTTTGGTATCCAAAACGCTGTCATCAATATATATTTTTTTTGATTCAACTTTCACCGGAGCTAATAGTTGTTTTAAATCATTTGTTCTCAAATAAGGGTCTGCACCAAGTTTCAAAAGATACACTCCGTCTTCTCTAGAATAAAGTTCTGTTGAGAACTTGTAATCATTCCCCAAAGTTTCAACAATTACAGGAGTTGTTAAAGCTTTCTGCACAGAAGCCGGTGACATCAAAATCTTATCATTTACTGAGTAAACACTTTTGCCAGTAGATGCTTCTTTTATTGATATAGATATTAATTCCATATCGACATCAGATTCTTTTAATACTGATGAAAAATCACTTTTTACAGATTTAGCATTTGCTCCCATTGCAAAAATTGTCATCATTAATATTGATATAAATATTTTTTTCATTTTTTTATTACCTCGTAAGAGTCTTTAATATCATCTAAAACTCTGCATTTATCCCTAAATTCATACATTTCTTCTAAGTCTACTTCTGCAAAAATTCCACCCTCTATTTCATTAATTTCAGAGAGAATATCCCCTTTATAATCTATAATCATTGAATGTCCAAGATTTTTTGTTCCGTCTTTTAATACTCCTGTTTGAGTTAAGGCTACAAAATAAGATTGGTTTTCAACCGCTCTTGCAGTAGTCATACTATCCCAAGGAATTTTTTTTGAAGCACCCCACGCTGCCATATTTACAAGAATATCAGCACCCGCTTTTCTGTAAGCTCTATAGATTTCAGGAAAGCGTATATCATAACAAATCGTTAATCCTAGTTTTATGCCGTCCAATTCAACCATAAGAGGATTTTTACCGGCGGTAATATATTTACCTTCATTGCAACCATAGTATGAAAACAAATGATTTTTTTCATAAGTGCAAACAAGTTCACCTTTTTTGTTTATAACAGGGCAAGAGTTTGTCATTCCTTTAAGAATTATGCTTCCGCCAATAATATTTGTTGAATACTTTTTTGCTATATTTTGCAACATTCTAATTGAATTAGAATTCTTTATATCTTCAGCACAAACTTCAAAACTAGGGCAATCCCAACCGGAAGTCCAAACTTCCGGCAAAAAAACAAAATCTGCAGAATTAGAAGACAAATTATCCTCTAATAATTTTTCAGCCTTTTTAATATTAGCCTCTTTATCTGCAATCACTGAACCCAATTGGATTGCAAGAAGCTTTATTTTTGTTTTCTTCTCCATAATCCGAATTTATACACTTTCTTGTATTCTTCAGGAGCTCTACGTTCCAATTCTTCTAAACTGGCTTGAAGTTCTTGTCTTGCAGCTTCTTCATCTTCGCCAACATAAATTGGTTTGCCATAAAGATTGATTAATCTTACATCCAAAATAGGCATTCTCAAACCGTCCCAAGACGGAAGTTTAAACCAGTTAAAGTTTTCAGAATACCAATAAATCGGCACAATCGGAGCATTTGCCATTTTTGCAATTTTTATAACACCATCTTTAACAACTTTAGCCGGACCTCTTGGACCATCGACCATCATTGCACAATTTTCACCATTTTTGAGTGCATCTATCATTTGCATAGAAGCTTCTATTGCGCCTTTGCGACCTTTTGAGCCTCTTACAAGCTTAAATCCCCATTTGCCTACAACACGTGCAATAACCTCCCCGTCCATAGAACGGCTGATTAAAACATTTGTTTTAGCTCGGTTTTGCAATCCATGAATGCAGCATTGATGAGCATGCCACATTGCATAAATACAAGGTTCTGTTTTTGGATGCTCTACTTCTACTATATGAGTAAAAAACTCTTGAATTTTAAAAAGTCCGTAAATTGCATCAGAAATCTGATCCAAATTCTTATTGTTTAATAGTCTTACCATTTCTTAATTATACAATAAAATTGTTAAAATGTGGTATACTTATTTTATGAAAAAACTTTTTTTAACTTTAACAGTTTTATTTTTGACTCAAATTTGCGCAAATGCAAGTTTTAATGACATTTATGTAGCAGACATTCAATATGATTGGATTGATAAAAATAATATTGAAAAAGAAGCTATTATAAATGAAGTTCGTGATATTATTTTTGAAAACGAATTAACAAAAGTTGAAGGTTTTAAATCTCAATTCAAAGACAGATTAAAAGACAAAGATTTTAAAGAACATTATTTTGCGGCTTCTGCCGGATATAAAGAATACAAAGATTATAATATTTCTGCATTTTATTATAAAAAACAAAAACATATTTATATGTACGCTCTTCAAGATAAAAAAGATGTTTCAAAATCTTATTATTATAATGCTCTTGGACATCTTGTTTATGTTGATTTTAATTTTGGAGAATATCCAGAATATCCTTATTACACTATCCAATACAAGGTTTCAGGAGCTCCTGTAAGCGCAATATATTATGTTTCAAAGGATAATCAATATCTGTTTAATCCTGACGGAGAATTTGTCGGAGTTTGGTACAAACACAATCTATATGACAAACATTCAAAAGTGATTTTAAAAAGAACAACTTATTAATATTTTTTGTAGGCAAAAATGTTATTAGAAGAAAAAATTGCAAAATATTTGATAGAAAATAATCTTACAATATCAACGGCAGAATCCTGTACCGGCGGATTATTAAGTTCAAAGCTTACAGATGTTTCAGGAAGTTCTTGCTACACAAGACTAAATTTAGTAACTTATGCTTTAGCGGAAAAGAAACGAATGCTTGAGGTTGCGGTAAATGAAGAAGACGTTGTTAGCGAAGAATGTGCTTTTCAAATGGCAAAGGGATTGCAAAAACTAACAAATTCTGATATTTGTATTTCTACAACAGGAATTGCCGGTCCAACCGGAGGTAGCGAAGAAAAACCTGTAGGACTAATGTACTCTACGATTTTCACTTCAGCAAAATCAAAAACTTATAAAATACTTTTAAATCCTAAAATTCCTCGAAAAGAAATGAAAGAAAAATTTGTACAAGAGGTCTTGCAAAATTTAATTGAGTTTTTAGCAATATAAAATTATAAGAATATAGCCGCAGCAAAAATTTCACCAACTTGATGATTATAAAATCGTCCATCATCTTTTGCGAATAATTCTTGCCAATGACTTTTTGGAGTTCCATCGGTTGAATAAGACGGATTGCACATCATCAAATGATGTGTACTTGTGTCATACCTTAGAGGGAACAAGTCTTCCATTTGCATAAAACTCGGAAGCTTATCACTTGCTTTTTCAAAGCCTAAAAGCGCATTTTTTATTCTATGTAATCGAGTTTCATAAGAAGTTCCGCCCTCTGTATTATCATTTGACACTTCAACTCCTGGAACATAATCTCTGGAAAATTTAAGCTTTTCCGACCATTGTTTTACCGTTTCTAAATCATCAACACTAACAAACGCAGTACCGGCATTCAACCCCATAAGTCTGTATCTTTCAAAATCATAAGAACTTTTTTCTCCGACAAAACTTAAAGTAGTACATCCTGAACGAGTTCTGATTTCGTTGGTTATATACTGCATTTGATTGTAATCGGGTAACGCTCCGACTCCGGTATAATTTCCCATATCATAACCACCAATATGTTTTGCCGAATCAACAAAAACCGCCTCAAATCCAAGTTTTACAAGTTTTACCATTTCTTGAATATAAAGTTCTACGTGCTGAGGATTATTCCAACGAAAAGTTTCATCTTCCTTATATGGCGCACTTACTTTGATTTGGTCTTCTGATATAACAGTTCTAAATCCGGTTTTAAGTCCTCTAAAATGCGCCAAATCATTGAACGCTTTAAATTGCTCTTCTGCCGAAATCATTTTTGAAATCGAGTAATCAACTATATTTTTACTATAACCTATTCCGAGTTTTATTCCATAAATAGAATTTTCTTCCCAAGGCGCTTTATTAATACCATCTCCGTAAATATTCGGAAAAATTTGAGATAGAATAACACAATTTGCCCAACTTTTGGCTGACGGCGGAATTGCAGGCAACATTTTTATAGAACTAACGAGTCCTTTTCTTGTTTGAGTTCCTCGCATTTCTGCAATTGCACGATTATTTATTTCAATATAATTAGCTAGTCGTCCCCATTTGTCACCATAATTTGGGGTTTGAATTTCATCGGGAAAATGTCGATAGAAATTTAAACACTCACATAGTGTAACAATGCTCTCAACAGATTTTTTTAAAGAACGTTCCAATAATTCATAAGGCAAAATATTAGAAATCCATTTTTTTAAATATCCGTCATGAAGTGCATTATAACAATGTTTTTCGCTCCATTTATCATAATGCAATGTTGTATTAAATGAATATGCTTCAAGTAATTTGTTAACAGAATTCATAAATATACAATATAAAATCAAGAAATAATTACATTAGACAAAATGGCAATCTGGTCAAAATACATTAATTAACGGATGTATTTTATTAAAATTAGAGTAGCATAAGAGGTATGACAATAGATTTCAATGAATTAATGAACAGAGCAAAAGAAGCCTCAAAAACTTCTTATTCACCGTTTTCCAGATTTGCTGTAGGTGCAGCAGTTTTAACTGATAGTGGCAAAATTTATGAGGGTTGTAATGTTGAAAACTCTTCATTCGGATTAACAATTTGTGCAGAACGTTGTGCCATATTCAAAGCTATATCTGAAGGGGAACGTGTAATACGTGCTGTTGCTATTTATTCACCAAATGCAGATTCTTGCTATCCTTGTGGAGCTTGCAGACAAGTAATGTATGAATTTCAAGGTGACGATGAAGAAATCTCGGTTATTACGGAAGAAATGGGAGAACTTAATATTAATAAATTGAGCTATTTCTTACCTTGTGGATTTAGAATTTAATGTATATTTTTGAATTATTTGTAAAATGGCTTAATAAGCGTTCAACCAAAGAAATAAAGCCTAAAAAACCTGATTTAAAAGAGGTTGATGAAGCTTTGACTTGTGAACATAATTTTATGCCGATAGACAGCACCGGTGAAGTTCTTGCTTGTACAAAATGCGGATTTGTTGTTAAGAAAAAATAAAATTTTATTATTAATTCATAAAAAAAGGGCTTAACAAAGCCCTTTTTTTATTTATTCTCTGAATGAAATATCTGGTAGTGATTTTTTCAAAACCGCTCTTACGTTTGCCATTTGAGCCTCGATAGTTTCATCAGTCAATGTTGCGTTTGCATCTTGCATTCCTATTCTGAATGCTACAGATTTAAATCCGTCTTGAACGTGTTCACCCTCATATACATCAAAGACTTCGCAACCTGTAAAGATTTTATTATCAACACCTTTTTTGATAACATTTTTCAATTCATCCCAAGATGTAGTTTTTGGAACAATAACTGCCAAATCTCTCTGTACTTCAGGGAATTGAGGTAGTTTTTTGTAACGAACTACACTCTCGTTAACAGCTGCAATAAGCATATCCAAATCCAATTTGAATAAAAATGCATTTTGATTAAGTTTTAACTTGTCTTTTAATTCAGGATGAATTTCACCATAATATCCGATGACTTCCGGCTTTTTGCCAAGCATAGTTAACACTGCGGTTCTGTATGGATGAAGTGCTTTGTGTGAATTTGCAATTGAAGACTCTGCCAAAAGTTGGAATTTAATTCTTCTTGTTACACCAAATTCTTCTAAAAGCTTATCTACAATACCTTTTACAGTATAAAAATCAACATCACCCGTATTTTGCCATAAAGAATTTTGAATATTTCCTGTAATAACACCGCCTAATGTTAGAGTTTCTTTTACACCGGAACTTTTTTCGTCAGCTTCAGCAACTTTTATATAAGTTCTGCCAATTTCATAACCCCAAAAATCTTTTTGTCCGTTATCATAATTGTATTTTAAACAATTAAGCATACTTGCTGCTAAAGTTTGTCTAAGCATTGTAAACTCATCACTAGCCGGATGATCAACTCTTACAGCATTTGCTTCATCATAAGTTATTCCGAACTGTTTCAATAATCCTTCACCAATAAGAGAAGATGTTTGCAATTCGTTTAGACCGGCAGCTCTCATTAAGTTATGTACTTTTGAAAGAACTTTTTCCGCTAAAGAGATTTCTGCAGTATTTGATTTGTTAGGTAATGTCGGAGTGATTTTGTCATACCCGTTTATTCTTGAAATTTCTTCTATTAAATCAATTTCACGAGTTACATCACCTGCTCTAAATGATGGAACAAGAACTTTACAAGCCGCTTCGTTTTTGCCCAAAACTTCAAATCCTAATTTTTCAAGAATTGAAAGGCATCTTTCTGTTTCGATTTCACAGCCTAAAATTCGTTTAAGTTGCGCATATCTAAGAGTAATTTCAATTGGCTCTAATTTATTTTCACCTGTTTCAACAGAACCTACAAATTCTGCATCTGCATATTTTTCTAGTAATTCAATTGCTCTGAATAAAGCAGGTTTAACAGCTTCAATATCAATTCCACGTTCAAATCTTGCGCATGCATCAGAACGATAACCCACGCTTCTTGCGCTCTTTCTGTTTGCAGACGGTACAAAGTATGCAGCTTCTAACGCTAAGTTCTTTGTATTGTCATCAATTTCAGAATTAGCTCCGCCAAAAACTCCGCCTAAACAAACAGGTTTTTCTTTTGTTGCGATAAGAACTGTATCATTTGAAAGAGTTCTTTCTACTTCATCCAAAGTTACAAGAGTTTCACCCTCAACAGCACGTCTTACACAAAGATAACCGTTAAGTTTATCATAGTCAAAAGCGTGAAGCGGTGTGCCATATTCAAGCATTACGTAGTTTGTAATGTCAACAACGTTATTAATTGCTCTAACACCTGATGAAACAAGTCTTTTTTGCATCCAATCAGGAGATTGTTTAATTGTAATATTTTTCAAAACCCCGATTGAATAATATTTACAAACATCAGTATTTTTAATTTCAACTTCGAAATCAGCTTTTTTATCAGTTGTTTGTGCATATTCAAATTTCATATCACGGTCAAACAATGCCGCCAATTCTCTTGCAATACCGATTACAGACATTTGATCGCCACGGTTTGCAGTCGGTGCTGTATGTAAAATATAATCTTTTTCAAATCCTAATACGTCTTCAACATTTAATCCTAAACCGACATTTGGGAAAAGTCTGTTCAAAATCAAAATTCCGTCTTCTTCTTGATAATTTCTGTCTGCAACGCCTAATTCATCATCAGAACACAACATACCTTGTGATTCAACACCACGAATTACAGCAGGTGTAAGTTCAAACATTTCTCCTGTTTTTCTATCTAAAACCTTACTTCCTACTGATGCATAAGGAATAACCTGTCCAACTTCAATGTTTTGTGCTCCACAAACAACAGTTTTTAGTGCTGAACCTGTATTAACTGTAACCAAATGTAATCTGTCAGAATTTGGATGATTATCAATTTTTTCTATTCTTACAGTGATTATATTTGTAAATTTTGGTTTTACTTCTTCTATTTCTTCAACTTCTAAACCACTCATTGTAAGCTCATGAGTAATTTGATTTACATCAATATCTTTAATATCAACTAATTCGTTCAACCAGTTTAATGAAACTTGCATATTTCCTACCTCGCTATCTTTTTCATAATTATATAATAAAAGAGAATAAAATTACATAAACAAAAGATTTTGTATTACAATTAATTTACGAGGTAAATTATGTCAGAAATTTTAGGAAATATACATTCACTGGAAAGTTGCGGAACTGTTGACGGTCCGGGGATTAGATTTGTAGTTTTTACACAAGGATGTCCTTTGAGATGTCAATATTGCCATAACCCTGATACTTGGGATTATGTAGGCGAAGCCAATAAGATGACTGCAAATCAAATACTGGAACAATATAGAGGTGTAAAAGAGTTTTGCGCAGGTGGTATAACTGTTACCGGTGGAGAACCTTGGGTACAAATAGATTTTGTAACGGATTTGTTTAAAAAAGCTCAAGCAGAAGGAATTCATACTGCATTAGATACCTCAGGATTGTTATTTAACAAAGACAATACAACTAAAATTGATGAACTTTTAAAATATACCAGCGTTGTACTTTTAGACATAAAACATATTGATGATGAAGAACATAAAAAGCTCACCGGACATTCTAATAAAACGATTTTAGAATTTGCAAAATATTTATCAGAAAACAAAAAGCCTATGTGGGTTCGACATGTTGTAGTTCCAAATATTACAATGAACGAAAATTACCTAACTCGATTAGGAGAGTTTTTGGGAACGCTTAATAACATAGCGGCATTGGATGTTTTACCATATCACGATATGGCAATCCCTAAATACGAAAATTTGGGAATTGATTACCCACTAAAAGGAGTTCCTCCGCTTAATCACGAACAAGCATTAGAAGCTCGTAATATAATTTTAAAAGCTTATAAACGAGTAAAAAACGGAAATTAAGAATTATAAACTAACTTTTTTTACAAGTTCAGTTCTATATCTTTTGTAATTATTATTCAAATCAGAACGTTCTATTGCCTTGTTTATTGCGTGAATTGCGTTTTCGTAATCTCCTATTTGCTCGTAGGCATAAGCTAAATAGAAATATGCAAAAGCAGTGTCTTCAACTTCTGCTTGATGTTTTAGAGCGTGTACACGTTTAATATCAATCCTTGATTTCATTGCTTCGTATTGCTCAAAATCTTTTTTTGCGCTCACATGATCACCCAGAGCTTCTTCAATTTTACCTCTGCGTTTGTAAAGAAAATAACTTTCGTCATCTCCTCGAACCTCATTAATAGCAAGGTTAATATATTTTAATGCAGATTGCTTGTCTGTTGAAAAATTCTGTTTCGAAAGGTCATAATAATATTTCATCTTGTCTGTTTTTACAAGAGTTGTATCAAACGAGTAATTAATTGCAAGCGTTTCTCTTGTGCTGTTTTGAGGAAATTTATCAAACGGCATGGATTTTTTTAACGCATTAATCGCCGCTTCGTCATAAATTTTGTCACCGGAACTTTCAATAATACTTGCAGCATAAATATCTCCGTCACGATTAAGCTTAAACAAAATTCTTGTATGAGCTTCTTCTAAAAAATCAGGAGGAGTCCAATTTTTTTGGAGTTTTTCGTTTACATTTTGCATATATTCGGCAAAATCATTTTGAACCTGAACGCTACTGGTCGGTCGGTTATAATAAGGCTCCGCACTTACTGAGAGTGTGAATAACATGGATATGACTATAATAAAAATTTTTACTCCCATAGTAATATTGTAGTTAAAACGAAGTATAAATACAAGGGAGGGTGCACGGTGGTTGAAAAGTTGTTTTCGTGAGTCGAGGGTTACTTTTTGTAAAGTGACTGAGTGATTAAGTTTTTGTAGTAAATGTGACAAATTGTAACGAAATTTTAAAAAACTTTGCAAAAGGCTCAAACCCTGTCATAATGCCCTATAGAATAGAATAGAATAGAATAGAATAGAATAGAATAGAATAGAATAGAAATCGTGTGCGCAATTTTACAAAATTAAAAAACTTTATGTAAATAACAACACGGAAAAAGGATATAAAGGAGTTTTTTATGCGTACACATTCTACTAATTTAGACCCACAATATAACAGAATGACCGGAAAATGGTCTTATGGTGGTGTAAAATATGATACTCTTGAGGAAGCAAATAAGGCTCAAGCTCAAGTATTAAAAGGTCAAGGAGTGACTAAGTTAACCGGTGCAGAGTCTCAAGAATTGAGCGAAGGTCTTGTTGGTAAAAATAGCGAACCTGTAGGGGATGCCGTTACAACAAATAAACCTACTTTACCGCAAGCTGGTGAAAGAGTAAAAATTAAACATAAAGATAGACGAGGTACGAAAACAACCGGTTTTACTCATATGGTTCAAGATTCTTATGGCAATTGGTATGAAGTAGATAAAAAAACATATAATTCACTTAAAAAAGGCAAAGGCTTTGTCGATGGCGGTATGTTAAAACCTTTAAGTGAAAACTCTCCAAAACCAATAGGTAAGCCTGTGAATGTGGCTAAGGCAGAATACACGGAAGCTGCCAGACAAACTAGAGAAACTGGTGCTGTTGCTCAAAAAACAAATGAAAAAGTTGTTTCAACGGCAGAGAAAAAAGAACAATTAAAATCTCAATACAATGCTTTAAAAAAAGAAATGATTGAAGCAAAAAATAGTCTTAAAAAAGCTCTTGATACTCAGGGTGCAAATATCAAGCAAGTAAACCAAGAATATCGCCAAATTCGTGCGAAATTTGATAGTGTTTCAAGAGAATATAAATCTGTTTGTAGGCAATTACAATATGAAGTCGGAAATTTGGCTCGTGCAACAAAATCTTATGAAGCAGCAAAAGAAAATTTGAAAAAAGCTGATGTTGCACGTAAACAGGCAACGACTAAACCAAAATCACCAACTCCAAAACCTGCAGTTGCAAAACCTGCAGTTGTAAAGCCTGCAGTTGTTGAGGAAGCAGTTGTAAAACCTGTAGTTGCTGAAGAAGTAGCTGGTACCGTAGCAAAAGCTGAACCTGTAGCGCAAAGAACAGCTACTGTAGGTGGAGAAGTCGCAAATTCAGTAGTTAGTGCTGAAGCAAATGCAGCAAGAGTTACAACATTGGGTGATGATGTTTCAAAAGCTGTAACAAAAACAAAAGCCGGTGGAAAAGCCAAAATGCTTGTAGCAGTGGCTGCAATTAGTGTAGCTGTTGTTGGTTCTGCGATTGCGTATTTTGCAAATAAAGATAAATCAGAGCAGGATGTGACAGAAGATGTTGCCAAAGACGTTGAAAACGAAAATTTAGCGGAAGTTACGGGTGAAAGTGCATCCGGAGCGGCTGTAGAGCAGGTAAATAATAACGACGAAGTTATTGAGGCTGCTGAGTCTGTTGAAGAAGTTGTTCTTCCGACAGAAGCTGAGATTAATGAAGTTCAATCTGCTAATGAGGCAGATTTAGCGCAAATTGAAACTGATGTTGCGGAAGCAGAAGAACCAATTGTTATCAAACCTGGTGATACTGTATGGAATATCTGTGAAAGCGAGTTAGAAAAGAAAAATAATAGAAAACCAAGTGGTAAAGAATTAATAGATGCTGTTCATAAAATGATTAAAGAGAACGGTTTGAACTTTGAAGCTGATGGTTATACAGTAATCATATATCCTAATCGCAATTTAAAGAATGTAATTTGAGATTATTAAACTTATTGACACACTAGGCGAATGCCGTATACAATAGTTTTATGGCAGTAGTATTTTTATCATTAGGTTCAAATATGGGTGATAGAGTCGGTTTTATACAACAAGCAACCGGCTTATTGGGTGCTAATGAAAATATCAACATTGTATCAACTTCATCCTTTTATGAATCTGAACCCTGGCAAATGAATTCTGACAATTGGTTTGTGAATGCTATTGTGCAAATTTCGACAACACTTTCACCGGAACTTCTATTAGGCGAATGTCAAAAGATAGAAAAGTTTTTAGGTAGAAAAAGACCTGAAACTGAACAAGGTTATACCGATAGAACCATAGATATTGATATTATTAGTTATGACAAATTAGTTCTTAATACACAAAATTTAACAATTCCGCACAAACATTTTCACAAGAGAGCCTTTGTTCTTGTGCCGATGTTGGAAATAGCTGAAGATTTTGTGCATCCGGTTTTAGGGAAAACGGTTGAACAGTTATTTGAAGATATTGAAA
Organism: uncultured Vampirovibrio sp.; assembly: GCA_964584885.1. Lineage (GTDB taxonomy): Bacteria > Cyanobacteriota > Vampirovibrionia > Gastranaerophilales > Gastranaerophilaceae > CAG-196. The sequence continues at coordinate 27,570 of CAZPBG010000005.1, forward strand.
ACCCTGAAATGGTATGCTTGTATGGTACAAGAATTTAACAATTTGACACGCAGTCAGATTTGAAGTTAAATTGAGGAATGAAGATAATTATTTTCGGCGCAAATGAAATTGGTGCAATGATTGCAAGTCAATTTTATACAGCCAACGATATTATAGTAATTGATGAAGAAAAAAATAAAATCGATGCATTTAATAAGCTTGATATTAGTTTTATTGACGGAAATGCATCTTGTATTGATGTCTTGAAACAAGCTGACATAAAAAAATCAGATATATTTATTGCTTGTACAGCTTCGGATGAATTGAATATTGTAGCATGTCTTACTGCAAAACGTTTGTGTGATGTTTGCACAATGTGTTTTGTTAGAAAAGAAGAATACAAAGAGTCATTAAAAATTACTAAAGATGCCGAATTTAATGCTGATTTTTATGTTGATTATGTTATATGGCCGGAAGAACTTTTAACACAAGAAATCTTCAGAATTATAACAGTGGCAAAAGCTCTTGATGTAGAGAATTTTGCAGAAGGAAGAGCAAGATTATTAGAATATAAAATCGTTCCAAATTCAGTTTTGGTTAACAGAATGGTTAAAAACTGTGAGTTCCCTAAAGACACACTTATCGTTGGTATCAATAGAAATGGGGAATTATTTATTCCAAACGGTGAAACAGTTTTACATCAAGAAGATAAAGTTATTTTCATGGGACTTTCTCATTCTCTTGATATTTTAGCCGGAAAATTCTTCCACGAAAAAGAATTTGTAAAAAATGTTGCAATTATTGGTGGTGGTAGCGTAGGATTAAAACTTGCAAAAAATCTTGAAGATTTAAAACTTAATCTTAAAATTATTGAAAGAGATGAAAAACGCTGCGAATACTTATCCGAACAATTGGAAAATGCCTTAGTTATACACGGAGATGGAACAGATATAGAACTTCTAAATGAAGAAGATATTTCATCATCAGACGTTGTAGTAAGCGTAACAAACAACGATGAAAAGAATTTGTTATGTTCTCTTCTTTTAAAACAATTAGGTGTAAACAGAGTTATCGCAAGGGTTTCAAAAGATACAAATGCTAGTCTGTTCGAAAAAGTTGGAATTGATATTGCAATTTCATCTAAGATTGCATCTCTAAACGAAATTAAAAACAATCTTTGTGACAAAAATATAGGTATTTTAGCGACCGTAGAACAAGGTAAAGGTGAAGTTTTAAAGATTTCATTGGCAGAAAATTTTGAATCAATAAAAATTATGGAATTACGACTTCCGGTAAAAGCTGTAGTCGGTGTTGTTCAGCGTAAAAACAGAATTATCATCCCAAATGGTGCGACATTGCTTCAAAGCGGAGATAATTTAATTATATTTACAACAAGTGAAAATGCGCCAATTCTAAAAAATTTCTTTAAGGTTGAGGACTAGAATATGAGATTAACGTATTTAGCATATGCTTTTTCGTTGGCTATGATGTATTTTAGTATAGTTTTGCTTTTACCGATTATAGTTGCACTGATTTATGGTGAAATGCAAGCGGTCTTACCTTTTGTAATTGCGGCTACAAGTTCTTTAATGGTAGCCATAATATTAAAAAAACTAGTCAGAGGAACATCGGCTATTCAATCAATTAATGATATTAAAAAATCGGAAGGTTTATGTGTCGTTACATTTAGCTGGTTATTTGCGGGAATTTTTGCAACAATTCCATACTTGTTTTTTGGAATAAGCCCTATTAACGCATTGTTTGAAGCAACCTCAGGAATTACAGCAACAGGTGCTACAATCTTTACAAACTACGATTATCCACACGCATTGTTCTTTTGGAGATCGTTTTCACAATGGTTAGGCGGTATGGGAATTATCGTCCTATTTATCGCTATTTTACCTCAATTTGCAATAGCAGGCAGACAGTTGTTTTTTGCGGAAACTCCAGGTCCGACAGAAGAAAAATTCACACCAAGGATAAAAAACACAGCTTCTTCTTTGTGGAAAATTTATTTTGGAATGACAATTCTAGAAATTATTTTATTAAAATTTAATGGAATGGACTTATTTTCTTCAATTTGTAATTCCTTGTCATCGGTTTCGGGGGGAGGTTTCTCTCCATCAGCCGATAGTTTAATCGGAAATTCTAATATAATATTATGGATAATATGCTTTTTTATGTTTTTTGCAGGAGCAAGTTATAATTTGCAATTCAGAGCGTGGACAAAATTTAATCCGCTTGTATTATTTAAAAACGAAGAATTCAAAACTTACTTTGGAATAACCGCTTGTTTAGGAATACTATTAAGTATTTCATTATTTACACATATAAACTATGATTTCAAATCAAGTTTAACTCATGCGTTTTTCCAAATTTCATCCGTAATTTCATCATCAGGTTTTTGCAGTGTTGACTTTGCAAACTGGGATTACACATCAAAAGCAATTTTATTCATTGCAATGCTTGCCGGTAGTTGCGCAAGTTCAGCCGGTGGTGGAGTTAAAATTATGCGTTGGTTACTGATTTTAAAAATAATGAAATCAGAATTGGCAAAAATATTACACCCAAAAGCTGTTTTTAATATAAAAATAGGGAAATATTCTGTTCCAAAAGATGTTTTATATCAAACATTGATGTTTGTATCATTCTATTTTGCAATACTGTTTGTTTCGGCTTTAGTTATAGCTGTTATTGAAGAAAATACTATTATCGGAATTTCAGGTGCTGTTAGTGCAGTTGGAAATATTGGTCCGGGGCTAGGAAAAATAATTGGCCCGTTAGGAAATTATGACAGCTTGCATTCTTTGTCAAAATTAATTTTGGTTGCGGATATGTACATTGGTCGTTTGGAATTAATTCCATTCTTAGTGTTGTTCCAAAAAGACTTGTGGAGTATTAAAGAGTAATACAATTATAACGACATTATATAGTTTTCTAATTTTTCAACAAACTCTTCTTTTGTTAGATTTGGCAAGATTTCATTTACAGTAGTAATTCCTTGAACTTCTTCTCCAAAAAGATTTTCTAAAAACTCTTTGTCATATCCAAATAATATTGAGCCGTGTTGTAAAATATAACCTTGTTTTCTGTATTGAGCCGAACCAATGATTTTTTTGCCATGGTAGCAAACATCTGCTCCTGTAGAAATCAACATGCAATAATCGAATTTTGTTGATATTTTTTTGTTTTCTCCAAAATCTAATTTAATACCTAATGTTTTAAAGAAATCAATTAAAATACCTGAAATTTCTTTGTAAGATTCTGTTACACTTACACCATCTTTAATTGGCATAATATAGCTGTAAGTTACTTCATTGTCGTGCAGAAGTGCTCTTCCGCCCGTCAATCGTCTTACAACATCGACAGTTTTATCTTTTATAAAATCATCTTTTTGATTTCTGCCCAATGAAATACATTTTGGTGACCAAGCATAAAGTCTGAAAATATGTTCTTGCTCTTGCGTTTCAATAGCTTTATCCAGCAAGTCTGAATCAATTTGCATATTTTCTTTGCCGGTATAAACTCCGTATTTAATGTATTTCATTTTTAATCTTTCTAAATAAAGCTTCGTCACTTGTTGAATCAGCCAAAGGTTTTGGTATAAACAAATCTTGATATCTTCTTATTGCATAAGAATCCGTCATGCCGGAAATATAATCAACAATAAGTTGAGGAATATTTTCATCATCACAATAAGCTTTTAATTTTTCAGCATAATATTCATATAAAGATTTGATAATATTCTTAGCCTTGTATTCTTCAGCTTTGGTAACCGGATCTAAATAAACATTGTCAAACATCCATTCTCTAAGCTTTGTTACATAAAACCAACCTTCTTCACTCATTGCAACTTTAGGTTGATTTTTAGAAGTTTGAATAATGTCGGAAATCATTTTCCCTAATCGACTAGACTGATTTGACGAAAAATAATCTCTACAATCTTTTGGCAAATCACTTTCCGTAATAACACCGGCTCTTTCAGAATCTTCTATATCATGATTAATATATGCGATTTTATCAGCATATTGTACAACTTGTGCTTCCGGAGTTTTAGGTTTGTATCCCCAAGAGTGAGTCAAAATGCCATCCACTGTTTCTTGACACAAATTCATATTCTCTAAATATTCAACCACTCTTACACTCTGCAAGTTGTGAAAAAATCCGTTTGGTAAAAGTTCATTTAGTGCAGTTTCACCACAGTGTCCGAAAGGTGTGTGTCCTAAATCGTGACCTAAAGAAATTGCTTCAACCAAATCCTCATTTAGTCTTAATGCTCTTGCCATAGTTCTTGCAATTTGAGCAACTTCTAATGTATGGGTCAAACGAGTTCTAAAATGGTCATTATATGGAGATAGAAAAACTTGTGTTTTGTGTTTTAGTCTTCTAAAAGACTTTGAATGTAAAATTTTATCTCTATCACGTTGAAATTCCGTTCTAATTGGATACTCATCGTGTCTAGGTTGTTTTCTACCTTTTGAGTCTTTACATTTTGTCGCAAATTCACTCAAAATTTCATATTCACGTTCTTCTAATTCATCTTTAATTGTTTGTATTTCGTTATTCATGCTTATCATTATACACAATATGTTACAATTTGTTAAGCATTTTTTCTCAAAAAAGGCAATTTTTGAAATGTCGAAGTTTTTATATCTACGGAAGGTAAATGTAAAACCATTGTAATTTTACGTTTTATACTGACAAAATAGTGAAAAGTTGTAAAATATAGGAGTAATTAGTTATGACAGATGAAATGGCAATTCAACAACAAAGACCATCAGCAATGCCTTATGTATTAGGCGGTGCAGCAGTAGGTGGTGCAGGTGGTGCAGCATTAGCAAAATGGACCCCATATGGTATCACAGAAGTTAAGTATAAAAGTTGGGATGACGTAGTAAATGATGTAAACAAAGATGATTCGTTTATTAAAGAACAACTTACTAAAGATAGTGACAAAAAAGACAAGATACAAGAACTAAAAAACAAAGGTGATGAAATCGCAAATGTAGATAAGAATATCAATGCTCTAAACATAGATAAGGATGTAAAGCCTAATGACTTCAAAGACGTTATTGAAAAAGAAAACGCATTAACAAATGCAGAAAAAGAATTAAAAACAGCAGCACTTAATGCTGAAAGAGAAAGAATTGTTAAAAGTGGAACTGGATATGTAATTGATGAATCAAAGATTCCTGCCGAATTCAAAAGACCTGATGGTTGGCCATCAGCAGTAGAAGAAGGTGGAGGTAAAAAAATAAAATTAAGTACTGAACAAGCAAAAACTTTATTTGAAGCAACAGATGACTCAAGCAAAAACTTGACAAATTCTTTACTTGAAAACCATGGTGAAATTAAAAACTTAGTGGATGGCAAAGTAGAAGGTAATGTAACACAAGAAATGGTTGATAAATTAAAAGATAAACGTCAAGCTGTAACAGATGCACAAACAGCTGTATCAAACGCAGAAAATGCATTGTCAGAAAAAGCAAAAAAAGTTGGTAAAGATGCTAGAAAGCAATTTGTAGAATTATCTCAAAAAAGAGGAGCACTTGTAGACAATGCGGACAAGGATTTGTTAAAAGTATTTAAAAAACCAAGCATGTTGAAAACCGGTCTAGCAGCTGCAGCAGTATTAGGTCTAGCTGGTTGGTTATTAGCTCCAAAAGGTGATAATTACGAAGCCTAAATTTTAAACAACTGATTACAACTATTTTTACTATAAAAAACAGAGTCAATATTGGCTCTGTTTTTATTATAAATTCTTATGTGCTTCTTCAACAATTGTTTCTACTTCAACTTCAATTTTGTCCCCTGAAGTTGCAAACCAAATTAAATATTCTATATTTCCAGCCGGTCCTTTTATTGAAGAATAGGTTAAACCTTTTATTACATAACCAAGTTCTGTAACACAATTTATAACATTTTGTATAACCTGTTTATGAACATTTTTATCTTTTACAACTCCACCTTTTTCAACAAGTTCTTTTCCTGCTTCAAATTGTGGTTTTATTAAACAAATCATTTCATGGAATTCAGGGGTTAAAAGTGTTTTTAAATTTGGCACAACTTTTTCTAATGAAATAAAAGACAAGTCAGAAACAAGCAAGTCTGCAACCGGCTCATTTTCTTGATAAATATCATTAATCGTACAAATTTTTAAATTTGTTTTTTCAATGGTTTTAACTTGACTTGAACTTCTCAATTTCCAATCCAGTTGACCATATCCAACATCGACCGAATAAACAAATTTTGCGCCATTTTGGAGTAAACAGTCTGTAAAACCGCCTGTTGAAGCTCCCGCATCAAAACATATCCTATCTTTAACAGTAACAGGAAATGTTTCTAATGCTTTTTTTAGTTTAAAACCGCCTCTTGATACAAAAGGCATTGATTTAACATGAAAATCATATTCTTTTGTAATATCAATTTGGTATCCTGCTTTTGTTATCACATCAGTTCCGATTTTTACATTGCCGGCTAAAATAGCAGCAGAAGCCTTGCTTTTTGTATCAAAATAACCTAAATCAACTAAAACTTTGTCTAAACGTTCTTTTTTCATATAGAGAAAAACTCCTCTGCATTTGTTGTTGTTATATCAACCAATTCTTCTACCGGCATGTTTCTTAAAGCTGCAATTTCTTCCGCTACATATTTTACATATGCAGGTTTGTTGGTTTTTCCTCTATAAGGTACAGGTGTTAAATACGGCGAATCAGTTTCCAAAACCAATTTTTCAAGAGGGACTTCTTTAGCTACTTCTTTCAATTTAACTGCGTTTTTGAAAGTTACGACACCGCCAATTGCAATAAACCAGCCCTCTTTTACGCATTTTCGCATAAATTCAACACTACCTGAAAAACAATGAAATAAGACTTTAGAGCCTTTGTTTGTTTCACGTAAAATATCAAAAGTATCTTTGTGAGCTTCTCTATCATGAACAACGATTGGTAAATTTAAACGATTAGCCATTTTTATTTGTTTAATAAAAACTTCTTTTTGAATATCATTAAAAGTTTTATCCCAATAGTAATCCAAACCGATTTCACCGACTGCAACAACTTTTTTGTTCTTAGCCATTTCAATCATTTTATCCTCAATTTCTTGAGAATAAGTTTTTGCTTCTGTCGGAAAAATTCCAACCATTGCATAAATATTCGGCGCTTGAGCAAGTTCCAAGACTTTATCCATTGTACCTATTTCAACAGACGGAATAACAACTTTGCCAACTCCATCCATATAATTCGGTTCATCAATCACTCCCATATCAAGGTGAGCGTGAGTATCAATTAAATAATCTTTCATAAGTTAATGATAGCATATAATATCAAATTCACAATGAGAACAAGATGTTGGTAAAAATTCCTCTTTATCAATCTTTTGAGCAATTTCTATTAATTGTTTTTCGTATTTTTCAACCAACTCTTCTGATAACTCAATCAAGACTTCTGACTTGTTTTTTAAATCTATATAAACAAATTTTACATTATTGGTTTTGTAGAATGCTCTTACGCAAAGTAAATAAATCATTGTTTGAAAATCAAAAGTCGCATTTTTAGGCGCTGCTCCTGTCTTGTAATCCAAGATATAATAATCCTCCCCATCTTTTACAAGCGCATCTAATCTTCCGCCAAAGAAATGATTATCAAGTTTAACAGCCAAATTATATTCTGTTTTTACACATTCAAAAGAAAAGTACTTTATACCTTTCAAATATTCCCACAACTCTTTTTCATAGGGATTTAAAGAAAGTTCCATTTTATCAATATTTTCTTTCCTTAAATAATAAGAAGCCAATGCGTGAATATTCTTACCTGTTTCAAAAATCTCATCATTTACAGGCATGGAAATTCCTTTTATGTATTTAAACTCAAACTTTTTAGGACAGAGTTTAAACGTTTTTAGCATATTTGGTGAAAATTGCTGTATCATAAATCTTATCCGATTAAATATGTGTATTCAGGCTTGTTTTTAAGTTTTTCTTCAATTTCTTCAAAGCTTAATTGCCCCTCTGTTGCACCAAATTTAGAAACAACTGCCGCAGAATTTACAGAACCATACATAAGAGCTTTTCCTATATCAACACCGTTTCTACTTAGAGAAGCACAGAATGTTGAAGCAAATGCATCACCTGCGCCTAAAGTTGATACAACTTGTGCTGGGAACGGTTCACAGAAATAGAACTTTTCACCGTCATAAGCGTATGCACCTTTGTTTCCATCGGTTATAACAATAACCTGATAGTCTTTTACTTTTAAGTCTTGAAGCATTTGTTTTATATCTTGATGAATAAGTTCATGTGAAAATTTTTCGGTTTTTGTATCAGGACGAACTTGAATTCCAGTTGTCATGCTTGCTTCTTCTTTGTTCATCACTACAACGTGAGCTGATGATAAGATTTTATTCAAATGCTGAAAACCTTTTTTTATACTTGTTGTACCGGCATTGAAACAAATTTTTGTATCGTTTGCATGCGCATATTCTACAATCGGTTCTAATACTTTGTTTGATTCGCCATTTAGTGGAGCTATATAAATTAAGTCGGCTTCCTTTATAGCTTCAAAATTAATTTCTTCTTCCTTGATTTGAGCATTTGCGCCTCTATGAGCCAAAACGGTTCTATCACCTTGGAAACTTACCAAAATTATAGAAAAACCGGTTGAAGTGTCTTCTCGTTGTATTACATTATCCAGTTTTACATTGTGGGTTTTAAAGAAGTCGGTAATTCCTTCTGAATAAATATCTTTACCCATTTTGAATATTGCAGAAGTGTCAAAACCAAGTTTAGCAAATGAGCATGCCGTATTAATACCGCCACCGCCAACATTAGACGAAAATGTCGAAATGTCGATTTTTGAACCATAAGGATAACTCATAAAATCAGAGTTTTTATCTTTTGAACAAACTGAAACAATATTCGCTTCATCACACTCTACAAAAACGTCCATTGTAGCACTACCGATTGTAATAACTTTAGGCATCTCAAATCCTCCTATATATTTTATATTGTAATATAAAGATAAAAATTAGTTTCCTTTTGAATATTATGTTTATTTGAATTTGCGGGTAACTTAAACTCACCCATACTTTTTGTAAACAAATGTAAAAATATTAAAACGGCATGGTGTAAATTTTATACAGTTAATCTATAATGAGTGTATACAAGGATATGTGAGAAATATATAAACCCGTTTGAAGAGAGATGCGGTTTTGTTTTTCAGTTAATAGTAAAGATTAGGGATTGTTTGACGGAATAGTATTCCGTTAGGAAAGGTATAAGGGATAAATGGCTCTTACAATTAACACAAATGTGTCATCGCTTATTGCGCAAAGAAATTTAAACAGCGCAACAACCGCATTGAATACTTCAATTGAAAGAATGACTACAGGTTACAAGATTAACCACGCAAAGGATAACGCAGCAGGTTATTCAATTTCAAATCTTTGGGTAACGCAATTAGGTTCATTGGATGTGGCATCAGATAATGCTGCAACAGGATCTGATATGTTAACAACTGCAGAAGAAACATACGGGCTTTTAACAAGTCACATTCAACGTGTAAGAGATTTGACTGAGCAAGCAGCGAACGGAACTTACGGTTCTCAGTCTTTGAAAGCTATTCAATCAGAAATCTATGCTCGTTTACAAGAAGTTAACAGAATTGCTTCAAATGCTGAGTTTAACGGTATTAAATTAATGGCTTATTCTGCAGATGGTGGTACTGATAATGCTTCAGAAGTTGGTATTACAGCACGTGGTGTAGATTTGCAAGTAGGTTTATATGCTGACGAAAATAGCAGAATAAATCTTGATGTAGCTTTGTTTACTGATGCAAGTATGACAGGTTTGTTTGTTAAAGGTTCTGGTATGCCGGCTCAATCGACTTCCGGTAAAACATTAGAGGACCTAGTAAAGGCGGCTGGCGCTACAGAATTTAAAGATTTGAGCAATGCTACTTCCGGCGAAGAAACATTACAAGCGTTTGCCGCAGCTTGTGCAGGTTTAATTTATGACAAAACTAATGGTTTGACAGTGCAAGGTGATGCAGATTGTGGTGCTAAAGAAATGTTAGAATTTATTGATGCTGCAGTTAATGATATATCAAATCGTGTAACTCAGATTGGTACAGCTCAAAACCGAGTAGAATCAGCTCTAACTGCATTAGATGTGCAATCACAAAATTTAACATCATCACTATCTACATTGAGAGATACTGATATTGCACAAGAGTCGTCTAATTTTATTCAAGCTCAAATATTGCAACAAGCTTCTGCAACTTTGCTTTCTACTGCTAACCAGTTGCCAAGTATTGCTATGAACTTGATATAAGTTTAAAAAAATAAATTTGTTGTTGATTGGGATATGTACTTATATGTGGGATTGATTAATTCAATCCCTTTATTTTTTTTATTAACAATTTCTTGAATGACAAATTGCAATCGCTATGGCATCTACTGTATCATCCAATTTGGGTAATTTTGTTTGCAAAGATAGTTGAACCATTTGTTCTACTTCTTTTTTCTCTGCTCTACCATAACCTGTTAAAACTTGTTTTACTTCCATTGGAGTGTATTCATAAGTTGGAATACCGAATTTTTCTAAAACAGTAAGAATAACGCCTCTAGCCTCTGCAACCGGAATAACTGTTTTTTGATTTTTAAAGAAAAATAATTTTTCTACTGATGCACAATCCGGTTTATAAGTATCAACAATTTGACACATGTCATTATAAATTTCTAATAACCTTGCTGAGTCAGAAAGTTTTTTGTCAGTCTGAATTGAACCCGATGTCAAAAGCTCTATATTATCGCCCTCTACATCAATCATTCCATAACCAACAATTGCCATGCCCGGATCTATTCCTAAAATCTTCATAGAATGATTGTAACATGATTATTTGTGTTTGTGTTACTATAGATATGTGAAATCGATTTTAAGGAAGTTACACTTATGGCTGAAAACAAACAAGATTTAGTAATTGGTATTCCAAGAGGAATGTCTTTTTATAGCAATTATCCTTTCTGGCACGGTTTTTTTAGTGCTTTAGGATTTAAAGTTGTTTTATCTGATCCGACTACAAAACAAACTATGTCAGACGGTTCTGCATTAGTTGTAACAGAAACTTGTTTGCCAATAAAAATATATTTAGGTCATATTTTGAATTTGATAAACAAAAAAGGAATTAAAAATATTTTTGTTCCGTCATTGCAGTCAATTGCACCAAAAATTTACAACTGTTCTAAAATTAGAGGGCTTCCTGATTTAGTTAGAAACGTTGTAAAAGGAGATTTTAATCTTGTAGAAGCTACGTTGGATAAATCAGCTAAAAATCAAGGTTTGTATTCATTTTTAGCGGATGCTGTTAGACCTTTTGGTATAACTAATATGGAAGAAATCAGAAAAGCTTCTAAACAAGGTTGGAAAGTTTACAACAATTTCTTAGTAATGATGCGTTCCGGACAACCATATAAAAAAGCATTGCACTATGCTCTAGACGGAAAAGTTCTGATTGAGACTGTAGAAAACTCAAAACCGATTAATGTTGCTCTAGTATCACATGGTTACAATATTTATGACGAACGAGCTTGCATGAAGATTTTTGAAAAACTAGAAAAAATGGATGTAAATGTGTTCACATCGCTCCAATTAACCGATGAACAAATGGATGAAGGAATTGCTTCACTTGGTCAACATAAATACTGGGCAAATGAACATGAGATGACAGGTACGGCAGGACATTATTTAAAAGATAATAAAATTGACGGTATTATTACTCTCAATGCTTTTGGCTGCGGTCCGGACTCATTGATGATTGAACGTATTACGAGAAAAGCTAAAGAAGCAGGTAAACCAATTTTATCTTTGACAATTGATGAACACACTGGCGAAGCTGGATTTATAACTCGCTTAGAAGCATTTATTGATATGCTGTTCCGTAAAAAACGTTCAAAACTTAAGCTTGATTCAGATGAAACTAAATTTGTTCCGCAAACAAACATTTGTGAAAATGTTATGATTGAAAATTAATTTCAAAAAGTAATACATATAATGTTCTAATATTTTTTTGATTTTAAATCAATCTTACTCAAAACATTTTGACCATAAAATTTCATAATATTAGTAAGTTGAGCATCATAGTCCACTTTATTGTTAGAAAAAATTTGTTTTATATAGTTAATGGATGCAAATGTTTTAATGTGATTTTTTACCAATCTAATTTTTCTATTATGCACTAATTCCATGACCCAAAACCACAATTCATCACTATCTTGTGCATTTTTTAGATAAACATCTTCTCGCAATACTTCTTTAGAAAAACAATTTGGAGGATACAAAATACCGCCAAGCCCATTGGCTAAATTTTCATAACCGGAGAATTCTTCAATCGGATTTATATCCCATTCAGAATAAGGTGTTTCTAAATCAACTTTTTTAACTCTATGTGTATGAATATCTTTTGGATGGGAAACATATGACAAATACAATCTTTTTAGCCAATCTGACGGATAATAAATTGTTTCATCTGCAGTAACAATTATGCTTGTAGGAAATTCTTTTAATGCATAAATTGTTTTTGTGTACTTCTTTAGGTATCTAACAAATCTTATTTCTAAACCATTTTTTACAAATTGAGTAATTTCATAAGGTAAGCTTGTTAAATCAGCGATTTTTTCATCAATCCACAAAATTATTCGATCAGCTTTTAATTCTTGGTTTAATATCGAATATAGCGTTATTGGCAATTTATCAAAATTCTCATCTTCACAAGTTAAAGAAACTATAATAGGAGTTTCTCGCTTGCAAGAGTTAACTCCAAGATAATCCCCCAATCCATTCATTTGCATATTTATAAATGGATTAAAAAACGGTCTAACCCCTTTTTTGTAAGGAAAAATTTGTTTAATTAAGTCCATATTTCTCCTTTACCATTGCGATTTCATCCATTTTAGTAAGTTTTGGGTTTTTAAATTTTTCTTTTAATATGTAATCAAAGATTTCTTTAAAAATCTTTCCTTTAGGAATTCCAATTTCTATTAAATCATCTCCGTTAATAGAAATTTTGGTGTTTTTTAAATCATCTAGATAATGACAAGCAATATCTTTATCCACGTTTAATGCATAAAGCAGAATAGTTTCCAGTGGTAAATCTTTGAACAGCTTGAAAATTTCAAAGTCATTATCAGGTTTTTTATTTGGAATCCTTTGCACAATATTTTTTTCTTCGGAAGTCAATTCTAAATCTGACAAATTAAACAGACCCAAGTACACAAGCCATTTGTATTCAGGGTTATACTTGTTTATTAGGTTTGAGATTTCGATATTTTGAGGCGGAATGCTATTTTTTAGTAATTTATAGATATTTTCATCAACAAATTTTCTATAAGCACTTTCATTATTGAGATTAAAAGTTTCTTTTAATTCTTTTTTTAATCTATGATAACTCATATCATAATTAATATTTTCAAGATATTCTTTTTGCAAAATTCTTGTATTATCTTCCAAATCAAAATTAAAACGCACTGAAAACTTTAAAGCTCTTAGAATTCTCGTCGGATCTTCTACAAAACTATTTTTATGTAAAACTCTTAACTTTTTGTTTTTTATATCTTCTAATCCCCCGAAATAATCAATAATTTCGCCGGTTACAGTGTTTTTTGCCATTGCATTAATCGTAAAATCACGACGTTTTAAATCATCTTTTAAAGAACATCCTATATTTTTTACAACAGGCAAATGTCCTGCTTGAGGGTAAAATTCTTCTCTTGTAGAAGCTATATCAATCTCTTGATTTTCATAAAGAACTCTTACCGTTCCGAAATCAGGGTTTTCTCTGATAATATTCAATCTGTTGTTTTTTGCAAATTCAATAGCATTTCCTTCATAACAAAAATCCGTGTCAAAACTAGTTGCGCCGAGAATTTCATCCCGCACAACTCCTCCAACAAAATAAAGATTTTTGTCCTTAAGTGTCATTTCTTTTCTTTCTATTATGCAAAATTGAACAAATAAATGCTGCTGCTATTATTATAAACCCTAATAATCCAGTGATAACTTCCGGAACTTCATGGAAAGTGGAAACGAACATTAGAACAGCAAGCACTCCAATCGCCCAATGTGCGCCGTGTTCTAAATATAAAAATTCGCTAAGAGTTTTCTTTTCTACAAGCATTATAGTCAAAGAACGTACAAACATTGCTCCAATAAATAAGCCAATTGTAATAATTATAATATCTTTACTTAATGCAAACGCACCTAAAACCCCGTCTAGTGAAAACGAAGCATCAATTAGTTCCAGATATAAAAATCCTACTAAGCCGGAACATTTTACTGCATCAACACATTTTTTTGCTCGCTCTTCCTGCCTTTTTTCAAGCCATTCTGCAAGTCCATCAATGCTTAAATAAGTAATAATCCCTGCTAAACCTGATGTAAAAACGCTTTGTTTAACGGTTGGGTCAACTTTGAACATTAAAAGACCTAATGCGCAAAGAGTTGTTATTGTGCAAATACCTTTTATTTTATGCAATAACTGAAATTTTTCTTCAACAAACGGTATCCAATGAACTTCTTTTTTTTCTTCTACAAAATAATCCATAAAAAGCATTAACAAGAATGCCCCACCAAAAGCCACAATCGGAGCATGAGTAAGTTCTAAATAGTGTGCGTATTCATTAACATTATTTAATGCCATTGTCAAAACTTTTAGGATATTAAGTTTTGCAAATATTGCGACAACCGCTAGTGGAAATAAAAATCTCATTCCGAATACTGCAATCAAAATACCCCAAGTAATAAATCTATGACGCCATTTTTCAGACATTCCTTCTAATTTCATAGCATTAACTACTGCATTATCAAAAGATAAACTTATTTCTAAAATCGCAAGAACTGATGCGATAAACACACACGCAAACCCAGTTCCGGCATGAACGTGTTCACCCCAAAAATAAGCACCTATCAAACCTAATATTGTTACTAAAAATGAACTGTGAAAATAGTGAAACATCTTAATACCTTTCAATTATTTGATTAATTCCAGATTTTGCGACTTCAAAAAGTTCTAACATCTTTTGATATTCATAAGGTTCACCCTCTGATGTTGTTTGAAAGTCAACGATTTTACCACTTTTTGTCAAAATTACGTTTGAATCAACTTGAGCATGAGAATCTTCTTCATAATTCAAATCTAATTTTATTTCACCGTCAACAATTCCGATTGAGATTGCTGCAATAGGTTCAATTATCGGGTTTTCTTTTAGTTTCCCATCTGCAATAAGTTTTTCTAACGCATCTTTTAGAGCCAAAAATCCACCACAAATACTTGCAGTTCGAGTTCCTCCGTCAGCTTGGATTACATCCGCATCAATCGTAATTGTCATTTCCGGCATTTTTTCTAAATCAACACAAGCTCTCAAGCTTCTGCCAATTAATCTTTGTATTTCGTGAGTTCTTCCTGAAACTTTATTACGTTCTCTTTGACAACGAGTATTTGTAGCCGATGGAAGCAGTGAATACTCAGCAGTTACCCAACCTCTATTGTCATCATCTCCCATCCATTTAGGCTTTTTTAAGTCAACAGATGCGGTTGTAATAACCTTTGTATCTCCAAATTCAACAAGCACAGAACCTAATGCGTGTTTTGTAAAATTATGAGTAAATTTGATTGGTCTTAATTGATTATTTTCTCTTCCGTCGTTTCTCATAAACTCTCCTTAGATATGGCTTACAACTTATAATTATATCAAATAAAAATAAGATTGTGGCTCAAAGTGATTTGTCAAAATTTACTCTCTTAATATTTCTTTACAAAAAAGTCAATTTTTGCAAAGAAAAATACTTTATATATCTGAGGACAATTATTAGGAAATTATTATGGCATACGAGGATTATTCAAAATTGAATTTTACACAAGGCTATTCTGGATTTGGAAACTCTTATATTCCGTCATGGAATGCGAATTCTCAATGGAATAATTTCTCAAATTTGAATTCGACTTTTGGTTGGAACGGAACGAATTCATTCTCAAATTGGGGTACTCCAACTTTGGGTGAATCTGCATTCAATCAAGTACCTGCCGGTTCTTCTGCTTCATCAGTTAATACTGCAAACTTGTCACCTGATGAGATTGAAGCTTTGCAAAGAAAAGAAAGAGCCGTAAAAAGTGATAAAATCCGTGCGTATATGGAGCAAAAAGTTGAAGCGCAGGAAGTAATTGACGAAATAAATAAAGAAAAAAATGAATTAGAAAAAAATAAAAACGCAGACGGTTCAGCTATTCTTAGCATGTCAGCAAAAGAATATGCAGAAACATTTTCTTGGTGGGAACGTGCAGGAAGAGCTGCTGGTAACATCCTACAAGGAACATTTAAAATGGCAAAAAGTTTAGTTGGATATGATGAAAATGATAATTGGGATCCGATTAAATGTCTAAAAAATGTCGGCATAGTTGCTGCAGGTGTTGCATTAACTGCAGTTTGTCCGGCAGCAGGACCGGTGTTGCTATATTCAGGTTTAGCAATGGGAGCTGCTCAAGTGGGCAAAGGTATATATAAAGCATGTACTGCAGATAACGTTAAAGAAATCGATAATGCTTGGCAAGATGTCGGAGTCGGAGCTGCCACAGCTGTTGCATCTCGTGGTGGCTTAAAAGGTATGGGTAAGGCTGCTAATGTAGAAATGTCAGGTCTAAAAATGTTTACTAATGCAAAACAACTGATTTCTGCTCAGAAAAGCAACATATTTGCAGCAGGATTTAAAGGTAGTGGTTCAAGATTTATGCAAAACTTAGGAGATATGAATCCTTTACAATCAAAAACAAAGAAAGACCTTAATAATGCAAAAAAAGAACATGCTGATATAAATGAAAAATTAAACAATCCGTCATTATCACAATCAGAAGCAGATGCTCTACTCAACAGAAGAGTTCAATTGGAAGCAGAAATGCCTAATTTAGAAGCCGCAAGAATGAAGGAACTTGTAAATTCACCATTAAAATGGTTGTCACCAGAGAATAGAACTGCCGTAAGAAATTATACAGGAAAAGGACTATTTAAATCATATTGGGAAGCTAATACTGCTGGTAAAGGTCTTAGAGGAAAAAGCTGGTTTGTTACTAAAAACCTTGGTAAAACTGCACTTGAATGTACTATGCCCGAATTTATCATTTGGAATCCATTAAAACATAAAGCTTTTTTTGCTCCATTTAAACCTACAGACAACTTTTTATATGCACAAAATTATCTTGAAGAAGGCGCTTGTAATGAATATTTTGCGGCTGATGCAGTTAAACACTATACAGCAGATCAAGTTAAGGAATTGAGCAATAAACTCGCTCTTAGTGAAAAGGAGGCCAATGCGAGTAAGAAAGAGTCCGAGGTAAACTTAAATCGACTAGCTACTTAGCACACTCATCTCACAGTTTTTACAATCAAATTTAAGCGGATAAATATTTCCATGTAAATCTCTTAGGACCAAGTTCTTAGGAGATTTACACATATTAAGAGCGTATTTAATACAGTGTTTGCAACGCATCAAGGCTACTTGTCTTTTCGGCTTATTGCATTCAAAAGAGTATTCAAGAACTTTGACTCCGCATTTTTCATAAAAATTTTTTGCTGCGCTATTATGGATATTCGCTCTATAATCAACTTCTTCTAAAAAATATTTTGCGTATTTTAAAGGTTTTTGAACTTCTTTTAACTCTTTATTGTAATGCTCAATTCTTTTAGACATCAATTTTTCAAAACAATCTCTTCTCAATTGATTAATTGCGCTCACCGGCATGAATGGAAGTTCTGTTGCGATTTTTATATCAGAGATATAAAAATCGCCTTCTCCTGTTTTATTAAATTGTTTTATAAATGTTTCTTTGATTCTCTCAGGGTTGTTAGCAGACTCTCCGATTGGAAGCTCTTTGGTGATTGTTATTCCGTCTTCATCAATAAGGGTAACAATATTGTTAACTTCAATATTTACCCCGATTTGTCTTTTTACAGGCTTAGAAACCTCTTTTTCAAACTCTGAATCAAAGTTTCTATAAAGTTTGTCCCCGACATTGAGTTTTATAAGCTTATTAGGATAAACTTTACCCCCTTCAACCTTGTTAACTGCAAAACCTTCGCCTTTGCAATAAATTCCGTCTTGAGCTTTAATTTGTTTTTCAGTCTTTATTTCAAGCCAATTCTTGCCGATTTCAACTATTTTACCTAAATATTCGCCTCTTGATTTTGGTGATTCAAAATTGAAACATTCACATCTTCCCTTTAAAAAGTATTCCGTAAAACCTCTGTTGAAAGTTTTTTCAGGGTTCGGCTCAAAGGAGTAAATGCTTTTGCCTGATGATGAACCTTTGCCAAGTTTTTTTCTATAATATGCAGTAATATTCTTTACGTAATTTGTATCTTTTAATCTGCCCTCAATTTTGAACGAATACACACCGGCAGAAGCCATTTCATCAACAAGATTTGAAGCGTTAAAATCTTTTAAGCAAAGAGCATGTACGTCTTTCCTTAAGACTTCACCCTCTGCAGTTTCGATTGAGTAAAGCTTTCTGCACGGTTGAGCACATTCGCCCCTATTTGCAGAACGCCCTCCGATATATTGGCTCAAATAGCATTGTCCGCTCATTGAAACACAAAGTGCTCCATGTACAAAAGCTTCTAATTCTAAATTCGGATTATCGTTATGAATTTGTTGTATTTGTTCTAAAGAAAGTTCTCTGGCTAAAACAACTCTAGGCACACCAATTTCATTAAAAAATTTGACTTTTTGCGGTAAATAATTATCACATTGTGTGCTCATATGCAACGGTAAATCAAACTTTTGCTCCATTAACGTTTCAAGCAGTCCCAAATCCTGAATAATAAGTGCATCAACACCAATTGATTTAAGTTTATTGGCTAATTTTACTGCTTCATTTAATTCATCATCGGTTAAAATTGTATTCATTGTAACAAAAACTTTTGCCCAAAATTTGTGAGCATAGTTTACTATTTCTTGAATATCTTCTACTGAGTTTGAAGCATTCTTACGTGCTCCAAAAGCCGGAGCGCCAATATAAATCGCATCCGCTCCACAATCTATTGCTGCAAATGCTGTTTCCTTGTCTTTTGCCGGTGATAACAATTCTGTTTTCATATTAGTATCATATCACGCTAAATCAATCTTAAAATATTAAGTTTTGTAACGAATAAAACAAGTTGTGAAATTAGCAAATTTTGAAATACTTTATATATATGTAAACACAAAGTATAGGATTGTAAACGATGGCATATTTAAATTTAGCAGATGATAAAACAAGCAATTGCTTTAAATTTATAGGAACAGAAGTTCAACAACCAAAATCTACTAATTTGATTTCAAACACTGTATCTTTGTTAGCACCTTCATCTTCTGAATGTTGTGAAGATACTTGCAGTTTTTATTCTGGTCCGAGTGATGCTACAATCTTTGCATTTGGTGAAAGTTCTGAATCTTGTGGTTCAATAGCTTATAACGGCGAATCATGCGGTTCAATTGCATATACTGGCGGTGGAGAATCTTGTGGTTCAATTGCTTCAACAACAAGCTATTCATCAGGAAGCAGTTTTTCAGGCGGTGGATGCAGCTATAGCTGTTAAGAAGTTTTAAAGAAAAAGAGTTTAATCCGAGAATAAATTTCTCGGATTTTCTTTTGTTAATTTCTTGTCAAAACTTTTCAATAATGATATGATTTAAACAAGTTGGGGAGAGATTTTATGCCGGAAAATTTTAATATTATACAGTTTTTAAAGAGTGCAGTTGCAACAGGAGCGTCTGATGAACATTTGATGGTTGGACAACCTCCTTATATTCGTAAAAATGGCTATATTAAGAGAATTTCAATGAATTCTTTAACAAAAGAAGATTTGGATTTAGCGATTTTGGAAATAGTTCCACTTGCAATAAGAGATTCTATTTTGTCACTGTGTGATTTAGATTTTATGTACGAAATCAAAGGTTGCTCAAGGTTTAGAGTTAACTATAATCGTAGATTAGGTCAGCCGGCACTTGTTATAAGAAATATTCCTTATGGAATTCCTCAGTTAAAAGATTTATCATTGCCGGATGTTTTAAACAAGGTTATTGACTATCAAAATGGAATTATCCTTGTAACAGGTCCAACAGGAAGTGGTAAATCAACAACTCTTGCATCTTTGATTAATGAAATAAGCTTAAAAAGTTCAAAACATATTGTCACTATTGAAGACCCTATTGAATATGTTTTTAATTGCCAAAAAAGTATTATTTCTCAAAGGCAAGTGGGAGTTGACACAGCGAGTTATTCTGATGGTATAAAATATGCCTTAAGACAAGACCCTGATGTAATTTTTATTGGTGAAATTCGTGATAAAGATACAATGTCTGCCGCATTAAAAGCTGCAGAAACAGGGCATTTAGTATTGTCAACATTGCATACAAATGATGCCGTTCAAACCATAAACAGAATTATTAATATGTTTGAAGAATCAAATAGAGATATTGTAAGAATGCAAGTTGCTGAAACATTAAGAGCAACAATTGCTCAAAAACTTGTATATTCTGAAACTAAGCAAACAAGATTTCCGGCATGTGAAATTATGGTTGTCACTCCAACTATAAAAGACTATATTCAAAAAAATAATATGGAAGAAATTTACGAATTATTGGCGGATAATACTATAGATGACATGGTTTCTATGAATATATCACTGGCAAGATTAGTAGAACAAGGTCTTATAACGCAAGAAGAAGCGTTAGCTAATTCAAGTGATGTGAATGAATTAGAAAAAGTTTTCAGGGGAGTATATCAAGGTACAAAATCATATTATGACTAATAATTATGTAACAGAAGCTATAAATTTAAAGTCTTATAATTTAAACGATGCAGATAAAATTATTGTAATGTATTCAAAAGACAACGGACTTATAAAAGGAGTTGCAAAAGGTATAAAAAAACCAAAAAGCAAGCTTGGTGCAAGAATGGATTTGTTGGTTGCGAATTCTCTACAACTACTTAAAGGTCGTTCTATGGATACCATTTTGCAAGCTCAAACCGTTAATAACTTCAAAAAAACAAGAGAAGATATTGACAAATTAATGCTGTCATCTTATGTTTCAGAATTAGTTGTAAATTTTGGAGAAGGTTCTGAAAGTGCTTCTGAAGAAATTTATGAATTGTTATACAAATCATTAAACAGAATTTCTTCATCAGAAACAAAAAAAGATGCGCTTATAGCTGTAATAAAATTTCAATTAAAATTATTACTCGTTATGGGTTTTTGTGTTGAACTCGATACCTGTCTTTGCTGTCGAGAACAAGTTTTGGATGAAGATATGTATTTTTCTTCATCTATGGGTGGAATTATTTGCAAGGAATGCAATGAAACATTGGGTGTAAAACTCAAAATGCATCACAAAATAAGAGATTTTCTGCAAGCAATGCTTCAGTTTGATTTCGATTATGAAAGCGATTATGATAAAAAAGCGACCGAGAAGGTGTGTCAAGTTTGTTTTGACTTATTAGATGAATACATAAAAACTCACACAAACAGAACTTCTAAATCAGCAAAAGTGTTAAAGGAGCTTGCGGTATAGTGTTAAGAATTGCTCATCTTTATCCAAAATTACTTAATATTTATGGTGATGGCGGAAATGTTTTAACCTTAAAGAAACGTTGTGAATGGCATGGTATTGAGGTTTGTATTGACGAAATTAATGTGGGTGATTCTATAACACATCACGATATTTATTTCATTGGTGGGGGTCAAGATTTACAACAAATCGAAGTTTCAAAAGAACTTCAAAAACATAAAGATTTCTTGACAGAAGAACGAGATAGGGGAGCTGTTTTTCTTGGAATTTGCGGTGGCTATCAGTTAATGGGGCATTATTATCAACCGCATAATGGCGAAAAGCTTTTAGGCATAAGTCTTTTAGATGCGTATACAGTTGCAGGCAACAAACGCTTTATTGGGAACATTACTACTCAAACAGAATTTGTATTTCCAAACACATTAGTAGGGTTCGAAAACCACAGCGGACTAACTTATTTGCAAGGTGATACTAAACCATTGGGAACAATCCTTAACGGCAATGGCAATAATGGTGTTGACAAAACTGAAGGTGCAAGGTTCAAAAATGTATTCGGAACATATATGCACGGTTCTTTTCTTCCAAAAAATGTTCATTTTGCTGACTATATGATAGAACTTGCTTTGGGTGAAAAGCTAACACCATTGGATGATAGTGTTGAAATTGCAGCTCACAATTCTCTTATAATGAAAAAATATTAACTTATAATAAGCCGCTAAAATTGGCTTTGATGTAGATTTGTGGTACAATACCGACAGTGAGGTATTTATGTCTATAAGAAAAATTGTTAAATATGGTGATGATGTTTTAAGAACTCCGACTAAAGAAGTTCATAAGGTTTCACAAAAAATAAAAGTTTTAGTTGAAGATATGTTGGATACAATGTATGCCCAAAATGGTGTAGGATTGGCAGCTCCACAAATTGGCGAAAGCTACAGAGTATTTGTTATTGATGTTTCAACCGGTAACGAACCTCTAAATCCAATGGTTTTTATTAATCCTAAGATTATAAAAAAATCAGGTGCTTGTATTAGCCACGAGGGTTGTTTAAGTTTTCCGGAAGCATTTACTGATGTAAAAAGATATGCAAATGTTATGGTAAAAGCGCTTGATAGAAACGGTCGTTCTTTCGTTTTGGAAGCGAAAGACGGAACTCTTCTTGCACGTGCTATTCAACACGAATTTGACCATCTTGACGGAATTCTTTTTATTGACCACGTAATCAATCGTTTTGAAGCCGATGAGGTTTTGGCAAAACACAATTTACCGCCTCTTGAAGTTGAAAGACTTTTAGATGAACCAGAGTTAACAGAAGAAATTAATAAATTGCCAAGGGAGAAAAATGAACAGGCTTAAAATCGTATTTTTTGGAACTCCTGATATCGGAGTTAAGTCATTAGAACATCTTTACAACAAATTCAATGTTTTAGCAGTTGTAACTCAACCAGATAAACCATCAGGACGTGGACATAAACTAACTCCAAGTCCAATAAAGGTGTTTGCGACAGAACACGATATTCCTGTTTTTCAACCAAAATCAATACGCAAAGAACCTGATATAATTGAAGCTTTGAGGAAATTAAATCCTGACTTTTTTGTAACGTTTGCATTTGGTCAAATTTTGTCACAAGAAGTTTTGGATATTCCAAAATATGAAACAATAAATTTGCACGTATCATTATTGCCAAAATACAGAGGTGCTAATCCTATTCAAAGAGCAATCATCAATGGTGATACAGAAACAGGTATTTGTACAATGATTACGGAATTGGGTCTTGATTGCGGTGATATTTGCATGACATATCCAATAAAAATTTCGCCAAATATGAATTGTGTAGAGTTGTTTGAACTTTGTGCCAATAATTCGCCGGAATTATTAGAAAAAACCCTATTAGGAATTGCAGACGGAACTTTAAAACCTCAAAAACAATGCGAAGATGGACTTTGTTATGCAGATAAGTTGACAAAAGAAGAATGCCGTATTGATTGGAATAAGTCTGCACAAGAAATTCACAACCTTGTTAGAGGTGTTTATAAATGTCCAAGTGCTTTTTTTGAGTATAATGGGAAGATTATAAAAGTATTGGAAACTGAACCAATCAATGAAAATCACGATGGAAAAATCGGAAGCTTTATTTCTGTTTCAAAATCAGGAATTGACGTTAAAACAGGAAACGGCACTTTGCGATTAATAAAAGTTAAACCTGAAGGCAAAGGCGAAATGTTTGCCAGAGATTGGGGAAACGGACTACATCACTAAAAATTAAAAGTTTTTAAAATCAGCATTGTTTTCCAACATACGAGCAGCTCTTTGTCTGTCGTTCTTTTTATCGTTGAATTTTAAATTATTTTTTGATGTATAAGCTGCTGATAATGCATCATTAGGAGTAACATTTCCATATTCATCTACATTAAACCTAAATCTGTCGTTGTTTTTTGTTATATTGTCTTGTCCAAATATTCTGTTAGGACCTTTTTCACCATTTATATCAATTGTAATGGTAATATCCATGTGACCTTCTACATCAAGATGTCGTTGAAAATTCCAGTAAACTCCGTCTGAAGAAACATGAGTAAATCCGTTAAGGGAATTATCTTCAGTTAAATTAAGTTTATAAACCATTAAGTTTCTATATTTATTATCACCACTATAGAGAGGATTATTCCTTAGTTCAGGAGTCATGGCTTGTCCTTCACAAGCTAAACCTTGTCTATTATCTCCGTCGTTACACCAATAGATAGCATCGTTAGATACTAAGTCGCTTGTTTCTTGTTCGATTTTAGCATTTGTAGAAATGACTTTAAGTTTTGCTTTATCGGGTATAATTTTTGTAATTTGTGGTGCGATTAAAGCCGAAGCAACTGCAACTACACCTAGTGCAATAAGTAATTCTGATAAAGTAAAACCGTTCTTTTTCATGCTCATCTCCTGTTTATAAAAACATTTTATCATATTAAAAAGGGGAATTAAATCCCCCTTTTGTTATTTTAAATTGCTAACAGCTGTAATTACGATTTCTGCAGCATCCTCAGGCTTAATATTTGAAGTTTCATCTGTTTCACGAACTTTAAACTCTACCACACCGTCAGCGATACCTTTTCCAACTGTAATTCTATAAGGGAAACCGATTAAATCAGCATCTTTGAATTTTACCCCAGGTCTTTCATCTCTATCATCAATAACCGCTTCAACACCGTGTTTAAGAAGAGTTTTATAAATATCTTCCGCAACTTTCATTTGAGCTTCATCTTTTGTACTAACAGGAATTACGATTGCGTGATAAGGTGCTATTGCAAGCGGCCACTTAATGCCGTGGTCATCATAGTGTGCTTCAACAGCAGCGGCTGCGGTTCTGGAAATACCAATTCCGTAACATCCCATTACATAAGGTTGAGCCTTTCCGTTTTTATCAAGATAAACTGCATTCATAGGTTTTGAGTATTTTGTACCTAATTGGAAAATATTACCAACCTCAATACCTCTTGTAACTTTTAACGGCTTGCCACATTGTGGACAAAACTCACCTGCTTCAACAAGACGAATATCTGTAACGATTTCAGGTAATTCGACTTCTGAACCCCAGTTGTAGCCTACACCGTGCTTATCTTTTTGATTAATACCGATTACAAAGTTTTTCATATTCTTAACTGTTTCATCAGCTACAACTGTAACAGGGAAACCGTTGTATTCTTTCAATCCTTTAGGGCCGATAAATCCTCTTTCTGCATCAAAACCATTAACAGACATCATTTCTTCTATTTCACCTGCAGTTGCGATACGAATATCAACACCGCCAACCGCATTAAGAAGTTTTGTTTCTTCAATCGGTTTATCTCCACGAATTAAGGCTAATACAGGTTTTTTGTCAATTATATAAACCAATGTCTTAACAATTAATGTTGCAGGAATGTTCAAGAATTCGCACAACTCTTCAATTGAATGAGTGTTTGGAGTATCAACGATTTCAGCTTTAGTATAATCTCCAACGATTTTTGTGTCAGGAAGATTTGAAACTGCGTGATTTGAGTTTGCTGCATAATCACATTCACAATAGAATACATCGTTTTCACCGGCATCAGTGTCAGTAATAACCATAAATTCGTGGCTTACACTTCCGCCAATTGCACCTGAATCAGACTGAACAGCTTTTGTAGCAAGTCCGCAACGGTTGAAAATCCTTGTATAAGCATCCCACATATTTTTGTATTCTTTTTCTAAACCCTCTTGGTCAATGTCAAAGCTATAAGCATCTTTCATAATAAATTCACGACCACGAAGCAAACCAAAACGGGGACGTCTTTCGTCACGGAATTTTGATTGAATTTGATACAAATTTACAGGTAATTGTTTGTAAGATTTTAATCCGTCACGAGCAATTGCCGTAATAATTTCTTCGTGAGTTGGTCCAAGGCACATTTCACGACCGTGACGGTCTTTAAGACGCATAAGTTCACCACCGTAAGCACCCCAACGTCCTGATTCTTCCCAAAGTTCTTTTGGCTGAACGAATGGCATTAAGAGTTCTTGTGCTCCAGCGGAATCCATTTCTTCACGAACAATGTTTTCGATTTTTTTCAAAACTCTCCACATAAGCGGCAAATAATTGTAAACACCACTTGTAAGTTTTCTGATATAACCTGCTCTTACAAGCATTTTATGAGAAATTACTTCTGCATCAGAAGGGAATTCTCTTAAAGTCTGTACAAACAATTTTGACATTTTCATAATTCTTAATCCTCTTTTTTTTAATTTTAGCACAAAGATGTAATATGTAGAAAAATTCCAAATTTTACGAAAACTTAAACTTTGTGTTACTCTTAATATATGGAAAAAAGATATAATGCGTTTAGCGAACACTTAAAACAAAAATTTGGAGCAAAAGTTTATAAAATAACACTTGATGCAGGATTTTCTTGTCCTAATAGAGATGGTACAATTTCTAATAAAGGCTGTATTTTTTGCGATGAC
The DNA here is from genome assembly GCA_964584885.1 of uncultured Vampirovibrio sp. Lineage (GTDB taxonomy): Bacteria > Cyanobacteriota > Vampirovibrionia > Gastranaerophilales > Gastranaerophilaceae > CAG-196. The sequence continues at coordinate 54,107 of CAZPBG010000005.1, forward strand.
GGCGGAAGTTTTTCTCAAGCACATTCAAACCTATTATCAATAGAAGAACAGGTGAAAGTCGGAGCAGAAACTTTAAAATCCAGATTTGGTGCTCAAAAATTCATGTCATATTTTCAAGCATTTTCTAATACTTATAAACCCGTTAACGAACTTGAAAAGATTTATGGAGCATCGCTTAATCATCCTGACATAGTCGGTCTTTCAATCGGTACTCGTCCGGATTGTGTTGATGAAGATAAATTAAAACTGATATCTTCTTACGCAAAAGATTGTTATACTTGGATTGAGTACGGGTTACAGACGGTGCATAACAAAACTCTTTTGAAAATTAATCGTGGACACGATTACAAATGTTTTTTAGAAGCTTACGAAAAAACAAAAAAGACCGATATAAATATTTGTTTGCACGTAATTTTAAACCTTTTTGAAACACATGAAGAAATGATGCAAACAGCGAAAACAATTGCAAAACTTGAACCTGACGGAGTTAAAATCCATATGTTGTGTGCTCTTGAGGGAACTTTAATTGCGGATATGTATAGAAACGGTGAATTAGACTTTATGTCACAAGATGAGTATGTTTCAATCGTTTGTGATTTTTTGGAATACTTACCGCCTAAAACAACAATCCACAGATTAGCCGGTAATGGCTTGAGAACAGAACTTGTTGCCCCTCGTTGGATTGGAAAAAAACTCGATACCCTAAATAGAATTGATAGAGAATTTTTGCGTAGAAATTCTATGCAAGGTAGTTTGTATAAATAAAAGACCGCCGGCGGATGCTTCGCATCCGCCGGCGGTACAAGTATTATTTTAATTGAATAAATCTTCTAAATCATCAAGTATTCCTTCATGTTTGTTGTCATCATTAGGGTTTTCTTGAATTGATTTAATAAGGATATCCAATTTAATAAGAATTTCGCTGATATCGCATTTGCAACCATTTGGTATCTTATTGAGGATTTCATCAAGTTTTTTAAGGATTTTTTCGTGACCTTCGCCAAGTGCTAACTTGATACCATTCAATGTAACAGCAACTGCATCTAGTTTAGAATCAATATCAGTTAATACTTTGTTGTTCATTTCAGATGATTTTAATAAATCTTGTAACAATTTCTCAACTGTTGATAAGTCTACATTCTCACCTGTAGAAATATTTGCAATTGCCTCTAATATTGCATCGACATTGACATTAGAATTATTTTTGAGTTCATCAACTTTATCAAGTAGTTTTGCAACCAATTCGTATGTAGCTTTTGCAACTGTTGTATTTTTATTGATAGCAGATGTATTGCTTGCAATTGCATCAAGAAATTTTTCAAGATTTGCTTGTTGACTGGCATTGAGCTTATCAAATTTAGCAACAACGACTGCAAAGAATTTAGATTGATTTTCATCAATTTTATCCAATTTACCAAGTACTTGTGTAAGTTTGGCAAGAATTTTGGCATTAATTTGATTTCCTTGGCTCAATTGATTGATAATCGTCACAAAATTCTTTTGTGTTTTAGCATCCATTGTGCTTAATTTATCTAGGATTGCTTGCAATAGAGCCTTGTTTTCTGCACTCATATCTCTGTTTTCATTCTGAGCAATTTTTATCTGATTTAATATAGCAGTTAATAATTCAGTGTTTTCAGCATTACCTTCTTTTACAACATGTAAGAGTTGTAAAAATAACTCTTTGTTGCCTTCAAACATTGTGCCTAAATTTTTAAGCTCATCCAAAAACGAATTCAGAAGAGCTCGTTGTGCTTTCTGTTCTTCTTTCAATTCTCCGGTTGTAGTAGCCAATTGAGTCAAAATTTTCAACGCTTCTTGTAGGAATGCTTTTATATCAGCATTATCTAAGTTTTGTGTTGTTAATGCATCTAAGATTTTAATCAGCAACGCATTGTTTTCTACGCTGATTTTGTTGTTCTCATGAAGCATATCTACTAAAGTTTGTAATAAAGCGACAACCTCATCATTTTTGCCATTGTCAATTTCAGTGATTTTTTGTTCTACCTTTACTGTTAACTCAAGATTTACATCTGTTTTTGAGTTGTTTATAATAGTCATAGAAGGTTCATCGCCAGTAGCGCAAGATGTAAGTGCTGCGGCAAGTCCACCTACAATTGCACCTCCGATAGTCCCTATTCCAGGAATTATAGAGCCAATACTTGCGCCAACTGCAACTGCTGCACCTATCCCAACAAGGGGTGATTTGTACCAAGGACGGTCATCGGTTTCTTTTTTCTCATTGTTTTCAGTTTTTGGCTGAGACTCGTTATTTTTTCTAGTCGCAAATATAACTGTATCCGTTTTCTCATCATAGTGCACATTTCTTGTATTGAGTGCTTCCATTAATTCTTCGCTTGCACCTGCTTTTTCCATAGCTTTAATTTCTTCAGGTGACATATCGTCATCTTTTGCAAACTCTTTTAGTTTTGCAAGTAGATCAGCTTTTACGTGAATTTGACCCATAGTAGTAATACTCCTTTCTTTAACTTTCGTAACAAACCTACTTTTGCATGTTTAACGGCATATTTTTTGAAAACTTTAGAGTATTTTCAAAAATTGTTACAAAAATTTACAGTACAAGTCTAATACTCTTGTAGTACCTCATTTTTCTCTAATAATCCTATGAATTAATAAAGTTTTTTTTAAGAAATTATTTGCTTATTTGTAACAAAATTGTTACGAAATATTATATTCAAATACGATTTAATATCTCTGAAATGCTTGCTATAAGCAAGTCTGCGCTTGATATTATGTTAAAATACCAGTTTGTAACTTCTTTGTAAACTCTCCTACTTTACTCATTGCAATTAATTTATGTTTATTCTATTATCAGTACATACGCCGATTTGTTAAAGAATGTGACTCTTCACATTCTCTTTTAAAAAGGTTTAAAACACTATTAAAATATAAAGGAATAAAAACATGGGCATCAAAGGTAAAAATGACAGAATGGTAGTTCTTGCTTGTGAAGATTGCAAAGAAAGAAACTACACAACAGTAAAAAACAAAAAGAATACAAAAGACAGATTAGAACTTTCTAAATATTGTCCAACTTGTAAAAAACACACTACACACAAGGAAACTAAGTAAGCGTGAGTCGTGAGCCGTGAGTCGTGAATCGATTAAAACTTCGAATCACGATTCACGAAAATCGAATCACGAATTTGCGTCCTTAGTTCAGTTGGTAGAACGTCGGTCTCCAAAACCGGATGTCGAGGGTTCGAGTCCTTCAGGGCGCGATTTATATAAAATCAAGTAGGTCGAAAAGGTATTCGACAGCACTTATAAGGTAGTTAAAATAATGAATGATAATTTTGAAAACACAAAAAATGCGATAATCAATTATTTTAGAGGCGTAAGAACTGAGTGGGGCAAGATTACTTGGCCGGAAAAACATCAGGTTGTGGTTGAGACATTTTTTGTTGTAGCAATTGTATTTATATTCACTGTTTTTATTTATTTTGTTGATATAATATTCAATTGGTTATTATCCGGTTTTAACTATCATATGTAAGTAAATCACAATTTAACCAAAAAGGTAAGAATAATGAGTGAAAAAGACGAAAACATTGTAAACGAAGAGTTTGTTGAAGAATCTGCTGACGAAGGAGCAAAATCTTCTGAGAAGAAAAATCAAAAACGTTGGTATATTGTTCACACATATTCAGGTTACGAAAACAAAGTTAAAAGTAACTTAGAAAAACGTATTGAATATATGAACATGGCTGATAAAATCTTCAGAGTAGAAGTTCCACAAAAAACAGTTACTCAGATTAAAGGCGGAAGAAAACAGGAAAAAGAAGAAAAAATCTTCCCTGGATATGTACTAGTTGAAATGATTATGGACGAAGATAGCTGGTATGTAGTACGTCACACTGCCGGTGTTACAAAATTTGTTGGTTCAGCAAAGAAACCTATTCCGGCAAAAGAAAGTGAAATCAAGAAAATTATTCACCGTTCAACAGCTCAAGTACAGAAAATTGAAATGGACGTTAAGGTTGGTGAAAAAGTTAGAATTACATCCGGTCCATTTGCTGAGTTCGTTGGTGACATCACAGAAGTTTATCCTGATAAGGCAAAACTTAGAGCAATGGTTTCAATCTTTGGACGTGAAACTCCGGTTGAATTGGAATACAAACAAATTCAAAAATTATAATTCGGGTTGTAACTCACGAGTTACAGAAATCAAAAATTAATAATCGTAAAACACGATTTTCAAAAACAAAAGAAATTGTAAACCACGAGTCACGATTCACGAATAAAAAACACTGGTACTAAGCAATATTTTGCAAAGGAATTTCAGAACAAGTTAGTAGGATACACTGGCAAAATATGTGGAAGTACAAAACAATTTACGAAGTAAAGTAAAAAAAGCGTGGAAGGGGTCGCCCCCCGTTAGCACCACGAAAGGAGAACAAAATGGCAAAAAAAGTAGTAGGAAAAATCAAGCTTCAGATTGAAGCTGGTAAAGCAAATCCATCTCCACCAGTTGGTCCTGCATTGGGTCAACACGGTGTAAACATCATGGATTTCTGTAAGCAATTCAATGCTAAAACAGAATCACAAGCAGGTTATATTATTCCTGTAGTAATTGATGTATATGAAGACAGAAGTTTTACATTTGTGACAAAGTCACCACCAGCTCCTGTCCTAATTAAAAAGGCATTAAATATTCCTAAAGGATCTGCAGTGCCTAATAAAACAAAAGTAGCTGAAATCACAGTAGCTCAATTAGAAGAAATCGCAAAAATCAAAATGAACGATTTGAACGCAACAACTATGGAAGCTGCAGTAAAAATGATTAAAGGCTCTTGCAGAGCTATGGGCGTTACAGTAAAAGAAGAAGGATAAGTAATCTTATCTTGACTAAAGACTCCATGGTTGCAGTCTTTAGAACACTCAATTAAAATTAGTACAATGGAAGGACTTTCAGTCCGCTAACACCATGAAAGGAAATTAAAAAATGTCTAAAATAACTAAAAAACAAAAGAAGCTTCAAGAACTTCTTGCTGGTTTTGAACAACCTGTAAGCGGTCGTGAAGCATTGGTAAAATTACAAGAAATCTCAAAGGAAGTTTCAAAATTCAATGAAACAGTAGAATGCCACATGAGATTAGGTATCGAAGTAAAACACGCTGACCAACAAATCCGTTCAACTGTAGTATTACCTGCAGGTTTGGGTAAAGAAGTTCGTGTTTGTGTTATTGCTAAAGGACCAAAAGTTAACGAAGCAAAAGACGCAGGCGCAGATTTTTACGGAACAGAAGATATCATTGATAAGATTTCTGACGGTTGGTTTGAATTTGATACATTAATTGCAACTCCTGACTGTATGGGTATGTTAGGTAAATTAGGTAGAGTTTTAGGACCTAAAGGCTTGATGCCAAACCCTAAGACTGGTACTGTTACTCTTGACATTGCAAAAGCAGTTAAGGATGCTAAAGCTGGTAAAGTTGAATTCAGAGCTGATAAACAAGGTATGATTCACTGCCCTATCGGTAAAGTTCAATTTGCTACTGAAGATTTAGTTAAGAACTTTGGAACTTTAGCAGATGCAGTTCTTAGAGCAAAACCTGCTTCAGCAAAAGGAACATATGTTAAGTCAGTTTATTTGACAACAACAATGGGTCCTGGTATCAAGGTTGATTCTAAAAACCTACCAGCTGAAGTTAAAGAAATTGTTGGTTGATATTTATGCCGGTCATTTGACCGGCTTTTTTTTGAACAGAGTATTGATGTTATTTTCAATACTCTGTTTTTTTAGTAATTAATTTGTGTACAAAAAGAAGCCCCCACGAAAGTGGGGGCTTCAATTACAATTTACATACGTAAATCTTTTATTACAACAAGTTCAATGCGATTTGTGGAGTTTGGTTAGCCGTTGAAAGCAATGTTGCAGATGACTGTTGTAGAATTTGATATTTGATAAAGTTTGATGATTCTGTTGCAACGTCAGCATCTTTGATAGATGAGTTAGCTGAAACGATATTCTCCTTTTGTACACTTATCGCATCAACAGCTGATTCTACACGGTTCATGTAAGCACCTATAAGAGCTGTTCTTGCAGTTACGTTTTCGATAGCATCATCAATGAATGACAAGAATTCACGAGCAGTAGCATCATCTGTGTATACTGCATCACAGATTGCTGTAATACAGCTCATGTTTTTACCAACTGTTCTTACGTCATTTTGATAATCGTAATTTTTATCTTTAATTTTTTCATAACTATCACCAGAATAATCGTAGTCTTTACCGTCGGGAGAGGTTACTTTTGTACCTTCAACTCTAGCTTTTAATGCTGATGTGTCATTTCCGTCAGTTCTTTCGTACCAAACTTGGTTAGCAGCACTTGAATTGTTTTTGTTATTAGCATTACCGGACATTAATAACGCAGTAAGAGTTGCTGATTCAAAAATTGTATATTTAAGATTAATAATATTGTTTTTGCCGGAATTGTTACTTACTTGAAGGTTAACACCGTTTTTAGAAGTAGCAGCAACGCTTGTACCGTCTAATAATTTAATACCGTTAAAATCAATAACTGTACATAGACGGTTAATTTCTTCCATTCTTTGTTGAACTTCTGTTCTGATTGCGTTCAATGATGATGTTCCGTAAGTACCGTTGGCAGCTTGTTCGGTCAAATCTCTTACACGTTGTAGATAGTCGCCAACAATACCAAGCACACCTTCTGCGGTATCCAATAGTGATAGACCCATTGAAGCGTTTGATTCAGCAACATCATAACCTGAAATTTGAGCTTCCATCAAACAAGATACTGCTGAGCCTGCAGCATCATCTTTACCGGAGTTAATTCTGTAACCTGTGGTTAATCTTTCCATAGCCGTATTCATACCTGAAGTAGCGGCTGACAAGTTTCTTTGCGCAACCAATGACGCAAGGTTTGTGTTAATTGTAATTGAAGCCATTTTTAATCTCCTTTTTTAGCTTATTTTCTTCCATGATTTTCAACTACGAATTATGCCTTTGGTAAGCTGCCAAAAGCACAGTTATAGTTGGGGGAGGGGTGTGTATATTTATTCCTCTACACTAATATATTATATGTTTTATTACTATTTTTAAATTCTAAATAAGTTAGATTTTTCTCTACCTTAAGTTGGATTTTTAGCTATTTTATAAATTTTAATATACGTATGTATTATTTATTGGGTAACAACTATTTTATCCGCTTTTCCCACATTTACTGTTGCGATAAATTTTTGTTCAATTTATAATCAAACTACAATGAGTATTGTCCAAAAATCACAAAAAGCGCTTGAATACGATAAAATTATGGCTGAACTGGCTGCATTTGCGAAAACAGAACAGTCAAGAAAAATGTGCTTGGAATTAACTCCTTTTGTAAGATTTGATGATATTGAACAACAAATAAAATATACAAGAGAAGCTAAAGATGTTTTGGATTTGGCTCGTGATATTCCGATTGAAAAAATCCAAAACTTTTCGAAGTTAAAAGAAAAGAATGAATATTTTGTTGAAGAAGAACTTGTTGATATAGCAAAAACTATGCGAGTTTCAAGACTTGTTCGTAATTTTTTAAAAGAAAATTTGGTTTTTGATTCCGGTTTAAATGTGTTAGCTGAAAACCTTTATTCAAACAAGGCTTTAGAAGATAAAATTTTCGATACTTTTGATGACAATTATTTAGTTAGACAAGATGCAAACCCTGAACTCAAAGGGCTTTATTCTTCTCTTAAAGATACGGAAACAGCTTTAAAACAACGAGTGCAAGAACTTCTTAACTCCCCGGATTTTCAGACTCATTTACAAGAAAATATTTATACAATGAGAGATGACAGAATTGTTTTTCAGGTAAAAGCATCTTCTAAAAGCAAGGTTTCCGGAATTGTGCATGATGTTTCAGCAACAAACAGAACTTTTTATATTGAACCTGCTCAAATTGTTCCAATAAACAACAAAATAAGAGAGGTTAAGTCAAAAATTTATGCAGAAATTATCCGAATTTTAACAAGCTTGAGTAATGAAATCCGTAGAGAAATGGACAATCTTATTTCTACCGAAAAATTATTGGCAGAAATCGATTTTCATTTTGCAAAAGCTCGTTATGCCGTAAAACTACAGGCAGTTGAACCAAATTTGAATAAAGAAAAAACTATAAAAATAGATTTAATGCGTCATCCTCTTTTAATCGGAAGAGTTGAAAATATTGTTGAAAACGATTTCTTAATCGGTAATGATTATAAATCGATTATTATTACAGGTTCAAACACAGGTGGAAAAACTGTTGCATTAAAAACAGTCGGTTTGTTTATTCTAATGACCAAATCCGGCTTATTTTTGCCTTGTGCAGAAGCTCACATTTATCCGTTTGAAAAAGTGTTGGCTGATATTGGAGATGAACAAAGTATTTTACAAAGTTTGTCAACTTTTTCATCTCATATGAAAAATGTTATTGAAATATTAGAATTGGCAAATTCAGAAACATTTGTATTGGTTGATGAACTTTGCGCAGGAACTGACCCTCAAGAAGGAGCTATTCTTGCAGAAGTTATACTAAAAGACTTGGCTAAAAAAGGAAGCCTCTCTGTTATTACAACTCACTATGGTGAACTTAAAACACTTGAGTTTACTGACCCGTATTTTAAAAATGCCAGTGTAGAATTTGATACAGAGTCTTTGTGTCCTATATATAAACTTGTAATCGGCATTCCGGGGTTAAGTAATGCAATTTCTATTTCTGCTAATTTAGGTTTAAATCAAGATTTAGTTTGGGAAGCAAAAGAGCTTCTTATAACTCAATGTGACCCTTCAAGTTTGGCTGTAGAAAGACTTCAAGATACACAACAAAAATTAGATGAAAACCTCAAAGAAGCCGAAGAATTAAATGCTCAGGCTGATGAATTAAAACAACATTACGAAAAAGAGCTTTCTCAACATAAAAAAGATAAGAAAAAGACTTTAAAAACCATAAAAGACAGATTTGAAAATCAATTAGAGAACGCAAAAGACGAAATAAAAGAAATCTTAACAGAGTTGCGCCGTGAAAAATCAGAAAAAATAGCAAGACGTTCTTATAATAGATTGGCAAAACTTGAACAAGGTTTCAGAAAAGATTTACATCAACTTGAAGAAAAAGAACAATATATTGAACTTGAATGGGAAAATGTAAAAGTTCATGACAAAGTTATGATTAAAGATTTGAACCAACAAGTTGAAATTCTTTCTTTACCGGATAAAAATAACACACTTTATATTCAAATGGGAATGATTAAGACAAAGGTGAAGAAAGACAGATTGGCTGTATATAATGCAGAAATGGCGAAAAAAGTTGTTCTTCCAAATTATCAAAAAGAAACGTTCACGCTTCGCAAATACGATATTTCAAACACACTTGACCTAAGAGGAGAGCGTGTTGAAGAAGCGTTGGATGAACTGGAGGCTTATTTGGATAAAGCCAGCCTTGCGAATTTATCTCCGGTTTATGTTATTCACGGACACGGAACAGGTGCTTTGAAATCCGCAGTTAGGGATTTTGTTTCGACTTCTCCATATGTTGCAAAATACAGAGTTGGCGAAGACGCAGAGGGCGGTGACGGAGTTTGTGTCATTGATATTAAATAAAACTTTTAAATATATAGTTTCGCAAAATCCAAATCACTTTTTGTTGTGATTTTAATATTCGTATAACTTCCAATAATTATATAAACAGGTATTCCCTCTTCTTCCAACATTGAAGCATCGTCAGTGAAGCTATACGCTTTTAATTTTTCATGCACATCTTTTATTAATGATGTTTTAAACGCTTGCGGAGTTTGGGTGTTATAAAGTTTTGAGCGATCAATTGTTTTAATTATTTTCCCTGTTTCATCCACTTCTTTTATTGTATCAGTTGTTTTTGTCATAACTGAAACGGCATCTTTTAGCACAACTAAATCCATTGTTTGGGAAATTACACCTTCTTGAACAAGTGGTCTTGCTCCGTCATGAATTATTACATACGGGTTTGTTACTTCTTGCAATCCTTTGTAAACAGATTTTTGACGACTGTCACCGCCCTCTGTTATTTTTATACGAGAGTCAGTCAATAAATGCTCAATCTCATCTTTTATTGATTTGTTTGTAGGAATAATAATTTCAGTTATACTATCAAATCCTAAAAAAGCGTTTACTGTATGTTCAATAACTGTTTTATCGTCAATTAATTCTAATAATTTATTTTTATTTCCGTATCTGGAAGATGTTCCACCAGCTGTTATTATTACTGAAAAATTTGGCATTTCTTACTCCTCAAAATGATTATACAATCCTAAATCATCGTAATTTGAATACTTTTTGTCTTCTATTTGCAAATATGTACCGTCAAACGGACAAACCTCTGCTATAATATTGTTTTGAGCATATTTTTTAGGTACAGCTGCTACTAAATGATAGTCTTCAGCTCCAAACATGCCATCTATGTATTTGGATTTTATTGTAACATTGCTTGTTCGTGCTATTTGAAACAATGCATCTGCCAGTCCGTCAGATGTATCCATCATTGCGTAATCTTCTGTTATGTTTTCGGCAAGATTTTTTGAAAACTCTAGGTCAAGTTTTGGTTCTAAGTGCGCTTTTATTGAACTTGAGTCTAGCTTACCTTCAAAAAGTTCTTGCAAACCTTTGGTACTTCCTCCATATTTTCCTTGAGTTATTACAACATAACCTGCTTTAGCATTTTTTCGAGATGAAATCTTTCTATTTTTTGTTGAGCCAATTGCACAAATTGAGATAAAAATCTTATCAGCTTTTGTAATATCTCCGCCAATAACTTTTGCTCCATATGAACCAGCTTCAATTCCTTTATAAAATTCTTTTACAAAACTTTCACCCAAATCCGGCATGGATAGTCCGATTGATATGTGTTCAGGTTTTGCTCCGGAAGCTAAAACATCACTAATATTAACCGCTGCAGCTTTATACCCTATCTGAAAAGGAGTTGCCCATTCTCTTTTAAAATGAACATCTTCTACAAAATTATCTTGGGTGACTACAATCCCTAAGTTTTCCAAATATGCACAATCGTCACCCAAAAAAGGGCTTTTAGTTTGTTCTTTTATTATGTTTATAAAATCGTGTTCTTTCATTATTTTCAGTTTACCAAAAATACTTTACTAAGGTTGTAAAGATTTGTTTACTGATAAATAATGATGCAATATTTCTAAATATAATCTAAATTTCCAAGTTCTAAATCTTTGTTAAAATCTCGAATTATATCCGACGAAATTTTCCAATTAATTTTTCCGTTTGGATATTTGATAAAATGTTTTGTAGAGCACAAAGTTGATACATAGCTTGCATCTAAAACATTCATAAACGAAATATCAACAGACATATTTTCACATTGGTATTTATCTATGTATGAGTTGATATAGTCAACTGCTTCCGACGGATTGTGCGTATTTGGAGTTACTATATCAATTTGGGGTAATAGCTGTAACATGTATATTCCTTATTTCACAACTATGTTAACGACATAAATTGTATTATTTTTAACTTTTTTTGAAAGAAATCATCCGAAAGGTTGAGAATGTTTTTTAGTCGTTTATAGTAGTCAATATACTCATAAGAAACAAAAATGGCCCTGGAGGGAGTCGAACCCACGGCAGACAAGGTTTAGGAAACCTCCGCTCTATCC
>CAZPBG010000006.1:0-63871 GCA_964584885.1 uncultured Vampirovibrio sp.
TCGTTAACCACGGACACGTTTTGGTAAACGGTAAAAAAGTAGATATTCCATCATATTTAGTAAAACCGGAAGATGTAATCACAATCAAAGTTAAGAGCAACGATTACTTAAAAGCTATTATGAGTACTATCGATTTATCTTGTGCTCCAGCTTGGGTAACTGTTGATAAAGATGCTTTGAAAGTTACATTCGACAGAGTTCCTGAAAGAGAAGAACTTGATCCGGAAATCAAAGAACAACTAGTTATAGAGTACTATTCAAAATAGTCGATAGGAGAGAATAATATGGAATTAAAAATTAAAACTGTTAATACTATGGCCGGTTCTGACGGTTCACAATACGGTAAATTTACCATTGAACCATTAGAAAGAGGTTTTGGTACAACTATCGGTAACGCTCTTAGAAGAGTTTTACTTTCAAGCCTTGAAGGTACTGCTGTAACTTCTTGCAGAATTGAAGGTATTACCCACGAATACACAGCTATTCCAGGTGTATTAGAAGATGTTATTGATGTAATGTTAAACCTAAAAGGCTTAGCAGTTAAGACTGATTCTAGCGAACCTCAACATTTAAGAATTGATGTTGATAGAGCAGGCGCTGTATTAGCAAGTGATATCCAATTACCTGCAGGCGTAAAAGTTGTTAACCCTGATTGGTTAATTTGTACAATTGCAGAAGGCGGATCATTCCACGCTGATATTATTGTTGAAACAGGCAAAGGCTATGTAGCTAATGATGTTCCAAGAAACGCTAAAGCGGGTGCTTCTATCGATATGCTACCTATTGATGCAACATTCATGCCAATCAAAAGAGTTAGCTACGAAGTAGAAAACACTCGTGTTGGCGATAGCATTGATTTTGACAAATTGACTTTGGAAATTTGGTCAAATGGCACTATTGATGTAACAACAGCTCTTTCTCAAGCTTCAGAACTTCTTATTGAACATTTTGTTCAAATTGCGGCAATCTCAGGTAAAACTATTCAAAGAGATGTTGAAGAAGTTGCTGCAACAGCTGATGAAACAGTTGAAGCATCTGAAGACGAACCTTCAATCACTATTGATGAATTGGAATTGTCTGTTAGAGCATACAATTGCTTAAAAAGAGCAAGCATTAACTCTATGTCAGAACTTTTGAAGAAATCAGAACATGATTTATTGAATATTAAAAACTTCGGTAAAAAATCTTCTGATGAAGTAATCGAAAGATTACACCACTTCGGTTTAGATTTAGCTCCAAATCCTGAGTTAGATGAAAACGGAATGGTTATTGAATCTGCTGAATAAGCAGAATATTGATTCTACGCTTTGCGCTTACATGAATAGTGAGTTATGAGTCGTGAATTGAAAATACAAAGACAAATCGTAATTATATATAAAGGAAAGTAAAAAATGAGACACCAAACAAAAAAACATACGCTTGGTAAAGCGCAAGACCAAAGAAAGGCTTTGTTGCGTTCATTAGCTACTGAACTTTTTACTCACGGAGAAATCAAAACAACTATGGCTAGAGCAAAAGCTCTTCAACCATATGCTGAAAACGTTATCTCTATGGCTAAAAAGGGTGACTTGAACTCAAGAAGACTTGCTGGTAAATATATTTTCGATAAAGAAATCGGACAATTAATTGATACAGCAACTGGTGAAGTATTTGATGCTCCACAAGAAGGTAAAAAACTTGCAAAACAAACTGTTTTGAGAAAATTATTTAGCATTATCGGTGTTAAATATGCTTCAAGACAAGGTGGTTATACAAGAATTTTCAGATTACCTCCTCGTAGAGGCGATGCTTCTGAAATGGCATTAATTCAATTGGTATAATTAATGCGCTACGCTCTTGACGTTCAGTATCGTGGTAAAAACTATGACGGTAGTCAAATTCAATTTGAAAATGGCGAAGAAATAGGGCATACGATACAAGGCGAATTAGAGAAAGTAATTTGTACATTGTTAGAGTCTAAGACTCAAATAAATAATAGACCGATTAAAACAATCTTCTCCGGAAGAACTGATAAAGGTGTAAATGCTTTAGGACAAGTCGTTCATTTTGATTACGACAAAGATATTGTTGCTTCAAAATTTGTCTATCAAATGAACGAAATCTTGCCTGAAGACATCTCAGTTGATAATTTGAGAATAGTTAACCGATTGTTTCATGCTCAAAAATCTGCAAAGAGTAGATATTACAAATATGAATTAATCAATCGCAAGTATAAGCAAGCGTTTGACGGTGATATCTTAAGAGTAAAATACAATTTAGATATTGAGCGCATGCAATGTGCTTTGAATTTCTTATTAGGTGAACATGATTTTTCAAGTTTCAAAAGCTCCGGAACGCTTAACCCGAGCAAAGTTTGTTTGATAACTAGAGCCGAAGTTGAAAAACATGGTGATAGAGTTTTTATTCATATTGAGGGAAATCGTTTTCTTTATAATATGGTAAGAACAATAGTCGGAACTCTTCTGGAAATGGAAGGGCATAATATGCCACCTGAACATTTGAAGAATGTTTTGGAGGCATGTGACCGCAGAAAAGCGGGCAGAACAGTCAGTCCTTATGGATTGACCTTAATGAGGGTAGATTATCCTCAAGAAAGTTAAGGGTCTAATTAGCTGGTAACAACTTAATTGTTTAGTTATTTAGTCACTTAGTTACTCGTACAACACAAGAGAAAAATAAGGAATAAAAACATGTCTAATAAAACATATTCAGCAAAACCTCTTGAAGTAGAAAGAAAATGGTATGTAATCGATGCTGAAGGCGAAGTTCTTGGTCGTTTAGCTACTCGTGTTGCAAACATTTTAAGAGGTAAGAATAAACCTGAATATACACCAAACGTTGATACTGGCGATTTCGTAATCGTTATCAATGCAGAAAAAGTTGTTGTTTCAGGAAATAAAGAAACTGATAAAATTTACTACCACCACACAGGTTTCCCTGGTGGATTGAAATCTGCTTCTGTTAAAGAAGTTAGAGAAAAAGATGCAACTAAATTGATTGAAAAAGCTGTAAAAGGTATGTTACAACACAACACTTTAGGTGCAGAACAATTCAACAAATTAAAAGTATATTGCGGTCCTGAACATCCGCATGCTGCTCAAAAACCTGTTGTATTGGGAAAGGAGTCTAAATAATGGCAGATAATAAAGAAATCATTATGGCTACCGGACGTAGAAAATGTGCAGTTGCTGTTGTTAAATTAGTTAAAGGCAAAGGCAGAATTTTTGTTAACGGTAAGACATTACAAGCATATATCGGCAACATGCCGGCTGTTGAAATGATGGTTTACAGACCACTTGTTTTAACTGAAAACCAAGAAAAATATGATGTAAGAGTAAAAGCTGTTGGTGGTGGTATTGTTGCTCAAGCTGCAGCTATCAGACACGGTATTTCAAGAGCTTTATTAAAAGCTAATGAAGAATACAAAGCAGTTCTTAAATCAGAAGGACTTCTTACTCGTGACGCTCGTGTTAAAGAACGTAAAAAATATGGTAGAAAGAAAGCTCGTAAGAGATTTCAATTTTCTAAGAGATAATCTTTTTGCAAATATTAATAAAAGCGAAGATATTAAAAGAGGCGGATTTGAAAAAATCCGCCTCTTTTTTTAATTTTTATTTCTTCTATGTTTTTCGATGATATTATCAACTTTATCTTCAATTTTATTTCCGGCAGCGGCACCTGCAGCACCACAACCTATAATACCTGCACATGCAGCTATTGCAGGAAGGGCTGCTCCTGCACTAATTGCTCCACCGACAAATATAAGTATTCCTGCCATGTAACCTCCACATAGACCCTTAAAAGCACCTTTTGCACCTTTAAAAGCCGGTTCTGTTGGTTCAGGTTGTAATACAGGCTCATTTCTTTTCGAAACTTTTTTTGTTAAAAGTTGGTTTGGTTGAATTTGATTTTGTATGGCATTGATACGCATATTAGCCTCCTTAATTTTTTCATGTATTCTAATAAAAATTTTTAACGATGTCAATATTTTAAAAGACAGTATGAGGAAGTTTGTATATTTAAAAAAACTATGCCAAAAATTAAGACAATAGGCAATTGCTCTATTGTCTTAGCTTTTTATAATATAAATTTTTTAAAACTTATTCTTCTCTATGTTTTGTTAAAACACTGATTATGCTTAATATAACCATGATGAATAATAATACAGCTATGTATAAGAAATAATGTTTTAAAGTCCCTGTAAAATATGTTGCAACTGCTCCGCCAACGATTGCAACAGAAGTTAGTATTGCAACTGTTTTCTTTTGAGAAAAACCGGCTTTTAAAAGCTTGTGGTGAATATGTTCGGCATCAGCTACAAATGGTGATTTACCTTTCATAATTCTTCTCAAAGACGAGTAAGTAATATCCATTATAGGAACTGCAAGGACCAAGAAAGGTAATAAAATAGCTAAAGTTGCACCTTTCATAACACCGGCAATTGATAAAGTTGCGAGTAAAAATCCTGAGAATAATGCTCCGGAATCTCCCATAAATATTTTTGCGGGATTAAAATTAAATGTTAAAAATGCTAACATTGAACCGGCTAAGATAAAACCTATTAGTGCTGTAATTGGCTGTGCCGGAGTCATTGCAGCTGCTATGAGAGCAAGTGTTATTGAGTTAACTGTAATAACAGAGCCGGCTAAACCGTCAACACCGTCAATAAAGTTAACTGCGTTTGAAATCCCTACAATCCATAACATTGTAATTGGGTAGGAAAATACTCCTAAATCAATTGCACTTCCAAACGGGTTAAACAGAGTATCAATTTTTACACCTAATAAATAAACGATTGTAGCAATTGAAAGCTGAATAACTAATTTGAATTTTGCATCAAGATTGTAAATATCATCAATTAGACCCAAAAGAAACATTAAAGAACCGCCTAACAAAATTCCGGAAAGCAAGCTACCGTAAGGATAATAGCTTAACAACACTAAACATAAAAATGTTAGCATGGTACTTGTCCAAATAGCAATTCCACCTAATCGTGAAATTGGATTTTTATGGATTTTTCTCTCGTTAGGAACATCTACCAGTCCTTCTTTTTGTGAAAAATCAATTACAAATGGAACGATGAATACTCCTAACAAATAAGAAATACATGCTCCTATAATGTGCGCCTGATTTAATTGTATTATCATTATACTTATACCCTATAAAAAGATTTGTATCCTTGATAATCTTATATTAAATCAAGCAAAAAGGCAAATAATGATATTTACCACTTACTTTGTATTAATTTTTCTGTTCTGTTTTTGTAATGGGCTATGTCTTGTGAACTTTTAAGAGCTTCAAAACCACTTCTTGTCATGCCTTCGACTACCAATCTGTATTGTTTAACAATTTTAGAATTTTCAAAATTATCTTTTACGTTATTTATAGTTTCGTTTATTCCTTGAATTGTTTTTTGGGAAAGTCCAAAAATAGTTTCAAATACTGTTTTGTTTTCCGGTTGAATTTCACCTGTAACGCCATTTGCAATGTAATTTCTTTTATTAAATCGAATGAAAGAAAGTTTAGTTAATGGAGAATAACAAACAGCATTGTTATTCGCTTTTAGTGCTCCTTCTGTTACATAGATTGTAGAAAACAAATAACCGTTTCTGCTAACGGAAGTGGTTGTTTGTTTATTCATCTTTTCAATAATAGAACGCATATTTCGGCATGCTTCATTATTAAGCAAATGGGGTTTTTTATTAATTGGGAATATTTTCATTGTGTCTCCTTGATACAGATACCCTTTATTACTTTTGTAGTTGTTGCTGAATACGTTCATGTTATGCTAAACATGGTTATTATACATTAAATCGCAATAAAAATTTACAATACAATATATGAATTCATTAAAATAAATTTAATTGTGGTGCTTCCGGTTCGGCTAAGTCGGAATTTCTCTTTTTACCGGCAAGGTCTTTTGAGAAATCACGTTGCATTTTTTTCATCAACTCTTCTGAGCGTTCTATTACAGCAGACGGTAAACCTGCCATTTTTGCAACTTGTATCCCGTAACTTTTACTTGCACCACCTTGAACAATTTTACGTAAGAACTCGATTTCTCCGTTGTGTTCTGTAATTGTTATTCTAAAACTTTTGATTTGAGGATAAGTTTTTGTCATTACGTTCAATTCGTGATAATGGGTTGCAAAAATACATTTTGCACCGATTTTAGTCGCAATATATTCTGCAACAGACCAAGCAATTGCTACACCGTCATATGTACTTGTGCCTCGTCCGATTTCATCAATCAAAATCAAACTCTTACTAGTTGCACTGTTTAAAATATAAGCAGCTTCTGTCATTTCAACCATAAATGTTGATTTTCCAAGAGTTAAATCATCACTTGCACCAACACGTGTAAATATTTTATCCACAACTCCAATTCTTGCAAAATCAGCAGGAACAAAAGCCCCTATTTGAGCAAGGATTACAATTAGGGCATTTTGGCGCATAAATGTTGATTTCCCTGCCATGTTTGGTCCGGTTAAAATCATTAATTGTGTTTTAGAAGCATCCTCGCAAGATAATTCTAAATCATTTGGTACGTACGTTCCGAGCGGAAGAATTTTTTCCAAAACAGGATGTCGTCCGTTTTTGATTACAAAATCCGTTGTTTCATCAATTTCAGGGCAAATATAATTTTGTTCAATTGCAATTGTTGCAAAAGAATTGAATACATCAAGCTCAGCAACAAGTTCTGCAATTTCTCTTATTAAGGTTACGAATTCTTTTGAGTAATCCCTAAAATCGCAATACAATTTGTATTCCAAATCGTTAGCTTTTACTTGAGCGGTTAAAACTTCGTCTTCATGTTTTTTTAGAACATCTGTTATAAATCTTTCTCCGCCGGTTAATGTTTGTTTGCGAATGTAGCTGTCAGGAACTTTGCTTAAATTAGAATTTGTAACTTCAATGAAATATCCAAAAACCCTATTATATCCGACTTTTAGGGTTGGAATATCAGTTTTTTCTCGTTCTTGTTCTTCAAACTTTCTTAGCCATTCTTCACCGTTTGTAAGCAAATCTCTTAGATAATCAAGATTACCGTTTACACCGGATTTTATAACCCCACCCTCTTTGATAACAGTCGGAGGGTCGTCATTAATTGTTTTTTCTATTAAATCTGCATATTGTGTAATTTTTGGAATATCATTTTCAATACTATCAAAAATATCTAATCCTACTGATTTTGTTGTATTAATTAATTCCGGCAAAACTGATAAAGATGTTTTTAGGCTTACAAAATCTCGTGGATTAGCAGAATTGTTACTTACACGAGTTGAAAGACGTTGAATATCATAAATATTGCGCAAAATTCTTTCCAAATCGCTTCGTGTAGAGTTGTTGCTTACAAGAGTTTTTACGATATTTTGACGTTTTAAAATTTTTGCTTTATCTTTTAACGGCTGGCAAATCCAAGATTTTAAAAGTCGAGCGCCCATATTTGTGACAGTCTTGTCAATTGCCCATAATAAAGAACCATATTTATTTTTTTCTCGTAATGTTTCTGTTAACTCAAGATTTTTTCTGGAATTTACATCCAACGCTACATATTCTGATAATTCGTAAAGTTCTATTTTTTCAAATTTAGGAAAGCCTTCTTTCATATTTTCCCAAATATATGCAAATACACCGGCAGAAGCTCTGTATGCAAGAGGATTGTCATTGTAAGCAATTGCATCTAAAGAACTTATTTTTAAAACACTTTTTAAGTTATTTTGCGCAAAATTTTCTTCAAAAACCCTTGTTGGTACTTTTACGCAATTATAAATTTTGACAATTTCGTCAGGCAAATCAACTGTTTCTTCAGGAACGATTTGAAAAGGTTCTAATTTTAGTTTTTTTGCAGGTGCAACTATTTCAGACGGTTGAATTCTTGCAAGTTCGGTTAAAACAGCATCATAATTGAGTGTTGCAGCCTTAAATTCACCTGTTGAAATATCTGTATAAGCAAAACCCCATTTATTATTTTCTTCAAAAAGTGCACAAATATAATTATTGCTGTTTTGGTTCAAAAATCTGCTTTCAACAAGTGTTCCGGCAGTAAGAGTTCTGACAACACCACGTTTAACAAGTCCTTTTGCTTGTTTTGGGTCTTCTAATTGTTCGCAAATCGCTACTTTATAACCACGTTCAACAAGTTTTTCCAAATAATTTTCAGCAGCTTTGAACGGAATTCCGGCAAGAGGAACTCGTCCATATGTCTTTCCGGCATCTCGCCCTGTAAGAGTTAATTCAAGCTCTCTTGAAAGCAGTTCTGCATCTTCAAAAAAAGTTTCGTAAAAATCGCCAAGGCGATATAATAAAATACTATCCGGATTTTCACGTTTGATGTTAAGATATTGCTTCATTACATCGGTCGTTTCATCGATGTTTACATCTGCACTATTTATATAATTGATTTCAGGTTTTGTCATAGTTATAATTGTACATAATATAAAGTTAAGGTGCAAGTTATGTTTAGATTAATAAAAATTATTTTTAATGCAACTCTGTTAGTTCTTGCTATCATTGGGTTTAACGCTATTGGCGGTGAAAAATATGTAGAAATTGTAAAAACAAATGTTACAAATTTTATACAAGAACGAGCAGAAGAAAATGCTAAGAAAATCGGAGATTTTTCTAATTTGCATGAAGAATTCCAAATAGATAATACTGTTAATCTTTTGGGATATAAAGCGGTTTTGGCAGAACATAAGAGTTCAGGTCAAAGAATGTGCATAGTGGATTCTGGTAAAAAACCACTATTATCACAAGCGGATATAAAAAGTCCGGATTTAAACAAAAAACTGGAAGAACTCGCTAAAAAATTCAAATATCGTTCAATTTCTTTTAAAGAGATTAATATAACAACTCGTGGCACAATGAAAGCATATGGGAAAAATGTTCCATACGCAAAATTTGAAGCTAAATCCAACCAATTTCCTGTATCCGATTTAGCAGGAATTGTTTCTAGCGTACAAACTTCTGATGGGTCTGAAAAACTTATAATTTCCGTAAGTGAAAGAAAAAAATACTCACAATTGATTACGGATGAGTTTTTTAAGGGAGTAAGCGAGAATTAAGTTTTTTTCACGACTTACGACTCACAATTCACGTTAATCATCACTCTGCCACTTTATGCATATTGAGCAAGCACTTTTTGTACTGCCTGTTGAGCTTGTGCTGAAACCTTTTCACCGTTCTGCATTCTCTGAATAGTGTTTTGGAGCAACTGGACTTGACCTTCATTAGTTTTTGTTAATTCTTTAGCCTGGATATCGTCAGCGACATCTTGTCCTACAAGAGCTTTAGTGCCTTTTCCGAACAACCACATACCAATACCGCCGCCAATTAAGCCAACAGCTCCACCTATTGCCGTTCCAATGCCCGGACCTAAGGCTGTACCAATTGATGCACCTAGTTTTGTAAATGCCCAAATTCCGGCAGCTTCACCCAATGCCCAACCTGCAGCATTGCCTGCAGCCTTGACAGATGTTTGACCTAATTGTTTCCAACCTGTTTCACTATCTTTATTAAACGCAGTCTTGATTTTATCCAAACTCATAATTACTTCAATTGCAGCAAAAGCCAAGCCTGCTTTTAATCCACCACCATGATGTTTAAAGATTGCTTTAAATCCAGCTTTACCTGGTTTTCCAAATTCAGCTGTTTTTCCAAGCGCCTCAATTTTTTCGTTAATACCTTTTGTATCATTTAGTTTTTCTGCTACTGTCATTGCTTTAGAAACGGAGTTATTGCCGCTAATTTTATTAAAACAATCTTTAAGCCAATTCCAACCTCTAGGTATAGAACCACCATTAGAACTATATGCATGCTGCAATGTTGCAGTATGTTTTTTAATTGCTTCAATATCACCATTTTTTAGTGCAGATTTTAATTCATTTACTACACCTTTAATTGCATCAACATCTCCTGTTTTTGCATAACTTCTCCTTATTAATCCCCATTTTGACATGCATCTTGCTTCAGCTTTATGCATTTGAAGGTATGCTTCCCTCAAAATATTACTATTTTCAGGTTTTACCCACAATTTATTCAAATCCGTACCTGCTTTTTTCACGTCAGCAAAAGCTTCTTCTACGCTTTTTATAGTTTTTATTGAGTTATAAGGATGTGCCACTAATCGTGGATTCATTAAAATCGCAAACGGAGCTTGCCATGCAGCAGCTCCCAGCAACCCTTCACTAGGAGCTAAGCTTCTCTTGTAATCATTTTCCAATGCTTTTTGTTCTTCTTGAGTTAACCCTTGAAAAACAGTATCTTGCTGTCCTTGTTGAGTTTGTTGTCCTTGTTGTATCTGTTGTGCCGCTGAACTATAATTCTGAGGTAGCTTCTGCCCAAATGTTGGGTTATAAGCTAGTCCCATAGAATTATAATTATTATAAGCATTAGTATAGTTATTATATCCTCCGTAAGAAGAATAATTATTACCGCCTCTATAGCCGTTCAAGTAACTCGGTGCTGCTGAGTTTGGACCGAAACCGCCATAAAGAGCCATTTCCATATTCGCTAATGCAGAAATTGGTGTTACCATAATTAACCTAACCTATATACCTAACCTTATATATATAAAGTATTTTTTGTTTTCAAAATTGCCTTTTTGTAACAATTTCTTAACAAAACGACAAAAGATTTTATTAGAAGTTTTCTGTTATAGAAATAGCAACATTATATACAAGGGGTTTTTAATGAAAATAATTAACATCCAATCCAGCGACAATAAGACTTTCAAAGGGAAAAGGCTTGATAAAAATGCAGTTTCGCAATTAATGAAAAATAATCCGTATTCATTAACAGAGCCAAATCAGAGATATATATCAAATGCAATAGAGAGCTTAGGGAAAGTTGCCGGAGAAAAAAATATTCAATTTTTGTTGGATGTTGCCGCAAAAAACAAATATTCTACATCAATAACTCTACAAGATTTACCAAAAAACGACTGGAAATCAAAACTACTTGCAGCTGCAACAGCGGCTTTAGCAATAACACCTCTTGCTAATAGCACTTTAGCAGACAAAATCGAAGATTTAAAAACTTCATCAAATATTAATAAAGATGAAGCTGATATTTTAGATTTAAGAGAACAACTGCTAGCAGTTGTTGATTTGGAACAAATCAACAAACATTCTCTAAGCACAGCAAAGAATTTCACAAAGAATCTGGATTATTTTATTACTTCATCAGAAACAAATATTGAACACAAAAAATATGTTTTAGAACGCTTAAATTATTTTATGAGTGATGAGTATGACATAAATCCACAATTAAGCGATAAAAAGTCACTTGTATTGGCTGAAATGATTAATGATATGGCTATTCATACCCCTGGGAATGAAATACCAAATATTAAAGCCGTAAACCAAAAACAACACGGTATGTGTGCCGCAATTTCTATAGTTCGAAAAAAATTAGCATATGAAGATAAACCAAATTATGTAGATGCTATTTTGTCAGAGTTAGATTCATCTGATACAATGATGGTTTATGACAGAAGCAAGTTAGGCAGCGGAGAAAAAGTTGCTGTACAAAAAGTGCCTGTAGATTTCGATGCTGCTATTGCAAAAGGTTATAGAATCATAGATGCTTCTACTATGCATTGGATGCAAGTTGCCGGCATGTCAGGTTCAAATAATGTTTCGTATAAGGTTTACAACCCTTTTGATAGAGAACATTTTGACGTAAAAAATGATTCATTCTTCATTGCAAATTTTGAAAACGAAGAATTAGCTGCTACTCAAAAATATTACCAATCGTTAATAAAGGCTAAATCTGTACTTGAAGATTACAAAGCATTAAAAATTGTAAATAATATCAGAAATACAGAAATTCGACAGAATTCTGCAGCAAATTTAGAAAGACTTGGTAATTTAAATTCTGAAGCAAAATCTATATTATCTAATATTGCTCCAAATCTTAGCACAAAAGAAATCCAATCTTTATATTCTGAAATTTTAAATTTAAAAAAGGATTATTCGTCAAAAATTAACAGTGATGATAAATATTCGTATATTCCTAATGAAGAAGAAATTGTAAAACTTGAAAAACTCAAAATGTTTATTATTGATAAGACTCAAATTGAAAACATTGATAATGAAAGTTTAAAAAAAATATATTCAATAATTGATGAATATCAATTGTTAACTCAATCTCAACCAAAACCAACTACAATTAGAAGAGCAACTACTCTTTATGATATAGCCGCAGCATTTAGATATCAGATGATTATAGGTTTAGAGGATAAAAATGTTTTAGCTGATACAATGAAGTCAGAAGGTTTACCAAATAGGGAAGCTTTGCTTTTAAATACAATTGATACGCTGATTGAACAACTTGAAAACAATTCTCCTCATTCGGAATTGATATTGAAACAGTTACATAAAAATGCATTTGAGATGACGAACGGTTCTAAAGAAGAAATCATAAATGCATTACGAAAAATAAAACATTTTACGTCTTATCAATTAACGGAAAGCCTTGACGGAATTTATGAAACTTTAATGTTGAGTAATAGAAAAGATGCTCTTATACGTTGTATAGAACAGTTTGAACAAATGCTAAATGACGGTGTGCCAGGAACATTAAAAAACCTATCTGAAATATTAGGAGTAAAAAAATCACCTAATAATGTTTTAAAAGCATTGGAAAGGGATAAATATAATCTTTTACTTCCTAATAATGAAGAAATGTATTCAAAATTGTTTGATAAATATATAGGTTATTCTCAATTAGAATATATCAATAAAATCTTTAATAAAATAGTTGAACAATTTAAAGAAGGTGGCAATGAAGAGCTTCTTGCAAACTTTTTAACGGCAAATCAGCTAAATCAGGAAGACGGCGAGGAAGCGATTACGGAAAGAATTAACTCGATTTCTACAAATCTTGGATTGACTAACAGTTTTATAAACAAAGTTAGCGAATCTTTAAAAATTGTAGACGAAAACGGAGATGTTTTAATTTCTGCTAATCCGAAAGATATTATTATTAAAAAGCTTGAAAACGAACATCAAATTGCTTCTGCAAAACAATTAAGAGAACTTCAAGCACACTTAGAAAAAATTGCAAAAGTTCGTTCTACAGATGAGTTTCAGTCAAGACAGGGGAAAATAAAAGACAAAAGTATTCTTGAATTTTCAAAAAGCGAAAAAGAAACTTTAAAAGAAGTCGAAAAATCTATTGACCCAATGATGTCTTTCGTTCACAAACAACTTGATTATGTTAGAACAGACATGAAAGATTATTTAGAAGAAATTGCCAGATTAGCCGGTATAAATGACGGTTCTTATTGGGTTGGAGAAGAAGGTAGCAGCGGACTTTACACAGGACAACAAATTCGTGTACTTGAATATATGACAGGACGTTCACATTATTCAACAGAAGATGTTAAGTCTGCAATTGAACAAATAAAAACTTCTCCATATTCAGGTATTTCATCTAGTTCTGTTTACCATGATAGAATTGGTGGGCACGCTCAATATATTGCAGATATTGAACCCGTTACACTAAAAAATGGGGAAGTAAAAGATGTTTTATTTAATGACAATTCTTGGGGTGCAAGTGAAAAAGAAAACACTTGGATTGACTCAAATGGTTTAACAAGAACCGACTACAGTGATAATCGTGGTGGAACATTGGGTTACATTACAAATGACAGCTTTAGAAACGGAAATTTTGTCGACAGAATTCTATCAGACATGATTTTACAAACGACTCCTAGCAATGTCGATAACCGAGTTTATAAACGAATAAAACCTAGTGATAGCGAAGGCTATTCTGCTCCACAATATTCAAGTATTATTTTGGACGGGAAATCTCCTGAAGTAAAAACCGTTTCGGATAGTATCCACGATGCACTATTTGTTACGAACGACAGATATATTGACAAGTTTAAAAAGTTAGGTGAAAAACATACAGAAGCAGAACTGCAAGCAATGATTACAGATTATCTTGGTGCGGGAAAAAATTGGAAACCAATGTATGAATCATTGAAAAATCGAATTTTTGCAGAGGGTGATAATAAAATTTCTACAAAAGAAGACTATAACAAATTAGCTGATACTGATTATTTAAAAGTTGTGCTTGAAAAAATGGCTCTAAAACAAAATTCTCAAATTTCAGGTTTAGAACCGAATATTGCAAAAGTTCGCAATGTACGTGATTTATCAAAATATAGAGCAGCGCAAAAAACAAGAGCATTAAACTCTTTTAAATACGCTTTTTCTAAAACTTATGCAACAATAGATTATCTTGCTGATTCTTTTGGAGATAAAGAATTTATTGAAATGCAAGATATTCTTAAAAAACACGGAATAAGCCTAAGTGAAGATGAACTAAACTCTATAGGTGAAGAATTTAGCTTTGACAAAGATAGATTTGACGGTAGTGCTAAGACAACACTCACACTTCTATTAGAAAACATAAGAGAAGATATTAATAAAGTTGTATCAGATGTTAATGTTCAACAAGAATTAGAAGATTTCTTCAGAAAATTCTTGAGTGAAAACTTATACTTTAACAAAAATGATTTAGATATGTCTGATTTTGATAACAGAAAAATATCTCATATTGTTAAATTTATAGATAGAGTTTATGATCCGGCTGATGATGAAGAATTTGTTGAAATCTATAACAGAATTCAAGATATGACAGAGGAAGAATTCAATAAAGAAGTTCTTTCAAAAGCAACTTATGAAGATATGGGTGTAAAATCCATAACCGGTTATGATATTTTGAAAAAAATACAGAGATACGAAGAGTCCGCAAATACTTCATTTATGAACACTGTTTACTATGATTCACTTGTAACAGAAATCGACAGTCCAAAATATGAACCTAATTATAAGCTTGGTAAATTCTCTCGTACACCATTAGCAACAACAGATTATAAATTCAATAGCATGTTTAGAGATTTAAATTATGATTTATCATTGTTGACATTACCAAAACTATTTAACAAATATAAAGCAAGAAATCTTAAAAATTATGGAGCATATCCTGCATACCCAATATTGGAATATGCTTCAGAAGACTTCCTGCAAACATCGTTTGACGCAAATGTTAATTCTGTTGAAGAAAAAATAAATACAATTAGAGCAATGCAACAACAAATAAAGAACTATGAAATTGCTCACTTGTTGAAGAAATTAAAGAAAGCGGCAATTCAAGGTATGGTAATTAGTGGTGACAATTATACCAATTTAAACAACCTAATGGGTATACTTATTACATTGAATGCAGAAGATTCATCCATGAAAAACGTAACTGAATCTGCAGAAGAAATATTGGAATTTGAAGAAGGGCAGCCTTGGAAAAAATACTTGCCAAAAATAAATTTAATTATCAAAAATCTAACGGATTTTGAAAAAACAACCCCACAAAAAGTGATAGAAGAAGTTATACAATCAAATAAAGACGAAATAGAGGCATTTAAAAAATCTTTTGTTGAAGTATTTATTAATCCGAAATATCAATCTCGAGTTAAAGAAACTTATAATAAACTTGAACAAGCGTTTATTCGTCAAGATGCTGAAAAAATAGAATTATTAAAAAATGAATTAATGGAAGATTTTAGACGTTATCATATAATGAATGACCCACAAGAACTTTTAATTCAATTCATCAAATCTTGTGCAAAAGATAGTCCAATGTATTCGTTTAATAGTGTCATAGAAAAACAATTGCAAAGAGCAATAAGTTATGCGAAACTTGCTGAAATTCAAGATATTATTATGGATGCAATCAGCGACGGGGTTGCGTTGAATGCTAAAACTTTATTTAACAAGCACAAATTAACAATGTCAAGTGGCGAGTTCTTGATGGGTTCAGATGAAATGATTTCCTATATGACATTAAGTTTAATATTGGGTGACGATTATGAAACGGCATTAATGTTTTTGGAAAAACTTGGGTTAAATGAAAAGTTTGTAAAATATACTGCTGAAAATATTGATTATAATGCTCTTGAAAATATAATAAAAGAAGCAAGCACAATCTCTTCTAATTATAAAGAATTTCAAGATAATTTAGATAATGAGTTAGCTTATATTCAAGCTCTACTTGATAATAAGAGCGCTGTTGATTATAAAAATGCTTTTGATAATTTGGTAAATAAAATCAAGGATAGTGCAAAAAAATATTCTATAAATCAAAATGCAGTTGATGCTATTTTATTTGGTATTGATACGATAATTTACAACTTTGAGAACAATCCGAATGCACCTAAAAATATTTTGTTTGCTACTATAATGACTTCTGCAAAACAAAGAGCGGCTAATGAAATTACAGAAATATTATCCGAAAAAGATGCAGTTTTAAGCTCAAATACTATAGTTGTTAACTTTATAAATCAAATTATGTTACCAACAAATTCTGAAGCAGAAAAACAACGAGTATTTATAAATGAGAAATTTAAAGAATTAGCTGAATTAAAAGATTCTCTTATAGATTTGCAAGAGGAAGAAAATTCTGATACTATTTAGCTATGAGTAATTTGATTGAAAAGTTAAAAGAAATCGGTTTCAACACTTATGAAGCTAAAGTTTATGTTGCACTTTTAAAAAAATATCCGGCTACCGGATATGAAGTTGCAAAACTTGCTAACATTCCGCAATCAAGAACGTATGATACTTTAAAAGCTCTTGAAGAAAGGAATATTGTTGTTCCTACAAATACAAAACCGGTTTCTTATACTCCAATAAAACCCAAACAATTACTTTCAAGTTATCAAAAGAAAATGTCTTCTACTCTCAATTATTTAGAAAAAAATCTTCCGGAAGTAAAAGATAATTATGTGGAGCCGGTTATAACAGTTAACGGAAAACAAAATATTTATAATAAAATTTTAGAACTTATTCAAAATGCTAAACGTGAAATCTATATGGAAATTTGGTCACAAGATTTCAGGATTTTTGAACAAGAGCTTCTTAATGCGTATAACAGAAATGTGGAAATTAGAATAGTTGGATATGATAATTTTTATTCAAAATTCGGTATGGTGTTTGAACATGCTTTCGCAAAAGATATTGAAATGTCACTTGGCGGTAGAATGATTATTATAGCCGCTGATGATTCAGAAGGAGTCGTTGGGAAAGTGTCTTCTTTTAAAACTGAAGATGCTGATACAAATATTATTTGGACAAAAAACAAAAGCATTGTATTTATTATCAAAGAATTTATTGTACATGATATGTATCTAATTGACGTTGAAGAAAACCTTGTTGAACAAATGAAATATATTTACGGCAAAGGATTTAAACGTCTAAAAGACAAAGTTCTTGGTACAAATTCTCTGTATATGATACATTAAACGAGTTTGTTTTTTTGTAAAAGCTCAACAATAACTTTTATTGAATTTTTTGTATTTTCAATAAATGGTTCTGCTAGTTCAGGTGCATAATTTTTTTGAAGAACATTTAATACATCGGATTGCATGTATTGATAAATAAAACCTGATTTTACAATTGCAGAAAGCAATGCCGGTGAAAAAACTCCCTTAGAAAGTAGCGTAATAATATTATTTATATAACAAAATTCTTCTTCCATAAAAGATTTTAAATCTAATTTAAATGTTTTTGCAAATGCAATCGGAGCAGTATTTGCCGGTATATTTAAATTTAAATCATCAAAAGATATAGGTTTTACACCTTCTATCGCAGCACCGAAGCTTGAAAGATTATAGATTTCAGAATAATTAAGTTCTTTAATTATAGCTTCAAAATGGTGAACAAAAGCAGCATAGTCATCTCTGGTGTAAACAATACCGCCGCTTATGGATTTAACTTGAACCAAATTCTTCTTTATTTTATCAACCACAATTTCGTTTTGAGAAACCCTATTCATGTTTTCTCCATATGCATAAATTTGGTTGTCCTTAAATGCTAAATCGACTCCAACAAAGACGATTTTTGAAAAGCCCATTTTTGCGGATGCAACAAGTGCTAGAGTAGAAGCTGTTCCGCCTGATTCATAAAATTTCATATAAGAATTGTTTTTTGCAAGTTTTTTAATAAAGAAATCTGTTTCTGAAAAATTAACAAAAACTTTATTAAACCCTTTTCCTGCAATCGCACAATCCGTTCTTATATCAATTATACAATTTGCTCTTGATAAAGAAGCTTCCAACCCACTAAGAGTTTTTTCCATATTATTAGCATCAAGTGCTACAACAAAATCAGGTGTAATTCCGTTTTGAAGTAAATATTTAACAACTTTATTAACCGCAAATATTACGAATTTATCTCTATTTGTTTGAATTTTTGCAATATTATCATTTAGAGAAGGACCTGCCCCAACAATCAATGCCGTTTGCCCGACAAATTTGTTTTCTAAATCTGATAACAAGTACGCATTATGAGTATTAATAGTTGCAATATTTTTAACAGTATTCGTTAACCAACGTTTTGAAAACTTCGCTATCGTATTTATGTCAACAATTTTACTTTTGCATACATCATAAACTTTTTGAGTAAGAAGTAGTAGTTCTTTATTGTGTACAATTGCATAATTTTGAATATAAACAATTTCAACTTTATCTTTTGTAAGAAAAGATGAGGATAATTTATTAAGGAGTTCGTCCATATCATTTGTTATATATATACGACCACTTGCTAAATGTTCAGATATATCGACATTGCTCAAAACAAAGTGCAATAGCTTTAAATCAGGTTCATATACATAGATTTTCGAAGGGAAATTTTGGTAAACTTCATCCAATAAATATCCCAAACCTATACCAAAAATAATAATTGTATCATTCGTTTTCATTTCGTGTTGAATGTTTTTGACAATCATTTGTTTAGCTGCTTCACGAGGATTTTTTAAATCATCAGTCGGCAAATCATTTTTCAATAAAACATAATCATTTGTCGGAGTAATGCAGTATGAAATTCCTATCCTGCTTTCTTCTGGGGAAATTCTCCCTAATCTACGTTTTAAATTTGAGTTATTAATCGAGTTTAAATTTTTTTCTAACATTTTAATTCCTAAAGTATCATATCATTGAATTCTCTTGAGTCATCATAATTAAACATATGTATGAATGTATAAAGCATTTGAGCCGAAAATCTTTTTGTTCCGATTTCCAACATGACTCGTAAAGCTTCTCTGTTTGAAGAAATAGAGTTTGCAGTTCTGTTGCATGCAAGATTATCATAATAGTTCGCAACATTTATAATTTGTGCAAATTCTGAAATCGTATCACTTGAAAACCCTTGTGGATAACCTGAACCGTCATTGTTTTCGTGATGTTCTAATGCTGCTGTAGCGATTTCTTCTGACAAATGAAGTTTGTTTTTTATTAAATCGTAGCCCAAAGTTGTATGGCTCATTACCTCTTCTTCGTTTACGGTTAACAAAGCAGAACTGCCGTCACTAAGTTTTATCAAAAGTTTTCCTATATCGTGCAAGAGTCCTGCCATAATTACGTGTTCTATAACTTGATTTGATTGTTCCAATTTTTTCGCAATAAGTCCTGAAATAATTGCAACATTTAGCGGATGACAAAGTTCATATTCTCCTAAAAATCTAACTTGAGAACCTTTTCTGGATTTTGACAATTGCTTAAATATATCAGACATTATAATACTAACCAATGAATTAAGTTTTAATACACCTTCTTCGTAATATCCAAGCATAAATAAATCTAGAGTTTTTTTGAAATAATATTTGATTTTGATTTGAGATTCCGATTTTAAGATATTATCTCTGTTTGTAACGGTTTCAAAATCATTAATATCTAAAGTGTCAAATGAAAATCCGGCAAGTTTTTTTAACGTAGCTCTACTTGATGAATTTTTATCCCCTTTAGTTGGTTCTGCTGAAAACTCTTCTGTAAACAATTTAGGGTAATTTTTAAGCATTATAAGTTTCCCGGGAGTTAAAACCTCACCGGCACCCAAAATTTTTTGATTCATTTCATTATACAAATCAAAAGGTAAAATTTTATATGAGCTCAATTCTTTTGGAGTTACTATTCTCATAGGAGTATTATATCATTTTGAATATTCTTCTGCATACATTATTTAGCGTATATATTAATCTTAGCTTGTACTTTTAATAAGGTTTTATGTTAAAATACATAAATGAAATATTGGTTTAAACTCTCAGATAAAATAAGATTTTTAATTATTGGAACTTTGAACGCAGGAATATCTTATCTAATTTATTCTGCTTGTGTATTTTTTTGTGGAGATGAGGTTTATCAAATAGCTCTAGCACTCGCTT
The DNA here is from genome assembly GCA_964584885.1 of uncultured Vampirovibrio sp. Classification (GTDB taxonomy): domain Bacteria; phylum Cyanobacteriota; class Vampirovibrionia; order Gastranaerophilales; family Gastranaerophilaceae; genus CAG-196. The sequence continues at coordinate 20,227 of CAZPBG010000006.1, forward strand.
GGGGAATTTCTTCAATTACATCATTTGCTACTCAAAGATTATTTGTGTTTAATGTACAAGGTAATCTTTTGAAACAATATTTCAAATGTTGCACAACTTGGGTTGTTAGTTATATGATAAATGCCGGTTTATTAGAAGTATTTGTTAAAAAAATATCTTTAAATGTTTATATAGCGCAAATCCTAGCTACATTTATTGCCGCATTATTTACTTATATCCTGTTTAAAAAATTTGCGTTCAAACAGAAATAAAAATTTTAATTAATTTAACATTATCGTATTTTTTTCTTTCTTTGCAATTTAACCTTGTATAAACTTTTTTTATTATTAAAATGTGAAATTTTAAGAGGAAAAGTTATGCGAATAAAAATATTATTGGTCGAAGACCAAAAGCTTATGCGAATAGGAATAAAATCACTTTTTTGTGATTACCCTGATTTAGAAATTATTGGAGAAGCCTCTTGCGGAAAAGAAGCAATAGAAAAATGTAAACTAATAAAACCTGATATTGTTTTAATGGATTTAGGTCTGCCTGATATATCAGGAATTGAAGCTACTAAACAAATTTTGGAATACAACAACAATATAAAAGTAATAATTTTAACTTCTCATACAACAGATGATGAAGTCACGCAATCTTTACAAGCAGGAGCGAGTGCTTACGTAATAAAAGATATTGCGACCGAATTTTTGATGAATATTATTAAAATGATTAAAGATGGAGCTATGTGGCTTGATCCACATATTGTTCCTTTTATTCGTGATAAGAATTGCGGAATAATTCCATCCAGACAATTATCTCGTACAGTTTTCAAAGAACGGCACTCAAACCTTACTCAAAGAGAATACGAAGTTTTAAAACTTATTGTTGACGGACAATCAAACAGTGATATCGCAAAAACTTTGACAATCAGCGAGCATACAGCAAAAGCCCACGTATGTAATATTATTCAAAAGCTTGTTGTTGATGATAGAACTCAAGCAGCTGTTAAAGCATTAAAAGAGGGGCTCGTGTAACGAGCCCCTCTTTATACAAAAAACTTAGTAATTAATTTTATAACCCTCTTCTACAACCCTAGCTGCGCAACCATAGCCACCTCCGGCAATGGCTCCGTTTTGACAATTCCATGCCCCGCCATTATTCCATAATAGTGTAGGATTGTCTGCATTATCATATACTGCGGTATTTCGTCCTCCTAAAGGATATAATTTCCCGTTTTTACCAAGATAAAAACCAAAAATATCTCTACCAAGTGTATTTGGACCATCTGTACCGTTTACATCTATCCAAGTATCTGCGGCAACACTTGTTATGCCCCCGCCAGCTTCAATTATAGCTGCTTCTTGTGCATCATCTCTTTGCCCGTCTTGATTATTTATTAGTAAATAAACAGTTGCTCCATTTTTTAATAAAATAGTATGATTACCACCATCTACATTATTGTTTGTTCGAATAAAACACCCTGCTAAAGTATTATCTACTGCCGGATTTTTTGAACCATTTTGATTTAAAACAAAAGGTCCATTGTTAGCACCATAATAGTTTTTTATATTATCAGCAGAATTAAATTCTCTAAAACCTTCTATTTGTAGATAATGTCCGAGAGCACCTGCAAAACCGGGTTTGTTAGCTCCAAATTCGCTCCAAGCTTCTGTATCAAATAGTAAATTTTCGGAATCTACATCTTCTTTAGATAGCATTGTTGTAAATGCATTTTCCAATGTTGAAACCGTAGCTGATAGACGAGTCGCATTTGCGTTATTCTTGACATTGACAATCAATGTTGGAATTGACAATGATGCAACTACACCTACTAACCCAAGTACTGTCAAAATTTCTGCTAAGGTAAATCCATACTTTTTCATAAAACTCTCCTAATTTAGTTTATAGTTGTATAATAGCATGTTTAACAGCATTTGTGAAGATAAACTGTTAAATTACAAACTACTCAAGCACTTAACAATGCGAGCAACTGCGTCTAATTTCGCAAGATGAGTTGCATTTTGTTTTAAATAATTCATTTTAACAGGATTGTCTAACAATTCTAAAACAATTTGTCTAAGTTTGTTTGGTTCAAGCTCCTTATCTTCAACATAAATACAAGCTCCCATTTCCAAAAGACATTTTGCATTTATTCTTTGATGATTTGCTGCAGCATATGGATATGGTACTAAAATTGGAGCAACTGAAGATGCACAAATTTCAGACAAACTCAAAGAACCTGCCCTTGAAAGTACAATATCACTGGATTTCAATACAGAAATCATATCGTTAAAATAAGGTCTTACCAATAAATTTTTATTTTGTTCAAATGCCGGATATACAAGCTTTAATTTTTCTATAATTTCATCATAATTCTTTTTGCCGGTTTGAAAGATTACGTTTAGATTTCTATCTTGCGCAAGCTCTTTTAATACTTCAACAACAGTATTATTAATTGATTTTGCACCTTGAGAACCACCCATAACGCATAAAGTCAATTTATTATCCAAGCCTATATTTCTTCTTGCATTTTCTTTTGTCAAAGTTGCAAACTCAGGACGAATAGGATTTCCTGTAACAATAGCGTGTTTGTTTGGAATGTATTTTTTTGCTTTTTCAAAAGCTAAAGACACAAATTTCGCACGTTTACAAAGACGTCTTGTTACCAATCCCGGCATCGCATCACAATCATGCATCATATAAGGTGTTTTGGTTATTATACAAGCAAAAATCATTGGTGCTGAAACATAACCACCGGTTGCAAACACCGCATTTGGTTTGTATTTTTTTATATATCTTATTGAATACAAAATTGCTCTAACAAGTCTTATGCCCCAATAGATAAATTTTGGATTAAGTTTTCTTGGCATGCCGGAAACTCCTACATGCAAAAATTTATATCCCTTTTTGGTAGCAAGTTCAAATTCCATATTACGTTTATTTCCAACATAATAAACTTTTGCCTTGTCACCAGTTTGATTATCTTCTGAATCAATACCACTTAACGCATCAGCAACAGCCATAGCAGGGTAAATATGTCCGCCTGTTCCGCCACCGGTAACAAAATAGACTTTATTATATTTTTCTGACATTAGTGTAATTCCTTATCCTTTTCACGTTATCTTTTGAGATATTTAATAAAATTCCAACCATCCATAATGATACCATAATTGAAGAACCACCGTAACTAATAAATGGCATTGGAACACCTGTTGCAGGTACAAAAGAACTTGCAACCCACATATTTAAAAAGCCTTGAAAACAAATTGAAAATGTTAAGCCAAGTGCAAGCAATTTTCCATACATATCTTGACATTTTGTTGCAATGATAAAACCTCTTTGCAAAATTGTCCAAAATAAACAGATTAACAATAAACATCCAATAAAACCGAGTTCTTCTCCAATTACCGCAAAAATAAAGTCCGTATGAGCTTCCGGAAGCCAAGCTAACTTTTGTTTTGAACCACCATAACCGACACCGAATAATCCGCCTGATGCAAAAGCAACAAGAGATTGGATTACATTATAACCTGCTCCCAATGGATCAGCCTCCGGATTTAACCAAGTCGTAATTCTTGAAGACTGGTAACTATGCAAACCTTTTAATAACATCAGAGGTATAACACATGCTGCACCCAGTCCAATAACTTGAAGCGAACCTCCGGCGCAAATATAAATAGTTGCTGCAGTTGTAACCAACAAAATTATCATACTCAAGTTTGGTTGTAAAAAAATCAAACCAAGCATAATAGCAATCGGTATAAATGCCATTACTATTTTATTATTATCTAAAAGATTTGTATTCCTATAAAAAACTCCGGCTAAAAGTAGTACAACAGCAGGTTTTGCGAACTCTGAAGGTTGTAAGCTAAATCCGGCAATATTAATCCATCTTTGCGCACCATTTACTGTAACTCCGGCTACTTTAACCATAATAAGCATTAGAATTACAAAAAATGTAAACGGTAAAGTATATGTCATCAATTTTTTATAATGGAAATTTGACAAAAATCTTAATCCCATAAATCCAACAATAACACCAAACAATTGTTGCAAGAAAAAACGAGTCGGATTTACACCCATTTCTACACATTTTGGAGCACTGGCTGAAAAAATAGCCATCAAACCAATAACAACCAAAAATATTACGGCGATTAGAAGCGGCCTGTCAGGCTGCATGTTTTGAGAATTTATTGTACCATTTTGTGTATTATTTTGATAAGACATATTCCTTAAAGACATCTCCTCTGTGTTCATAGCTTTTGAACATATCAAAACTTGCACATGCCGGTGAAAGAAGTACAACATCAGGTTTTAAACTAATTGCTTTGTCAATTGCATCTTCCATAGTGCGTTCTTTAATTATATTACTAAAACCATTTTTGAGAAGATTTTCTTCAAATCTTTCTGTTGCTTCTCCGATTAACAAAACTGTTTTTATGTGTTTATTTATTGAATTGCACATTTCGGTCAAATCAGTATTTTTATCTCTTCCACCTAGAATTAGAGCAACATCAACGCCATTAAATGAGTCTATCGCAACAATAGAAGCCTCCGGATTAGTAGCTTTTGAATCATTGTAAAAAGTTATTCCATTCATTTCACGAACTTTTTCCAGCCTGTGTTCAGGAGCTTTAAATGACATAATCCGTTCACGAATATCTTCGTTTTCCATATCACATAATTTTGCACAAATAATACCGCACATTATATTTTGATAATTGTGATGACCAACCAAAGGACAATCTTTCAATTCAATAATTTTTTCATCTTTGTACCAAATTGCATCATCTTTTATGCCACAAACAGATGGCTCATCAAAAAGCAGGACATTTTTGCATTTTTTTGAAAACTCTAAAAGCTTTTCATCCTTAGCATTTAAAATAGCATAATTCGGAGCTTGTTTACCCGTAAATATTTTAGCTTTTGCTTTAAAATAATTTTCTAACCCTTCATGCCAGTCAATGTGGTCGGGTGTAAAATTCGTCCAACAAGAGATAAAAGGTTTGAAATCTTCTGTCATTTGAGCTTGATAAGAAGAAATTTCGCAAACCAAGAAATCAATATCGTCATCTTCTATTAAAGATGTTGGTGGAACACCGATATTTCCACAATATGGAGCGTTAAATTTTTTACTCAAAATATGAGAAACAAGCGCAGTTGTCGTTGTTTTACCATTAGTTCCGGTTATTGCAATAAACGGAGTATCCGAAAATCTGTATGCCAATTCAACTTCTGAAATAATCGGAATATCTTTTTCGCCCAATCTCTTAAAAATCTCAGATTTAGGAGGAATTCCCGGACTTGTAACAGCAAAAGTCGAGCCGTTAATAAATTCTTCTGAATGAGAACCAAATTCGACTTTTACCCCCATTTTTAAAAGTTCATTAACCTGCTCTTGATTAATATCTGACTTTGATTCTGTTAAATATACATCAAATTCCTTGCACAAAAACTTTGCTGCAGAAATTCCACTCTTTGACAAACCTAAAACTAAAACTTTTTCTTTCATTATTCTCTCCGATAAGTCTAATTTTACTCCAAACAGAAAATTGAAATCAAGACTTGGTTACTTTCAAATTGTCCCCTCATCAGAGCTCTGCTCGGCTTCTCCCGCAAGGGGCGAAGCGACCACTGCGTTAAACACTCAGTCGCCTAATCACTTAATCACTTCAAAAAAGTAACCCTCGAATCACTACATTAAGAGAGATATTAAGATTATGTAAGGATTTCTTAATATTCTTAAAAAGTGTCTTATAATACATATATTAAATGAAATAATTATTTGAAGGAGATATAGAAAATGCAATTAGTAGATGAAATTCTTTGTAAACTTGAAACAGCTGATAACGTAACAAAAAATAAATTGGAAAACGTTCTTGTAGAACAAGGTTCTTCAGTTGTACCAACTCTAGTTAACAAGTTACAAGAAGTTCACGGTGTTCAAAGAGGTGTTGTTGCAATGGCTTTGATTAGAATTGGTGAAGCTTCTGTTGAATACCTTAGAAAAGCTGCTACTGATAATAAAGATTTTGCGTGGGCTGCAAAATATCTTATTTCAGAAATCAAAGGAATTGCTGCATAATATAAATTTTATAATAATAAAAAGCTCGTTTGGAATATTTCCATTCGAGCTTTTTTATGCTATCTTTTTACTTATGGCAGAAAAAACAAAAGTAACAATTTATACAGACGGAGCATGCAGCGGTAACCCCGGAACCGGCGGTTTTGGTACTATTCTTGTGCATGTTGATGATAACGGTGTGAAGCACGAAAAAGAAATTTCCGAAGGTTATAAATTAACAACCAACAACCAAATGGAACTTTTAGCAGTAATTACAGGGTTAGAGGCTCTTAAAAAGCCTTGTGATGTGATTATTTATTCAGACAGCAAATATGTTATTGATGCTTTCGAAAAAAACTGGATTGACGGTTGGATTAAAAAAGGTTGGAAAACTGCCGGTAAAACTCCGGTTAAAAATGTTGATTTGTGGAAACGCTTATTGGCTGCGAAAGAAAAACATCAAGTTGAATTCATTTGGGTTAAAGGTCATGCCGGACATGAATACAATGAACGCTGTGATTCACTTGCAGTAGCTGCTTCTAAAAAAGAAGATTTAAAACAAGAAATTGTGTAAATTTTTAGCTTAAAAAATATTTATTAATGCTTTGTTTAGTTTATCAAGCATTTTTTTAGTTGTGCCAATTCCACACAATAGCATTGTTGAAACTTCATTTGTGCGTTCGTCTTCTATACCATATTTTTCATAAAGTAGTTCTGAGAGCTCAAAACCGCTCAGTCCGTCTTTTTTGATTAAAATTTTTGTAATATCATTTCCGCCTTGTGGTAAATTCAATGATTTAATCATATCAATTAATTTTTCAATAGATTTTTTACCACGAGCAGAGTTCAAATAATTAATATTTGCTTCAATCGTAGCTAACATTGGATAAGACGGAGAAGTTGTTGAAATCCTATTTAGCGCTTCTGTCGGGTTTATGTTATTTGAATGCAATAACGCAGTCGGATTTATACCTCCGGCAGTTTTGTGCAGTGATTGTATTGTAAAATCTGCAATCTTTACTGCTGATTGTGGCAAATTATCTGAAAACGGATAAAGAGCCCCATGAGCTTCATCAACAATAAGCGTTACATTATTCTTTTTGCAAATATTGTTAATTTCTTCTATATCAGCTACAAAGCCCTCGTATGTTGGTGATGTTACGATAATCGCATCTGCTGAATTTGTATTTATGAGTTTTTCAACTTCTTCCGCCGTAATTGCTTTGTAAGTTCCCCACTCGGTATTTTTTTCTAAATAATATTCAAGAATTTCTGCATTCGCTAATTTACAAGCATTTTTATGACAAGGATGTGAGTTTTTCCATACCAAAACTTTTTTACAGTTGCTTGCCAGTACAGCAGCGATAATTCCACTGGTAGAACCGTTTGTTAAAAACTTTGTATATTTTGTGCCATAAATAAGCGCAGCTCTTTTTTCTGCTGCTTCTAACGCTTGTTGTGGGTTAAATGCATCAACTTCTGAAATATCTGATTTATACCATTGATAAAATTTGTGAAATATACAAAACTTTCCGCCATGACTTGGTGTTGTAAATAAAACTTTATTATTTTTCTTTTTTAGAATTGAAATTAAACTCATAATTTTATTGTATCATAACATTAAAAATTGATTAAGTGTATTTTTAACGTTTTAAAAACTACTCTAAAGTATTAATATATAAGGGTTGTATAAAGATTAAGTGTATGATATAATAATAGTAGGGCGAGAGATACATTTACCGGTCAATGTCTCGCCCGACTGATAAAAAATATTTTCCACTCTTCATACGATACGTTTACCCCGATTGGGACATTGATAATACAAAATAACAACGAAAGGTAAGCCAGAGTGTTACAAACCCCACACCACTCTCTAATAAAAAAGGTATCCGGTTACTTATAACACAGGTACAAGCCAATGGATACATTAATTCTACAGCGACCAAGGATTGAGAAAAACGCAACAAGCGCCACGGGTATTGCTATTGCAATTTGTTTGCTAATAGGACAAAATTTTTTAATCCCTGCAAACGGAATTAATGTTGGAAGTTACACCGGATTATCACCAACCGTAAACTATATCAAAGAAGAACAAGCAACTCGGGAAATCATTTTTGATAAAAAAATTAAGGAAAAATATGTTGGTGCAAAGATTGCGGATGTGGATAAAGGTGTAAAACACATAAAAATGCTTCGTTATTACAACGGACGACCTGTTAGGATTAATGTTGTAGAAATTTGTCAGGGTGTAAACGAAAATCTTATTGTTGAGCCTCAGATAGCATCTGATACGCTGGCTTCTCGAAAAAAGATTTCCAATATAGCAACAAAAGATAACGCAATTGTTTCTATAAATGGCGGGTATTTTAAACCGCAAACAGGAGTTCCGTTGGGAACGCTAATGATAAATAAAAAGATATACACAGGTCCGATTTATGACAGAGTAGCAATGGGAATTTTTGATAACGGTTATGCGATGTCAAGAGTTCAATTAAAAGCAAGTATAGATACAAACATAGGAGGACTAAAAATTGATAATATCAATCAGCCTAGAATGTTGTCAACACATACAATCGTTTATACGCCGGACTGGGGAGCAGTTACTCCGCCTTCTCCTAAGTATGGTAAGCAAGTAGTAATAGCTGACGGGAAGTTTGTAGAAACTTCTGTCGGCTCGACTACAATACCTAAAAACGGTTTTGTTGTAGTTGGTCCTGAAAAGAATTTGAACAAAATTCTTAATGCAAAAAATTACAAACTTAATGTCAAAACAAGTCCACAGTGGGAAGATGTAAACCACATAATAAGTGGTGGTCCTTATCTTGTAAAGAATAAAGAGATTTTTGTGGATATGACTGCTCAAAAGTTAGCTTCTATTGGTGGACGAAATCCTCGTACTGCAATTGGTTATACAAGCGAAAACCATTTGATAATGCTAACTGCTGACGGTAGAGAGGGTGCTTCCATTGGCTTAACTCTAATGGAACTAGCTTCTTTGATGAAAGAGTTTGGTTGTGTTAACGCAATGAACCTTGATGGCGGTGGTTCAACAGTTATGTATATCAAAGGTCAGATAGTAAACAAACCTGCTGAACAGGGTGGAATTCCGTTATCACATGTATTAAGTATTACAAATTAAACTATAAAATTTATTAATCATATCTTGCAGAAAGTGCGTTCCTATTATATAACTAAGTAGAAGAGATTTATATTAGGAGTTTTTATGCGCCAAAGACCAAAAGAGCAAGATAAATTTGAACGTAGAAATAATTTTCAGCCGGTTGAAGAAAATTTAACATTAGAACAAGTAAAAGCTGAGGCTTCAAGATGTTTATCTTGCAAAAATCCTCGTTGTGTAAAAGGTTGCCCTGTTAATATACAAATTCCGGAGTTTATAAAAGCTTTAAAAGAAGATAATCTTGACAAAGCCGGTGAAATTATTCGTGAAACAAGTATGTTGCCGTCTGTTTGCGGTCGGGTTTGTCCTCAAGAAAGACAGTGTGAGGGAAATTGTGTTCTTGGGATTAAAGGTGAAGCAATTGCAATTGGGGCTCTTGAACGTTATATTGGCGACAATACTTCTGCGAAATCAGTTGAGATTGTGCCAAGTGGGAAAAAAGTTGCAATTATTGGTTCTGGATGCGCCGGAATTACTGCTGCTTCAGATTTAAGAAAAGCCGGACACGATGTAACAGTTTTCGAGGCTTTACATAAATTCGGCGGGGTTTTAAGATATGGAATTCCTCCGTTTAGGCTTCCGAGAGAAGTTTTGGACAGAGAAATAAAAAACTTACAAGAAATGGGTGTAAAGTTTGAGAAAAACGTTATTGTAGGAAAATCTATTACACTAAAACAGCTTAAAGAAGACGGTTTTGATGCAATATTTATTTGCTCAGGTGCAGGACTTCCTAAAATGATGAATATAAAAGGTGAAAATCTTAATGGAGTATTTTCTGCAAACGAGTTTTTAACTCGTGTAAATTTAATGGGTGCAAATAAAGAAGAAAATGCAACTCCTCTGAAAGTTGGGAAGTCTGTAGCAGTTATTGGTGGTGGTAACGTTGCAATGGACGCAGCCAGAACTGCTGTAAGAGTCGGATTTGAAACAGTTTATATTGTTTATAGACGTACTGAAAACGAACTTCCTGCACGATTGGAAGAAATTCGACACGCTAAAGAAGAAGGAGTTTTGTTTAAATTTTTACATGCTCCTGAGGAAATATTAGGTGAAACAAGTGTCGAGGGAATGAGATTTGAAATAATGGAACTTGGTGAACCTGATGAGTCGGGAAGAAGAAAACCTGTAGGAACAGGTCGATACACAGATTTAGATGTCGACACAGTTATTGTAGCACTCGGAACAGGTCCAAATCCTATTATCCAAAAATCTGCATTGTTAGATTGTTTAGAATTTGAAACAGACAAAAAAGGTTACTTTGTTGTGAACGAAGAAACTCGTGAAACATCTATTCCGACAATATTTGCCGGTGGTGATGTTGCACCGGTTGGAGCATCAAACGCAATTAATGCAATGGGAGCAGGAAAAAAGGCTGCAAAAGCTATTAATGAATACTTAAAAACAATATAATTCAATTTGATTGATTTATGAATTTGGTGTAAAATAACGCATATGAGAAAACAAGTTGTTGCATATTTACATACTCACTGGGACAGAGAGTGGTACAGAGAGTTTGAAGTCTTTAGAATGAGGTTGTTGAGAGTGTTTGACAACATTCTTGATATGCTTGATACAAATAAGATTCCTTGTTTTTATTTTGATGGTCAGGTTTCAGCGTTAGAAGATTATCTTGAAATTCGTCCTGAAAAAGAACCTTTGGTAAGAACTTTAATCAGGCAGAAAAAGCTTTTTATTGGACCATTTTATTGTTTAGTTGATGAGTTTTTGACAGACAAAACTTGTTTTATCAAAAACCTTGAATTAGGTATGAAAAAAGCTATTGATTTTGGGTGCACTAATTTTATCGGCTATTTGCCTGATACATTTGGACATAGTCAAAATGTAGTTGAAATTTTACGAGAATTTGGAATTGATAAAGCCGTTGTTTGGAGAGGTGTCGGAGATTTTCCTGCTGAATTCAAATGGTGTGGAATGGATACAGTTAACCTTGTTAGAGGTTATTTTAATGATGTTTTTTCTCTAAATTGTTCTGTGGAAGAAAAAGCTCAAATTCTAAAAAAAACATTAGAAGCAATTAGTGAAAAATCAGGTCATTATTTGCTTTTACCAATTGGTGCAGATCATCTTGGTGTGCCAAGTGATATTCAAGATCAAATCCTTGCTGTTAACGAAATCTTGAAAGAAGATTATCTTATAAGATTAGGTTCTCCGTTTGATTATTTTAGATATGCTCATGATTTTGACGATTTTGAGTATGATGGAGAATTGAGAGATAATTCTAAAACCTTTGTGTTGCAAGGTTGTTATTCTTCAAGGTTAGACTTGAAACGATACAATATTGAATGTTCTCACAAATTGGAGCTTGCAAAAAGATTTATTAGTTATTCAAAAGCTGATAAAAAATATGAGCAATTATTGGATTATGCATACAAAATGCTAATTCAAAACCAAGCACATGACGGCATTTGCGCTTGTTCTCTTGACGATGTGCTTAATGAAAATATTATTCGTTATAAAAAAATACTACAAATTGCTGAAACAATTATTGATGAATTGAAGTTTGAAAATCAGTTTAAGGGAAATATGGTTTTGAACCTTTCAGATGAACCGTTTTCGGGAATTATAGAGTTTGAAAGTCCAAAAGAGTTAACAGGTTTTCAAAAGATTTCTTCTCGTATGGGTTTTGACAAAGAACTTTTGACGGATACTCTAAAAATCCCTGTAACAGAGGATTATCATAAAATAAACACATATTTGGCAGAAGTTTGGGATTTAAAGCCGAATGAAACAGGGTTTGTGGATGTGGATTTTGAGGATTCGGATTTAGAAGCAACGGATATTTCTTTATCAAATTCGCATATCAAATTTAATATTGATAAAGGTCAAATGTTTGTAAATAATATACCTGTTTCAATTGTGGATTTTGTTGATTTAGGTGATAGTTATAATAATGGACCAAAAACTGATGATGAAGGAACAATGCTTAAATTTTATCGCTCTAAGCTTGTTTTGAATGGCAAAAAACGCATATCTCTAAAAATAGATTTTGAAGGCTTGTGGGATATTGTTTCTTTAACAGTGTCACTTGATAAGGGTGCGGATTATTTAAAATTTGATTTTGATTGGGTCAATACTCAAAAAAATCATTTGTTAGAAGTGAAATTTGATTTAGCTGAACCAATAAGAGAAGTCTTTTCTGAGGATATGAATTCTATAATTAGGAGAGAATTTGATCCGGATTATAATATAAGAAAAAATCTTCCAAAAACACGAGGTTTGGAAGCAAAAACGAATTCTGCGCCAATGCAACGAGGTTTGTTTATTGATGAAACAGTGAATAATCTTGGACTTGTTACAAAAGGTTTAACTCAATACGAAATCTTTAAAAATAGTTTGTATTTGCCGATTTTGCGTGCAACCGGTGTTATTTCAAATCCAAAAAATCCGGCTCGTTCAACTCCTGCCGGTCCGCCTTTAGAAAACCCAAATTCGCAAATGCAAGGTAATAATAATGCAGAATTTTATGTTTTCTTTGGAAATAAAAATACTTTTGAAAAAGTGTTAAATGCTGTTTATAACTATATTGTATAGTGTAAATTATGTGTGTCTTGAATTACATAAATACTCTTATTTGCTTGTTCAACTTTTGTTGAAGTTATATAATACAAGGAAACATGTTAAAAAAAGTATCAAGAAGAAATAATTTAATAGGTGAAATAACCATACCTGCAGATAAATCTATTTCGCATAGGGCGATTATGTTGTCTTCGATTGCGAAAGGAAAAAGTCTTATTCGGAATTTTTCGAGATGCGCTGACTGTTGGACTACATTGAATTTGTTTAAAAATTTAGGTGTAGATATAAAAGAGATTGACTCAAAAACAATTCAAATTTTGTCAAGTGGAAATTTAGTAGCTCCCGTAAGACAACTTGATGTTGGAAACTCCGGAACTACAGCAAGACTTGTTACTGGGATTTTGGCAGGACAAGGATTTAACTCTTTTTTAGCTGGTGATGAAAGTCTTTCAAAACGACCTATGAAAAGAATAATTGAACCATTAACACTTATGGGAGCAAAGATTGAAACAGTTGACGGTCATTTCCCACTCAAAATATATGGACAAAAGTTACACGGGATTGAATACTCATCGATTTTATCAAGTGCTCAGGTGAAATCTTGCGTTTTGCTGGCAGGATTAAATGCAGAAGAAAAAACAACTTACATAGAGCCTTTTATTAGTAGAAATCATACGGAATTGTTACTAAAATATTTGGGAGCAGAAATTGTTTTGAATGGTAATAAAACAACTGTCTATCCGAGTGAGCTTAGGTCTAAAGATATTGAGATTGTTGGTGATATTTCCTCCGCAGCATTTTTTATTGTTGCTGGTTTGATAGTAGAAGGTTCAGATTTTATTATAAGAAATGTTGGTGTGAACCCAACCAGAACAGGGATTTTGGATGTTATAAAACGTATGGGCGGTAATATTGAAGTCTTTAATAATAGAGAAATTTGTGGTGAACCTTGTGCTGATATTAGAGTTCAATATACGGAGAATTTGAAATCCTGTATTATAGAAAAAGCTGATATTCCGAGATTAATAGATGAACTCCCTGTTGTTGCGGTTTTAGCAACGCAAGCAGATGCTGAAACGATTATAAAAGATGCTAATGATTTGCGAAATAAAGAGTCAGACAGAATTTCTTGCTTGGTGAAAGAGCTCAGAAGATTGGGTGTTGATATAGAAGAACTTAAAGATGGTTTTGCAATAAGAAAATCTAAATTAAAAGGTGATGTTGAACTGGATTGTTATAAAGATCATAGATTAGCAATGAGTTTTTATGTAGCAGGCTTGATTTGTGAAAAAGAAATTTCAATTAAGGATTTTGATTGGGTGAATATTTCTTTTCCTGATTTTGAAAAATTATTTAGTATTTTATATTAATAATATTAGCTCTACAAAATAAAGTTTTTTTTGGTATAATCGAATTTATGAAAATTTTGAGAGTCTTGTTATTTCTTTTAATCTTTTTTATTCCATCTGCGTACGGAATAGATGAAGTTGTCTTGGATGTAGACGATGACATTAAAGATTTGAGAGAAGTTGACATGCAAGCAAAAAAGTTTTATCTTTTTGAAGAAAAACTGACTAAGCATTTTGAAAAATCTCCAATTGAATCAGCGCATTTGTTTGGTTTTTATAGAGGTGCTTTTGATATGGATATGAATTCTGATGACTCAGATTTAACGTATGGTATTGGTTCAATGAGTGCCGGTGTAGATGGTGCATTTAGGGACGGAAAAACTCACTATGAAATGCGTTTCCGTTTTAATCCAAAACACGATTGTTCATTCTTGCAATATTTTCCGAGTAATATGTATATTGCAAACACATCAATTCCGCATCATACAGTAGTTGTCGGTCATACAAGAACTCCTAGCGGATACGAGGGCGGTAAGTCAATGACAACGATACCATTCTATAATTATTCTCAAATTTCAAGGCATTTCGGTAACGTGAGAAAAGTTGGGGCAAGGGTAAAAGGACATTATAACTATATTGAATATGATTTGGGTGGCTATAGTTCGGATGTTTATTTTACAAGTTTTTTCCCCGGAACTGAGTTTTCCGGTTGGGCAAATATAAAGCCTTTTGGTGATAAAAATAAGGAAAAATTAGGTGTTCTAAAAATCGGTGGCGGGATTACTTCCGGTCAAAGAGGCGATGATTATTTTGTTACCGGAGCTTATGTCGGATATGAAAAAGATCGCTTTTCTGCAAATTTTGAATGGGCAAAAGCCGATGGTTATAATGGCGGAAAAGGCTTTTCTACAAATGAAGCTGAGGGTTTTTATACAACCCTTGGATATAAATTATCTCCTCAAGTGCAAGTAATAACAAGATATGACCAATTTAAACCTAACTTAGATTTAGATGTTGTGAATAGAGAATATACAGCCGGCATGAACTATTTTATTAAAGGTCAGGCTCTCAAATTAATGCTTAATTATATTTATTGTGATAATGATGTTGCAGAAGATTCACATAGAATTCTTCTTGGCACACAAATCATGCTTTAAACAGGCATGAATATTGCATCAGGCTTTCTTACATTGTGTGTAATACCGTCTGAAACACATCTACCGTCGCCGGTTGCGATTTCTACATGTCCATATTCGGCATTATATCCTTGTGAACCTTGATTATAAACTAGTATGCAACCGGCTGGTAAGTTTTTATAATCGACATTGCCAATGGATATTTCTTTGAAATTGTCATTGCTCCTTAATATTTGTGCCATTTGATAACCGTGCCCTCGTAAACCATTACTTAATCCGGTGCGTTCAAGGGCATTGCTTACATATCTTGCGCAATGATGAGTAAATCCAACACTGTGTGATAAAGCATCTTTTGCCAGTTTTTCACCCTTAGTTGCATTGTACCCTTCTAAGTTTACAGATTTATTAGGTGTGGTTCTTGTAAAGGTATCTCTTACTGGTGTAGTTGCACGAGAATGACTAGAAAGACTCGTATTCCCGTTGATACTATTACTCCAACCGGAATTATTCAAGCTGAAATTGTTCCAGTTCATTGTTGGTTGACTATAACTCATAGGTGTAGCTTGGAATAGTGAATTTTGGAAATTATTCGAGTTCCAACTCATATTCCAATTTGGTGTAAAATTGTTCCAACTGAATAATGACGGCAGAGTTGGAGGTAAAAACGGTTGATTAAAGATAGGAAAACTGCTAAATGAGAAGAAACTATTAAAGGAAAAACTATTAAATGGCATAAACATATTGTTTAAGCCACAGCAGCAGTTATTAAAAAATGTGCACATATTAAAAGCTGTCATAAGTTCTCCTAAATATATAAAGTATATATTTATTAAATAATTGCCTTTTTGTAACAATACTTAATAATTTTTGTAACAAATTTGCTTATATATACTTTTTGTGTTAGATTTTTCTTATATAGGGTAGGAAACCGTCAAATTAAGAGGTTATATGAATAGTTCAACACTAAGAAGATCAAATATTACTAGAGAAAAAGTTGCGATGATGGAAGCGTTGTCACGTTATAACAGACAACATCAAGACGAAGATTTTTATAGAAACCAAACAAAAACCAGAGAACTAGATGCTCTATGGCAATCATTTGGTGTGAAGCCTCAAAAGAATGAAAAAGCTCCTCAAGTATACTTCATTACAGGTGTTATAGTAGGTGTTATCATTACATTAGCAGTTACAACTCTTGTAAGTCTTTTAATAAGTTTTTCTACTCCAAAAGAAGATGTCATGCCTGCTCCTGTAAAAAAATCAGCAGCTACATCAGGCAAATTCTCTTTTGTACCGGCTGATAGTGCAGCGGCTACTGCAATAACAGTTTCTACAAATGAAGAATATGTTGTAAAAGAAGGCGATACTTTAGAAAGTATTATTATAAGATTTTATGGTGCTTTTGATATGTCAAAAGTTAATGCAATTCAAGAAGCTAACAAAATGGCTAATCCGAATGCATTATCAATTGGTCAAAAGCTAATTATCCCAATGAATTAATTTAGAGCATGGCAAAAGTTAAGTCAAAATATGTATGTCAGAGTTGCGGATATGAGTCTGCCGGTTATTTAGGAAAGTGTCCTGAATGCGGTGCTTGGGCTTCTTTTGTTGAAGAAGTCATGGGAAAAGAAAAAGCTCTTGATGCAAGCATGCTTCCTGATAACAATCCGCCAATGAAATTGAATGAAATTGAGATGAATACGGAAATCAGAACTACAACGATGATTTCCGAATTTGATAGAGTTTTAGGCGGTGGTATTGTAAAGGGTTCATTAATCCTTATTGCAGGTGATCCCGGAATAGGTAAATCAACAATTCTTTTGCAAACAAGCGGTGAGTTGTGTAAAAACGGGAAGAATGTTTTGTATGTATCAGCAGAAGAGTCTGCAAGTCAAATAAAACTTCGTGCCGAAAGACTTGGTATAAAATCTGATAATCTTTACATCTATCCACAAACAAATTATGAATTAATAAAAAAGCATGTTGAGGAAATGCAGCCTGATTTGGTTATAATCGACAGTATTCAAGCAATTTATTCCTCAAATATTCAGAGTTCTGCAGGTAGTGTTTCTCAAATTCGTGAATGTTGCAATTACTTAATGGGACTTGCTAAAACAAATAATATTTCAATAATTGTGATAGGGCATGTTACAAAAGAAGGTAATATTGCCGGTCCAAAAGTTCTTGAACACATGGTTGATACGGTTATTCAATTTGAAGGTGATAAATACAAAACTTACAGGATTTTACGTTCAATCAAGAACCGATTTGGCAATACTTCAGAAGTTGGGATTTTTGAAATGGGTGGAAAAGGTTTAAAAGAAGTTGTTAATCCATCTGAATTATTTTTGAAAGAATACAATCAAACCCAAACTCCGGGGAGTACTATTATTGTAACAAGTGAAGGAACTCGACCTTTATTGGTAGAAATCCAAGCTTTGGTTGGAACAACTCCTTATCCTGCGCCAAGAAGAATTGCAAACGGAGTAGACACAAGCAGAGTATTGCAAATCCTTGCAGTTTTAGAAAAAAGAATTGGGTTAAATCTTTCAAAACAAGATGTTTATGTAAACGTTATCGGTGGAATAGATGTTTCTGAACCTGCTGCGGACTTAGGAATTGCTTTGGCAATTATTACTTGTGTTAGAGATGTTGTTTTTGATTCTCATACTGCAATTGTTGGTGAAATTGGTTTGTCAGGTGAAATTAGAGCTGTTAATCATATTGAAAAAAGAATTAATGAAGCTCAAAAGCTGGGATTTAAGCGTATAATAATTCCTGAAGCCAATGAAATTCAGGATAAAATCGACGGAATTGAGATTGTCAAGGTAAAACGTATTATAGAAGCGATTACAAGGTCGGTTTCAAAATGATAATAGATTCACATGTGCATTACGGAGCGAATTCTCCTTGGGGAGATTTTTCTCCTGAGTTTTTACTTAATATTTTGGGAGAAGAAATCGACTATGCAATTTGTTCAAACTTAGAGGGGTTGTATTCAAAAAACGAATATGACTGCAATATTGATATGCTTAAAACTGCACAAAAATATCCTAAATTAAAACCTTTGCTTGTATGTCAACCAAATTTAGCAGAAAATGCGGATGTCATAAATTCGTTTTTAGAAAAATATTCGGAATTTATAGGGTTAAAACTTCACCCTGAATGTATGAAATTGCCGGCAGATAGTGAAAAATATGACAAATATTTAGAACTTGCAAGAAAATACAAAAAACCTTGTCTTTATCATTCCGGACACATAAAATCAAGATTTTCTTCACCGGAACTAATTTATAAGAAAGCAAAAGAATTTCCTGATGTGCCAATTGTACTCGGACATTTATCAACAGGACCAAAAACCTCTCATGATAGAGCTATCGAAATTTTAATTGAGTCAATTGAAAATAATACGGCAACTTTGTATGCTGATGTTTCTTGGATTGATTCGTCTTTTGTAGAAGTAAATGAAACTATTGAAGACACGTTGTATTTGATAGAAAGACTAAAAAATACATCAAAAGGTGATTATACACATAGAATTATGTGGGCATCAGATGCACCGGTCGGTGATATTAATCAAAATCGGACTTTGTATCTAAAAAATTTGGAAGTTTTTCAGCAAAAAGTTCTTGAATATTTTAAAGACGAAAATCTCCTAGAAAATTTGTTGTGGCGTAATGCAGCAAGATTGTATAAATTAAGCTAGTTTACTTTCTTATCAGAGTCTTTATCTGTAAGTGCAACAAATTCCACGAAACAGAATTCATTAGCCTGCCTTTATACTGAATTTTCTACATTGTGCGCATTTAGAGCGTTTAGATAATTATTTAATCTTGTTTGTAATTGTTCATCTGTAATATTAGGGTTTGTAGCTTTAATAGCAGAATATTTTTTTATTAAATCGTCTTGTCTTTCTTTAGGAAGATTTGAAAAGTCCTTGATAAATCCTTTTAAATTTTTAATTATTTGTTTTGGACTTTCACGTTCTTGAGAATTTTCTACTTCTTCAGTGTTACTACCGCTATTACAATTTTTATCAACAACACAATTTAATAAACTTAAACCGCCACCTATTACGTTTTCGAATATTGAAGATATGAACATTTCTTTGGCACAATTCTTTTCATAGCTCTTAGCCATGAATTCTTCAGGATTATGTATAAAATGTTCTGATGATATTCGACTCATATGCTCTTAACCTCGTTAATCTTACATGTTAATAAAGTCTTTTAGAAAGCTTTAATTTCATACTTTTTTTATCTTGTTACATTTATTAACATTTATCAAAAACTCTTTTAATTTCCCCATTTTCTGTGTATAATTCTAAAAGTGTAAAAATTACAATAGATTGGAATAAAAATGGCTTTAAACTTTCAAGATTTAATTCTAAACTTATCAAGATTTTGGTCTGATTACGGATGTATTATTCAACAACCGTATGACACAGAGAAGGGTGCTTCTACAATGAACCCTGCAACTTTTTTAAGAGCATTAGGTCCGGAACCATGGTCTACAGCAATGGTAGAACCTTGCAGACGTCCGACTGATGCCAGATACGGAGAAAACCCTAATAGATTAGGACATTATTTTCAGTATCAAGTTATATTAAAACCATCTCCTGATAATGCTCAAGAATTATATTTAAAAAGCTTGGAAGCTATGGGAATAGATTTATCAAAACACGATGTAAGATTTGTTGAGGATAACTGGGAATCTCCAACATTGGGAGCAGCCGGTGTAGGTTGGGAAGTTTGGCTTGATGGTATGGAAATCACTCAATTTACTTATTTCCAACAAGTTGGCGGTTTAGAAGTTAAACCTGTTGCTTTAGAAATTACGTATGGTTTAGAACGTATTGCGATGTATATCCAAAACAAAGAGTCCGTGTTTGATATTATGTGGAATAATGAATTAAAATACGGTGATATATATTTGCAAAACGAAATTGAACAATCAAAATACAACTTTGAATATTCTGATGCAGATAGATTGTTTTCACTATTTGATGCGTATCAAAAAGAAGTTGATAACTGTGTTAATGCAGAGCTTGTACTTCCTGCGTATGATTACGTTCTAAAATGCTCACATACCTTTAACCTTCTTGATGCAAGAGGTGTTATTAGTAAAGATGAAAGGATTAACTTTATAAACAGAGTGAGAACTATGGCATCTGCAGTTGCAAGATTGTACGTAGAACAAAGAGAAAAATTGGGATTTCCACTTTGCAAGGGATAAATATTTAACCAACCAGTTTGAGCCCAATTTTAGCCTGTTCCAAAGGAGCACTTGGAAAGGTAAGTAGAACTAGTACTAGAATGGAATGTGTTCCGCCCATAAGGTATAAAAAATGGCAGAAAAATTTGAACGAGCGACTTTTACACGTAATTTTTTAAAAACGATTACTAGAATTAAGAATCCGGATGAAATGCTTGCAGAAGCGAAATCTGAGGGGTTAGAGAAAACTCTTGGAGTATGGGATTTGATTATTTTGGGAGTCGGAGCTATTATCGGTTCCGGAATTTTTGCGGTAGTCGGAATAGCAGCTGCAGGGAGCGCTGACGGTTCAAGCCTGGGTGCTGGACCGGCTTTAGTTGTTTCAATGGTATTGGCGGCTGTAGCATGTATTTTTTCTGCGCTATGTTATTCAGAATTTGCAACAATGATACCTGTTTCAGGTGGTGCTTATACATACACATTCGCAACTTTGGGTGAATTTGCAGCTTGGATGGTAGGTTGGGTATTGATGCTTGAGTATGCGATTGGCTTTATTGCTGTTGCGTGTGCTTGGTCAAACCATTTTGTTCAATTTATGCAAGGATTTTCGACTTATCTTCCGGCATGGATGACAAATCCTGAAGTGCTTGTACCGTCTGTATTTGGAATTGACTTGAATTTGCCGGCAATAGTTGTGGTGCTTTTATCAACAGCTATTTTGGTAAAAGGAACAAAAGATTCAACAAAAATGGCAGGAATTATGGTTTTTGTAAAACTTGCCGTTATAGCGTTATTTGTACTTGCAGGTGCGTTTTTTGTAAGACCTGAGAATTGGACCCCATTTGCGCCAAACGGTATTGAGGGAATTTTTGCGGGTGCATTTTTAATATTTTTTGCTTATATCGGATTTGATGCAATAGCAACGGCAGCAGAAGAATGTAAAAATCCTCAAAAGGACTTGCCAATTGGGATTATTGGTTCTTTAATCGTAACAACTATTGTGTATGTGCTTGTTGCTCTTGTTTTGACAGGCTTGCAAGATACAAGCGGAGCTGTTGCCACTGGATTTTTACAAGCACCGATGGCTTATTGCATGTCTTTACATAAAATGAATTGGGCGGCTGGATTAATATCTGTTGGTTCGTTAGCCGGTTTAACATCAGTATTGCTAGTAATGGAAATGGCAGCAACAAGAATTTTGTATGCAATGAGTCGTGACCATTTTATATCAAAGAGATTTCAAAAATTACATCCGAAATACAAAACACCTGCTCTATTGACTTGGACAGTTGGTTTGTTGTCAGTAGTTGGGGTTTTAACTCTAAACCTTGATGTGGCAGCTGAATTGTGTAATTATGGTACATTCACATCTTTCATAATTGTTTGTGTAGCGGTTTTAATTTTGAGAAAAACTGATCCTGATAGAGAACGACCTTTCAAAGTTCCATTTTCACCATATTTGCCTGCAATGGGTATTATATGTTGTGGTGGATTGATGGTATATAAATCAATGCAGCAATCAGATTCAGCTTTGTTATTCCCTGTGTGGTTGGGTATTGGTGCTATATTCTATTTGCTATATGGTTTTGTAAGAAATAGAATGAATGAAAACAAACTTCATAATGAACGTGTACAACAAAAAATAAGAGAACTAGAACAATAAATGGCTATAAACTCGATAATTAATAACTTATTAAAATGCAAATCTCCTCAGGAATTGATTGATGAGGGTTCAAACTCAGGTTTAAAGAAAACCTTGGGTGTGTTTGATTTGATTGTTATTGGTATTGGTGCTGTTGTTGGTACTGGTATTTTTACAATAATTGGTTCAGCTATTGTTGGAACTTCAGATGGCGCAGGTGCCGGCCCTGCAATCGCAATATCAATGATTTTGGCAGCAATTGCGAGTGTGTTTTCGGCATTGTCTTATTCTGAAATTGTTGCGATGATTCCTGTTGCGGGTAGTGCATATACTTACACTTATGCGACAATGGGCGAATTTATGGCTTGGATGGTTGGTTGGATTTTGATGCTTGAGTATGCAATCAGTAATATCACTGTAGCGAGTGCTTGGACAGGATATTTTGTTCAGTTTTTAAAGGGTTTCAAACATATACTTCCGAATTTTGTTGTAGATTTTCCGTTTTGGTTAAGGAATGATTACAGAACAATTTATGAATTCTGTAATCGTTACGGCTTGGATGTTCATGATAAAATGCCGTTTTTACACTTGCCATTTGTTACATCAGGTGGATTTGTTGAGCGAGTGTTTACGTATTTGCATTTGCCTACGGAAATTCCGATTGCGGCTAATTTGCCTGCAATTGCTATTGTGTTGGTTTTAACTATATTGTTGATTTATGGAATAAAAGAATCTACAAAAGTTGCCACTATAATGGTTGGTGTAAATTTATTTATAATTTTATCGTTTGTAGTAGTTGGAGCGTTTTATGTTCAACCTGAAAATTGGGTTCCATTTGCGCCAAACGGTGTAGAAGGAATTTTTACGGGTGCTTTTGTAATATTCTTTGCGTATGTTGGGTTTGATGCGATTTCAACTGCAGCTGAGGAAACAAAAAATCCTCAAAGAGATTTGCCTATCGCAATATTAGGTACACTTGGAATTTGTACATTGTTATATGTATGCGTAGCATTGGTTTTAACCGGTGTAATTCCTTTAAATGCTATTGATACGTTAGCGCCACTAGCACATGCAATGAGATTTATTGGTATGGATTGGTATGCAGGATTGATTTCAGTGGGTGCATTGTGCGCATTAACAACTGTACTTTTGATTTATCAATTAGGTACTACAAGAATTTTGTATGCAATGAGCAGAGATAACTTTTTACCAAAATCTTGGAATGCTATTCATAAAAAATTCAAGACTCCACATGTTATGACTTGGATTGCAGGTGCAATTGTTATTATTTGCGGTTTGTTTATGGATTTGAATATTTCAGCTGAACTTTGTAACTTTGGTACATTTACATCGTTTATAATTATTTGTATTGCAGTTTTGATTTTAAGAAAAACTGAACCTAATAGAGAACGACCATTTAAAGTTCCATTTTGTCCGTGGTTTCCGATATTTGGTATAATAAGCTGCTTAGCATTGATGTATTGTAAATTTAGCGCAAAAGCAACCTCTGCAGTTTATTTCTTGATATGGTTGGCTGTTGGTATATTAATTTATGCATTGTACAGTTATCAAGAAAAAAGAAAAGAAGAAAAATTTTAAAATAACTTAACAGGTTTGCACAATATTCGTTGTTAATATAAAATGGTATTGGGAGAGTAGCTGTTTGCTACACTTGAGGGTTGATATATTTGGAAATTTCTAAATAATATTATAACAAACGTTTTTTAAGGAAATAAATATGAGAGATTTGAAGAAATGGGGATTAACACTGGCAGGACTGTTTTTGAGCGTATTGCCATCAACTGCTGCAATGACATTCCCGAATATTAATATTGGAATGCAAACGGCAAATACTCCGCAAGATTTCACAAATGGGTTGCAAATTCTTATTTGGTTAACAATCTTGACTCTTGCACCAAGTATTTTGATTATGACAACTTGTTTTATAAGACTTGTTGTTGTGCTTTCTCTTACAAGACAAGCCATTGGTGCAGGTAACTTGCCTCCAAATCAGGTTATTACAAGTTTAGCGTTGATATTAACATTCTTTATTATGGCACCAACATTTAATGAGATTAATGAGAAAGCTTTACAACCGTATATGAATAATCAAATTACTCAGCAAGTAGCGTTAGATAGAGGTATTGAGCCAATTCGTAAATTTATGTTTAAACAGACACATGAAAAAGAGTTAGCGTTGTTTGTTAGAATGGCGAAGATAGAAAAACCAAAAACAAAAGATGACGTTCCTACTTATGTTTTACTTCCGTCATTTGTTTTAAGCGAATTGAAAACAGCATTTACAATCGGGTTCGTTGTTTATTTACCATTTTTGGTAATAGATATTGTTGTATCATCAGTACTGGTTTCAATGGGGATGATGTTTTTGCCACCAACAATGATTGCATTACCATTTAAGCTTATTATGTTTGTAATGGTTGATGGCTGGTATTTGATTGTACGATCACTAGTTGAAAGTTTTGTGAGGTAGATAAATGCAAGATATTGTTATTACTTTATTACAAAAAATGTTTATTCTAACCTTACAAATTTCAGTTCCGATTTTGTTGGTAGGGGTTGTAATCGGTCTTATGGTAAGTATTTTTCAAACGGTTACACAAATACAAGAATCAACTTTAACATTTGTACCTAAGATTGTAGGTTGCGTATTGCTTTTAATATTCTTGTTACCGTGGATGTTTAGCGTATTTATAACGACTGTTGATGAATTTATGATTATGATTCCGCAATTGATAGGAGCAATGTAGTTGTTTGGACTTGATGTATTATTTTCTATAAAAAATATAGTCTTGTTTATGGCAAT
This sequence comes from uncultured Vampirovibrio sp., assembly GCA_964584885.1. GTDB lineage: Bacteria > Cyanobacteriota > Vampirovibrionia > Gastranaerophilales > Gastranaerophilaceae > CAG-196. The sequence goes on from CAZPBG010000006.1 coordinate 45,153, forward strand.
TTTGACAAGATTATCCGGTTTGTTTGCATCAGCTCCATTGTTTTCTACATATCCAATCCCAAATCAGGTAAAAGTTTGGTTGTGTGCGATTATTGCGTTTATATTATTCCCGATAGTGCAAGCTAATTCAAGCTTTGCAGTTCCAAATTCTGCTCCTGCATTGACCTTGATTTTGTTTAAAGAATTTTTAACAGGTTATGTGATAGGATATTGCGCAAATATTCTCTTTGTTGGGGTTGAAATGGGTGTAAATACTTTTGCCATTCAAATGGGGTTGTCAGCAGACCAAGCATTAAACCCTACTTCAGGCGGTTCATCTCCTGTTATAACTCAGGCTTATACGTATCTAGCATCAATGGTATTTATTGCATTAGGTGCACATCAATGGCTATTTTCTGCGATTTATAACAGCTTTAAAAGCATGCCGGTTGGATATACTCTAAGTTTTTCTCCGCAAATCTTTGACCAAATAATAATTGTTACAAGTCAACTTTTTTCAGTGGGATTGAGTATCGCAATTCCGATATTTAGTGTACTATTTATAACAGATGTATTATTAGGTTTTACATCTAAAATGATGCCACAAATGAATATCTTTATGGTGTCATTGCCGTTAAAAATATATTTAGGTTTGTTATTGTCATTAATATTTATGCGCCCTATGGCTGAATATTTGACGGTAATAATCGAACAATTTATGACAAAAATATCTTTGATATTCTAAAATAGAAAGAGTTTATGGGAAACGAAGCAGCAGAAAAAACCGAAGAAGCCACCTCCCGACGGCGAGCTAAAGAGCGAGAGCGTGGGAATGTAGCAAAGAGTAAAGATATGGAAGCCGCTATGGTTATGGTGGGCGGTATTGCGTTGCTTTGTGTTTTAGCAAAACATATGTCAAATTCTATTTTGAATATGATGCGAGAAACATTTACCAATTTAAACCCTTCATCTTTTGATACTTCAAGCATTGTAGGATTGATGTATCCGTATTTCAGATATCTTGGCATTATTACAATTCCGTTTCTTGTTTTTATTGCAATTTTTGCGGTAGTTGTTATAAGAATGGATGTTGGTCAAGTTTTTGCGCTACAAAAAGTGAAAATTGATTTTCAAAACTTGAGTCCTAGAAGAATGATAGAAAATGCAAAGCGTATGATTAATCCATTTCAACCTCGCTCAATGGTTGAATTTGCAAAGTCTATTTTGAAAATTGTAATTGTAGGTGCGTGTGGATATTCAGCAATTAATAGCAGAAAAGGTGACTTGATTGGTCTAGTTGGGTTAGAAATCCCAGTTGCGTTGCAGATTGTGGGTTCTATTTTATTACACATGATTATTAATATGTGCCTTGCGATGCTAATTTTGGGCTTTTTGGATAAAAAATACCAAACTTATGAATACGAAAAATCAATCAAGATGACCAAACAAGAGGTTAAGGATGAACATAAGGATACAGAAGGAGATCCTAAGATAAAAGCTCGAATAAAATCTATTCAAATGCAAATGGCACGTCAAAGGATGATGTCAACTGTACCTGAAGCGGATGTAGTTGTAACCAACCCAACTCACTATGCTGTTGCAATTAAATATGATAAGAACAAAGCTCCTGCACCTATTGTTACCGCAAAAGGGGTTGATTATTTGGCATTCCAAATTCGTGAAATAGCAAAAGAACATAATGTTCCAATTGTAGAAAACAGACCTATTGCGAGAGCGTTATATAGCAATGTTCCGATTGACGGAATGATACCGTCTGACTTGTATGTAGCGGTTGCAGAAATTTTAGCATTCGTTTATAATTCAAAGCATAAGAATGATTAAAACTCCTTGTAGCTCAGTTGGATAGAGCGTAGGTCTCCGAAGCCTAAGGTCGTGGGTTCAATTCCCGCCAAGGAGGTTTTTGCTTATGTGAGTCGGGGGTCGTGACTTGGGATTAACGCACATTGTCGCTTCGCCCCTTGCGGGAGAAGCTGAGCGGAGCTCTGATGAGGGGGATATTTGAAAAGTGACTGAGTGACTAGGTGTTTATGGGAGTTCCTCCCAATCCGAGCAGGAATTTCTCACGTAAATGCTTTTCAACCTCAGTTTTCCAAGCAACTCAAAAATTACTTTTTGTAAAATTCTTGAGAAAATTTAAGATTTTTGTTACAATTCTTAATAATAAGCAAGAAAAAAGTCAATTTTTAAATAGTTAAATACTTTATATATACATAAGAGATATTTAACTAAGAGAGAGAGGCTTACATGGCTACTGAAAAACAATCTAATTTTACTGTAATTAAGAATAAGGAATTGATTAATAAACAATCAGAAAGTTTGCAAACAAATCCTATAAAAGAGGTTACGGCAAATCCGTATTATGAAAAATTAATGCAGTTCGCTGAAAATCAAAAGAAAAAACGATTTACAGTAGAAGATTTGCTCAAATGGTAAAGGTATAATATGTATCAAATAAAGAATAGAATTTACCCCACTTTTGATAAAACACAGAAAAGTGGGGTTTGTAATTATTTAAGAGCATTGGTTAAACAAAATTTAGAGTTATCAGTAGAAGATATTCTCGATAAATTTTTGGAGGATGAAAGGTATTATTTGGAATTAAACACCTCCAGATTTCCGTTTTTATCTGATTGCATTGATGATATGGATTTTTTTAAAGATACAAAGGCATATATTTTTGAGTGTAAAAAATATTATGACTACAAAGAAAAGCAACGACCTATTATTGAAGCGCAGAAAGAGTTTGAAAAGAAAAAACGCAAGTTTTTACAAGAAGTGAAAATGTCAAAAGAAGCGCCTACCAAGAAACAACTTTATTATTATGATAAACTTTGTAAAAGATACTCATTAGAAAAGAAAAATGTAGAAGAGTTATCAAAACTGGATTTAAGAGATGAAATAGAAAGAATTTTAAATGAACATTCAGACGATTATAAACTCATTGATTGAGATAGGAATTGAACCAAATGAGGCAAAATGTGAAGTAAAGATGCTACTAGAACACTTTTGTCACTACACGGAGATGGATAGATTGCGTGGAGTAGAATTATCCGATGAACAAATAAACTTAATCAAAACAAAAGTCGATGAACGTATAAAAACAAGAAAACCCATACAACATATTATTGGTGAAGCATATTTTATGGGTGAATTTTTTAAAGTTTCAGAAGATGTTTTAATTCCCAGAGATGAAACAGAAATACTTGTTACGAAAGCTATAGATTTAATTAATAAAAATAATTTCAATGATGTTTTAGATATTGGAACTGGTTCAGGTTGCATAGCTTGTACAATTGCAAAACGAACAGGTGCGGTAGTTTTGGGAGTAGATATATCTTCAGATGCGCTAAGAATTGCATTAGATAATGTTACAAAATTGGGGATTAATAATCGTGCAGTTTTCAGAAAATCTGATTTGTATGAAAAAGTTCGACCGGAAGAAAAATTTGATGTTATAATTTCTAATCCGCCATATATTCCATATGGTACGGAATTATCAGAAGAAGTTATGCACGAACCAAAACTTGCCTTGTTTGCGGAAGAAAACGGACTAGCGGTCTACCGTAGAATTATTGAAGATGCGCCAAAGTTTTTAAAACCAAACGGATATATAATGTTTGAGCTTGGCATAAATGAATCAGAAGCAGTGTCAAAAATGCTTGAAAAAGATTTTACGGAAATAGTTATACAAAAAGATTTTGCAAATATTGATAGAGTAATTTGTGCAAAATTAAAATAATTTTTATTGTTTAACTCCGTGTCTTGCGAATTTATTCAAGTCAATCAGATTGAAAACATCTTTAATTTCACAGTTTTGAGTCCATCTGGACGGACAAATATCAATTCCGCCTCTTCTTGTGTAAAGAGCAGATACAAATAGCTCATCACCGTTATCTAAAAGGTTTTGCAATCTTTTAAAAATCATTTCTACACATTCTTCGTGAAAATGGTATTCTGAACGGAAAGAGGTTAAATATTTAACTAAACTTTCTTCTTTTATATGTTTTTTTGATTTGTAATAAATAAACGCATCACCAAAATCGGGTTGATGTGTTACTCGACAATTTGAGCGTAATGAGTCAAAAGTTAAGTAATACTCTTGTTCTGTTGACAATTCGATTTCTAGCAAATCCGGAGATTCTTTAAAATTCTCAACTCTTATATTGTTTTCATCAACAAAATCCATAATATTTTCAAATTGGTTATAAATTTCTACTCTTGGAGTTTTATTGTCTATAAAACTTACGTTCACCTCTGTTTGAAGTTTTTCACTCAAATCATTTTCAATAATATTCTTACAAATTTCTAAACATTCATTTGTAGTTTTGCCAAATCTTGTCATATTAAAAGAGTTTAGATACAACTTTAAGGATTTTGACTCCATTAAAAACTCGTTATTACAATTATATTTGATTTTCAAAACCCTTGTAATCGGAATTCCGTTTTCACTCATTGCAGAAAACTCATAAGCATGCCAAATATCCCAACCTACAAACGGCAGGTTCGAATTTGAAATATTGTATTGTTTTCTGTTTTCAAAACGAGGAATTGGCAAGATTAAAGATGAGTCATAAGTTGTACTTCCCTCTGTTCGTTTACCCAAAAATTTTGATGCTATTTTATCAGTAGTGTTTTCCATATGATAATTCTAACTTTAACATGCCAATCTTTCAAGAATTAGCCCTCTAAAAACTAATATGTTTGTTTTATTATTTTATTATGGAGGGTTTTAATTATGGTACACAAAGGTAAGACAAAAATTGTTGCAACATTAGGACCGGCTTCTTCAACTTACGAAACGATTTACAAGTTGATTAAAGAAGGCGCTTCAATGTTTCGTTTAAATACATCTCATGGAACTATTGCAGGGCATTTGGAAAATATTCTAAATGTAAGAAAAGCTGCAAAAGAATTAGGAATTTATATTCCTGTTCTTGTTGATTTACAAGGACCTAAAATTAGGGTTGGCAATATTCCTGAGCCTATAAAAATTTCGAAAGATGAAGTTATTAGACTTAAAGCTTGTGAGGAAATTTCTGATATAATTCCGGTTGATTATGCAGGTATTGCTGAAGATGTAACTGCAGGTGATAAAATTTTACTTGATGACGGAAAAGTTGGTTTAGAAGTACTTTCTGTTAAAAACTGTGTAGTTGAGGCAAAAGTTCTTTATGGTGATGTAATTCGTCCAAGAAAAGGGATTAATCTTCCTGGTGCAACTGCAAGTTTAGACGCTGTAACAGAACGTGACGTTGATTTTATAAAATTTGCTGTAGAAAATAATGCGGATTATATTGCATTGTCATTTGTAAGAGAAGCTCAAGACGTTAATCTTGCAAAAAAATATATAAAAGATTTTGGTGGAAATATTCCTGTAGTTGCAAAAATTGAAAAACCGCAAGCTGTTGATAATTTGGAAGATATTGTTAGAGTATCTGACGGAATTATGGTTGCTCGTGGAGATTTGGGGATTGAAATGTCGCCGGCAGAAGTTCCGATTGTGCAAAAAATGATTATCAATGAAACAATCAAGCAACGAAAAGTTTGTATTGTAGCGACTCAAATGCTTGAAACTATGATGGAAGATCCAATTCCAACAAGAGCAGAAGCTTGTGATGTTGCAAATGCTATTATGGATGGAACAGACGCTGTTATGTTATCAGGTGAAACTGCAGCGGGTAAATATCCTGTAGAAGCTGTTGCAATGATGCGTAAAATTGCAGATAACACAGAAAATAGTAGATTTTGCAAATACGATTTATGTTTAGATATTAATGAGGATTATGAACTTTCTCCGCAAGCAATAGCAAATGCGGCTGTAAAAATGGCTCAAGATTTGAATGCAAAAGCAATTTTAGCGTTCACTCATACCGGCTATACTCCAAAACTTCTTGCAAAATTGCGTTCTTCAATCCCTGTTATGGCAATTTCTGATATGGAAGAAACTTGCAGAAGATTGAATCTATATTGGGGCTTAGATACTTATTTTAAAGAATGGGATACTGTTTTAGATCATTCAGTATTGGAAAAAATTGATGAGTTCTTGTTTGAGAATACAAATCTTAAAAAAGATGAACGAATAATTATCATTGGTTCAATTCCAAAACTTATTACTGGTAGAACAAACTTTATAAGAGTACATAGAATTGGTGCTCCAGAGGGAAGATAAATTTATATAACGAAAAGAGCCGACTAAATAATCGGCTCTTTTTTTATTGAAAAATTTTTATTAGTAAACAGGAATGTCAATTGGATTTATTAATTTTACAGTCAAAATATCACCTGTGTTTATGCTAACTTCTTGACCTTTTCTAAACATATCAGCAATACTATCACCGACAAAATATCCAACTCCACCGAATAAACCACCAATTGCACAGAACGGTGTTGTTAAATATTGCATCCCCGGAGCTGTGTCACCGGCTTTCATTCCGTATTCAGTCGTGCTTTTTGTAATCTCAATTCCGTGTTCAAGGTTAGCTTTTACAGCTTCTCCATAACCAAGATTTTTGTACAAACCGCCATCGTAATAGATGTTTTCATACTGACAAACCGCCATATCTAAAGGGATTTGTCTGCCTGTAGGTGTTACTACATGGTCAAAATCAAGATATAATTTAGCACCACGAGAAAATCTCTTTGCAGTATTTACTTTATCAATACTACCTCTTACAACCGTTCCGGCAGGAATTATAACACCTGTATCAGAAGATTGTTCGTTTTTTATTGTAGCTGTGAATGAATCACCGATACCGCCTGAGTATGTTCCAACAGGTTGTAAAAACTCTAATTGAAACACAGTGCCGGCAGGAATTCTTTTTGTTCTTGCGTCTGCCTTAAACGTGCCGGCTTGTGCAGCTGTCAAACTAAGAGATAGTGCAATTATTCCTAATATTATGGTTTTAATACGTTTCATATTCTTGCCCTCTTATAAATCAATAAAAATTATGAAACAGAAGTAACTACTTTGTCAATCAAGCCGTATTCTACAGCTTCTGCAGCTGATAAATAGTGGTCACGTTCGCAATCTTCTTTTACTTTTTCAAACGGTTGACCTGAATTTTCAGCCATAATTCCGATTAACATGTCTTTCATTCTTAAAATTTCTTTTGCTTCAAGTTCAATGTCAGTTGCTTGCCCTTTTGCACCGCCTAAAGGTTGGTGAATCATAATTCTTGCACTTGGAAGAGCCATTCTTTTGCCTTTAGCACCGGCTGAAAGCAAGAATGCGCCCATTGATGCAGCTTCACCAAGACAAATTGTTTGAACATCAGCTTTAATAAGGTTCATTGTGTCATAGATTGCCATGCCGGCAGTGATAACACCTCCAGGGGAATTTATGTACAACATTATATCTTTTTCAGGATTTTCACTATCTAATAACAAAAGTTGTGCAACAACAGAGTTAGCAACTTCATCATCAATTTCTGTGCCTAAAAAGATAATTCTTTCTCTTAAAAGTCTTGAAAAAATATCAAAAGACTTTTCACCTCTTGATGATGATTCAATAACTGTTGGGACATAACTTAATATTTTTTTCATATCTGTCATAAAGCTCTCCTTGTATTTTACAAGTATTTTAAACTAAATCTTTATTTAAAACAATCAACCAAAAATATTAGCTATTAATTGTTTTTTAGTGCATTATCAAGAGCTTTTTCCAATACTTCAATTTTTTGTTCAAGAACTTTTACTCTTGCGGCATTCTCGTCTGATGAAATAGACTCTTTTTCAAGTTGTCTTTGGTAAATATTTATCTTTTTATTTTTGACAATTACAAAAATATTCATTAATAATAAGCCAATAACAATTCCCATAACAAAAGAAATTGAAAGTTGAAACGCTGTATTTATACTCAGAAACCAATTTAACATACCAAACCTCCTTGTATATTTTACTATAAATTAAAATTTTATGGTAGAATAGTCTTAGATAATCCAACCGGAAACAATATAGATGGGTGATGAAGATAAACAATTTGATGCCACCCCTCAGAAACTTGAGAGAGCAAGGAAAGAGGGACAGGTAGTAAAATCAAAAGACGTGTCAACGGCACTGTCATTGCTTGTTGTGTTTACTTTTATTAACTTAATGGCGCCTTTTGTATGGCAAGCTGTTGTTGGGTTATTTAGGACTCTATACGAACAAATACCAAATCAAAACTTGGAACAAATAGGAATAACTTATATCTTTACTGTAACAGTTATTCCAACTGTTTTAATTATTGGGTCTGTTCTTCTTGTAGCAGCATTTGTAGCAATTTTAGGTGATTTTATGCAAGTAGGACCTCTTGTTGCTACAGCTCCTCTTGTACCAAAGTTGGATAAATTAAACCCTACAAAATATTTTAAGAATTTATTTCAGGTAAAAACTTTATTTGAATTAGGAAAAAATATTGTTAAAGTAGCAGTGTTAGGACTTGTTGGTTGGTCGGTTTACAGTGCTCATTTGGAAGCTATTTTAGGATTAGCAGCAATTGATAACAATTTTGCTGTAATGATGGAATTTGGGAAACTAATAATTGATTTTATTTACAAAGCCTGTATTGCTTTTTTGATTATTGCGGCTGCTGACTATGGGATGACAAAGTGGAAGTTTTTAAAAGACCAAAAAATGTCGTTTAAAGAAATAAAAGACGAATACAAAAACTCGGAAGGTGACCCGCACGTAAAGGCAGCTCTGCGTCAAAGACGTATGCAAATGCTTCAAAGAGGAGCAATGGATTCGGTTGCCGAAGCAGATTTTGTTGTTAGAAACCCGACCCACGTCGCTTGTGCTATGAAATACGATGCTGAAACAATGCAATCACCAACTTTAACCTGTAAAGGAACAGAGCTTATTGCAAAGCAAATTATTGATATTGCAATAAAACACAATGTTCCGGTTGTTGACAACGCTCCTGTTGCACGTGCACTTTTTAGAATGGTTGATATAAATCAACAAATTCCACCGGAATTATATAAAGCAGTTGCAGAAATTCTATTATTTGTTTATGGACTTAAAAATAAACAAAATCAATAATTAGACTAAATCATCCTTTTAATGTAGTAAAAAACATTGAAAAAAACTAGAAATTAGAGTACAATTAGTCTTAGGTTAGTTTAGATAAGAGAAGATGGATAATAAAACTTTAATTAAGCAATACGTAGGTATTGTACAAAAAGTAGCGAGAGTAGAACATAAGCGTATACCTAACCATATGATTGAATATGAAGAATTGGTTAGTATAGGTATTATTGCAATACAAACTTTGATTAAAGGTAAAACTGATGAACAACTTGAGCGTTATAATGATGCTTATATTAGTACCGCTGTTCGTTGGGCTATTAGAAATGAACTTAGACATCGTTATAAATGGTACACTTTAAAACATAAAAAAGAAGATGGCGGAGCTCCTGAAGATTCTTATTTAACTCAACCTGATAATGCTGACGATAATACTGATGACATGGGATTTTCTATTTCTCCGGCAAAAGTTAGAGAAGCTGTATATGAAACAATTTTGTCGATTGACGGTTTAGCTGCTGCAGCTACAGATAATGCTTCTCCGTTCGATTTTATAAAAGATCCATCTGCAATGCCTGATGAAAAGGCTGAAATTATTGAAATGAGTCGGCTTGTAAAACAAGCAATTGCAAAACTACCTCAAAAAGAACGTACGGTTGTTGAGTATCGTTTTTATAGAAATATGCAAGCCAAAGATATTGCAAATATGATTGGTTTATCTCCATCTCGAATTACAAGAATTATCCAATTCTCACTCAACCAGATTAGGGAATATCTAAAAGCTAGAGGACGAGAAGATTATTAAGGTTGAAAATAATGCATTCTGGAATCTGCTGCCATTGATGCAGAAATTTGTCCCAATGAGCCGGATTCAGCTGCAGATTGAACAGAATTAACTCTTTCTTCATTAGCTCCAACAAGGGATGCTAAAAATGAGAATAATTTTGCAACGATACCTTTATTTCTTGTACGTGGCTTTTCATTTCCTTCACGTAAAGTATTTTCATTATTAATTTCTTCTTCAGCACTATCACCGTTGTCAATGCTCTCAATATGTTCTGTTAACTCTTGTATAGTCCATCCGTTTTCAATAGCTGTTTCCAGTGAAATATTATAATTCCTTTTTAAGTAAGAGGAGATTTCCCCCTTTTCTATTGAACCATTTTTGTTGGTGTCAATTTGTGAAAAAATGGTATTGATATAACTATCAGGAATTGAAGGTGCATAACTAGACGTAGAATCGGATATCATAATGTTTAAATTTTGTTTGCTAACACCATTTTCGAATTCTTTTGCCATTTCAGCGACCGGTTTTTTCAAGATGTCATTTTTAATAAACCAAGTATACATGTGCTCTATCTCCATTTATATATATAAAGTATATATTGATAAAAAAGTTGTTTTTTTTATAAACAGACTTTACAATTGTTTACAAATAAAATGCGCTCATGTTAGAGCGCAGTAAAATTGGTTAATTAATAAGGTATTTTAATAAGGTTAAAAATTTAAATCTATTTTTTCTTAAACCAATTAAATGGATTAAATTTACTTAAAAAACTTGTTTTAGGTTGAGTATTTACAGGTGGTTTCTTTTTGCCACGCAATAAAAGGCAAAGTGTGCCAACCATAATTCCACCAGCAGTAAGTCCTTTTATGAATGTAGGAGCGTTTGCAAATTTTGATTCTGTTGATTTTGCAGTTTCAACAAGTCCTTCTCTAAATGACTTACCTTCCGGTCCAAATGCTTTTTCTTCAAAGTCGTATTCCCTTCCGTATCCGTTGTTATAGCCATATGCTTTTTCGGCAAAGGAGCGTTTCTCATTTTGATTGTTATTAGGAAGATTATTTCTTACAAAAGTGTCAGGAGATGTATAAGTATTATACAAAAGTCCTTGTTGAGCCTGATTTAGATATTGACTACCGTTCATAGGAGTTGTAGTTTGATAGGCTTCATACGGTATATGGTCAAGAATACCGTTATAATATAAATAATCTAATGAACCCGGTAAAACTGTCATTACTTAAAACACCTTTTCACTAACACACATATATATAAAGTTATTTTATTTATAAAAATTGCGTTATTAAGGATATTTTATTAAGTTTTGTTAAGTCTATTAATTTGCGAGAAAATTTAAAATTTTTTCGCACCCTCTTACTCGTCCTTTTCCATTGCACGTTTTAAGATGTTTCGGTCGAGTTTTTTTGATGAATACTTTTTCTTAGAAGCATTCATTAATTTTTCACTCGGACGTTTTTTCTTTTTTGTAGTTTTAGTTTCAACCATTTGTGGCAATGAACCGTTAAGTTCCTCATACCACATTCCCCAAAGTATTGAACGCAAAGGAAGTGTATATTGGATGAGTATTTGTGAAACGGTAAAAGTAATCACAAATGTTGCAATATCTTTAATGTCAATTGGTGGAATATATGCATAAGCAAGCATTGAATTAAGTTCTGCTATTGGCAATTTTTCTATAAAAGGAATAATAGAATTTGCTAAACAATCCGTAAGCTTAATAAATTCAAAAAGTTTATTGAATATTTGAGGTACAAGAATATAAGTTAAAGCTCCGACCAGAGAAATCAACATAAAAGTTGATGCAAAATGACCGGCAACAAGTTTAAAACTCTTTTTAACACAACCGATTGGAGATAGTTCAGGTTCGTACGTAAAAACTTGAAAAATTAATACTCCAAAAACAGTAACAACACCTGCAGGAACCCAAAACAAAGGGAATGATGCTATCAAAGAAAAAATACCTACTAAAAGCCATAATCCTACAAACGGAACAGCTTTGCGTTCAATAAGCTCAGTATGCGCATCAAAATCGTAGACTTTACCCGATTTTAGCATATTGTCTAACATGGAATTTATTGCACCATAAGCAACTAAGTATTCCCAAAATGCTTTTGTAAAAATTAAAAGCCCCGGAAGCGTAACTAAAATTGATAGTAGCAATAGTATATTGATGTCTTCTATTTGCGGCGCATGGTTTGTATAAACCATTGTTAACGCAAATACAAGTATCAAACCACCGACCTGACCTAATACAGGAAATGTCATATATTTTACGAATTTATCGAAATTAGAAAAATACAAACCTATTGATTCTATAAAAATACCCAATGGAGTTTTATTTTTTTTTGTCATTTATTTAGCCTCTCAAAAATTTGTTAATTTTTGGAATTTTATATCCTCACCAACTATATTTATTGTATTATAAACTTATGAAAAATTTAAGAGATATAGCTGAAATTGATTTTATAAACAAAAAAGTTGATTTACATATTCATACATCTTGTTCAGACGGAGAGGGAGATTACGAACAAATAGTAAGTTCTGCAAAGTCTAAAGGGTATGAATTAATTGCGATAACCGACCATAATACGGTTGAAGCGCATAAACATATAAGCGATGATATTTTGCTGACAGGAGTTGAGTTTGACTGTTGGTTTGGATACGTTTTTATTCATCTTTTAGCATACAATATTGATATTAATCATTCGTCTTTGACTCCATTTTTAGCAAAAAATAAAGCTGAAACAGAGGGAGTTTTGCTTAGATTATTACCTAAAAGAAATGTAAAAAAACTAATACAAGCAATCCACAAAGCCGGTGGTATCGCAGTTCTAGCGCATCCGGCATGCTGTTGGGCTATTAGTTTAGATAGATTGGTTAAAAATCTTATGAAAGTAGGTTTGGACGGTATTGAAACCTATTATCCATATCCAAGATTTAGAAAGTTTGCAAAATTTCATTCCGCAAACGATGTAAAAAAGATTGCTGAAAAATATCCACAACTAATCAAAACCGGTGGAACAGATTTTCACGGAAGCCAGTTTTAAATATAAAATAAATTCTATTTTGTATGTTTACATTGTCTGACAGTAGTTGTATTGACTTATATTCTATAAATGAATTATTATAAACTTATAAATGAGTAAGAGATATAAAAAAGAGAAGCGAGAAACTTTTTTTCAAAAATTAACGAATTTTGTGTTAACCATAATTATTGCTTGTGCAATAGGTTCGCAAGTTTGTACTGCAGCCAATAATAATTTGCGTTTTGTTCAGGTTAGTGATGCGCATTTTACTACAAATGAAGAAAATACTTCCTATAAATTCTTGCAAAAATCTCCTGAGCTTTTGGATGATGTTATTTTGCAAATAAATACTTCAATGCCATATGATTTTGTTATGTTTACGGGTGATTTGGTTAACAAACCGAAAGAAGCTCAGTTGCGAGAATTTATTTCTCATTTATCAGTCTTGAATGCGCCTTGGTATGCAATAAACGGCAACCACGATATAGCAATAGATGGACCTTTGACTAAAAAGCGTTTTATGGAGGTTCTGAAAGAAAATAATAAGAATATCAAGTCAACAAAGAGTTATTATGCTTTCACTCCTAAAAAAGGGTTTAGAGTAATTTGTTTGGATTCAATTATTGATTACAAAATTACTTGCAATGGTGAAATCTCAGATGAGCAAATGAAATGGCTTGAAAAAGAGTTGGATGAACATACCAAGGATGTAGTTGTTCTATGTACTCATGTTCCTATCCATGAACCGTTTTCAAGTCCTAATCACAAAATGAATAATGAGTATGAAGTTAAATCTCTTTTGAAAAAGTATTCTAATCCTATTGTCGTTTTGCAAGGTCATTATCATTGCACAAAAGCTCGACAAGATGAGAATATTGTGTATGTTTCAACTCCGTCATTGGTTACTTATCCAAATGCATTTAGAGTTGTTAATATAAATTCTAATAAGAACAAAGTAATGGTTGACATATTCTTAAAAGAAACGAATTTAAAAGATATTCAAACCCGCTCAAAACTTAGATTGTTGGGAACTTCTTCTTTGTACGGAGAAGAAAAAGATAGAAATGCTACTTTTGAAATAAAGAAAAATAATATATAATAAATACAGGTCTGTTTAAAAAAGGAATAAAAAATGGAAGAGCTAAAAGACGAATTTAGAATTAAGTTTAGAGGTGTTAGAGGCAGTTATCCTGTTGCAGATAAAGACTTCTTAAAATATGGTGGTAACACTGCTTGCGTAGAAGTTAATGTTGGCGGACACTTGATAATTTTAGATGCCGGAACCGGTTTGATTAGCCTTGGTAATGAGCTTATGCAAAAATATATTGAATCGGGCACTACCATAACTGATAGAACTCCTGTAAAATGTACTATTTTATTGAGTCATATTCACTTAGATCATATTCAAGGTTTTCCGTTTTTCAGACCTTCCCATTTAGCATCAACCAGAATGGCTTTATTGGGCGGAGTAAATTATAACGAAACATTAGAACAAGAGCTCGCAAAATTGCTTTTTACAAAGTCGTTCCCGCTTGATTTGGGTGATATTGCAGCAGATTTAAGAATTATGGATTTGAATGAAACAAATTACATAATATTCAAAAAAGGTGAAGATTTACCAAAGGTTGTCAGAGTAAATGATTTGAAAGAAGATGATTACAATGACGACGACGTTGTTATAACTTGTTATAAATCTTATGCTCATCCACAAAACGGTGTATTTATATATAAAATTATGTATAAAGGTAAATCTTTGGTTTACGCAACTGACAAAGAAAGCTATCCCGGTGGTGATAAAAAACTGGTTAAATTTGCAAAAGGTTGCGATTTAATTATACATGATTCACAATATTCAACCGAAGATTATTTGAGTATTTATGTTCCAAAACAAGGCTTTGGTCATTCAACCTACGAAATGGCAGTCGATTGTAAAAACCAAATTGGTGCTAAGCAAATTGTATTTTTCCACTATGACCCTGGGTATAATGATGAAAAACTGGATTTGTTAGCAGAAGAATATGCTGATGAAAATGCAATAATGGCTCAAGAAGGATTAGAAATTTCTTTATTATGATAAAAAGAGTTTTAATATGTTTTTTGGTGTTAACAATGGTTATTTGTTCGGGGTACAGAAAACCTCATAAATATACTATTGAAGCTGAAAAAAATGCTTTTTTTCATAACAGCTTAGGACTCAATCATTTAAAAGATAGAGTTTATTATGCCGCTATTCAAGAATTTAAAATTGCTATTTCACTTAGTCCATCTACACAAGCAACTGCGATTTTTCAAAACAATTTAGGTGAAACATATATGTTTATTGGCTATCCAGAACAAGCTCAATCGTGTTTTGAGGATGCTATTAAGTTGTATGGATTAAACTTAAAGTTTTATATGAATTTAGTTGAGTGTTATAAACAAAGAGGTTTGACAGACTCAAAAATAAAAGAATTGAAATCTTCAACCAATCTTTATGACAGAATAAAGCTAGGTTTGTTGTATATTTCGGCAGAACAATATCGTCTAGGTGTAAATACTTTGGATGAATTAGTAATGGAAGAGCCGGATTTGTTAATTACACCAGCCTTAAAACAATATATTGCAAAAATTGCCAAAGAAAAATTGTAAGATGGGCTTATGATAAGTAGTCATCCATTATATATTGGATTGCATCGTTAATCTTTTTTGCTTCGGCTTGTGGGTGATTTTCCGGTTCCAATGCCTGAAAAACAAAGTTATTTGTGTTCGTAATATTATTTCCACTGAATGGTAATATAGTAACTAATGATTCTTTTATAACTTCTGTACCTTCTTTATCCTTAATAAGGTTGTTATCATTCATAATTCTTTTTGTTAAATCTGCTAACCAAGTAAATGTTTTCATTAGCATGCTTTCTTCAAAAGACCCTTGCTTAACGCAATTGGGGTCAAGATCTTTATTTTCACCAAGAAGTAAAAAATGATTATCAAAGAGCTTTCTCATCACAATAGTCATAACATTTGAAGGATTTTTTTCTCCAAGCAAATTGCGTTGAATAGTTTTCCAAGTGTCCAAGTCACTTTTCCCGATGTTATCTAATTGTATCGATAAAAAACTCAATCGTCGATTTTTTGTAAGACTTGCATTATTTGTCAAAAGATTTTTATATCCGTTAAAATTTGTAGAATTTATATTTTTAATATCCATATATTTGTAGACCTTTCAATTTGTTTTAAACCTTATAAAAAAATTTTTTGCTAAATTATTAATAATTTGTTACAATTGTTTTAAGAGGTTAACTAATGAATAAAAAGCCTGTATTTGCGGGGAGTTTTTATCCTGAAAAAGCAGAAGAGCTTACAAATTTATTAAATTCATATAAGCAAGAGCTTGATATAACAAGCAAAAGCAAAGCAATAATTGTTCCGCATGCCGGAGTTTATTATTCCGGTCATGCTGCAATGGCAGGTTTTCAACATTTGGAATTTAATGACAATATATTTATAATAGCTCCATCTCATCACGAAAACTTTAATAATATTGCACTCCCCGAATATACTTATTTTGACACTCCATTAGGCAGTGTTGAAGTAAATAATAGACTTATAAAAGAAATTACGGAAAAATTTCCTTGCATATTGTCTAATGAAGTCTTTGACAATGAACATTCAATAGAGGTTCAATTGCCTTTTTTACAAACGTTGTTTAATCCGCCTATTTTAAGTGCAAAAGATTTGGTAAAAGAAATTAAAAAGATAGGGAAGAAAATAAAGATAGTGCCAATTCTAGTTGGTAAATGTGATTATAGGCTGATTTCAGATATTATATCTGCATATTGGGAAAATTCATCTTTTGTTATTTCTTCTGATTTGAGCCATTTTTATACAAAACAAGAGTGTAGACAGATAGACGCTTACACTTCAACGATTATTGAAACCGGTAAAATTGACTTTTTCCAACCTATGCAAGCTTGTGGTTTGACCGGAATAAAAGGTCTTGTTGATTTTGCAAATAATAACGATTGTTCTCTTATAAGAATTATGACATATAATTCCGGTGATGTAAGTGGTGAAAATGATAGAGTTGTCGGTTATGGCTCTTGGTATTTGTCAACTGACTCCAGGGATGAAATTGTTATAAAAAAATATTCTAAATACGTTTTAGATATAGCAAAGCAAAGTATTAACTCTGTTTTTAAGGAAGAAGAGTTCGTTCCTCATGGGATACCGCCTGTTTTAACTCAATATGGCGCATCTTTTGTAACCCTCAAATTAAATGGGCAATTAAGAGGTTGCATCGGTTCGGTTTATCCTACAAAACCTTTGATTTTGGATATAATTGATAATGCGAAAAATGCTGCATTTTATGATCCTCGATTTGAACCTTTGACAGAAGATGAATTAAATGATTTAGAAATCTCAATCTCAATTCTTTCTTCAATTGAACGTATAAAATTTAAAGATGAAAGAGATTTGCTTTCAAAAATTTATCCGCATGGAATAATTTTGGCTGAAGGTAATAATAGAGCTGTTTATTTGCCAATCGTTTGGGAACAGTTGCCGGAAAGAGAAGTCTTTTTAAATTCTCTGAAAGAAAAAGCCGGTTTACCTCCTGATTATTTTTCAAGAACATTAGAAGCTTATAAGTTTGATGCAGTTTATATCAATTGACCATTTTGAATTGTATAAATCTGAACATCTTTGAGAAATTCTTCTTCGAATAATAATGTGTCAACCGAAGTTATAATTGTTTGTACATCATTATCAATTGATTTTAATAAATAGTTTTGACGAGATTCATCGAGTTCAGCGAGAACATCATCAAGCAATAGTATTGGTGAATAACCTGTTTTTTCTTGGATTATGTCTAATTCTCCGAGTTTTAACGATAAAACAATTGTTCTTTGTTGCCCTTGAGAAGCGAATTTTACTGCATCCATTCCGTTAATCTTTAATTCTATATCATCTCTGTGAGGTCCAATGCATGACTGTCTACGAGCAATTTCTTCCGACTTTCGAACCTTTAATTCTTCTTTAAGGTAAGCGCAAATGCTTTCAATTTCGTCATTTGGACAAGTATATGTGAGAGTGAATTCTTCCGTGTTGCTGATTAATTTGTGTTTTAATGCAGCTTTTTTTTCTATTTCTTTGAGAAATTTCTTGCGTAAAAATATTATATTTGCACCTGTTATAACTAATTGTTCGTTATAAATATCAAGCAAAGTTTCGTCAATAATGTCATTTTTTAACAAGTTGTTTTTCTGAATACGAATTTTTTCATATTTTGAAAGTCT
Organism: uncultured Vampirovibrio sp.; assembly: GCA_964584885.1. Taxonomy (GTDB): domain Bacteria; phylum Cyanobacteriota; class Vampirovibrionia; order Gastranaerophilales; family Gastranaerophilaceae; genus CAG-196. The sequence continues at coordinate 63,260 of CAZPBG010000006.1, forward strand.
TTCATCATAAGCAGGATAAATTTGTGAAATGGCTCTGTCTAACCAATCACGCCTATCTTGTGGAGTTCCTCTTAATAATAAAAGATCTTTTGTTGAAAATAATACTGTTTTTACAACGGATTTGAAATTTTTAGGCGAAGTCTTAACTTTGTTGATTTTTAGTTCTCTTTTTTTCTCCGTGCTATATGATATATCTAATTCAATATCAGTATTATTTTTTATAATTTGTGCATTAATTTCATAATGTTGGGTTGAAAATCTTATTAAATCAGTCATTGTAGATGTTCTAGGACTTTTTAAATCAGAAAGCATGTAAATACTTTCAAGAATATTAGTTTTTCCTTGTGCATTTTTTCCAATTATAAGAATTTTTTGTTTGGAAAAATCTAACAAAAGGTTTTCGCAATTACGATAATTTTTAAGCCCTAATTTTAAAATTTTCATACATGTAATCATAGCATGAATTATCTTAATAATTGTCATGTTATTTTAATTTATTAAATTAGAATAGGTCTAAAATCCTTTAAAAATGACAATTGTAAAAATATTAAACAAAACACTTGCAAAAAAAAGATATTTGTCATATACTAGAATAGTTCGCTTAATTAAGCG
>CAZPBG010000007.1:0-40458 GCA_964584885.1 uncultured Vampirovibrio sp.
TAATAATAATGATCCATTCATAAAATATCTCCTATTAAAAGTACGTGTTCTTTTTTATCTTTATCAATTAATTTTAAAGCTCCGCTATCAGTTATTCCGACAACTTTACCGGAAATAGTTTTTTCAAAAACCTTTACGGCTACTTCCTTATCAAAGAAAATGGCTCTTTTAATATAATCTTCTTTTATTAATAAAAACCCTTCCTCAATAAATTTATTATACCTCAAACAAAACTTATTTATAAAACTTTTTAAGAATAAATCTCTATCTATTTCCATGCCGGTTTCAATGTTGAGCGAAGTTGCTGGTTGATTAATTTCTTCCAAAAGTTTTTTATCGCAATTAAGATTCACTCCAAAACCTAAAACCAAACCCTCTAAACCATTTGAGGACGAAACGGCTTCTGCTAAAATTCCAGAAATCTTTTTGCCATTAATCTTAATATCATTGGGCCATTTTATTTGGGGGGTAACGTTGTATTCTTCAAAAACTTCACATAGAACTAAACATAAATATTGGGTAAGATTTGAATAAACTTCTTTAAATTCTTTTGAAGGTTTAAGAATAATACTTGCATAAATATTGTCTGCACCTAAATCACTCCATTTTCGCTCAAGCCTACCACGACCGGCAGTTTGATGAGAAGTATAAACAATAGTCATATTGTCTAGTTCAGAAATATGCTCTTTTGTATACTTATTAGTAGAATCAACCTCTTCCAAATAAAATAAATTCATAGTTAATATTTTACTATAAAAAAAGCCTGTTTGAAATAAACAGGCTTTTGTATGTACACATTAATTGGTTATTATATTTTATGCTCTTACAGCTTCAGCATTTTGTTTCTCAGCTTTTCTATTATTTATATATTCACCTATTTTGTTTGCCACTGGAGTTACTGCAACCGGTGTAAAGTATCTGTAGATAAATGTAAACACTGTTAAACTCGCTAATACAGGAATTCCCTTTGCGGCTTTTGCAACAGCACTTAGAGCTTTTTCTTCTGCTTCTCTAGTAATTTGACCTTTTTGAGCCATCAATTTAATTCGTTGATTCTGTTGTCCAACAAATCTATAAGTAGCAGTTTTTACTTTTGGCCTAATTTTACCACTAATCCAAGATCCTAATACTGTTGGTACAGCAAAACCTAAGAACTGATTTATAGCCAATGTATTTCTTCTATCTTTTTTATCTTTAAAGTTTTTATTTGTTAAAGTACCAAATATATAAGAACTACTCATTGTAAATGAACCTAAGATTGTCATAGCTTCCGTCATAGACATTTTGAACTGTTTATCATATTTTTCAACTAGTTCTTGTATTTTAGAGCTATTAAGTAATTTTAAAACATATTTTTCACTTAAAAATTCAGTTACTTTTCCTGGTTTTTTACCTTTAAAACTTACACTTCCAATTTGAGATTCAGTTTTTTGTTCAGGGCTTACATTCTTTAAATCTTTTTTTGCAGGACTTTTATCTAATTCAACATCAGCATTCTTTTTAGTTTGTTTTTTACCACCAATAGATTCAAATAAGTTGAGTATTGGTGTAATCATTGCTACAGTACAAAGTCCTACCGGAATTCTTGTTGCAATTTCAACTGCCCAACTTACAATTTTATTTGAAGCATCGATATTTTTGTCTGCAAAAATCATTTCATTAGTAATAGGAGTACCTAAAGCTCCATTACCATTATTTTGGTATGCAATATATTTTCTTATACCGTTAGCTTCTGTTCTTGTAGCTCCAGTATATACAGGAGTACTTTCAGCTGTTTCTAAATAATTTGATATGTGTATATCGAAATTAAACGCTGATTTACCTTCTTTTGTTTTCCAATTATTAGGATGAGTTATTTTACCATCTACAAATGCCGTTTTCATATCAAGCTCTGGCATTGTTCTGCTTAAAAAGTCTTTGTCAATGTATTCTAAGGAGAAGAAGTTTGTATCTTTCAAACCTTTTAAAGTTGTACCCATTCCTTTTTCTTCTATTGCAATAAACATATCTTTTGTTGTTAACACATCAACAAGTTTTCTTCCATCTCTCAACACCATCTCTTGCAACGGCTTATCAGCATTCGCTGCCATATCAATATCTATACCCATAGATTTGTATGTTGATTCCGCTATATCGCCACAATATTTAGGTCTAGCAACAGTCATTGGAGTTTTAACATTAGCATCAAATGCTTTTCCATCAATATTCTTCCAGAATTTCTTATCTAAAAGCTTACCTGAAGAATCTTTAATAGTATTCAAATCCAATTGAGGATGTCTAATTTTTAATAATTCAGGCTTAATTTTGTGATATAAGTTTTCACGAGCATGTCTTGCAGCTTTGTTGATAGGTAATGTCAAAGCAATTGCTGTTAACAATCCCATTGTTACTGATGCTCCAGAGTGCGCTGCAGCCATTGCTTTATCTTCTTTGTGCTTTCCACCTAACCATTCCGGCAAAGCTAAAATAGTCGGTACACGACAAGCCCAACCAATAAGAAATGCAATACCGGCATTTGAAATTACTTCATTTTCTTGAATGAATCGCAACATATTATTAAAGCGAGCACTCGATAGAATTTTCTCTGTTATACTCTTCGTGTCTGATGCTCGCTTTGATGTTGTGTCTTTTATTCTCTTTGCTATCTTTGGCAAAATATCATTTGCACTGTTCGATGGTTTTGCCCTAAATGATACAGAATTCTCATAGGTATCCTGTTCGTTTTTCAAGGACAGCTGTTGTTCTAAAAAATTTAATCTAATCTCTTCAGGGATAGTAATACTGTCGGTTGGTTGATTACGTCTAATAGAGTTTAGATTTTGCGTTGTATGAATTTTCATCATAGTTTCCAATCTTTTTCACTAATGTCTACACATTTATCTTAAAACAAAGGAAAATATTTTTTGCTAGTTCTTAACAAATTTGTTACAATTTGCTACAATAGTTATAATGAAAAGGTTTTAGATTGAGAATGAATGTAAAAAATACACTTATTATAGCTTTATTATATACTATTTTGGCATGTCAAGGGCATGCTCATGCTTTTGATTTAGATGAAACCGTTGATGATGAGATTAGAAAAAATTATGGTACACAGGAGGAAAATCTTCCTGCATTACCTGCTATAACTAAGCATTTGGAAACTACAAAGACTGCTGATATAAAATCACAAAATCCGGTTCAAGAAAAAACACCTCCACAAAATTATCCTATTTACAAAGGCGGAAACATCAAAATCAAAAAAGGCACATCTTTTAATGTAACGAATTTATCTCAAATATCAGATTGGCAACATGCCGGAGCACAGGTTAAATTCAAAACAAAACAACCGATTTATGGTAAAAATTACACGATACCAGCTGGTACAATTTTTAACGGAGAAGTCGTTGAATCTCATCAACCGCAGATTACTTGCAACGGTGGACTTGTGGTAATAAAGATTAATTCAATGATTTACAAAGGACAAACCGTATATATAAATGCTTATGTTACAAGAGCAAACGATAAAAAAATATTTTTAAATAATATTAAAGGTGAACGCAAATACTTAAAAACGATGTGGCAAAAAGGAAACTGGGGTAGAACATTATTTAACAAAATGTGTACTTTAACTGTAAATTTGGGCAGCGAAGGTTCAACCTTTATACTTTCACCATTCCCGTTGGCATATGGAACAATTTGTTTAGGAGCAAATACTATTATCTCGCCTTTTAGTGCATTTTTTGCAAAAGGAGGACATGTTTCAATTCCAAGCGGTCGCAATTTTAGAATAAAATTAATAGATGAAATATTGTTGTAAGTCTTTTTGTGATTCGTGACTCGAGGGTTACTTTTTTGAAGTGACTAGGTGACTGAGTGACCAAATGTTTACGCATTAACGATTAATCTTTTGTCTAAAAATAGAATTTGAGCCTTGGCAAGTAATAAATAACATATTGCCCTCAACATGTAATCCATAAGGCTTATCCAATTTATCAACAAGCACAGACACAACTCCTTGCGGAGTAACTTTTAAAACATTATTAGCGCTGTAGTTTGACACATAAATATTTCCGATTTCGTCGCTTGCAAGGCTTATCGGACCTGAAATTAAACTACTTTTAACAAACACAATACGTTTATTATCAGGGGTAATTTTAATTATTGAATTATCAGAAAATGTTGCAACATAAAGATTTCCGTTCTTATCTGTTGTAACACCAGTCGGGCTCAATATGTTTTCATAAACTCCTGTTTGTGTTGCAATTTTAGACGGTGTATTCATTTGTTGAACAGGTAAAGTTGTATTAACCTTAATTGTTTCAGCCAACTGTTGTCCTTGTTTATAATAATCACTTGTTGGCGGAATTAGACTTATGTATTCGGCAGCTTTAGTGTAATCTTCTTGTTTTGCAGCAAGATTTGCTAATTTATAAATCACTTCATAATCATTAGGATTTCTTAAATAAATTTGTTTAAAAACAGTTGTCGCTTCAGAATAATTTTTTAGATATTCTAAAACCGTTCCTAAATTATAATATGCATCAACATAATCGGGATATGTTCTAACTGCACTTCTGAAAGATTCTATCGCTCTTTCATACATTCCAAGTTTATAAAAATCTATCCCTTGATTATAATCAAGCTTTGCATCCATAGGAACTTCTGCTGCTATAGCTGAAACAGCCAACGTGCATGACAAAAAAATCAAACTCAAACTTTTCTTAAACATGTGCTCATTATAGCATAATTTTCAATAAAGTACATAGATTTTTCATGTTATGATAAGGATATGAAACCAAAAGTTATTGCAATAGCAGGACCTACAGCAAGCGGAAAAACCCAAATGGCTATAGATTTAGCCAAACAACTTGACGGAGAAGTGATTTCAGCTGATTCAAGACTTGTTTACAAAGGTTTTGACATAGCATCAGCAAAGCCCACAATTGAAGAACGTAACGGAATTCCTCATCATATGATTGATATAGTTGAGCCGGAATTTGATTATTCTGTAGGGAATTATGCTGAAGATGCAAAGGAAGTTATTTATAATATATTAAACAGAGGCAAAGTTCCGATTGTTGCAGGTGGGACAGGGCTTTACTTTAGGATATTACTAGAAAACTATGATTTGCCAAGAGTCGAAGCTAATCCTGAGTTAAGAGCAGAATTAGAACTTCGTGACAAATTTGATTTATTAGAAGAAATAAAAATATTAGATCCAAAATCCTATAAAAGACTATTTGACTCAAACAAACGTCGCATAGTTAGAGCTCTTGAAGTTATGAAAATACTAGGTAAACCTTTTTCAGAGGTTTCAACTCTAAAAGAACCTGAATTCGATGTTGATTGGAAAATGCCGTTAATAAAGTCAAGAGAATATTTATATGACAGGATAAATCAACGAGTAGATTTAATGGTTGAACAAGGTTTGATAGATGAAACAAAGTTCTTATTAAAAAAACATGGTCGAATAAAAAACTTTGTTTGTACAATCGGTTACAAAGAAGTGCTTACATATTTAGACGGCGAAGCAACTTTGGAAGAAGCACTGAATAAATTAAAACAACATACAAGGAATTATGCAAAACGGCAGTTAACTTGGTTTAGAGCAAATCCAGATTTAGAAGAATTTTGTAGAATTTAACCGTTAAAATTTCCTGATAAAACTTCTAATGCTTTAGCTTCCGCTCTGTCAGCACGTCTTAAAGCACCATCTAATCCTGAATTATCAAATGTTCGTACTATATTTGCAGCAGATTGTGACGGAATATATCTTTGTTGTTGAGTTTTTGTTTGATTATTGAAAACGCTTTCTTGAGACGGGATATAAGTATAATTATCTCGTTTTGTCGTTTTTACTGTTGGTTCAGAAATATTTAAATTTGAATTTTGGTTTGGAATGTAATCGTTTTTCTTAATGTTTTCATTTGAAGCTTGTTGGTTTTCAACTGTCTGAGCCGGTTGAGCCTGATTATTTTCGATTTGCTCTACAACTTGAGGTAATGGTTGTTGTTGAACTGCTTCATTATTTTTAACTTCTTCTTGAATTTTTGGAGCTTGCGCTGCTTCAAGCTTTTTCTTTTGAGCTTCTAACATTCTTGCTTGCAAATCTGCTTTTAAGAATTGTTTTTGTTGTTCTTTCATTGCTTCATTTTCTTCTTCTTTAGTTCTATCGTAGAATTTGCCAAATACGGATTTTGTAGATTTTGTAATAAGCGCTTCCAACCCGAACATTGTAATTCCACCCCAAAGAATTAATCTCATAGGAATTCCACCTAAGTTTTTGAAGAAACTAGGAAGTTTTCTTGCTGTATTGCCGGCAAAACTACCGTTTCTGTAACTCTTTATTTGTTCCAAATCCATAGTTAAGAAACTACCTAATTTCTTACACATTTTTGTCAATAAATTTTGAGGTTTTGCAGGTTTTTTAAGTGCTTTTAATTTTCCTACAAGTTCTTTTCTTGCAGTGTCATATTCACCTTTTGTTTTGAATTCATTACTTGTAACTCGAGCATTAAATTTACCCAATTCTTCTCTATATTTAGCAACAGCGTCTTTGCTCATACCGGCATATTGCATACCAGTTAGAGAATGCATAATTTTCAAGCCTAATGGGAATGTAAATACCCAACTCATTGCACTGATTATACCATTTGCAACTGTTCCAACTTTTGCATCAGGATCAGCTTTTTTTGCATCAATCATTGTTTCAACAAGATGAGGTGCAACAAACATTAATACACCAAGTTTGCCACCACCAAAAGTAAAACCTCTGTGACAACGTTGTACAAACTTAGATAACATTCGACCTGTTTTTGTTGTAGCTCCGTCTGATAAACTATGTAATCTATTATAAACTTCGTCACAACCTATACGTCTTTCAAAGATTTGCGCAGGACCTAATAAAGGATAATTTCCTGCTCCAATCCAAACTTTGCCTTTAACTTTTTCAGCGGCAGCTTTGACTTCTTTTATATATTTACCTGTATTATCTTTTTTAATAAGTTCTAATTTATCAGCAGTCAACCCCATTTCTTTAAGAATTTCTTCTTTGACAGCTTTTGTTGCATCATTACCAAGACCTATAATTCGTTGAATTTCAGAATCACTTCTACCTAAACGTTTTAGCAATACTGTATTTACAGCTTGTTCTTTATTAGAAATTCCTTGAACTAAAGCTTTTTCTTCTTTTGTCAAAGCTAATTTCTCTGTAGTAAGTCCACCGGTTCTACCAAATAACTTATCAAAAAATCCAGGAGTAGGTTTATCAACACCCAATTGCAAGCCATCTGTAATTCTTGTAAATTCATGAACAACTCTTTGCTCTTGAGAAAGCATTTCGTCTTTTACCATACTCCATTCAGGTTGAGAAGGAGTAAAACGAATAGCATTTATAACATCACTGTTTTTAGTCCATTTGTTAAATTTATTTTTAGCTGATTTTACAAAATCAGAAACTTTTGTTGCGAATTCACTCTTTGCAAACTTTGAAGTAGCAATTCTATCACCTAATTTGGCAGTTTTTCCCATTAAACTTTTTTCATAATCACCACCACAAGCTGTTGAAAATTTATCAACTCCATATGCTAAACCGGCGCAAGTTCCTGCCATAAAAATAGGATGCTCTAACCATGGATAAACCATTCCCATCATATCAGCTTTTTTTACAGTTTCTTTGAAACTTGCCGGTTTGGATTGATTATTAGGAATGTTGTACATGTCAGGAAGTTGAACTTCTTGACTTTCGGCATTGCTAAAATCATTTGCCTTAAATGTTTTACGCAAATAATATGGATTATTAATATTTTGATTAATAGAATTCACAATAACCGACCTTTTACTAACCTAACTATTAATATAAAGTCATTTATTGTGTAAAACTTGCCTAATTGTTAAAATTTGTTAAGGGCAATAATTTTTGAATAGCCTCAAATACTTCTTCCACTGAAGGACTAAAAGTACATTCATTAGTGCCAAGTGGACATGTTTTTTTGTGGCAATGTTGGCAAGGTAAATTGCCTGTTAATGCGATATATTTATCTATTGAACCAATCGGAGCATATCTGCTTGGTGGAGTTGCACAGAATATTGAAACAATTTTAGGATGTCCTGTTGCTCTTGCAAGATGAGTGCTTCCGCTATCAAGAGATAACACCAAATCACTTTGTCTAAAAAGCTCAGTTAATTCCAAAAGATTTGTTTTACCGGCAAGATTTAGATGTTTTCCCTCGGAAATATATTCTATTAACTCAATATCACCATTTGTACCTGTAAACACTAAGTTACAACTATTTTCTATTTTTTTTATTAAAGATTTCCAATTATCTTTGTTCCAATGTTTTGGAACCCAAGTTGTAGCCGGACAAATTGTTACAATAGGTTTTGATTTATCCAGATTTTTAAGATATTCATTTATTTTGTCAATATGCTCTTGTTTTGACAGTGGCAAAGACACTTTTATATTATCCGTATTTAAGTTTAAATGTTTAGCGAACTTTAGATAACCCTCAATAACATGAGTAGAAGGATCAGGTGAAAGTTCTTCTATTATTTCATTACCCCCAAGAAAAGCAAATTCACGAGCTGATTTTGATACAATTCTTCTTTTTGCGCCACTAAAAATCATCCATACAAAACTTTTTAATAACAATTGAGTATCGATTGCTATATCGAATTTTTGAGAACGAATATATTTAACTATTTTTAAATATTCACAAAAGTTTTTGAAAAAATTCTGTTGCTTCCATTTCTTCCAAGGTACTAAAATTGCTTCATCAACAGCCGGATTGTTGTTTACGACATCAAATCCTTTTTCGCTCGTAATCCAAGTTACATGATAACCGTTATCCTTTAATATATTAGCAAGTGGAATATTAAAAATTACATCACCCAATGAAGAAAGACGAACCAATAAAACTTTTTTAGACATAATCAATCCTTTATTCACTAAAAAAGGAGGTTTATAACCTCCTATTATTATAAATAGTACCACTTGTAAGTGAATTGTCAATATTCAATGTCTAAGTTAAGAATGTTCTATTGTATATAACAATTCCCCATAAATTTTATTCAATTTTTTACAAAAATCGGGTTGATTAAGCATATCCAAAATCTCTTGTTTCGTGCCGCTACCGACAACCATTGTCATCTTATAATCACCTGATGGCATATATATCGCAGCTTCTAAGTAACGTTTTTTAGGGTCAGAAACAACATCTTTTGGCATCTTAAATATTTTTAGAGCATAATTCCCTATTTGTGTTTCTTTATCCAAATTTGGAAATAGTTCTGTTACAGCCATAAAATCACCATATTCGGCAACTTCACGTTCAGCACGTTCTTTTAGAGCCTTTACGGTGTTTTCAACCTGCTCCGCAAATGTCGGAATATTATTTTTCATATTATTATCTCCAACAAATTTATTTAATTTTTTAATATTTATATTTTTAATATTTTCAATACTCATAATTTGCTCCATTTTATTTTAACATAATTATTTGTAAATTGCAGGGTTTAAAGCTCTGGCTATATACGCTATTGTTTTAGGGAAATATCTTCTCAAGTATTCTCCACGGAACGCAAGTTGATTATTTAAAGCTGTATTTAATAACATATTGCTTTCTGCTATACATTCCGATATCCCTCGGGATTCTTTGTCGCCAACGTTATCCAAATCAATGAAATAATCAATAAATTCTCTACGGAATTGAGGGAATTCTTTAACAAAAGCATCTCGTTCTTGTTCGTAAATTGCATTTAATGTGGCATCCTTTTGTAAAGGATTATTTTTATCTAAACGACAATCTTTATTGTGACCAAATTCGTGTAATAAAATTGGTAAACTATCATGGTTAATTCCTAATCGTATTTCATTCGTTCCCGAATTATAATGCGCATTATTTATTACATTTCCTCGTTTAATTGATTTTGTTCCAACTTCTGCCATATAGAAAAATTCGTGTCCCGGAATACGTTGGAATAAATCGATAAACGCTTTATCATTCATGTTATAATTAGAAAACTCATCCAAATCAAACCTAACTGTTTTACCAGCCTCGTTTGTTACGTATAGGATATTATCTTCAGATATTGTCATAAAATATTTTTTGCCATTGCAACTTGATTCGCAGTGTTTGTTGTCAATAACTGTAAAACTTCTATTCTCATTTAATAAAATTTTACCTGTTTCATCGATGATTTTATATTCACTTGTGTATGAGCCATCAGCATTTTCTTGATAAGAATATTTGGTTTGTGTGCCATCAAGAGATTGGTAATCTTTTTTTACTATTAATGTTCCAAACTCATCTATGTGAGCCGAACTTAAAACTTTTGTTTCACCTGTTTTTAAGTCACGATATTGAATATTGAATAATCCTTGTACTTGAGAATGGGTAAGATATTCTACCCCCATTTTTTCTCCGGTTATAGGGTCAGTAACAACTGTAGTTTCTTCAATTGCTCTTCCGTTGTAATACTTCACTCTGCTTCGGTATCCTCTGGTTTCATCATCAGATTCTTTTATTGTTTTAGTACCTCTTGTATTTGTTTTTATTTCGTATTTACCGATTTCATCCAGAGTATTTCTATCAAAATCTCGGACAATAGTGGTGTTATTATTATCAACGGTTGTCAATTTGATTACATTGGATTCCAATTTCATATCAACAGATACTATATTATCTAAGACTTCACTTGGAAGGGAACTGTAAATAGTGTCTATTTTGTTTAGAATTGATTTATCATTTTGAGCGGCGGCAAGAATTTCTTTAATATTTTTATAAGAAAAACCCATAATGTCCAAAAATAACCCCTTGCTATAGAAATCTTTTAAAATTATCTCATTATCTTTTGAACCGGTTATTATACTGGTTATTTTTAACAAGTATTGTCCTAAAGTTTCATCCTCGTTTTTAGGACGACGTTTCATAGTATCTTTGAAAACGGACATTAAGTTGCTGTCAGGTTCTATAAAACATAAAACAATATCCTTTCCTTCCGGATTTTTTTTAATTTTAGCATTTATAACAGTTAACATTTTTGTTATTTCCAATAACATATAACTATTTGAGGCTGGATTTAATCTCGTATCTTGCAAATTGTTTGTATCTTTTAATAAATCAAGTATGAAATTTTTATATTCATTAGTAATAACCCCTTTTTTTATTACAACACCTCCTCTTACTATAGAGGCATTTCCTCTGGTTCTAGCATTATATAGTAATGTTTCGATTTTAGAATAATCCACATTAGAATTTATTAATGCAATACATAGATCTACCGCATTATTATCTACTTTTCCGTCAGGAGTAAAGCATGCATTAATAATGCTTTTTACTGATTCAATGTTTTTCATATAACCAACTTTGCTATTTATTACTTCTTGACAGATTTTAATTGCAGGTTCTCTAATTTCCGGATTGGTGCTAATCTTATCATAAACGTGAGAAATTATTTCAGTTTTTACATTTGTTTGATTGCAAAAATCAATAACGCTTTCAAGTTTTACAAAGTCAATTTTCCCGTCTGCGGATATACTTATTTCAAGTAAGCCTACAAGTATTGCCGGAGTATAATTCGGATATTTTTTTTGTAAATCTTTTAGTGCGTTGCGCGCAGAATCAAATGAAACATTCTTTGTTTTGTTTATAACCTTGGCTATTAATTCATCTGATACACCCCAAGATTGAAGTTCTTCAGCCCTAGAAACCAGTTCTTCTACAATAGCGCCTTTTTCATTTCTGCATGCTTTTATAACAATAGAAGAATATTTTTTCTCGCTGTTAACTCCATTATTTTCTCCAATTCTACGAGAAGCTTCGTATATATTGATTGTTCTGTTTTCGTTTCGTACTCGTGCAGCTTCTGTATATGACTCTGTTGTTGTATTTTCAGGGGTATTTTGGGTTAATAATGATTCATATTCTTGAACAAATTCTTTTTCTCTTGCCGATTCGTCTTTTATTTTTTCAGCATATTTATGTAAAAGTATAAGATTTTCGGCTCTTAGTCTTGCATCAAATCCGGAAGGAAGTTTTGGAGGGTTTTTACCATCATTAAATCCAAGTTCTTCCAATCGTAAATATTCATAATATGCTGTTAAGTAATTATTGTATTCTGTGAACATTTCATCAGAGAATACTTCTTTATTAGTTAGTATATCTTTCATTGGTTGATAAATACTTTCAAGTTCTTTATGTGAACCAATAATATCTTTATTAGTTCTTAAATCATATGGTACATGTTCTCCTTCAGCAAACTCATTAACTTTTTCGCCACGATTTTGCCATTCATATATAAAACCGTTTTCAGCTTCGAAATTCATTTGTAAAGCTGTATATCCGGATTCTCTTATTTTTGTTGTAGATTTTGGAGCATAAATATCATTTGATTCACCATTTATTCTTTCTGCTAATGTATTTACTCGCTCAAAAATAGGCAATTTAACACCTTTCGCATCGGCATATACTTTGAGTTCATTTAGTTGTTTTTCTGTAAAATATGGGATACCGTTTTCACCCACATAATTGGAAATTTTTATGAGTTTTAATTTTGTTTTTCCGGCTGCAAAATTATCAATATACTGTTTTAAGCATTCTAAAACGTGTGCGGACTCTAATTCTACGGCTTTTTGTAGCGCAGTTTGCATATCCCCTTCTTCAACACATCTTTTAACTTCAGGGTGTGATGTAAAATCCATTACATTTCTGACAGTACGAACCCCGACACTATCCCTTATGTTATCGATAGCTTTGCTTAAGGTAGTTTTGTCGTTTTCAAAAAATTCATTCTTTAATTTATCATATATACTTTGTTCTTTTTTTACTCGCTGCGAAGTCGGTGACAATCCTAATTCGTTCATTAGACCAACAACCTCAGCAATTTCGCTGTTGGCTGTTTCATTAATAATGTGAGCAGTTCTTCTTAATATTGCTTCTCCTTCTTCTGTTAAGCTTTTCTTACCATTAACTTCTAATACTAAATCTTTTCCTGAAAGATTTAGTTCTTCTGCAGTAAAATGCTTAGACGTATTAAACGGATCTTTTATAAGAGGAGCTTCCGGACGTTGTGAATTCCTAGTTGCAGTAGGATTTTCTACAACCGGAATACCTTCATCAGAAACTAAAACATGATTAATTTGGTCGTTTTCATGAACTCTTGGAGTATTCGTTTCTGTTTTCGGCTTATCGAACTTTCTATTAAATACTGTTTCTCCTCTAACCATCAAATGTAAGGAGGAAATCATTTCATCAGCATTTTTACATTCAATTTTTCTTCCGTCCGGAAGATTAATTTTATAAGTTTCTCCTTTTTGTTCAATGGTTGTACCTTTCAACTGCGGAAGATTTTCTCTTAAATATTTTGCAGAATTCATTCTTGCACTTCTACTACCTGACATCCACATTATAAGATGAGAAATAATTTTGATTTGTCCTAAGTTGTAATTTTGACCCTTAAACTCTTCCCATAAGAGCTCGGTTAAACCATCAACAGTAATATTTTCATCTGCATTTTTGTATATAGTTAAAGCTGTTTCAAATGCAGTGAACCCAACTACATCAATTGCAAACCCTGAACATTCTCCCAATACAGTTGGGATAGACTTTTCTAAAACTTTTGCATAAACTTCATCTGCATTAACTGCACCTTTGCTAAAGTTTTCTTTTAGCGCATTTATTACATTAGATGATGTTTTTGAAACTCTGTTTACAACAGCTTGAGTCACGGTAGTACCGAATACACCTGCAAAAGCGCCAAAACCAAAGGAATCTGTTGTTCCGTTAAATACCATAAGTTCGGTATCAAGAAATTTATCTAAGGTATTTTCTTCACTGTCAAATTTTATTGTTCGGTTTGTAATGTTTGAAATGGTACCGGTGGCTAAGGTATATGTAGCCATTTTTGTACCTTCATTCAAAGCAGGTCCTAATAATGTAACAGCTTTTCCTGAGTATCTCAAAGCGCCTTGTAGAAGTTTATTGCTAACCTGTTTTGATGCAATAGCTACACCTTTTTTACTCAATGTATTTATTGTCGCAAAGGCTAAAGCTTGCCCCCCTTTTGTTAGAGTTCCTAAACCCAATGTCATAATCATAATCAATGCTTCACCAAAACCGTTGATTACTTGATTATAAGTGCTGTCATTTGGATTTGAAACGACAAAATTGCACGCTTTTAGTACAGCGTCCTTGTATTCTTCAGTAGGTTCTCCCTTCTCATTTGTAACTTTGCCTGCATCAACTATTTCAATTAATTCCTTGAATGCTTCAAGATTGAAATCTATGCCATACTTTCCGTCTTTGCTATAAATTTTTTTAAACCCTTCGTTGAATTTTTCAGGGTTTAGAACTTTTAATTCGCCTGCTCTTTGTGCAAATTCTCGACAAGAGTCTGCCCATTGGTAGTGATTTTCGCCTTGTATTCCAAGTTTGTTAAGTAAGTATCCAAAACCTTCAGAACCTAAGCCGAATAATTGTAAATTGTCTGTATATTGATCATTAAATTGTGCAATAGTTTCGTAAAGATTAGTTAAGATTTCAGCAGCCTTGATTTGCGTAATTAATCTATCTCGTTGAGATTCAGTTTCTTTTAACTCTTCTTCATTTCTTAAAGTGATACCATAAACTATTTCTAAAACATTTGAAAGATTATCAAATGTGAGTGTTAACTCGTTTGATGTTAGCAATTCTTTTAATTCTTCTCCGTCACCAAGTAAATCTAATAATTCTTGTGGTAATTTTGAAAATCTTTCTTGAATTTTTCTACCATCTTCTGTATTAATATCAAGTCCTAATTTGTTTAATAAATAACGTGAAGAGCATTCATATTGTGTAACGTCTGCGCTATTTGTTTCTGTAGACGAGATGTCGTTCTCTGTCGAATTTGTGCTCGTTACAGTAGGAGAAACAGCAAGTTCTTTTCCCGGAATTAAAAATCGAATTTTGTCTTCTCCCATATTTAGGATAGTATCTAATTCTATATATCCGTCATTAATTTTTTTAACTCCAAAATGCTTGGCAATTTCATCAGCTGATAATACTTTTCCATTAACATCAGTAGCGCTTATTTTATAATACTTTGCATTTTGGTTTCCATCTAAATCTTTGTCCCTTTTCCAATAAGTTACTTTTAATGTTAATCCTGACTCGGTTTGATAAACAACAAATCTTCTTGGATCTACTTCTAATTTATTAGATTTCCAGCTTCCGTCAGAATAGTATTCGGAAGTCATAACCATTCCGTCTTCGTATGCTGTTTTAATACTCTTACCCCCGTCAGGAAGTTCGGTTTCTTCCGTATCGATTATTTTTGAAGAGGCATTGGATATTGAGGTTAGAAAACTTTGGAAATCAACTTCTTGGAGTCCTAGCTGCTCTGTAAACCACTTTTTCATCAGTGTGTTTTCATTATCATCAAAGGTATTATCAGTTCCAGCTATAGATTTTAGATGCCCAAAAATTGTTTGCAACTCGTTATTTTCCAAAATCCCATTGTTATTTAAATCATATGCATCAAAAAGGTTATGGTGTTTTTTGTCCACTTGCTCTTTGCGCACACCGTTTTTTACGTCGTGCAATTGTTTTTTCTTTCCGCCATTACTTATCCAAAAGTCGTTAAAACCCATATTTGTCCTTTTTGTTATCGCAGGAATTTTAGTGCATTTTCACTCTATTTGCAAATGTATACCTTTGAGTTCTTCCTAACTTATTTTCTACATGTATTACGGCATTTATTTAAATAACTTTAGGAAAAGTTTACAATTCAAGTAAAATTGTTACAAATTAGAGCTTAAAAAGCTTGAACAAATTTTTATTAAGTAAGTTACCAAAAACCACGGAAATCCCAAGTCTATTCATTAAAAAAGACACCCTTAAGGTGTCTATTATTAATATGGTACCCCCAAGCGAATTCGAATCGCTGTCTACACCGTGAAAGTATTAAGCCACGGGATTTTTATAGTTTGCATAGCTTGCTTTGTTTGATATATTTAACTTATAGCTTGAATGAAAGGATTTATAAGTTTGATAATTTTGCATATTTTTATATCCTTTTTTAGCATTGTGTTAGCAACAAATCATTATTAAGATATGCAATACTAATATTGACAACGTGTCGGTTGTGGCGTACAATATAAATATGAAAGAAATTTTGTATTACACAAAAGAAAATGGCAAATGTCCTTATAATGACTGGTTTATAAACCTTGATATTCAAACGCAAGTACGAATTGCAAGTAGAGTAGAACGATTAATTGAAGGACATTATGGCGAAACAAGAAAACTTGTAAAATCTGAACTGTCCGAATTGAAATTTAAATTTGGAAAAGGTTACAGGATTTATTATAAAGATTTAGATGATGTTTTAATATTATTTCTGGCAGCAGGAGATAAATCTAATCAAAAAGATGATATTAAACAAGCTGAAAAATATTATAACGATTATTTAGAAAGGTTAAACAATGGATAAAACGACTTATGATAAAATTAAATCTATAACAAAAAGTCATGATGATTTAATGCAAGAGCGTTTACAAAATGAAGAATTTCAATATGCTTGGCTTAGAGAATGCATAGAAAACTATGTACAAGATGGGGATTTTGCCGTATTTTATAGAGCATTAGATAGGGTTGTTAAGGCAAGAACAACTGTAAGTCAACTAGCCAAAGATTTGAACATGAATCGTGGTAATTTATCAGAAATTTTGAATGGCAAAATTGAACCAAAAATGCAAACGGCTTTTAAAATATTAAAAAGTCTAGGTTACGAAATAACATTAACAAAAAAAGTTAGTGCATAAATTCAATCTGTATAAACAATAAGATTATTTGTAAAAACTTTTTACATTTTTATGAATATCAACACGATTTGTTTTGATTCAAATCGTGAAGTTTGATTCTTTTGCGATTTTAATTATCGCTCTGTTATCATGTCATAATAATTAATAGCGTAAAATAATATTGCTGAAAAGTATGCATTTTTAATAAATTTATTCATATTTAACATATGGAACAATATTTTTATTTCCAATAGTTGACATATTTCCATAAGCTCTATTATCAATAATTTTAATCGTTCTGCTATTATTTTCTGGCTCGCTTATTTCTAATTTTTCATGGTCAAATGGTGGTATTTTTATGAAAGTTATGTTTTTATCATCTTGGCATATCAACAATTTGGGATTATAACAATTTATATCAAATTGGGGTATATTTACATTTTTATTATATCTAGTATCAAATTTTGTTTCTCTTGCATATTTGTAATATTTATCATTAGGGTTTAATGCTTTTTCTAAATCGTTTTCATTGAAAAAGTCATTATCAAGCATGTTTAATAATAGTGACAATATGCGTTTAGAATTTCTTTGATAGGTTTGTTTTGTAAAACTTGGGTCATAAAAAACATGTTGTTTATGCTTGTTTTTACAACGGTAACGTTGTATCTCATAGCGTTTCCCATATTTAATACTTTCTGAATCACAATAAGGACATTTTGGATTATTATTTGTTTTTCTAGCCATGTCATATATTAAAGCATGCTTTTGACAATAAAACAACCAATTGGGTAGATTTTGGTTGTTTTAATTTCCAAGATTTTTAGTTTTTCTTGATATTACTGCTTCTTAGCCATTTTTAAACAAATTTAAAAATTGAGTATAAAAACTTGGCACTAGAGAAAAGAAAAGAAAAGAAAAGAAAAGAAAGGAAAAGTAAATGCCAAGTAAAATTAAAAAAATGCAGTTTGAAGTCGACTGGGTAAAGATTTGGCTTGAAGAAAATGAATACTGTCTTGAAAAATGGTTCACAGAAGGACGTTTTGAACATGTAAAAGTTAAAATTAACTGTAACAACCAGTTAACAATCGAGACTAGTGGACGAGTTGTTAAAAATCCAACTTATCTAGGTGGTATTACTCCAGAGAATTTTGATATGTTTTATCAAGAAATCAGAAAAATAGGTATTATTGTATCAAGAGAGGCTTTGCTAAATGCAAGAATTACGAAACTTGATGTAAAGCGTGATATTCACCTAGGCATAAATACAAAATTACCTGATTACATTTCTTCTTTAAGAGAACGTGCTATTCCAAATAACTCTCGTTTTCATACGATTTTATTTAATAAAAACGGGAGAGGGGTAAACAGCTTGCTAATTAAATCTACAACGAAAACAGTTGTTGATTCTCTTACCGTGTACAACAAGTTTGAAGAAATGTATGCGAATAGAAGAAAATCGAGCAAGTACTGGGATAGCTTTGATGAAGATTTTAAAGATAGCATTAGGGATGTATTGCGATTCGAAAGACGGGTACAAGGGGTAAATAGACTTAGAAAGGCTTTACATTTGGGCAAAAAAGATAAAGTCAATTTGAAAGCAGTATTTGATTGTAAAATTGATATTTTGTTTGAAAAAATTGATCAGCACTTTGATATAGGAGGGTTAGAATAATGGAGACTAAAACAAAAGAAAAGATAGGAACAGTTAAGCTGATGAAGCCATTAGAATACTTATTATTAATAGGAATTACTACAATCTTAGAAGAAAAATGCGATGGTTGCATAGATTTCCTCATAGCTCACGTTAGACGTGAATGCGACTTGGATAACTATGACATGCGCTACACAAAAAGAAAAATCAAGAAAATACTAGCAACTGCAAATTTGCGAAATGAAAAATCAGTAGAAATTATTAAAAAATTGAAGGAGATCTTTAACGATGACACGACTATTTAAACAGATTAGACAAAAAGGTTATTTGATGGTAGGATATACACTACTAAAATCTCTTGGATGTACAAATGCGATTGTACTAGAACGTTTACTAACGGAGTATCAACACGCTATCCGTCATAAGTTTATGTTTGCCAGTTCCTTTATCATTGATTTAGAAATAATATCAATACATACAGGCATATCCGTAGAAATGGTTTTTGAAGCTCTCCTAGAATTTCTAAATTTAGGATTTATCAACCTGTGGAACGTTAAGGAAAAAGCTTTTTTATGCAAAGTTAATGAAGAAGAAATTATCAACTTCGAAAAAGACGTAGAGCAGGAGAACTCTTGTAAACGTTGGGATTATGGTTTATATTCGATACAAGCAGTTATCTATGATTTAAAAGATGAATAACGGACTTTATTAATTAACCTTGAGCCTGCTTGCTACGGCAATAATCAAGGTTCAAGGTTAATTCAATACAAATTAGCATAAACAAGATAAAGAGGTAAATATCCGCATTTAAGAGGGGCAAATAATGCTTCTCTTTTTTTTGCAATAAAGCTCCTATTTTAAATAAAAAAAATATAACAACCAAAAATAAGCAATTAATTCGGTCAAATTATTGACTATAAAGGAATAAACAAATTATATCCATAACTAAATAAGTAAATTTTTACTTATTTTTCACTTTTTATGAGCATTACTTCTTTTCTTTTTTCTAGCTATACATTTTTTAATTAAATATATAGGAAAAGGAGGAAGAAATGAACAAAGTAGAGCCAATTAGAAACAAAAATGATTTAAGACGAGTAGAAGAAATTTTATCTAAAAATCCAAGAGATTTGTTGATGTTTACAATTGGAACAAATTGCGGTTTGAGGATTTCTGATATTCTTGCATTGAATGTCGGAGATGTTAAAGGGAAAAATTATATCCAGTTAACAGAAAAGAAAACAGGCAAGTTTAAGAAGTTTCCTGTTAATGCAAAACTAAAACCAATGATTGAAGAATTTACGAAGGGGAGAAAGGCTGATGAGCCATTATTTATGACAAAATTTAAAAATCGTTTAGGTAGAGTAACTGCTTATTACACAATAAGAGGAGCATGTGAAGAAGCTCATCTTGAAGAAAAATTCGGGACACACACACTAAGAAAGACTTTTGGATATCACCATTACAAAAAATACAAAGATGTAGCCATGCTTCAGAAAATTTTTAACCATTCAAGTCCGGCGATTACTTTAACCTATATTGGTATTGAACAAGAAGAAATTGATGAGAGTTATAACAACTTTATTTTATAGCTCAAAGTGCCTTGTGATGGTGGTTTGAATACATAATTTAAGAGTACAGAATTTACAAACTGTACAAAAAAATTTATAAATTCATTCTATCATGAAAACTAACAAAAAATCCTAATTTATAAATATTTTCAATTAAAAATCTAAAACCCAATAATATTAATAAAAACTCCTAGAATGTTCTTTACAATATTTACATTGTGTATAGAATTTTAATTCCAATTTGCACAAAACCATTATAAAACAAACAAAAATTAAATGTTTTTTATACAAAATTTATGTACAAAATCTAAGAATAATTGTTCTTAAAAATCGTTAACCCCCTTACTCCTATTGTGTTCTATACACAATGTAAATTGTGTATAGAAAAAGTATAAAAAAGGAAAATGTATTACATGGGAACAACATTCATATCAATGCAAGATATTAAAACGCACTTTGATGAGATTTCTATTAAGTATGCAATAGCGAACCCAAAAGTCTCCATAATTGTTCCTACCTATAACAATTCAGACTATTTGGCAAAATGTTTATTCTCTTTACTTGAACAGAGCTTAAAAGAAATAGAAATAATTGTTGTTAATGATGGTTCAACAGATATTACAAACTCAATTTTAAGCATATTTAAACAAGATAGTCGTATAAAAGTTTTTAATCAAGAGCATAAACTACAAGGTGCAGCAAGAAATTTAGGTATGCAAGAAGCCAGAGGAGAATATATTGGTTTTATTGATTCTGACGATTGGATTGATTTAGATTACTATGAGAAGTTGTATAATACTGCTAAGAAATATAACTCTGATATTGCGTTAGCAACTAATGTTAGAATAGGTAACGGCAAAACAAAGAAACGTTTAAATATAACCGAAGAGGTTTTTGTATCGACTTTGCAGGATAAAGTAGATATTTCTAACCAGGTTAAAAATCCTTGCCCTACAAATAAGATTTATCGCCGTAGCATGTTAGAAGAAAAAAATATTGTTTGGTTGGAAGGATGTTATTGTGAAGATAAGTTATTCACAATTCAAGCTGTTTATTATGCTAACGGTATTGTCACCGTTCCGGGTGTGAATTATTACTATTATAGAAACCCTAAATCTACAGTAAATTCAAAATCACGAAAACATACTGTTGATAAGCAGAGGGCAAAGCGTGATGTTTTGAATTTTCTAAAAGAGAAAAAAGCTGATATTAGAGATTGTGAATTTTGGGCTATAACAAAAGAAATTAGAGTTTTAGGAATTCCTATTTATTCAGAAAAAGAAAGCTTAGCTACAAAAAAAGGTTACATTTTCTCATACATTAAAATATTCCAGAGAAGAATTGAGGTAAAAGATGTTTAGACCTCTTATAGATACATTTAATTATTTCAAATGTAACCAGAATTATAAGAAAAAACTTGAAGAACTACATTCAAGAAGAAATACAGCTCCAATAAGAGTTTGTTTTTTAATCCGTGAAAATCAGAAATGGAGTTATCAATCATTATATGAACTGTTAGATAAAAGTGAAGATTTTGAGCCAGTTGTGCTAATTAGTCTTCTTTGGTTATCTCATATCGGAAAAGATCCAACCAGAAATAATTTGGTAGATAATTATAATTTCTTTAAAGAAAGAGGAATGAATGTTCAATATGCTTATGAAAACGGGAAATATTTGGATTTGCGTAACTTTAAACCAGATATTGTGTTTTATGACCAACAATGGGATTTGCCTAAAATACATCAACCCACAAGCGTTTCAGAATTTGCTTTAACTTGTTATGTGCCATACGCTTTTGAGTTAACAAATTCAAAAGAACATTACACAAGTACTTTTCACAGAATATTATATAGATTTTTTGTTGAGAATAAAGAATCACTGGAAAGATATAAAAATTATAACGTTGGAGATTATAGAAATTGTCTAATTACTGGTTATCCTAAACTTGAATCATATATTAATAAAAATATTACAGATAAACCAAAATGCTGGCAAGATAGTAAAAATTTTAAAATTATTTATGCTCCACATCATTCTTTTGAGAGAAAAGGTTTAGGATTGGCTACTTTTAGGAAAAATGGAACCGATATTTTAAATTTCGCAAAAACACATCCTGATATTTCTTGGGTATTTAAACCTCATCCAAGATTTAAATATGCACTTTTTAGAAATAAAATAATGACGTCAGAAGAAATAGATTGTTATTACAACGAATGGAAGAAAATTGGATATATAGCAGACACTGGAGATTATTTTGATATTTTTAAAACTTCTGATTTATTGATTACAGATTCAATCTCTTTTTTGGCTGAATATATGACGACTTCAAAACCTATTATAAGGTTAGGAAATAACGTCGATGTCTTTAATTCAGTTGGGAAAGAGCTTTCCAATTGCTATTATACAGCCATTTTTAAGCAAGATCTGGAAAATCTTATTGTTTCAATTTTAAATGGACAAGATTATCTAAAAAACAAGAGAGAAGTTTTTTCCAAGAAATATATTATTTCAAATTTTTCTGCTTCAAACAATATATATAACGAGTTATTAAATACAATAAGGAGGCAAGATGTTTAGATTAGTACGTTATAAATACGATAGAAATGATAGGCGAGTAGTTCTAAAGATATTAGGAATTAAACTTTCTTTTAGTGTAGATTTGAGCTCTTGCTATTATAACCTTTATAAAAAGAATAAGCCACTTATCAATTTTTTAGATAGAATTTTACCAAAAGATAACAGTAAGGTCGTTTTTACTTCTTATCCGGATTTTTCAGATAGTGCATTTTTATTTTATCAATATTTAAAAAATATAAAACAAGATAAATTCAAAAAGATAATTTGGATAAAAGATAATAATAATGAAGAACACAGTGAAGTCGAACATGCTAAGGTTTATTTGCATACATTTCAAGGTGTTTGGCACTTGTTAACTTCTAAATATATTATTCATGACCATTGCAATAAATTCTTAGATTATATTTCTTCCCCTAATCATGTTTGTTTTAATGTTTGGCACGGATCTCCAATAAAAGCTATTGGTTATGGAGATGTTGGTGTAACAAAAAACACTCGTAAAAGATATAAATATATGGCACAAAATGCTTATATGTTTGTTTCTTCTGATATTTATCAATTGATTTTATCTTCAATGTTCCAAATTAATCCACAAAAAATATTTGTTACCGGAGTTGTAAAAACAGATATAATCTTTAATTCTGATAAAGCCGAATACATAAAAGAAACATTAGATTTAAACTCTTTTAAAAACACTATTTTGTATGCACCTACATACAAAACAAGATTTGGAAGAGTAGATGTTGAAGTTAAACCCCAAAATTTATTTGGTTTTGAAAATTATAATGAAGAAGATTTTATAAAATTCCTCAAAGAGGAAAATATATGCCTTTTGATAAAACCACACCCATTTGAAGAAAAAATCTTTGTTAAATTATTAAAAGACAAAGGTTATGAACAAAATAAGAATATCAGAATAGTTACTTGGCAAGACTTAAACAAAATAAAAATAAATCTGAATGAAATTTTCAATGTAACAGATTTAATAATTAGCGATTTTTCATCAATCACAGTTGATTACGCGATTTCAAATAAACCAATACTATATCTCTATAGTTATCTGGATAACTACAAACAAGGTAGAGGTTTTATATTGCCTGAAAATTACGAGCTTTTAATGCCTGGAGAAACGGTAGAAAATTATAACGAACTTAAAGAAAAAATGTTAATTAATTTAGCAAGAAAAACCGCAAATTATACGGAAAAAGAACTTCAACCTATATACAAATATATAGATGGTAAATCTTGCGAAAGAATTTTTGAAATTATGAAGGAGCTATAAGTGAAATTAAAAGAAGCAATAAAAAGAATTAATGCCAAAATCGCTGGACAAGATTTTGATTTAGATTATGTTATTGATTTTCTAGTAGTTGTTACTGGACAAAAATGCACATTAAAATGTAAAAATTGTGGCAATTTTTCTCCTTATCATTCCTCAAAGAATGATTTCTATAAAGCTGACAAAATTATAAATGATATCAAAAGAATTACTAAAAAAATTAATTCAATAAACAGACTCCAATTGCAAGGGGGAGATTTCTTTTTACATAAAGACGCTAAAAAGATTCTACAATATGTTAAAAATAATAACAAAATATTAAAATGTGTAATAGCAGCAAATTGCATTATTATACCCAAACAAGAAATATTAGATATATTAAAAAATGAAAAATTCATTTTGAGGATTTCTCCATACGGAATAACAAATGAAGTAAGCCAAAGTAAATATAGAACTATTTTAGAAAAAAATAACATAAATTATAAAATTCATACTTTTGCAAAAAGAGAAGGTGTTTGGAGTGATTTAGGAGGGATAAACATTTCTAAAAATTCAAAGAAGAAAACTTTATTAAATTACAAAAAATGCACATTTAAAGTTTGTTTGACTTTAGAAAACGGAATAATCGGCAGATGCTCAAGAGCAACGGTTGCACATAAAGTACAGAATTTTCAAATACGCAAACAAGACATTATAAATGTCAGATCACCTCTTTTTGTGATTGATGAATTAAAAAAATATATTGAAAGCATAAAAACTGACAAGGGGGTTGTTTCTGCTTGTTATTATTGCAATGGAACCTCTGCTAAAAGCATCCCTGCCGGTGAACAGTTATCCAAAGATGAAGTAAAAATAGCAAATGAATATAGGAGGAAAAATGATAGATAAGAATTATTGTATGAGTCATTATTTAGCTTTTAGATTTATTAAAAATGAAAATATAAATTTTTATGAGGGGTTGAATCATAAAGTTTACAAAGGACATCTTGAAAACGAAATCCAATCAGTTACAACAATTAATGATATTGATAGAATTATAAAAGAAAAAATAAATGAATTTTATATTCCTGATAAAACGGCTATTTTGTTGTCAGGGGGAATGGACAGTGCAATTTTAGCCTCTTATCTTCCAAAAGGTACAAAAGCTTATACTTTCCATTGTGTTGCACAATGCGCTATTGATGAAAGAGAACAAGCTAAAAAATATTGCGATGCCTATGGACTTGACCAAGAAATTATTGAAATGAATTGGGCAGATTTTGAAGAATTAACTCCAAAAATTTTAAGGGCTGACGGAGTTCCGTTCCATTCAATAGAAGTTATGCTTTTGAAAGCTGCAAAATATGCAAAATCTCAAGGTATAGAACGATTTATAATTGGAGAATCTGCTGATTTGATTTTTGGCGGTATGGACAAATTGATAGGTAAAGATTGGGATTTTGAGGAATTTTATAACAGATATAACTTTGTTGAACCGTCAAATGCACTCAAAAACTTTGTCTCTGTATCAGATGTATATGAAAAATGTCGTCTACAAAATAATAAAATAGATTTTATGACTTTTATGAATGAAGTATTTTCAATAGAATCTTCAACATCATATATGCATGCATTTAAAATTGGAGGAATAGAATATCTTGACCCATATTCATTTATGAAAATGGCAGAACCACTGGATTTACAAAGAGTCAGAAATGGCGAACCTAAATATATGATTAGAGAATTATTTGCGAAAAGATACCCAAATATACCAATACCAACCAAAATCCCAATGCCAAGAGCTACAACTCAATGGTTAAAAGATTATAAAACTACAAGACCAGAATTTATTCCAAATTGTACTGAGAATATGACGGGCGATCAAAAATGGCTATGCTGGTGTTTGGAACAATTTTTAAACATGTATGATAAAGGAGAATTATAATGAGTAAAACAATCGTTGGATACACATCTGGTGTTTACGACTTATTTCATATAGGTCACCTAAACCTTTTAAAAAATGCAAAAGGACTATGCGATAAACTTATTGTAGGAGTTTCTACTGATAAATTGGTAGAATACAAGCATAAACACCCTGTAATTCCTTTTGAAGAACGAATTGAAATTGTAAGAAATTGCAAATTTGTAGATGCTGCAATTCCACAAGAAGAGTTGGATAAATATAAAATGTGGGAAAAATTGCATTTTGATGTGCTTTTTGTTGGTGATGATTGGTTCAAATCTCCAAGTTGGCAGGAAATGGAAACAAAATTCAATAAAGTTGGGGTTCGTGTTATCTATTTCCCTTATACAAAAGGAACTAGTTCTACTATCTTAAATGATACACTTAATAAGTTAAGAGCAAATTAGAATGCATAAAAAAATTGAGATTATAGAAAATTTAAAAAAAATACTACCATTTATTAAACCATACTGGAAGCGTGCAATTATTACTCTAGGTTTAGCAATACCTATAGGTTGTTTAGATGCCGTAATAGCTTTAGCTTTGAAACCATACATGGATATTGTTATGGTTGAAAAAACAGTACAATCGCCGTGGTATATTCCTTTACTAATAGTTGCTTTTACTTCACTACAAGGGATTCTGAATTATATTTCAACTTATATGAACGATTGGGTAACATTCAAGGTTACAAATGATTTAAAAAAAGCTTTGTACGATAAGCTAATGCGAAAAAGCTCAATATATTTTGATACAAAAACTTCTGGAGATTCTTTGAAAAGGTTTAATAACGATGCTGATATAGCTTGTAAGGGGTTGTTAGGTAGTATTAAGCTCATCATTTCAAGAGTTTTTTCTTCAATATCATTAGTGGGAGTTCTTATTTATAATTCTTGGCAACTTTCAATAATAGCTATAACAATGTTAATTATTGCAATCGTACCTTTAACAAAAGTTAAATCCAGAATTAAATCCGTAACAAATAAATCAGAATCTGAAAATGCTGTTATTATAACTTCATATAATGAAGCTTTCAGTGGAAGTAAAGTTATAAAAGCTTACAATTTATACAATATTCAGAACCACAAGTTTGCAAAACAACTTGAAAATTTATTCAGATTAAGAATAAAGATCACTCAAAGAACCGGAAGTATTTCTCCGACAATGCACGTTATAGTATCAGTAGGAATTGGTTTTGCAATTGGTTACGGTAGTCATTTAGTACAAACCGGTGCAATCTCAAGTGGAAATTTTGTATCATTCATAACAGCTTTGATAATGCTTTACACACCAATAAAAGGTTTAGGAACGAATGTTAAGGGTATGCAAACCTCACTATTAGCTTTAGAACGTGTAATGAAAAATCTCGAAGCTAAACTGTATATAATCAACAAACCAGATTCTAAAACTTTTAAAGGTTTGAACAATAGTATAACGATTGAAAATGTTAGTTTTGAATATAAAAAAGGTGTACCTGTTTTAAATAATATAAACCTAGAGATTAAAAAAGGACAAACTTTAGCATTGGTAGGAAACTCTGGTGGAGGTAAAAGTACAATTGTTAGCTTAATCCCTCGTTTTTATAAGATTAAAGAAGGTTCTATTAAATTTGATGGTGTTGATATTGCTGATTTTACAATAGAATCTTTACGTGATGGGATTTCGATTGTATTGCAAGATAACTTTCTCTTTGCTGGAACAATAAAAGAAAACATCCTCATGGGCAAACCAAATGCAACTGAAGAAGAATTAAACAGAGCTATTAAAAATGCTTGCTTAGACGAATTTATAGGAACACTGGAACAGGGTTTGGAAACATATATAGGAGAGCGAGGAGTAATGCTCTCTGGAGGACAAAAGCAGAGAATTGCAATTGCTCGTGCTTTTATTAAAAACGCTCCAATTGTCATACTTGATGAAGCAACTTCAGCACTTGACAATCAATCTGAAGCAGTTGTTCAAAAAGCTATTGATAATCTAATGAAAGATAAGACAGTGTTTGTAATTGCACATAGATTGTCAACAATTCAAAATGCTGACAGAATAGCAATTATTAATGAAGGAGAACTTGTCGAGCTTGGTAACCATGAAGAGCTTATGTCTATAGAAAATGGGAAGTATAAATCTCTTTACGAAATGCAATTTAAGAATAACAATTAATCCGCTAAATATTCTTCTAGAATTTTATTTAATAATTTTATATCTAATGAATTTTTGCTTTCTTTAAGCTGTTTTTGTTGTGCAATTCTTTTCTTTTGACTTTTTAAATAATCTAAATGTCGTTGATGTCTTAAATTTTCATTATTCCTACAATTATTTATGTTATTTATAACTTGCTTATGATGATTATTCTCTGCTTCAATGCTTTTATCAATTATTTCTATGTCCATAAATCCTCTGTTTATTTTAATAAAAACTTACAATTAAATTTTATGTCAAGAAATGTCAAGACGAGTTTTTTAGAACCGGAATGGACAAGCCGACTAAATTTGTGTATCTTAAAAATGTTCATTTTTATTTTACTGATTCGTATAATAAAAACGAGTGTCTTTTTGTATATAGTCTTGTATATTAAAAATATAAAATTGACGTTTTTACTTTACGCATAAGTATTTTTGCTATTTTAGACTAAAAAAGGACAATATTATGACTGATTATTTAAATGAATTTACTAAGTGTCTTAACTCTATCAAATCGAACAAAAGAAATTATGATGTCTTTCAAGATTTTCTAACTTGTTCAACTCTATCTTTAGCAAATACACTTCTAAATGATGAAAGTATCGAAAATGAATATTTAGAAATTATCAAGCAATATTCTAAACCTGAACGACTTGCTGATTTATTAGGTATTACAGTTTTAGCCTTAGAACAAAAATATCACGATTTTTTAGGACAAGTTTATATGCTTAATAAATTCGAAAATAAAAATAGTGGTCAATTCTTTACACCTTATCACATTTCTCAATTTATGTCTGAATGCACTTTTGATGATAAAAGTGTTCAAGAAATTATTAATCAGAATAAATACATTACTGTATCAGACCCATGTTGTGGTGCTGGTGGTATGATTATAGCTTTTGCGGATACAATGTTGCAACATGGTTTTAATCCTCAAAAACAGATGATTTTCCAAGGTATAGACATAGATGATACCTGTTGCAAAATGTCTTATATTCAGACTTCTTTATTAGGTTTAACAGGAGAAATTGCTCATGGAGATAGTATTACTTATAAATTTTGGAAATATTACACAACTCCAATGACAATTTTAAATCTTGATAAGTACCACCATTTTAAAGACAAGATTAAAGAACCAATCAACAACACTTACGAAGAACCTCGAAAAGAGGTTCTTTTTAGTAGCAATAAAACTGTACAACTAAAACTTTTATAGAAAGGAATTAAAATGACTACATATGCATATTTAAGAGTAAGCACGCTATTACAAGATACAGAAAAGAACAAGTTAGAAATTTTAAAATTTGCTAATGATATGAAATTTGGGAATATTGAATTTATAGAAGAACAGGTAACAGGTAAAAAGCATTTCTCAAAAAGATTAATCGGACAATTATTAAATAAAATTGAGCCAAATGACATTTTAATCGTTCCCGAATTATCAAGACTTGCTCGTTCAGTTTCACAAATTTTTGAAATTATAAATCTAGCACATCAAAAAGGTTTTGTTTTATATTCACTCAAAGAAAGATTCTCTACTGCTGACAAAAGTATTAGTTCGATAGTTACATCAACAATTTTTGCTTTAGTTGCTCAAATAGAAAGAGAATTAATAAGTCTAAGAACTCGTGAAGCATTACAATCAAGAAAAATTGCAGGAGTAAAACTCGGTCGTCCGAAAGGTAAGGGTAAATCTAAATTAGATGAACATTTAGACGATATTTTGCGATTACTTGATTTAAAAGTGCCTAAAACTATTATTGCAAAACAATATAATACGACATCTGCTAATTTGTACAGATTTTTAGAAGTCGTTAAAACAAATTAATTTTTTATTTTGAGTAATATAATATGTCCACATCTAATTAAGGAGATTTATAAATGGAAGACATAGCAAACAAAAAATTAATTACATTATCAGAAGTTGCAAAAATTCTGGGATTAAAGTATCACACGGCAAGAAAGATATTATTTAATAGTAAAACTATTGGTTGTGTGGATTACGGTAGTAAAAAATTATGGGTACTTGACGAAGTGCTTGATTTTAAACGTAGTAGATATATAAGACCAGTAGCGTAGAAGGGGGCAAAATGTCAGTACATAGAAGAGCAACAAATAAAAATAAAACAAAGTTTACTTGGGGGTATTGGGTAACAATACCTTCAAATGAATTTGATAATTTTGGAAATCAAAAAAGAAAGCAAGTATCAAAGATGGGTTTTGCAACAAAAAAAGAAGCATTAAAAGCTGAGAAAGATTTTTTAGACAACTTGAATTTAGGTAAAATAGAGTTAAACAAAAATGCAACATTTAACGACATAATACAATTTTATATAAACTATGCAGAAACAGATGGACAGTATTCAAAAGGTTCGATTGCAAATTATAAAGGTTTAAACAAAAATCATTTAACAATGTTTTCAGATGTGCGTATTGATAAAATTACTCCTGCATTAATAAGGTTCTGGCGTCAAAGTATTTGTAAAACAGCAAGCAATTATACTATTAATGATTGTATAAAATTAATGAATTCTGCATTTAACTATGCTAAAAGAGAGAAACAAATTTTCTCAAATCCGTTTGAAGAAGTAAAAAAAATGCCAGAGCCTAAAAAAATACGTAAAAGATTTTCAAGCAAACAATTACAAGAATTGTTATTTTATTGCAAGAAAGAAATGCCAGAATATTATTGTATTTTTGCATTATCATTTATGACAGGCATGAGAGTCGGAGAATATTCTGCATTAATGATTAGCGACATTGATTTTATTAATCATCTAATATATATTGATAAACAATTCACAAGAGGGGAATTAAAAAATAGAAATAAAACAAAAGATTCTACAAGAATTGTTCAGATATCTGATATGACAGTTGATATTATAAAATGGCATATACAAACATATAATATCAAACAAGGTTTTTTATTTAAAGATACCAATGGAAATCCTGTCTCAGCAACATGGGTCAGAAGAAAGTTTATAAAACTTCTCGAATTAAATGGTTATACAAGAGATTACTGCCGAGTGCATGATTTAAGAGGGCAATATGTTGATTTAATGCATTCTTGTGGAATCCCAACAGAATATATATCAAGACAGGTAGGACATAGCAACACTTCAACAACATCAAATATTTATACTCAAATTCTTAAAGAAGTTCCATTAGAGGCAAACAAACGAATGGATGAGAAGATATTTAATATTAATGTTTAAGCTAACTTTAAAAGTTAGCTTTTTATTTCTTTAAAAGAGAACTAAATAATTATTTACAAATGTATTAAATTCGATTAAAACTGTTAAAAATATTTAACTAAATTTTACAAATCAACGATCAGACTATTTTATCGCATAAAATAAAATAAAAATTTTTGTTAGCATTTTTGTTAGCATTTGGGCAATGTTTAAAGTGTTAAAAATTTATAAAAAATAAAAAAGCCACTCTATAAGTGGCTTTTAATATGGTACCCCCAAGCGAATTCGAATCGCTGTCTACACCGTGAAAGGGTGTTGTCCTAGGCCTCTAGACGATGGGGGCTAGCTACATTTACTATGTTATCAAATCAAAATTTCTTGTCAACAACTTTTTTTTAAATTTATTATTAATCAATTTTTATTCTTCAGTTCTTGAAAAACATCTCTTTTAATCATATGATAGAAAAAGAAAAGAGGTACATTATGATTAACAGAAAATCCCGTGATGAAATCAAAAGAATGCGACACGCAGGGCACATTGTTGCTTTAGTTCATAAAAAAATGAGAGAAGTCGTTGAACCTGGGATTTCAACTAAAGAACTTGATAATATTGCTATGCAAGTTATTAAAGAAAACAAAGCTATTCCGACATTTCTTGGTTATAGCGGTTTTCCGGCATGTATTTGTACCTCAATTAACGAAAAAGTTGTACACGGCATTCCTTCTGAATCAGAAATTTTAAAAGAAGGTGACATAATTGCGATTGACGTTGGCGCTACTTATGGTGGCATGGTTGGTGATAGTGCTTGGTCATACGCTGTTGGAAAAATTTCAGAAGAAAAGCAAATGTTAATGAAAGCAACTGAGGAAGCTTTATTTGCAGGAATTTCCAAAATGAGAGCAGGAAATGTGCTTGATGATATTTCAGGTGCAATAGAAGATGTTGCAAAGTCTTATAAATTAGGTATTGTTCGCCAGTACGGCGGTCATGGAGTTGGTCATTCAATGCATGAAGATCCATTCCTGTTCAACTATAGAGTTGGTGACAACACTCTTATTAAATCCGGCATGGTGATTGCAATTGAGCCAATGTTAAATCTTGGTGGGGATGAAGTTTTTGTTGAAGATGACAAATGGGGTGTTGTAACAAAAGATTTAATGCCATCTGCGCACTTTGAACATACCGTTCTTGCAACAGAAGGCGAACCAATCCTTATGACAACACTCATTGAATAGGTTAATTTTTCAACAAAATTTGTTAATCCAGAAGCTTACACTCTTCCGTACATATCTTCGTAACGGATAATATCTTCTTCAATAAGCAATTCGCCCATTTGTGCTTCAATGATTTTAAGATTTTTGTCATATGGGTTTTGCAACGAATGGATAGCTTTAACAGGAATATCAACACTGTGTCCTGGGCTGAGAATAAGTTCTTTGCCCTCCAAAACAACTTTAGCTGTACCTTCCAATACAACCCAGTGTTCACTTCTATGGTTATGAGATTGTACAGAAAGTTTTTGTCCCGGATTTACTTGAATTATTTTACTCAAGAACCCATTTCCCTGTGCGATTACTGTGTAATATCCCCAAGGTCTGTAAACTGTTTTGTGGATAAGATGTGTATCATCATTTTGTTTTTTTAATGTTTCATAAATATTTTTAACTTCTTGAGTTTTGTCAGCTTTACAAGCCAAAATAGCATCTTCTGTTTCAACTAAAATTGTATCTTCCAATCCAATTGTAGCAACAAGTTTTGAAGAAGAATACACAAACGAATTTTTAGAACCTTCATCAAGAACATTACCAATTTTTACATTTCCGTCTTCATCTTTTTTGCTTACATCGTAAATTGATTTCCAACTACCTAAATCGTTCCAATCACTTTTTAATGCCACAAATGCAATCTTATCAGATTTTTCCATAATTGCGTAATCTATTGAAATTGATGGCATTTTTTCAAACTCTGTAAACGGAATATCTGAATTTTTTGTAAAATCAAAGTTTTTAAGCAAATTGTATATATCCGGAGCACATTTTTTTGTTTCTTCTAATAGCACAGATGCTTTAAACATGAACATACCGCTATTCCAATAATAATTTCCTTCTTGCAAATATTTTTGAGCTAATTCAGAATTCGGTTTTTCAACAAATTTGATAACTTTATTATTTTCAGCTTTTATATAACCATAACCCGTTTCCGGATAAGAAGGTTTAACTCCTAATGTAACTATATATCCGGCTTCTGCTAATTTTTCAGCTTCTTTTACAGTTTCAGCAAATGCTTTTAAATCCTTTATTGTGTGATCAGACGGAACGACTAAGATTATTGCATCGTCATTAGCTGCCTGTGCAATATATTTTGAACCTAGAACAATTGCTGGAGCCGTATTTTTAGAAATAGGTTCAGACAAAACAGTAACTTTATCTGTTAAAGAAGAAAGTTGATATCTTACATTTGATAAATTTTTAATACATGTCATACTTATTATATTTTCAGCAGGCATACATTCTTTTAAACGCTGAAAAGTAGCCTGTAGCAAGCTTTCAGTGTTTTGAATATTCAAAAGTTGTTTTGGATAAAGTTCTCTTGATAATGGCCATAAACGACTTCCAGAACCTCCTGCTAAAATTATTCCGTACATTTTATCTCCTTTATTCAATTAAAATTATTTTTATTACGCAAATTGCATTTCATATAAATATTTATATCTGCCATCGGGTTTATTAATAAGTTCTTCGTGCGTACCCAACTCAACAAGTTCACCCTCATTAAGAACAGCTATTCTATCTGCATTATGAATTGTTGAAAGCCTGTGAGCGATTACAAAAACAGTTCTGTTTTGCATTAAATTGTCTAATGCTTTTTGTACAATAGCTTCTGATTCATTATCCAAAGCCGAAGTCGCTTCATCCAATATTACAATCGGTGAATTTTTAACAAGTGCTCTTGCAATTGCAACACGTTGTCTTTGACCACCTGAAAGAGATGCGCCACGTTCGCCGACAATTGTATCAATTCCGTCAGGCAAAGCACCTAAAAATTCATCTAAGTGAGCCATCTTAATAGCATGTGCAAGTTCTTCATCTGTTGCATTCGGTTTACCCATAAGAATATTTTCTTTTATCGTACCTGAGAAAAGATAATTGTCTTGGAATACAAAAGAAATGGCATTTCTTAGGCTAACAATATCATATTCACGAATATCTATACCGTTAATCATTATTGAGCCGGTTTTTACATCATAAAATCTTGGGATTAAATTAACTACAGTAGATTTTCCGCCACCTGAGTTTCCAACTAATGCAATTGTTTCATTCGGTTTAACAGACAAATTGAAATCTTTTAGAACAGGGATGTCTTTTTGGTATTCAAAATTTACATGTTTAAAATCAACTACACCAACATTTTTTAATTCTAAAGAATGTGGTTTATTCTCAATTTCCGGCATTAAATCAAACAATTCAAATACACGAGCCATAGAAACAAAAGTACCTTGCAAATTAGTCAAAGTTAATCCTAATGTTTTTGTAGGTTTATAAAGTAATAATAATGATGTTACAAATGAAGCAAAACTTCCTGCTGTCATTTCACCTGAAAGAATAAGGCTATTTCCGTAATTCATTACGATTGCAATCCCAATTGAACAAATAAAATACATAATTGGTGACATCCAACCAACTCGTTTTGTCAATGACATAGCCAAATTAAACTGTTTTTTTACTTGTTTTTCAAATTTATTATTTTGCGAACCTTGCAAATTGTAAGCTGTAACAATTTTATTTCCGGCACAAGTTTCATTAAAATTAGTTGTCATATCACCGGCTACAACCATTGTGTCATTAGAAACCTTCTTGATTTTCTTTCTGATAAGAGTAACCGGAGTAATCGCAATTGCCATAACTCCTACACCGATAATAGCAAGTTTCCAAGAATTGAACAATAAAACAAACACAAGCGCAACAAGCTCAAATGCTGACAAAATAAAAGTTTTGATTGTTTCAATAAGTTTTTTTGAAGCTTGATCCGGATCTGATAAGAATCTGCTCAAAATCAATCCGGAAGAATTGATGTCATAGAATTTTGTATCCATTGCTGTCAATTTTTTGAACAAATCAATCTTCAAATTATTTGACATTGTATTACCTGTCCACTCAGTCAAATAGTTACAAAGATATTTCAAAAGACCTTGTATAAGAGCGAACATAACAATTGCAAACGGAATAAATTTTATAAAAAATGCTTGTAAATGAATGGTATAACCTTGAAACTCAAATACTTGCGCTTCATTACCATTTACTACAAAATCCATATAAGGTCTTAGTGAAAACGCAACAACACCGTCCAACAATCCTAAAGGAATTGCCAATAAAATAAGTAATATTGAACGTCCTAAAACAGTTTTTATATATGGGAACATCTTGTTTAAAAGATATCCGTATCTAAAAGCATCTTTAGTGCTGGTATTTTTTAACTTTAATAAAGAATCTTCCATTAAACTCCTCTCCATTCGACTTTCAAGTACATTCTATCACGAACAAATTATTATTACTACAAAACCATTGTTTTGTTATATTGAAAATCTTTTTACAGAAGAGTTTTATTCTAAAAAAGTT
Organism: uncultured Vampirovibrio sp.; assembly: GCA_964584885.1. Lineage (GTDB taxonomy): Bacteria > Cyanobacteriota > Vampirovibrionia > Gastranaerophilales > Gastranaerophilaceae > CAG-196. The sequence goes on from CAZPBG010000007.1 coordinate 35,771, forward strand.
TAAACATACATTCCTATTAATTTTTTAACTTCTTTTAGAATTTTTTGAGCTTCAACACGAGCTTTTGCCGAACCTTCTTCCAAGATTTTTTTAACAACTTCAGGATGTTCTTCGTAATAACGTCTGCGTTCACGAATTTCTGCAAATCTTTCATTGATTTTAGCACCCAACTGACGTTTGCAATCAGCGCAACCTCTTGCACCTTTTTCGCATTCACATTTTACGGTTTCAATTTCAGACTCAGAACCAAAAATTTGCCAATATTTAAACGCTACTTCGCAATCACTTGGATGTCCCGGATCATCTTTTCTCATTCTGCTTCTATCAGTAATTGCAGACATAACTTTTTTTGCAGTTACTTCTGCTGTGTCAGAAATCTTAATATCATTATTAAAAGATTTACCCATTTTGTTTCCGTCTAAACCACAAATCAAAGAGCATTTGTTTAATTTTGGCTGAGCTTCATGGAAGAAATCAGTATTATAAATATTGTTAAATCTTCTCGTAATATCACGAGTTAATTCAACGTGAGCAACCTGATCTATTCCAACAGGTACAAAGTCAGCATTAAACATCATAATATCCGCAGACATCAAAACAGGATAACCCATTAATCCATAATTTATTTGTGATGCCATTCCCTCTTTTGTTTTTAAGATTTTTGCCATATCTTTCAAGGTCGGATCACGTTCAACCCAGTTTTGAGGAGTAATCATACTCAAATAAATATGTAATTCTGCAATTTCAGGAACTTGTGATTGAACATAAATTGTTGATTTTTCAGGGTCAATCCCACTAGCTAACCAATCCATTGCCACTTCCAAAACATCTTGTTTTAGATTTTCAGTCTTATCATATTTAGTAGTCAATGCATGCCAGTCAGCAATAAAAAAGTAACATTCATATTCATTTTGGAGTCTTAGCCAATTGTCAATAACTCCCAAATAATGACCTAAGTGTAATTTCCCTGTGGAACGCATTCCTGATACCATTCTTTGCATTTATTTTTTCCTCATCTATATCTCAAAAATTCTAATTTGACCTGCTTCTAAATCAACAAACATTTTGTTTTTACGAGTTTTACAGAAGCCTTGTCCATGTATTATATTCAATACTTGTCCTTTTTTTAAGCCTGAAACCTTTGCACAAACTCTTTTTTGAGTATGTTTAAAATCTAGATTTCCAACTACAACAATTGTTTTACCTTGATAATTCCTTGAATAAGCAAACACTGAAGTTTTATCCGTTTTTATTGGAGTAAAAGTTCCTTTTGTAATTACATCAAGATTATCTTTTCTGTATTGAAACGCTTTTTTAAAGTTTACTTGTACTAATTCCGAATTTCCTTGAGGCTTTCTTGAATAATTAAAAATATCTAATTTACCACGATGTACAAAATAATAATCATCATCTGTTTCTGTAAATTTTGCCTTAGTATTTGCCCAAGGATAAATATAATCATCACCAAATTGAAATCCGTCTATAAAATACGGATTAAACGGCAAAGTTGCTTCCAACCAACTCATCATAATAGAAAGGTTTTCGCCTTTTAAAACAATCGGACTTACTTCATCATGAGTAGTAAAAGCCATAATAACACTTTTTGCTTCAGGATACGATGTCAAAAGCTTTTTATTAAATTTAATATGTTCCAAAAATTCTTCCGAAGTTTTCCAATCTTTTAGATTAAAAAAGCTTCCGTAATAACCGTCAAAACCTGCTTCAAGCAATTTGTCATAAGGTGTGAATTCTGCATACTTGCTTGGAGGTTCTCTCCAAGAGTCAGAAGCTTCCGCTAAATACATAAATTCAGGATTTTGTTCTCTTGAGTAATTAATTAATTCTTTCCAAAATTCAAAAGGTTTTATTGTTGCAACATCAGCACGAATTCCGTCTGCGCCAATATTTAGCACCATGTCTACAAATCTTTTATGCGCATCCATTACATCTTGATTAAGACTTCCGTCTTTACCCGTATTCAAAAGTCTTACATCAGTCCAGTCAGTCGGAACGATTGAAAGTTGTTTTTTATCTTTAATAAACAATTCAGGATTTGTCAGAAATAAATCGTACGCTCCACAACTCGGCAAATCGATTATAACTTTAATTCCTCTTTTATGACATTCTTCAACAAAAAACTGAGCTTGTTCCAAAGGCGTCATTTCAGAAGACAAATCCACCAATTGATGATTTATGGTATCAAAATCAGCCATTGCATACAATGAACCGGCTGTGCCTAAAGACTTCAATTTTCCGACAAGTGTAATCGGTAAAACGTGTAAAGTATTTATTCCCACAGATTTTATTTCATCCAAACGCTCTACTGCATTGATAAAATTTCCGCTTTCTTCGTCATTATCAATTATTCCATTGCCATTAATATCTTTAGCATTAAAGTTGCGAATATTAATTCCACAAATTACTGTTTGGTTTTTCAAAAACATGGTTCTTAAACCATCTTCTGCAAAAGAACAAGAAGATGTGATAAATAGTAAAAGAACGGCCGATAAAAGTTTTTTGTTAATAAGCACTTCTATTTATCCCTCCTATTCATCCTCTTGTATTTGTTTTCTGCGTTATTATTTTACCACAGATACGATGTATTTAATCAGCTAATGTGTCTAAAATACAGTTTGCAACTTCTTGTGCAGAATATTTATCAGTCAGACATTCTTTTACTCCGCCCAAATCGTCAATAGTTTTTGCTCTGTACTCTTTATCATATAACAAACGCTCTGTTTCATAGCAAATATTATCAACATTAAATTTTGCCTGAATAAGCTCCGGAACAATATCTTTTCCGGTGATTATATTTGGCAAAGACACTTTTTTAATACATCTCACCAACAGATAAATCAAGTATATAAACCAAGGTCCTCTATAGCCAATAATCATTGGGGTTTTGTACAAAGATGCTTCTAATGCAACCGTTCCGGATGCCAATATCAAAGAATCAGAAACACTTAGCAATGCGTGGTTTTCCCCTTTAATAATTTTAAAATCGGTATCTTTTATATACTTATCGAAAGTTTTATCACTTAAATTTGGCGCATGTGATATGCAAATCTGTAATTCCGGATGATGTTTTTGTAGTAATTTTGCAGACTTAATAAAATTATCAGCTAAATAAAACAACTCAATCGGACGAGAGCCCGGAAAAACTGATACAAGCGGTCTGTTTTTATCTAAACCGTGTTTTTCAAAAAACGCATCTCTATCGGCTTTTTCAGGTAATTGCTTAACAAGAGGATGACCACAAAAATGTACATCAATCCCCTCTTTTTTATACATTTCAACTTCAAACGGAAATATGCATAATACTTTATCTACGTATTTTTTTATACCTTTAATTCGCCATTTTCTACTTGCCCAAACCTGTGGCGGAATATAATGAAAAACTTTTATTCCCTTGCCTTTTAGACGTTTTGCGACTCTTAGATTAAAAGTTCCGTAATCTATTAAAAGTACTAAATCAGGCTTGTACTCATCCAAAATGTATTCACAAACATTTTTTTCTAACTGAAGGTGCTCAACTGCCATTTTGAAATTAAATCCAAAAGCTGACATCTTTGAATGGTCACAAAAAAGAGTTGCTCCTGCATTTTTCAGATTATCACCACCAATACCTTGAATTTCGATATTAGGGTTTTGTGATTTTAAAATTTCAACAACACGACCGGCATGAATGTCACCGGAGTATTCACCTGTTATAACAAAAATTTTCTTCATACACTAAACTGCCATTATTACAATATTATGTTTATTTGCGTATTTAATAACTTCTTCTTGATCAACAATGATTGTTTCACCGGCTTCAACAGCAATTAAATCCGCTTTATATTTATGCATAGTTTTAAGAGTTCTTAACCCGATTGCAGGAATATCAAACCTCTTGTCTTGATGCGGTTTTGCAACTTTTATAACTCTAGAATTTTTCTTTGCGATTTTGCAACCTCTTTTAATACATTTATCAGTACCTTCAATTGCTTCAACCGCCATTATCATTTTATCTTTGATAATAACAGATTGCCCGATATCAAGCTTTCCACTTTCTTTAGCCAACCAGTAACCGTAGTTAACGTCTTCAACTTGAGTTGGAGTTGGTTGAACTTTACCCAAAACACCTGACGGAATCATCAAATTTTTGATAAAAAGAGTTTGATCAAGAATAGTTATTCCGATTTTTTCCAATTCTTCAATAATCATAAGCATAACTTTGTCATCATTAAGCCTAATTGCATTTTTAACGAATTCAACAGCTCTTGCATCGAATTTAGGACGTTTTAGGAGAATTGTTTTACTAACTTTTCCAAGAAAAGTAATTTGTTTAACACCCTCTGATTTCAAGGTGTCTTCAATTTTCTGAACTTCACCCGGACAAAAAGAATAAACTTTAGAACAATATTTTTTTAACTGCGCATAATTATCGTTTGAAAGCGAAATTGCTATAACATCAAATCCATTTTCTTTTGCATATTGCGCCATTTTTACCGGTAAAAGACCATCACCGGCAATTAATCCCTGTTTTTGTTCCAAAGCTATTGACATTACTCTTAAATCCTCCAATATAAGATATATGATACAATAAACATAAAAGATTAGTAAATATCGACTTAATAATTTGTTATCTTATAAAATTCTGCACTTTATAAAATGTCAAAGTTACACCACTAATGGTGAGGTCAGAA